>CBFHZX010000021.1:0-44471 GCA_965660425.1 Sulfitobacter sp. | reverse complement strand
ACCGTATAAGTGAACGTATTAGTTCCCAAGTCGCCATCAGGATCCGCAAGCACCATTCCGGCGTCCGTCAGGGTGATTTCCTCACCTGTGGCCAGCGTCACCGTGTCCCCAACGGACACCGGTTGGCCGTTAATTTCTGTGATGGTCAGAGTGCTGCCTGTGGAGGTTACATCATTGGCAAGAAGATCGAACTCTTCGCTTTCTCCGGCACGCAGTTCAATATTGTCATCTCCGGCAATCAGCGCAGTTTGCACCGAGTCCCCCGCAATCAGCAGATTACTATCATATGCGCTGTCCCCACTGTCAGCGATACCGATCTTGATCGTATTCTCTTCTCTAGGATTGACAGGTGCCTTGAGGGTCAACTTAACCGTGAACCCGTCCATCTCTGTATTATATTCCTCTGCAGTGGCAGGATTATCGACGTATAGGTTCTCATTGGTTTTGTCGTTGATATCGTTGATCGAGATGTGACCCGTTCCAACCTGAAGCTCGGCGGGTTCTCCATTGACCCATATACCGACTGCGTCGTTGAAGCCAGAGCTTGTGTATTCGAGATATTCCTCGAAGGAGAATACCACCTGCATGGTGAGAGTGCTGCCGACGGGAACGAATGTTGCTTCAAGAACGGCCGCGTCAAAGGTGGTTTGGCCCGAAATCGTTTCAAGATCAGAATCGCCTGCCAAACCATGGCTGGTCGATGTACCAGCCGAAGCATTCGCATCGCCCGAGCTGTTGGTGATACTGGAAGCGTTGCCCGTCGAAAGGATCACACCCGTATCTGATGGCGTCACGCCAGGAGCCAGTAGCGTCTCCATCCGAATAGGTGCCTGAAGCGTTTGCGCTTCCAGTATAGCTCGCAGAAATGATGGTTATGCCGTTACTAAACATTTCGTTTGCCATGTCATTCGCCGAAGCGTTCGTGTCAATTGGCAGTTCCGATGCTGTGGCCATAGCGGTTTCCTTCGTCATTGCGTTAGGACCCAACAGCTAACAATGCCCGTTTTAGAAAGTGTTATTTTGCGAGCGCATTTACGCAAGAAACTGACTCAAACTTGAATAAGACGATGGCGGCACGAAGTAGGGCGCGAACAAAGCGCCAAAGGCGGTGTCAAATGAGCATTAGGGTAAGCTTAGACTCGGTGCCGTTTTGCGCGGCAACCTCGGAGGCGACCGCTGATGTACATGTTAGGGCAAAGTCTCTATTCGGATGAGTGCACGATCAAAGCTGTGGCACAGATCACTGTGCGCAGTCATCTGCTCAGGGAGGGCGCGAAACGCTACGGGATCGGCACCAACCCGCGGTGCAGATGGAGGCCAAATCTCTCGAAGCTCCAAAGGCAGACCGATCAAGAGGTGGTGGGTTATTTCGCGTTAATCCACGAAAAAAGAGGTGCCCCAAAGAGCGCCCTATTGCCTTGCTTTAATGTTGCGCGTTTAGCGGCCCCAAGTGCGGACGGTACCGCAATCCATATGAACGAAGTTGGATCCAGAATAGCGCCCAACACCGCCACCGCGACATGCAGCCGCCGCTTTCGCAACCTGATGCACAGAACGCGAGTTCAACCTTAGGTCAGCAGCCTGACCACGCATGTGCAATGAATTCTTCGCCACACCGCGCGAGCGGGAGCGCAACATCGCATTCGTTTTTGGGCTACGATAACCGGAGAGCAGCATGTAAGGCTCATCCGCATCCATAAGGTTGTGCGCCGCAGCCATAATGTCGACTGTCCGAAAATCCATTTTGTAGGTATCGTTGGTCCGCCAGTCGCGCATGAAATAATTCACCTCGCGCACTGCATCCTTAATATACTTGCCTTCGATCCAATAGATCATGTCGATACGCTCACCCGTGCGGCCCGAGTACATTTTGATCCGACGAATATCACCACCGCCGCGCAAAAAACCTGCGGCGTTCGAATATGTGGGCGCCGCTGTTACAAGGGTCGCTGCGAAAGCGCCCATAAGTCCGCGACGCGTCATGCCTGATGTGGTCTGTACTGTCATCGTCTTTGTCCCGTTCCTTACCCGAGTGTGGGCGTGCCTATGGAGTCTGCCAATGTGTCTGTGATGTTACACAGATCTTGTTTTTGTCAGCTCCCCAGAAGCCCTTCCTCTATTGCATAGGGGAATTACGGAACCAAGAGATGAATTACACTTACACTTTATCATTCAATTTTTCGGCAACTTCTTGCGCATTTCAAGCCGATCTTGCGACATATCCCGTTCTGCGGTGCCATTTCCGCATCAATTTGAAGGAGATGGGTCAGATATCAGCTTTGTGAATAGACTTGCGACGGAAATCTGAGAAAAGTCTTTTTACAAAGAAAAAAGATTCCACGGGGACAATTCATGCTGTCGAGACTGCCATCCTTCAAGCCTTCATTTGCACCTGCCAAGCCCGTCGCTCTTGCGTTGGCCCTTGGTACCTTTTTCGTCGCTGCGCCCCAACAGGTAGGCGCACAAGTGACCGCCTTCAAACAAGCCGTCGCCGAGACAGGGTCGCGGGATGAGGACATTGCGAAATTCTACCGTGCACAGAATTTCGAAGGGGTCTGGACGGGCTCGGATGAAATTCATCAGGCGCGCCGTGCCGCACTGCTTGATGCGTTGCGCCGTGCGGGCGACCACGGGCTGCCCGTTGCACGCTATGACGCCGATGCGCTTGAGCAGCAGATGAAAAACGCACGCTCCGCCCGTGATCTTGGCATGATCGAGGTCGAGATGACGCGGATGTTCTTGCGGTATGCCCGTGATATCCAGAGCGGTGCATTGGTGCCAAGCGAGGTAGTAAGCGCGATCAAGCGCGAGGTTGAGTATACTGACCGGGCCGAGCTGATATCGGGATTTTTGTCAGCACAGCCTGCTGCATACTTGCGCAGCCTCGCACCTCGCACAATCGAGTATAACGCCCTGATGAAGCAGAAAATGCTGTTGCAGGAACAATCCGCACGTGGCGGCTGGGGCCCAACGGTCAGCGCGTCATCGCTAAAGCCGGGGGTCTCGGGTTCTTCGGTTCTGACCCTGCGCAACCGTTTGATGCGCATGGCCTATCTCTCACGCTCCAACGCCAAAACCTATGACGCCGCCATGAAAGACGCCGTTCAAGCGTTCCAGAAGGCCCATGGGCTTGAGCCGGATGGCGTGGCAGGCAGTGGCACGATCGAGGAGATCAACAAGGGCATCGAGACGCGCCTAAAATCCATTCTGGTAGCGATGGAGCGGGAACGCTGGCTCAACAAGAAGCGCGGCTACCGCCATATCCTCGTGAACATCCCCGATTTCACGGCTAAAATCGTCGATGATGGCCGCGTGAGCTTTGAGACCCGTTCAGTTGTGGGGGCCAACAAGGGAGACCGACCGACGCCAGAATTCTCGGATTTAATGGACCATCTGGTCATCAACCCAAGCTGGTATGTCCCTCGGTCAATTATCGTGAACGAGTATCTGCCAGCGCTGCGCAACAATCCCGACGCCGTGCGTCACATTCAGATCACCGACCACCGCGGACGTGTTGTAAACCGCTCAAGCGCGAATTTTACCAAATACACAGCGCGCAATTTCCCCTATTCGATGCGCCAACCTCCCAGCAGCCGCAATGCATTGGGGTTGGTGAAGTTTATGTTCCCGAACAAATACAACATCTATCTGCATGATACGCCTGCGAAAAATCTGTTTAGCCGTGAAGTGCGCGCCTACAGCCACGGCTGTATCCGTCTCAATGATCCGTTCGATTTCGGTTATGCACTACTGGCCAAACAGGAGGCTGATCCAACAGGCTTCTTCCAGTCGCACTTGCGTACAGGCCGCGAGAGCCGCGTAAACCTCGTGGACCCGGTGCCCGTGCACATCATCTACCGCACCGCCTACACGGATGCCCGGGGCAATCTGAACTTCCGTCGTGACATTTATGGCCGCGATGCGCGCATCTGGGATGCGTTGCAAAAGGCAGGGGTGGAACTCGGGCAGGTTCAGGGTTAGGTCTGCACGCAACCCTTGGTGGAGCATGACATGACCCATACAGTTGAAGAGATTGCAGTGGCGTTGGGGGAAAAAGCCCTTGGCGCCACTGATATTTTGATCGCGCGCGCAGCTGAGCCTGCGATGGCGATGCGCGATGATCTCGCTTTGGCGATGAACCCCAAATACGCCGACAGCCTTGCGCAGGGCAGCGCCCGTGTTGCGATGCTCTGGGAGGGTGCGGATTGGGAATCTCTCGGTCTTGAGGCTGCGATCATCGCCCCACGTCCACGCTATGCCATGTCTGGCCTGACCAAGATGCTCGATGCGGGGCAGGGGTTTGAGGCAGGCATTCACCCGACCGCTTTCGTCGACCCGACCGTAGATCTTGGTGAAGGCGTGAGCGTCGGCCCGCTTGCCGTCATCTCCAAAGGGGCCAAAATCGGCGCAGGCAGCGTTATTGGTCCGCAGTGTTTCGTTGGCTGGGACGTGCAGATTGGCGAGGGAGCGTACCTGCGCGAAGCGGTCAGCATCGGAGCCCGTGTCACCATCGGCGCGCGTTTCATCGCACAACCCGGCGCAAGGATCGGCGGCGACGGCTTCTCTTTTGTCACCGCAGAGCCAAGCAGTGTAGAGAGCGTGCGCAAAACCTTGGGCGATCAGGGTGAGGCCAAGGCGCAAGACTGGACCCGAATCCACAGCCTTGGCGCGGTTACAATCGGTGACGATGTCGAGATCGGCATGGGCGCCACGATTGATTGCGGCACCATCCGTGACACGGTGATCGGTGATGGCACCAAGCTCGATAACCAAGTGCACCTTGGCCATAACGTAGTGATAGGGCGCAATTCGCTGATCTGTGGACAAGTAGGCATCGCAGGCTCTGCCACAATCGGGGACAACGTAGTGCTGGCAGGGCAATGCGGCGTAAATGATAATATCTTTGTGGGCGACGGTGTGATCGCAGGCGGTGGGACTAAGCTGATGTCGAATGTGCCTGCGGGGCGCACCATGTTGGGCTACCCAGCCACGCAAATGGACAAACAGGTCGAAGGCTACAAAGCACTGCGCCGCCTGCCACGCCTGTTGCGCGACGTTGCGGAATTGAAGAACGCGGTTTTAAAAGGGGGCAAGGAGTCCTAAATCCTCTCCAACCAGCTGCCATAAGGACCCGTTCACATGAGCGTAAAAGATCAAGTCATCGCCATCATCGCAGAACAAGCCCTGCTTGAGCCGCAAGACGTCGAGATGGACAGCACGCTGGAAAGCCTCGGCATCGATAGCATGGGCGTGGTCGAGAGTATCTTTGCCATCGAGGAAGCCTTTGACATCACCGTGCCGTTCAACGCCAACGCGCCACAGGAAAGTGATTTCGACATCACATCTGTGGCCAGCATCATCAAGGGCATCGAGCGTTTGAAGGCTGAGCAGTCCGCCTGATGAAACGTGTGGTGATCACAGGGGCTGGCACGATCAACCCGCTGGGTCACAGCGTGAACGCCACCTATGCCGCTATGCGCGAAGGCGTCTGCGGCATTGGCCCTTTGGCGATCCGCGATGTTGAGCGGTTGCAGATCCAGATCGGCGGTCAGGTGACGGGTTTTGAGGCTGAAGGCCGCTACAACCGTCAGCAAATGTCGCTCTATGATCGTTTCACCCAATTCACGCTCGCCGCCGCCCGCGAAGCGATTGAGCAGTCGGGCATTGATTTCATGGGTGAGACCGCCGCGCGCTCGGGCGTGGTGCTGGGCACGGCAGGGGGTGGGGTCAGCACATGGGATGACAACTACCGCGCCGTTTATGAAGAAGGCAAAAACCGTGTGCACCCGTTTGTGGTGCCAAAGCTGATGAACAACGCCGCAGCCAGCCATGTGAGCATGGAATGGAACCTCAAAGGTCCGTCCTTCACCGTCTCAACGGCCTGCGCTTCCTCCAACCATGCAATGGCCCAAGCCTTCATGATGATCCGCTCGGGCATGGCGCCAGCGATGGTCACTGGCGGCTCGGAGTCCATGCTCTGTTTTGGTGGGGTCAAGGCATGGGAAGGGCTGC
Organism: Sulfitobacter sp.; assembly: GCA_965660425.1. Lineage (GTDB taxonomy): Bacteria > Pseudomonadota > Alphaproteobacteria > Rhodobacterales > Rhodobacteraceae > Sulfitobacter. The sequence goes on along the minus strand of CBFHZX010000021.1, from coordinate 38,459 downwards.
GCGTAATGTCTCGCGATGCCTGCCGCCCGTTCTCGGCGAACCGCAACGGCATGGTACAAGGCGAGGGGGCAGGCATCCTCGTGTTTGAGGAATATGAGCACGCCCGCGCACGCGGTGCCAATATCCTGTGTGAAGTAGCAGGGTTTGCCATGTCATCGGATGCCTCCGATATCGTGATGCCCTCCAAAAACGGCGCCGCACGCGCTATGTCGGGGGCACTCAAGGATGCGGGACTTAACGCTTCAGAGGTGGGCTATATCAACGCTCATGGCACAGGTACCGCTGCCAACGATAAAACAGAATGCGCGGCCGTTGCAGATGTGTTTGGCGCCCATGCGGACCGCTTGATGATCAGCTCAACCAAATCAATGCACGGCCATTTGATTGGCGGCACGGGCGCTGTTGAGCTGTTGGCTTGTATAATGGCGCTTCGTGATGGTGTGATCGCACCGACCATTGGCTATGAAGAACCAGACCCCGAGTGCGCATTGGATGTGGTCCCGAACGAGGCGCGGGATGTCAATGTAGACGTGGCTCTGAGCAACGCCTTCGCCTTTGGCGGCATGAATGCCGTAATCGCTCTGCGCGCCGTATAGACAAAAAAACGCCGCCCCGAAGAGCGGCGTCTTGAAGCTGACAAGCTTTCGTAGCCTATTGATCTACAACAGAAGCCGCATCAAACGCCGCCATGAACCCCTTTAGGGAGAGCGCCAACTGAACCTTTTGATCAGGCGCAAGGGCAGGGACGATAGTTATCGTTGCCGCATTGCCGCGTTTGAAGGCCGCAACATCTGCCGCTGTAAGACCCAAGCGCACATAGCAGCCGATGGGGTTACAGAAAGCGAAAGGATACCGGCGCGCTTTGTCCCCATCAATAGAGATGAGCAACTGGTCTGTCAGCGACGTCTCGAGCGGGACAATCAATGTGGCTCCGGCTACCGCTTTGCCGCCTTCGGGCAAACGGAAGACAGAGATTTCGGCGACAGGCGCGCCTTGGCCGTCATCCATCATCTGGTACATCTGGCAGGGTTCTTCGCCTTCTTCAACCCGGATACAGCGCATCTCCCAGTCTTCGTTGACCTCACGCGTGTAGGGCTTGCCAATCTCGTCAACATCCTCACCAAGGCTCAGCTGACTTTCAGTCGATGATTGTGCAAATGCAGATACAGGCGCAACCACACAAAGCGCGACGCACACATGCAGGGCCGTAAGAAATTTAATCATGTTAAATCCGTCGGTTGATTTCATTGAGCCATGATTAGCACCCATAATCGGGAATGTCAGGGCCATTGCGTATAACAATCTGTGAGGTAGAGCAGATTTCTGCCCGCCTTTGAAACAACACATCGACACTACCGCATCTGGGGTCTGGATATGCATAAAAAAAGAGGACGCTAAGCGTCCCCTTTTTGAATCGTTTTTCAACTCCCTGCCGGACTTCGCCGTCTTATTTCGCTACGCTATGCAACGACTGCAAAAGCGTCAACAGCAAATAGAGAAATAATGCACCTCTACCTTGTAATCAGACTTTCAGCCATCACTGCAAAAAAGACCGCACCCGAAGGCACGGCCAGTCTGACAGGGAGGAATTGTCCGCACACCCAAAGGACATTGGACCACGGGCAGGTTGACTATGGTGTCTAATGATTAAGACAGTGTAGTTCGGCGGTGCGATACCGCAAACTGCATGGAACGCGCCCTTGAACAGGAGACAAGACTCGTGAGCTCAGACCTATTTATCGGCGGCGGCGGCCCAGCCTATGGTACTCAACAATTTCTGTCGCTGAAATACGCCAACCGTCATGGGCTTGTTGCGGGGGCTACAGGAACAGGCAAAACCGTGACGCTCCAGATCATGGCAGAAGGGTTCGCCGATGCGGGCGTGCCCGTCTTCCTGTCAGATGTAAAAGGTGGCTTTAGCGGTCTGGCCATGTCAGGCGATCCTGCGCATAAACTTCACGGCCCCTTCACAGAGCGTGCTGAGAAAATCGGCTTTTCCGATTTCAAATATGACGCCTTTCCCGTCACATTCTGGGACCTGTTCGGAGAGCAGGGGCATCCTGTCCGCACCACAGTGTCCGAGATGGGCCCGCTTCTGCTGGGCCAGCTTTTGGGCCTGACCGAGGCGCAAGAGGGCATCCTCAACATCGCTTTCCGCATAGCGGATGAGGACGGCATGCCACTTTTGGATCTCAAAGACCTACAAGCGCTGCTGGTCTGGATCGGCGAGAACGCCAAAGATCTCTCCCTGCGCTACGGCAATGTCTCAAGCGCCTCTGTTGGTGCCATTCAACGCCGCCTGCTGGTTCTCGAAAACCAAGGCGGGGCTAAACTTTTTGGTGAGCCCGCGCTGGCACTCTCCGACCTGATGCGCACAGATGCGGACGGGCGCGGCATGATCAACATCCTCGCCGCTGACCAGCTGATGGGCGCGCCCAAGCTATACGCCACCTTCTTGCTATGGTTGCTCTCGGAGCTCTTTGAAGAGCTTCCCGAAGTGGGGGATGCAGATAAACCCAAACTGGTCTTCTTCTTTGACGAGGCACACTTGCTGTTTGATGATGCCCCCAAAGCGTTGGTCGACAAGGTCGAGCAGGTCGCCCGCCTCATCCGCTCCAAAGGCGTCGGCGTCTATTTCATCACCCAAAACCCCGCCGATGTGCCCGAAGACATACTCGGCCAGCTTGGCAACCGCGTGCAACATGCCCTGCGCGCCTTCACCGCCAAGGACCAGAAAGAGCTGCGCATGGCCGCACAGACCTACCGTGAAAACCCCGCCTTCAGCACCGAGGAAGCAATCCGCGAAGTGGGCGTGGGCGAGGCCGTGACGTCCATGTTACAACCCAAAGGCGTGCCCGGAATCGTCGAGCGCACGCTGATCCGCCCGCCATCCTCACAACTGGGCCCCATCTCGGATGCGCAACGTCGCGCCTTCATGGCCTCATCGGATATGGCGGGCAAATATGACACCAGCCTAGACCGTGAAAGCGCGTTTGAGATGTTGCGAGGCCGCGCGGAAAAGGCAGCCGCCGAAGCCGAAGCCGAAGCCGCTGAAGCGGCCATCGAAAAAGCGGAGGCCGAGGCCAAAGCCGCGAAAATAGCTGCTGCACAAACCCCATCGCTGCGTGAGTTCAAGAAAGCACGAAGGTATGCAGGGAAAGGCCAAACATCCTCGCGCCGCAGCACAAAAGATGACGGCGGCATAGGCGGAGCCATCGCCAACGTGGTCATTAAAGAACTCAAGGGGACCACAGGCCGCCGCATCGTGCGCGGAATCTTGGGCGGCTTGTTCAAAGGACGTTAAAAAACTATCCGACAAATATAAAAGGGCGCGCTTGGATATCCCCAAACGCGCCCTTCTTCATTTTGCCATTAAACTGAAATCCGCGGGCGCCGCATAGAACGGTGCGACACTTATTTCTCAGGTATCAACCCACGCGGGCTGAACCGCTGCACAAGTATCATGATCAGGCCCATCGTCATGAGCCGCATCTGTGCTGCACTGTCGATCAGATGCGCCCGCAGCGCGCTGTCCTCAGCCATACCAGCAGTGATGATATCCATAAGGAACAGGCCAATCGGCTCCACCTGAACCCAGAGGAACCAAATCAGGAACCCACCAAGGATCGACCCGAGGTTGCTGCCAGAGCCACCCACGATCACCATAACCCAAACGAGGAAAGTAAAGCGCAGCGGCTGGTAGGTCCCGGGGGTGAGCTGTCCATCAAGCGTTGTCATCATAGCCCCTGCGATTCCGCAAATGGCAGAGCCGAGGATGAACACCTGCAAATGGCGCGCGGTTACGTCTTTGCCCATGGCCTCGGCCGCGACTTCATTGTCACGAATGGCACGCAGCATACGACCCCACGGTGAATTGAGCGCACGCTGGCTGAGGTAGAAAATAATGCCAAGCACAGCCGCAAAGAGCGCCGCATAGAGCAGCTTGACGAAGATCGTCGAGCCTTCCACAGGATCAAAGCCCATAGCTGCCGCGCGCTCCACAAACTGGGCAGAGTTCTGCAAGTCCAACTCATAGGGGACAGGACGCGGCACGCCGACCACGTTTTTTACTCCGCGTGTGAGCCAGTCTTCGTTTTTGAGGATCGCAATGATGATCTCCGCAATGCCCAGCGTCGCAATCGCGAGGTAGTCAGAGCGCAGACCCAGAGCGGCCTTGCCGATCAACCAAGCAGCCCCCGCCGCAAGTAATCCGCCCATGGGCCACGCGATGAGCATGATCCAGCCGTTATCGCGATAAGTATCCTTCGTGCCAGGGTTTAGGCCGCCAAGATAGCCAGTGGCCGCAGGATTCACATCCTCGATCAACCCCACCGCAGGGTCCAGAAAACCGCGAAACACGAAAAATCCGAAGATAAGGATCGCCGCAATTGCAAGGCTTCGATTGCGGCCAGCGGCCATTTTCTTATAGGCCATCACGGCCGCAATGATCGTCACGGCCCCCAGCACCAATGCGACGACAACGCCAATACCGCCCGCCGCAAAAGCACCAGGTGTCGCGGGCATTCCCACCAGAACAGCAGCCAGTCCGCCAAGTGCCACAAACCCCATGACGCCCACGTTAAACAGCCCCGCATAGCCCCATTGCAGGTTCACCCCCAGCGCCATGATGGCCGAGATGATCCCCATGTTGAGGATGAACATCGCGTTGTTCCAACCTTGGAAGAAGCCGCTCGTGATGATCAGCGTGAAGACCAGCGCGAAGAGAAGGGAGTTTTTCACAGTATCGGTCATGTCGTGGACTGCCCTTTGAAGAGGCCCGTAGGCTTGAACAACAGCACGATCAGCAGGATCACAAAGCTGACGGCGAATTTATAATCTGTGGAGAGAAGCTGCACCAAGCCAGACGGCTCAAGGCTCTCGGGCATCAGGTACACCAGTATTTTCTTCCACGCATAGGTGATCGTCACCTCCGAGAAGGCGATGGCAAAGCCCCCCGCGATGGCCCCGAGCGGTGAGCCGATGCCGCCAACAACAGCCGCCGCAAAGATCGGCAAAAGAAGCTGGAAATAGGTGAAGGGTTTGAACGATTTATCAAGGCCGTAAAGCGTCCCTGCAATGGTCGCCAAGGCCGCCACGATGATCCACGTGATCATCACCACACGCTCGGGGTTGATGCCCGAGAGCAGGGCGAGGTCTTCGTTATCCGAATAGGCCCGCATGGATTTGCCCGCCCGCGTCTTGTTCAGGAACCAGAACAGCAGCGCCACAACCACAATCGCGGTGATCACTGTGATGAGTTGGGTTGTCTTAATCGACATACCTTCATCCAAACCTGTCAACCGCTTGAAATCACGTGCCGAGATTATGAACCGCGGCCCGTCGGAAAAGCTTTGATCATCAGGCCCGATGATAAACCGCACAATTCCGTTCATCACGAACATCACCCCCATGGAGACGATGACGAGGATCACAGGTTTGGCCTTTTGCACGCGGTAAAACTTGTACACGGCACGGTCGGTGATGAGCACAAGAACGATACAGCCCAGAATACCGAAGGGGAGGGCGAACAGGGCAGTGGGCAGCGGCCTGAGGCTGATGCCGATAGACTGCATCCACCACGTGACCAGAATTGTCACCATCGTGCCAAAAGCCATCGTATCGCCATGGGCGAAATTTGAGAAGCGCAGGATCCCGTAAACCAGCGTCACCCCCAGCGCGCCAATGGCAAGCTGGCTGCCATAAGCGATGCCGGGGATCAGCACGAAGTTGCACAGGGCAACGATTGCGTTGAGAAAATCCATTAGAGGGAAAGCTCCATATATCGGCTGTAAGGCGCATCGGCGGGGTAGGTGCCGAAGGCTGCGCAGTCTGTAAATCCATGGCGTTCATAAAGGCGGTGTGCTGCCTCAAGCCCAGGCTGACCTGTTTCAAGGCGCAGCTTTTTGATGCGCCTGGCCCGTGCGGTTGCCTCAAGATGGGTCAAAAGCCGATCCGCAACACCACGGCTGCGCGCTTGGGGCGCAACATACATTGATTTCACTTCGGCATATTCGCCAAACTCGGCCAGTGCAGCACAGCCAAAGGTCATGTCTTCTTCTTTGGCTGCGAAAAAATGTACATGTGGCTCTTTGAGTTTGTCTACCGAAAGGAAGTGATTTGCCTCCTTTGGGAAAAGTGATCCCATCAGGGCGTGACTTTCCTCAAGCAAAGTGCGCGCAGGCGGTGCAGCAGGATCTTCGCGCTGGATTTCAATCTCACCCATCGCGCTATCCCCCCAAGAACGATTTGCGCACGGCAGGGTCGGCAAGCAATTCCTTGCCTGTCCCCGTATAGGCATTCGCCCCTTGCACAAGAACATAACCTTTGTCTGCAATCTGAAGCGCTTGGCGGGCGTTCTGCTCTACCATCAGGATCGGGATGCCTGTACGCGCCACCTCGATGATGCGGTCAAAGAGTTCGTCCATGACGATGGGGCTGACCCCAGCAGTCGGCTCATCCAGCATCAGCACTTTGGGCTTGGTCATCAGCGCACGACCGACGGCAACTTGCTGGCGCTGACCGCCTGACAGCTCACCTGCCGCTTGGTTACGCTTGTCCTTGAGGATAGGAAACAGATCATAAATCTGCGCAATCGTCTCGCGGTAGTCATCCTTGCGGATGAAGGCCCCCATCTCGAGGTTCTCTTCCACCGTCATCGACGTAAAGATGTTCGAGGTCTGAGGCACAAAGCCCATGCCCTTGCTCACCCGCGCTTGGGGGCTGAGATGGGTAATGTCCTCGCCGTCCAGCAACACCTTGCCCGAGCGCACATCAAGCATCCCGAACACAGCCTTCATCGCAGTGGATTTGCCTGCGCCGTTGGGGCCGACAATCACGGCGATCTCGCCGCGCTCCACCGCAATTGTGCAATCGTGCAGGATGTCAGGTCCTTTGCCATAGCCACCCGTCATCGTATCACCGATCAGGAAAGGGGCCGCTTTGGAAGTTTCAGTGCTCATTATCGTTCCTCTGGATCTGGATCATCAGCGTGATCCCTCAACTTTCACCAATGCGCCAAAGGCGCGGTGGGCCAGCCTGTCGGCCTCGTGCACTTCAACGCCGCGCCGCCAAGTGATGATGCGCACAGTTTCCTTTGCGCCCATCGAAAGGGTCGTCGCATAGACATAATCCACATCATCACGCTATGCCGATGAGGCGAAAACGATATTGCCCGAAGGCATCTTGCCCCGTGCGAGAATGTCATAACTCTGCGATGCCTTTGTATCACTTCTCACAGCTGCAGCTGCTGCATCTTCAACGGTCAACCCGTCGGCAGTGCCCCCTTTGTAGACAAGCACCTGACCTTTGTAGTTTTGAACATCCCGAAAAACCGTGTCGCCGTCACCGTCAACCGCAGCTTCCCACTCAGAACCCTCTGTACAGACCGACAGCCAATCCTTGAGCTGCATACACGCCTCAGTAGGGCTGGCCACAACCAGCACAGCAACCGAGACACATAGAGCCGAAACGATCTGCACTGTCATCCAACCTGCTCTTTGTTCTTGAGGCCCGTGCCGAGGTAGGCCTCAATGACCTGCTCGTTGGCCTTGATCTCGGGCAGGGTGCCCGTGGCCAGCACGCGGCCCTCCGCCATGCAGATCACGGGATCGCATAAGCGTCCGATGAAATCCATGTCGTGCTCGATCACGACAAAAGTATAGCCGCGCTCCTTGTTCAGACGCAGAATGGCATCGCCGATGGTGTTCAGAAGCGTCCGGTTCACGCCCGCGCCGACCTCGTCGAGAAAGACGATCTTGGCATCGACCATCATCGTGCGCCCCAGCTCCAGCAGCTTTTTCTGACCGCCCGAGATTTGGCCCGCCTTCTGCTCGGCCAGATGCTCAACGGTAAGGAATTCCAGCACTTCGTCTGCTTTGGCGCGCAGGGCGCGTTCCTCATTAGCGATGCGCTTGCGGCCAAACCACGTGTTCCACAGCGTCTCACCCGATTGACCACCCGGCACCATCATCAGGTTCTCGCGGCAGGTCATAGAGTGGAACTCATGCGCGATCTGGAAGGTCCGCAGCAGCCCTTTGTGAAAGAGCGTATGGGGCGGCAGGCCTGTAATGTCCTCGCGGTCCATCTTCACGGTGCCCGACGTTGGTTGAAGAACGCCCGCGATCACATTGAAAAGCGTGGTCTTTCCCGCACCGTTGGGTCCGATCAATCCGGTGATTGAACCTTCCTCAATGGTCAGGCTTGCACCATCCACGGCGTGAAACCCGCCAAAATGTTTGTGTAAATCGTCAACGACGATCATATGTCCCATCCCCGTCTGCGGCCCCGCCTTGGTGGCTGGGTACAAGTCTTTGTGAAAACAGCCCAAACTGGAAAGCTTGGGCTGTTTCAATTGGTTTATCCTAAAAAAGGAGCAGTCTTACTTGAAGCCTACGGTAGCGTTCACGCCATCCTGCACTTCGATCATGCGGTAGGTACCAGCGGATTCGCCGGGTCCGATCAGCTCAACCGCGGAGGCACCGACGTAGTCGATGTCCGTGCCCGCTTTGATCAGCTCAAGTGCCTTTGCCAGTTCACCAGGGAAGATTTTCTCGCCAGGTGCGTTGGCCACTTCGAGAACCTTGTTCTTATACATGGCTGGATCAGTGGAGCCTGCCGCCTGCATCGCCAGAAGCAGCAACGCTGCCGCGTCATAGCTTTCGGGCGTGTAGGGCGACGCACCAGAGAAACCTGCCTCTTCGGACATTTTCACGAAGTTCTCAATGCCCGGACCTTCGGAACCAGCAATTTGGCCGTAGGAGCCGTTGAGGTCGGGACCGATGTTGGCGGGCAGTGCTTCACCGATCATGCCACCGGGCAGACCGAACTGCTCCCATGCGCCTGCATCGAGTGCTGCTTTAATGATGCCTGCACCACCTTGGTCAAGGTAGCCCGCAACCACGAGGATGTCGCCACCAGCAGAGGCCAGCGCGCCCACTTCGGCGGAGTAGTCGGCTTTGCCGTCTTCATGTGCCGCCACGATTGTCACTTCGCCACCGATGGCTTTGAAGGAGGATTCGATCGCGTCCGCCAGACCCTTACCGTAGTCGTTGTTGGTATACGTCAGAGCGATGGATTTCACGCCGCGCTCGTTAAGGATCTCAGCCATAACTTCGCCTTCACGTGCATCGGAAGGGGACGTGCGGAAGAACAGGCCGTTGTCTTCCATTGTCGTGAGGCCAGGGGATGTGGCGGAGGGTGAAATCATAACCATGCCGTTTGGAATGGCGACGTTCTGCAACAACGCACCCGTCACACCGGAACAGTCGGAACCCACGATGCCAGCAACGCCATCAGCGATCAAACGTTCACCGTTGGACACGGCCAAACCGTTGTCGATACAGCCAGAGTCAACGCGCATGCCAGAAGCGGTCATACCGTCGAGCAGCATGCCGCTGTCGGAAACTTCCTTGATCGCCAGCTCGGCGCCATCGGCCATGTGGCCTGTCAGCGATTCAATCGGGCCTGTGAAGCCGAAGTGAATACCGATTTTTATTCTTTACCGTGACCATCGGCGAATGCGCCAGTTGCCACCAGTGCTGCAGCCGTTGTGGCCATAAGCATCTTTTTCATCTGTCTCTCCCATGTTGGAACGTAATGTCCGCGCAACAGCCTATGCGCGGCGGCTGGAAAAGAGAAGCGGATTTTATCGGGTGAACGACCCTAATTTTCGCCAACTGGCAGGCCAAAATGCTCGTCCAGCAACCCAAATACAGGCTTTACGGTCACTTTGATACCAAGACGTCCCGTCCATTATACCAAACAATGGGAAATCGCCTCTCGGCTGACGATGGGGAAAGAATTGCCTCGCGCGCAAGACTTGCTTCGCTTAGCACGTCGCGCAGCACCGCATTGCCGTCTTCATCACGCGTTTGGTGAGAAAGCGCAGTAGCCAAAGTGTTCGGGTCGCGGCTCGCAATCACCTCTGGCATGAGGTCAGAGACATCAACCGCATCACAAGCCTCACGGTCGTCGGGTCCGCAAAGCACCGTGAAATCGAACCGCGAAAACTTGATGCCGCTAAGCATCACCGTCACGCTCTCGCGCGAGAAAGGAATATGATCGGGCAGGGCATCCGAGATGAAGCGCGGACGCCAGTCTTGGGTCATCAGCCGCACGGCCACGACCCCTTCGCGGTGAAGCGCTTCGGCAGGGTCTGCTGCGCGCTTTCTGAGTGCCTCGTACTCTCCGCCAGACACCGTATTTGTTGCTGCCTAAACGATGGGCAGCGAGAGGGTGCGGTAATAGGCATAGGGCGTAGGCCAAACATTGACATGGTCACGCAATACCAACGGGTCATTCTGGGCATCAAACCGTGTAAGCTCCGCGTGGGTCATGCGGTCTTTGTGGCGCAGGGCAGGGGTGCTTGCTGCAATGACCTCTGCCATATCCAATTTTGCACGCCGACAGGTGGAGCGCCCCAGAAAACCCGATCGCGCACGCTCAGGCTCAATCGCGCGGATCATCTTTTCAGGATGCGGCGTCTTGTTGCAGCGCCGTGGGGAGGCACCGAATGCTTTTGCCAGCGCAGGATCAAGATCGCCGTTCACCTTAAAGCTCACGCCTTCAAACGCGCCGCGCTGGAGCACAAACCACCCCGTGGCCCCATCGCGCCCTTTGTACCACGCGTCGTAGGTCAGAATGTCTGTAACGGGTCCATGCTGCGCAAGTGCTGTGAGATCGTGCAGCTCGTGTGTAGCGAGGTTATCATCAACGGCATGTGGCCTGAGACCATAATAATTCGGCCCCCCGAACATCACCAACCCAGCCAGAAAAAGCCCCGCAAGAACAGCGGCACAAAGAGCCATAACGCGCAGCGCAGTGCTCAAATCGACAGGCGTGCGGCGTGGCTTCCGCGTTCGCGGTAAGGGGTGTTGTCATAATGTGCGCGGTAGCATTTTGAGAAATGCGAGGGCGAGGCAAAGCCGCAGGCGAGGGCTACGTTGATCACGCTCATATCCGTCTGCATCAACAGGTTGCGCGCTTTTTGCAGACGCAGCTCCATGTAATATCTCTTGGGGCTGCGGTTAAGATAGCGCCGAAACAACCGCTCAAGCTGGCGCGTCGACATGCCCACGTCCTGTGCCAGTATCGAAGGGCTGATCGGCTCTTCGATATTGCTTTCCATGATCTGGATGACTTGGCTCAGCTTTGGGTGGCGTACGCCGATGCGGGTGGGCACCGACAGGCGCTGCGTGTCCTGATCGGTGCGGATCGAGCTATAGATCAGCTGGTCCGCGACCGAATTGGCCAGTTCTTCGCCCTCATTATCGGCAATGATCTTGAGCATAAGATCGATGGAGGAGGTGCCACCTGCGGTGGTCATCCGGTTGCCATCCACCACAAACACCGATTTGGTCAGATCCACATCGTCGAATTCTTCGCCAAAACTGTCCTGATTTTCCCAATGGATCGTGGCGCGCTTGCCATCCAGCAATCCTGCTTTGGCCAGCGCGTAAGCCGCTGTGCACAGCCCGCCAATCACCAGTCCTTTGCGGGCTTCGCGCCGCAGCCAGCCCAACACCCTCTTTGTCGTTGCTGCCTGAACGTCAATGCCTGAGCACACAAGCACGGTATCATCGCGGTTCATCTCTGTCAGGTCGCTATCGAGCTGGAAAACAGTCCCCGCGGAACAGGCCGCAGACGTGCCGCCCTCGCCAATCAACGTCCATTCATACAGCGTCTTACCCGCCATACGATTGGCGATGCGCAAACTCTCAACAGCCGTAGAAAAACACAGCAGGCTGAAGTTTTCGAGCAGAACGAAAACAAAGCGCTTTGGTCTGTCCGTATCTTTCAGGACGCGTTGGGCGTGCGGAACTTGGGCCATCGTGAAACATCCATGGGCAAACAGGTTAAGAATTGAAGTGCGTTACTAGGGCATGAGGTCTGGCGCAAGGTCAAGCATACAAATGGGTTATGGCCACTGGCGATAAGGTTTTGTATAGCTCTTTTCTGACCCTGCGGTTGCGCTCACATTGTGCGCGCTTCCGCCAACGACCGGAGTAAGTGACATGACGACCTGGAGCAAATCAAGCTGGCGCAACGCACCGCGCATCCAAATGCCCGACTATCCTGATCAGGCAGCGCTGAATGCCGTGGAGAAACAGCTGTCACGATATCCACTGCTGGTCTTTGCGGGCGAGGCCCGCCGCCTGCGCAAACATCTTGCTGCGGCAGGACGCGGCGAGGCATTTCTTTTGCAGGGCGGCGATTGTGCCGAAAGCTTCGAGCAATTCTCGTCCGATATGATCCGCGACACTTTCAAGGTCATGTTGCAGATGGCCGTTGTACTGACCTATGGCGCAAAAGTACCCGTCATCAAGGTGGGGCGCATGGCAGGCCAGTTCGCCAAGCCACGGTCCGCCAATACAGAGACAATCGACGGCGTCGAGCTGCCCAGCTATCGCGGTGATATCATCAACGATCTGGCATTTACGCCGGAAGCCCGCATTCCCGACCCGCAAAACATGATGCGCGCCTACACGCAGTCTGCGGCTACGCTGAACCTGCTGCGCGCCTTCTCGACGGGCGGCTATGCAGATGTGCAAAAAGTGCATGGCTGGACCCTTGGCTTTACCGACAGCGAGAAAGCTGCAAAATATCGCGATCTGGCTGCGCGCATCTCTGACACGCTCGATTTCATGACCGCGGCAGGAGTGTCACCCGAGAACGCGCACACGCTGCGATCGGTTGAGTTCTATACCAGCCACGAGTCGCTGTTGTTGGAGTATGAAGAGGCCCTGTGCCGCCAAGAGGCCGAGACGGGCAAGTGGCTCGCGGGTTCGGGCCATATGATCTGGATTGGCGACCGCACGCGCCAGCCTGATGGCGCGCATGTGGAGTTCGCCTCTGGTGTGCAAAACCCCATCGGCCTTAAATGCGGGCCCACGATGGAAGTGGATGATCTCAAGAAGCTGATGGCCAAGCTGAACCCACAAAACGAAGAGGGGCGACTGACCCTGATCGCACGCTTTGGCGCAGGGGCTGTGGGTGATCATCTGCCGCGCTTGGTTAATGCAGTGCGTGAGGAGGGGGCCAATGTGGTCTGGACCTGTGATGCCATGCACGGCAACACGATCAAGTCATCGTCAGGCTACAAAACACGGCCCTTTGAGAGTGTGCTGCGCGAAGTGCGTGAATTCTTCGGCGTGCATGCAGCCGAGGGCACCGTGCCAGGCGGTGTGCATTTCGAGATGACGGGCGCAGACGTAACGGAGTGTACGGGTGGCGTGCGTGCCGTGACGGATGAAGATCTCTCCAGCCGCTATCACACGGCCTGTGATCCACGCCTTAACGCCAGCCAATCCCTCGAACTGGCATTTCTGGTTGCCGAAGAGTTGTCTGCACGGCGCGTAAGCACCTCAGCGCAAGCCGCTGGATAAAAACAACCAATCATTCAGGCGGTGCGCCACGCGCGCTGCCTGAATGCGCATCAATCGTCGTTCTTTATCAGGCGCAAATAAGCGGGCCGTTTGGAATTTGACGCCTCTGGCAGCTTTGCTTCAAAGGATTTGGCAGGTTCGGCAAACTCTCGCACGACAGGCTTTTTGGCTGGCTCCACTTTCCCGTCAAGGCGGCGCAGCGTGCTATCTGCAAGCTTGAAACGCCTAGGCGCTTCGGCCAAATTCCCCTTGCTCACCATACATCCAAGAATACGGCTCACGTCGCCCAAATCGCTCTTGAGTGGCAACAGCACAATCCACGCCTCTAGTGCAGGCCGCCCCAAACTACTGGATGACGTCATCAACACATCCGCTGCGGCTGGGGTCTGGAACACTTCCTCCAGCAGACCAGCCACTTGAACGCGGTAGTCATGCTCGAAAAATGCCGTGAGCGGCATACCCCGCGCCTCCATCCCCATCAAGTCATGCAAATGGCTGCCTGCGATGCGCATCCGCGCCACACCATGCGCTACGCGTTCAAGAATAAAAGCGTACTCCAGCGCGCTTTCGATACCCCGCGGATTAATCTCTGCACGTTTGGGCATTTCGCGGCCCGCACGCAAGGCATCCCAAAAGGCCTCGACAATCGAAAGAGGAGCAAAACCGCTGTGGGGCCGATAGTTTGACATGGTTACTACATTCTGCTGGGTATGGCTCGAATTGTCCATAAAGGCTCTCCTCAATTATACGCGTCCTAGGTGGAAACAGTCGGGGCTTTTTTCAATTTTCTGGATATTGGCAGGGGTCTGCCGATGTGTCGGTTCTGGACACGCCGCCGTTTGTTCATTCCATATATCAATCGCAGCCCCCGATTGTTCAGCTTTCGGACATATAGGTTAACGCGCCTTCTGCGCCTCACCAGAGCATTTGGGCGTGATGGGGCTTGCGGATAAGGGGGAAAAAACCTTATTCAAACCCTCGAGACCAGAATGCAAAGGCGCCGCGATGATCCGTTCAATGACAGGCTTTGCCGCAAAAAGCGGAGCGTTGGCACCCCACAGCTGGAGCTGGGAGATCCGCGCCGTTAACGGTAAAGGCCTTGATCTACGCATCCGTGTTCCCGACTGGATCCCTGGCCTTGAGGCCGCATTGCGCAAGGCGGCAAGTGGTGGGATCGGGCGCGGCAATGTCGCAATCGGCCTGCGCGCCGTGCGCGATGATGATGCGACAGGCGGGCTGACCGTGGATGAGGCACAGCTTGCCACCGTGCTGGACGCCCTTGGCCGGATCGAGACAGCAGCGATGGACGCAGGCGTCTCTCTGGCGCCGTCCAAAGCCACAGATATCGTGACAATGCGCGGTGTCTTGGCGCAGACTGTCGTCGAAGATGACAATGAGGCACTGGCAAAAGCGCTCATTACCGAATTTGCTGAAGTGCTGGAGGCGTTTAATAAGATGCGCAGTACTGAAGGTGCCGCATTGCTTGCTGTAATGACCGATCAATTGGGACAGATCGAAGCCTTCACAACCCAAGCCGCCAGTTTGGCGCACGCGCTCGAACACGCGACTGCCCAGACCCTTAAACGCAATCTGGCGCGGGTCATGGACAATGTAGACGGGATCGAGCCTGACCGCATCGCCGCCGAGCTTGCCCTGATCGCGGTCAAGGCGGACATCACAGAAGAGATTGACCGTCTCACGGCCCATGTCGCCGCAGCAAAAGCAATACTGGAGGAGGGCGGCACTGTTGGTCGGAAACTCGATTTCCTGATGCAGGAATTCAACCGCGAAGCAAATACCCTCTGCGCTAAATCTCAGGATAGTGAGCTGACGCAAGTGGGCCTTGCTCTCAAAGCTGTCATCGACCAATTGCGCGAACAAGTGCAGAATGTGGAGTAAACTATGAGCGAGCGCCGCGGCCTCCTGATCATCCTGTCCTCGCCCTCGGGCGCTGGCAAATCCACCCTTGCCAAGCGCCTGATGATCTGGGACGACACACTGAGCTTTTCCGTCTCTGCCACTACCCGCGAACCGCGTGCGGGGGAGGTTGACGGCAAGCATTACCGCTTTGTCAGCGAGGATACCTTTCGCAAATGGGTCGGTGAGGGGGAGCTTTTGGAACATGCCCATGTGTTTGGCAATTTCTACGGCTCGCCAAAGGGACCCGTTGAGACGGGGATCAATGCAGGGCGGGACGTGCTCTTTGACATCGACTGGCAGGGCGCACAACAAATCCGCAACTCACCGCTGGGGCTATATACCCTGTCGATCTTTATCCTGCCGCCCTCGATTGCCGAGCTGCACCGCCGTCTGGTCAGCCGCGGGCAAGATGACGAAGAGACTATAGCCAAGCGCATGCAGAAAAGCTGGGACGAGATAAGCCATTGGGACGGCTATGATTATGTGATCGTGAACGACGATCTGGACGCCACCGAGGCCAAACTCAAGACCATCATCTCCGCAGAGCGCCTCAAGCGCACCCAACAACCGCAGCTGAGCGATATCGCCCGACGCCTGCAAAGCCAATTCGAGGATTTGACATGACCCTTTATGCACTCGCTGACGTATCGCCGCAGGTTGACGAAACCGCTTGGGTCGCACCTGATGCCAATGTGATCGGCAACGTGATGCTGGCCGCCAAATCCTCAGTCTGGTTCGGCTGCACCCTGCGCGGGGATGGTGAGTTGATCAGCGTGGGCACGGGATCAAACGTGCAGGAAAATTGCGTATTCCACACCGATGACGGTTATCCGCTCTCCATCGGCGAGAATTGCACGATCGGGCATAAGGTCATGCTGCACGGCTGCACCATTGGCGACAACTCCCTCATCGGGATGGGCGCTACGGTTCTGAACGGCGCGAAGATCGGCAAAAATTGCCTCATCGGGGCAGGGGCCTTGATCACCGAGAATAAGGTTATCCCTGACGGCAGCCTTGTCATGGGCGCACCTGGAAAAGTGGTTCGGGAACTGGACGCGGCGGCCATTCAAGGCCTCACGCTCAGCGCCAAACACTACCAGCAGAACGCGGCACGGTTTGGGCGTGATCTCAAGGTGATCTAAAGGGCCTTGCCCGTCAGCGTGTCATTGCTTTGACGGTGCCAAAGACAGGCAAATCATCGCGGCAAGGCACGCTGCTGGCCGCGGTTGTGGGCCAAATCGAGACGGATCCCAACCCGCACAACGCGCAAAAGGAAGCAGCGCGCTTTGAGCTCTACTACGTTACGCGCAACGCAATACCCTCGGACTAGCTCCCTTGGATTACCAGCCCGCGCTGATCCGCACGCCCCATGCTCACGACAAGCGGATCACTTTTCTGCCGCGCTACAAACGCTTCCTTGCTATCGATCCCCTGCCATTTGATCGCAATAAGCGATTGCGCCACAGCACTTCCCAGCGTTGTGCCAGGACCCGTGACGACGAACCGCTCTGGCGCAAAATTCCGCGCGGCTGACTGGATGGCAGCGGTGAAGTCATAGCTCTGTGTGATCTGGTGCCCGAGCGTGTAGTCACGCAAAGCACCAAGATCAGAGGCGCGCGGGTGCCAAACCGCACCGCGCCCGTCAATCAACGCGGTATGCGGCCCTCGAAAAAGCTCTTGCGACAGCCGCCCATGTCCCATCGCTGCGACATCTTCCATCATATCGGTATGGAATGCTGCGTGATTGGGCAGGCGCAAAGGCTTGCGCTCAGGATCTGTTTGCAGTGCTTTTTCGGCGGCCCTCAGCCCCGCGTCGTTCCCCGCCAGAACCATCATGCCACCCAAATGAATAGACAGCGCAAGCATCATGCCTTGCTGTGCATCGATCTGCGCAATCAGCGCATAGAGCCGTGTCTGCTCCCCCTCGATCTCGCGCCAGTCTGCATCTACGAAAGGATAGAGAATTTGCCCGCCCGTACCATGGGCGTGCATCAGGCTGCCCATGGTATTCACAATCTGCATACCGTCCTGTGCATCAACCCCGCCCCCAGCGGCCAGCGCGATATACCACCCAAGCGAATTGCCCGTCACGGCCAGCACATCATGCGTGTCGTACACGGCCTGCGCATCCAAATAGCTGCAGGCGTAAATCAGAGCGGACGCATTATCGCCCGTGGTATGGCGTGCTGCACTAAAGCGGTCTGCCGTATCAAGGGCGGTCAATGTGTCCTGATCCGCATCAGTGCGCATTCTGTCCCACTGCGGGATCAGCGGATCATCTGTGTGATTGCGCAGCAAAGTACCAAGCTCGGGTTTGTTATACGTCCCCCGACCGGGACAAATGATCACCGCTGTGGGGCGGCTCATGTCGCCACCAGCGCGCGCGCCGCTTCGATAATGCCTTCCTTGGAGGGAAGGGTGGCCGCATAGGCAGGCCCCGTGGCGATAAAGCTGTCGTGTGCAGTGACCCGCGCCAAACGGCTGCGCCCTGCCTCGGCAAACATGGCCATGAGGGCCTCGGACTGGCTGCCCGTTTGGCGGCATTCGTCAACGATCAAAACGTTGGTGCAATACTTGGTGGCCTCCAGCAGTGCCTCCATCGGCAGCGGGGCAAGCCAGCGCATGTCGATCAAGCGCAGATCGATCCCGCCCTCTTCCAACTCGCGGCGGGCTTGGGTCGAAAGGTAATAGCCATTGGCATAGCTGATGATCGCCAGATCGGTGCCAGACCCTTCGACGCCAATCTCACCCACCGGCAGTCGCTGATCGGGTGCAGGGTAGGTGGTTAGCCAACCGCCATCGCCAGCATCTTCGAGATCCTTCATGGGATAAAGTGCAATCGGCTCGATAAACACCACCACTCGCTGCTCCTCACGCGCAAGCCGCACGGCTTCGCGCAGCATCATCGCCGCATCCGCACCATTGGAAGGGCAAGCGATGATAAGACCAGGAATATCGCGCAACACGGCCAGCGAATTGTCGTTGTGGAAATGCCCGCCAAAGCCTTTTTGATAGCCAAGCCCCGCGATGCGCAGCACCATAGGATTGGTATATTGGCCATTGGAGAAAAAGCTGAGCGTAGCCGCTTCGCCGCGCAGCTGGTCCTCGGCGTTGTGCAGATAGGCCAAGAACTGGATTTCTGGGATCGGGACAAAGCCGTTATGCGCCATCCCGATGGCCAGACCGAGGATCGACTGCTCATCCAGCAGAGTATCAATCACGCGGTCAGGGCCAAAGCGGCTTTGCAGCTTTTGGGTGACGCCATACACACCGCCTTTGCGCCCAACATCCTCACCCGCAACGATAATCTCGGGATGCTCAAGCATGAGATCAGCCAGCGCCCAGCCCAGAATGCGGTTTATTGTCTGCGGCTCGGACATCTGTTTCGCGTCATTGCCAAGCATCGCGCTGCGTGCTTGGAGCGTTGGACCATTGGAGGGGGCGCAGGCGCGGGCAGGCGGCACGATACTGGCCATGACCTCCGCAGCCGAGCCAAGCGTTTCTTGCGCCATGACCTCACGGGAGACACGCCCGCAAGTCTCTTCAAATTCGTTGTATATTTCAAGCGATTGCGCTGGAGTGTTCACGTCAAGATCACGCAGAATGCGGGCGGAATGGAGCAACGGGTCATTGGCCTCCGAGGCCTCAATCGCAGATTTTTCACGATACGTCATCTCAACATCCGAACCTGCATGCCCGTACAGCCGCACCGTGCTGATATGCAAGAAAGCGGGCTTGCGCGTGCGGCGCACGTAGTCGGCCGCACGCTCCGACACTTTCAACGTCTCAACCATATCCAGCCCGTTGCAGCTGAAGTATTTCAACCCGGGCCTGCTCGCATAATTTGCCGCGACCCAGCCCTGAGGCGTGGGAACTGAAATTCCTATCCCGTTGTCTTCACACACAAAAAGAATTGGCATCGGCACTGATTGATAGCTGGTCCAACAGGCCGTATTGATCGCTCCCTGTGCCGTGGAATGGTTGGAGGAGGCATCCCCGAAACTGCACATCACGATACTATCGGCAGGAAGGCTCTGATGTTCGGGTGCCGTGCGCTTGGCCAGCCCCAGCGAGTAAGCCGCGCCAACGGCTTTGGGCAAATGACTGGCGATTGTGGAGGTTTGAGGTGGAATGTTCAGGCTACGCGAGCCAAGAACCTTGTGCCGTCCGCCTGAAATCGGGTCGGATTTGGCCGCCCGAAAACTCAGCAGCATGTCCCAGACAGGCTGTTGGCCAGGAACTTGCGCTGCACGCTGGATTTGAAACGCTGCATCGCGATAGTGCAGAAACGCCATATCAGTCGGACGCAATGCCTCTGCAACAGCGGCCATACCTTCGTGGCCCGATGACCCGATGGTGTAGAACCCTTTGCCTTGCGACTGCATTGTGCGGCTGGTGCGGTCAAGCTGTCGGCTCAGTGTTTGGCTGCGAAAAATCTCGACCAGCTTGGCAGGGGCAATCCCTTGGTCACTTGTTTGCCCCTCGGGAAGATCGTTAGCGGCAAGGCGCCGTAGGAAATTCTGGTGAACGATGGCGGCGCGATCCATGGTGATCTCCGGTGGTGGTGCTGATACTGTTGGCGGCAGGTTTCATAACACCTTGGGGAAGGTCAATGGCGATCTGGTTGCATGCGCTGGTCTGAGCCGCTGAACACTGTGGGGTGCCCTAAATCAAATGCCATATATTTTATTTATAATTAGTATTATGTAAAATATTGATATACCGAGAGCTTGTAAATCATGCCTTTTCAAGACAATGCAGCAATAAGCGCAGCGTACCGCATTCAATTGCTTGGATAAAACCACAGTTCCGCACTCTTCTACCGGCGCTAGCTCCAAATGCTGGACACAGATATCCAACGCTGCCAAACTTCGCCCAACGCAGTTGTATCGGATTATATATGCCCTCGGTTCTCATCTTAAACGGTCCCAACCTTAACCTTCTTGGGCAAAGGCAGCCTGACATTTATGGCAAGACCACGCTTGCCGATGTTGAACAGATTTGCGCGACACACGCGGAAAGCCTTGCCCTCGATGTGGAATTTATGCAATCAAACCATGAAGGTGTGATGATTGATACGATCCACGCTGCCAAAGGCAAGCACGGTGGTCTGGTGATCAACGCGGGTGCCTTCACCCATACGTCGATTGCGCTCATGGATGCTGTGGCCTCGGTTGAGCTGCCTATGGTTGAGGTCCACCTGAGCAACATCCACGCCAGAGAGCCGTTTCGCCACGTCTCGTATCTGTCGAAGGTCGCTGTCGGGCAGATATGCGGATTTGGTGCACAGGGCTATGTCATGGCGCTTGACGCTTTGGCACAGCGCTTGACTGATTAGATCAACCACAGGCCGCAAGGCGTTGAAATAAAACCAATTCACAAAAAAAGGCGGAGCTTTCACACTCCGCCTTCCCAAAATTTTTGATTGAAGGGCTTAGCCGTTCATTTTGGCAACTTCTGCTGCGAAGTCTTCTTTCACGACTTCGATGCCTTCGCCAACTTCGAGACGCACAAAGCCAGTGATGGTGGCGCCTGCCTCGGCTGCTGCGGCACCAACTGTCAGGTCGGGGTTCACAACGAAGGCTTGATTCAGCAATGTCACTTCGGACATGTACTTTTTCATGCGGCCAACGATCATCTTCTCGATCACGGCGTCGGGCTTGCCTGACTCTTTCGCGATGTCGATCTGGACTTGCTTTTCCTTCTCCACGATGGAGGCGTCGAGGTCATCCTCGGACAAAGATGCAGGGTTCACAGCGGCGATGTGCATTGCGACCTGCTTGCCGAATGCGTCGTTGCCACCATTCATGGCAACCAGAACGCCGATTTTGCCCATGCCGGGTGCTGCAGCGTTGTGCACATAGGACACAACGTTCTCGCCTTCAATAGAGGACATACGGCGCACGGACATGTTTTCACCGATCACGGCAACCGCGTCTGTGACGGCCTGCTCGACGGACTTGCCGCCCATGTCAGCCGCTTTGAGCGCGTCGATGTCTGATGCAGTGACTGCAACGTCAGCAATACCTGAAACCATCTTCTGGAAGTCGGCGTTCTTGCCGACAAAGTCTGTCTCGGAGTTGACCTCGACTGCGATACCGCGGCCGCCTTCAACTTTCACGGCGACAAGACCTTCGGCTGCTGTACGGCCAGATTTCTTTGCGGCTTTGGCGAGACCTTTGGTACGCAGCCAATCGACCGCTGCCTCCATGTCGCCGTTGTTTTCTGTCAGCGCCTTCTTGGCGTCCATCATGCCCGCGCCGGTCGAGTCGCGGAGTTCTTTGACCATGGATGCTGTGATTGCCATCGCTTTGGTGCTCCTTAAAATTATGTAAAGAAATGAGGCAGGGTGCTCCCCTGCCCCATAAACTGTTCCGCGCCAGCCTTAGCTTGCGGCGGGTGTCTCGGCTGCGGCCTCTTCGGCTACGGCTTCTTCAACGGGTGCTTCTTCCATCGCGCCCAGATCAACGCCAGCGGCGCCCAGCTGTGCGGACATACCGTCAAGAGCAGCACGTGCTGCCAGATCGGTGTACAGAGCAATGGCGCGTGCCGCGTCATCGTTGCCCGGAATGATGTAATCGATGCCGTCAGGCGAGCAGTTGGTGTCAACCACGGCCACAACAGGAATGCCCAGCTTGTTGGCTTCTGCAATCGCCAGCTGCTCTTTGCGCACGTCGATCACGAAGATGAGGTCGGGACGACCGCCCATCTCACGAATACCGCCCAAGGATGCCTGAAGTTTGCCTTGGTCACGCTCCATGCCCAAACGCTCTTTCTTGGTCATGCCGCCAAAGCCCATCTCGGACTGCTCGTCGATGTGTTTGAGGCGCTGGATGGATTTTGACACGGTCTGCCAGTTGGTCAGCGTGCCGCCGAGCCAGCGGTGGTTCATGTA
The DNA here is from genome assembly GCA_965660425.1 of Sulfitobacter sp. Lineage (GTDB taxonomy): Bacteria > Pseudomonadota > Alphaproteobacteria > Rhodobacterales > Rhodobacteraceae > Sulfitobacter. The sequence goes on along the minus strand of CBFHZX010000021.1, from coordinate 16,262 downwards.
ATACTGTGCGCATTTCTCTGCGGCTTCAGCGATGGGCTGTGCTGCCTGACGCTTGGTGCCGACGAACAGAACGCTACCGCCCTTGGCGACGGTATCACGGATAATTTTCAGAGCGTCCTCAAGCATGGGGACAGTCTGTGTCAGGTCCATGATGTGAATGCCGTTGCGTGCGCCGTAGATGTACGGGCCCATGCGAGGGTTCCAGCGCTGTGTCTGGTGACCAAAGTGTACGCCTGCTTCGAGCAGCTGACGCATGGAGAACTCAGGAAGAGCCATGTCTTTATACCTTTCCGGTTTGAACCTCATCGGGGGCATGACCAACGGAATGCTGGCCAACCGGCGGAAGTCTCGGGATTTCTCCCCGATTGTCCCATCCCCGACTGCGGGATTTCGTGTCGGTGCCTTACCGCAGCAATTGCCCTACCGCAAGCGTAAATGCGGGATTATGCGGCGGGTGCCGCCAGCCTCTGGGTGTGGGCGGTGCGTACAGCCGTCTCACAGGCCGCAGCCAGCTCTTTTCGGTTGCTGAAATCCGCAACGCGCAAAGGCGCGCAATAGATCACCTCAACCGCGCCAGAGCGCGCAGGTGCCAGCGTCGCAAGCAGATGCGTGCCAAATTCCATACTGCCCCACCAGCCGTAGAACCGCACATCCGTGCCCGCAGGCGCGCGGTAAATCACGGCCACGGGTTGAACCGATATCTGGTCACGTAATCCATCGGCCATGAAGGCCTGAAACAGAGTTGTCTTGAACGCCAACACCTGCTGGCCATCTGTGCTTGTGCCTTCGGGAAAGAACAACAGTTTATGCCCTGCCAACAATCGTTCCTGAAACATCAGAGTCTGCTGGCGTGCGCGCGCAGGATTCCGCTCGATGAACACCGTTCCCGTCGCGCGCGCCAGCCATCCGATGCCAGGCCAACGGGCAACTTCGGATTTAGACACGAAATAGATCCGTTTGGCCGAGTTGAGCGCGAAAATATCAAGCCAACTGCTATGATTGGCCACCACAGCGCCACGCGCCTCCATCGGCTTGCCTGTTAAATGAAACCCCATCCCAAGAATGCGCAGCGCATTGCGGCAAACAAATTGCGTAATATACGGTGTGGCAGGGCGGTTTTTCCCGCACAATGGGCGCTCGATCAGCCGCGCGAGCAACAGCACCAGCAATCCACCAAAGACCAGAACGATCAACGCTGCAGCGCGCAAGATGATCCGTAACAGATCAAAGCTGCCCAGTCTTGGGATATCTGGATGGCTGCCCTTATCCCATGGCTGGCTCATGATGAGGAGACTCCGTATATTCTGGCGCTGCGGCTGGCCATTCGGGCGGTATCGAGTACCAGACAAATGTCCGTGGTGTTAAAGGCATGATCGACGAAAGCCCCCTCTCCCACATAACCGCCCAAGCGCAAATAGGCTTTGATCAGGCTTGGCACCTGCACCATAGCCGCACGGCGGTCAATCTGATCCTCGGGCACGAGCTCCATCCCCGCCTCAGAGATTTGGTGCGACCGGACGCGAAGGGCTGGCGGCGCCAGATGTCGGTGGTGCAGCAGCGACAACGGCCCACGCAGGCGCGCAAGATCAGTTCCATGAAAGCTCGCTACACCAAACAGGATGTCGATACGGTGCTGCTCAATATACTGCGCAAGGCCCTGCCAGAGATGATGCAGCGCCATTCCGCCCCGCGCGTCCAAGTGCAGACATGATCGCCCCAGTTCAAGCGCACGGCGGCCTGATGACAACAGTGGCGCCAGATCATATTCGGTCTCGGAATAGTATCCGCCCGCTTTCAAGGCCTGTGAGGCGCGCAACAAGCGGTATACACCCACCACAGTATCACTGCGGTTATCCATAAGGATCATATGGTCTACGTAAGGATCAAAGCGATCCCGCTCCAACCCATTTTCATGGTCGACCAGAGCGCCGCCTGCCCCCATTTCACGCACGAATACGTCATACCGCAACCGTTGTGCCGCACACAGCTCTGCGTCGGTTTGCGCAATTTTCACAGAGTAAACGGCGTCGCGATCAGGGAGAGCAGCTCGTGTCATTGAACGTGCGCCATTGGCCACGTTTTTTGGCGCACGTTTGTAATGAAACAGCGCTTTTTGAATTCACTCATAGCAAGCAATTTTGTCGCACGGAGAAGTAGTCATAAATCCTTAACCTAATCACGCTAGCCATCATCAAAAACGGGCAGCAGCGTAACGCGGGAACTGTCGATGACCATCTTGCCCGCCTCCCTGAAATTCACTGTTAATCTTCCACCTACGTTACTCTGGACCTGCCCTACACCCCATTCTAGCATCTGAGGATGACGCACCAACATTCCAGGCGTCAGTATCGCATTTAAATCTTCCAAGACTGTCCCTTTCCACTGCACGGAGACCATCATATGTGCCACGATCTGAACTATGCCGTATTAATCGGCAGCCGCATCTGCCATGATCTGATATCTCCTATCGGCGCGATCAACAACGGCCTTGAGCTGATCGAGTTGAGCGCGCCTTCCCTCGGGCCCGAAATGGCGCTGATTTCGGACAGTGTGACCAGCGCTAGTGCGCGCATCCGCTTTTTTCGCGTCGCATTTGGTGCTGCGGCGGATCAGATGATCGGGGCACAAGAGGTCACGTCGCTGCTCAAAGACAGCTATGACAGCGGCAGGCTGATGGTGACATGGCAGCCAACCGAGCCACAGCAACGGCGAATTATCCGTATGACATTTCTGGCGCTGATGTGCATGGAAACAGCTATGCCTTATGGCGGACGCATCGAGATGACACAGGACGGCGCCCGAATGGTCGTGTCAGGTATCGCGGACAAACTAAAAATTGACGACGCGCTGTGGGCCGCTCTCACAAGCACCAAAACGCAGGACGATCTGCGCCCCGCTCATGTTCAATTCGGTCTGCTGCCCTTGATTGCGCAGGATGAAGGATGCGACCTCAGCGTCGACATCACAGAGCAACAGATCACCATCCGCATTTAGCGCCGCGTTGTCCCGTCGCCTGTGACAAGGTATTTGAAACTGGTAAGCTGCGCCGCGCCCACAGGGCCGCGTGCGTGCATCTTACCAGTCGCAATCCCGATTTCCGCACCCATCCCAAACTCACCCCCGTCCGCGAACTGCGTCGAGGCGTTGTGAATGATAATCGCACTGTCGAGCGTGGTCATAAAGGTCTGCGCCGCCTTAGCGTCCTCGGTCAGGATGCAATCGGTATGGTTCGAGCCATAGCGCCCGATATGGGCCATTGCCTCTTCAATCCCGTCGACAGCACGCGCCGCGATGATCATATCGAGAAATTCATGCCCCCAGTCATCCTCGGTGGCGTGCTGCACACCGTCGATGGCAGTGATCGCGCTATCACCGCGCACCTCAACCCCTGCATCCATCAGTGCACGGATAACGCCCATCCCGATGCTTGGCATGATGTCCTTGTGGATCAATAGGCATTCGGCAGAGCCACACACGCCAGTACGCCGCGTCTTTGCATTCAGCACAACCCGCAGCACTTTTTCAGGATCGGCCGCTTTGTCGATATAGATGTGCACGATCCCCTCGAGATGGGCAAAGACAGGCACCCGCGCTTCACGTTGAACCAGACCGACCAGCCCCTTGCCGCCGCGCGGCACGATGACATCGATGGTATCTGTCATGGTCATCATTTCCTGCACGGCGGCACGATCCCGCGTCGGCACCAGCTGGATCGCATCAAGCGGCAGACCCGCATCGTGCAAGCCCTGCTGCAAGCACGCGTGGAGCGCCGCACTGCTGTGAAAGCTCTCCGAGCCGCCGCGTAGGATCACGGCGTTCCCCGCCTTAAGGCATAACGCACCAGCGTCCGCCGTCACATTCGGGCGCGACTCGTAGATCACACCGATCACGCCCAAAGGCGTGCGCACCCGTTTGATGTGCAAACCGCTGGGCTGGTCCCATTCGGCCAAGACCTCTCCCACGGGGTCGGCCTGCTCTGCGATGGCGCGCAAACCGTCGACAATGCCTTGCAAACGGTCCTCGTCCAGTTTGAGACGGTCGAGCATCGCAGCGCTCTGCGCCTTCTCGGTGGCATATTCCATGTCCTGCGCGTTCGCGTTCAGAATGGCCTCGCGGTTGCTCCAGACCGCCTCAGCCGCCGAGATGAGCGCCGCATGTTTGCGCTCGGCCGAAGCTGTCGCAAGCTCTGCCGCTGCTGCCTTAGCTCGCGTGCCAATACCTGTCATAATGTCGGAAACGTCACTCATCCTGACCTCCTTGCAAAACCAAATCATCGCGGTGGACCATCGCCGCCCGCCCTGGACATCCCAACAGCGCCTCGATTTCAGCGCTTTGGTGGCCCTTAAGTTGAACGGCCTCCATCGCGGAGTAGCGCGCAAGGCCAGACCCGATCCCGTTGCCCTCAGGCCCCAAAATCGCGATTGCGTCGCCGCGCTCAAACACACCGTCCACATTTGTGATGCCCGCAGGCAGCAGGCTTTTGCCCCGCATCAGCGCCGCAACTGCCCCTGCATCAACATGCACGGCGCCAATGGGCTTCATCGCCGCGATCCAGCTTTTGCGGGCAGCTTGTGGATCGGTTTGCGCTGTGAACCACGTGGCATTCGCCCCGTGTTCCAGCGCCCTGAGCGGATGCTGCGCAGACCCTTCGGTAATGGCCATGGCACAGCCCGCGGACACAGCCGTTTTGGCCGCCATCAGTTTGGTCTTCATGCCACCCTTGCTCAGGCCCGACCCGGCATCGCCAGCCATTGCTTCGATCTGCGGCGTAATCTTGTCTATGACATCATAGCGGGTGGCAGTTGGGTCGTCGGCGGGGTTGGCCGTGTAGAACCCGTCGATATCCGACAAGAGCACCAATCGGTCAGCGCCAACAGTTACAGCGATCTGCGCAGCAAGCCGGTCATTATCGCCAAAGCGGATTTCATCCGTGGCTACCGTGTCGTTCTCGTTCACAATCGGCACCGCACCAAGCCCCAGCAGCGTCTCGAGTGTCGCGCGGCTGTTGAGGTAGCGGCGACGGTCTGCGCTGTCCTCAAGTGTCACGAGAACCTGCGCTGTGGTAATGCCATGCGGCGCCAGCACTTCTTCATAGGCACGGGCAAGGCGGATCTGTCCGACAGCTGCCGCAGCTTGAGATTGCTCCAACGCCAATGTGCCAGAGCCGAGCCGTAGAACGCCGCGCCCCAACGCGATCGACCCCGAGGAGACCAGAACAACATCGCTGCCGCCCTGCTTCAGCCAAGCCACATCTTGCGCCAATGAGGCCAGCCAGTCTTCTTTCAAACTGCCCGTGTCGCGGCCGACCAAGAGGGCTGACCCGATCTTTACGACGACGCGTTTGGCTGTGCTCAAGGTTGCCAAGGGGCCTGCTCCTCTGCGGGCATCTCACGCAGACGGTCCGCATCAATCTCGTGGCGCAGCGCGCGCAGCACCTCGACCGTATTTGTCCGCGCCACCGCCGACATCTGCATGACCGCGCCACCACTGGCTTTTTCCAAATCAGCACAAGCAGTTGCAAGCTCCTCCTCATCCAGCGCGTCAATCTTGTTGAGCACCGTGATGCGCGGGAGCTTCGCCAGATCACCACCATAAGCCTCCAACTCGCCAATGATGGTATGGTAATCTTCGATCATCGTCTGGCTCGTGCCGTCGACAAGATGCATCAGCACCGAACACCGCTCTACATGGCCGAGAAAGCGGTGGCCAAGCCCGCGCCCTTCATGCGCGCCCTCAATCAGCCCCGGAATGTCAGCGATGACAAATTCTGCGCTATCAACGCCAACAACACCCAAATTCGGGTGCAGCGTGGTGAACGGATAATCGGCAATCTTGGGCCGTGCGTTGGATGTGGCTGCAAGGAAGGTCGACTTGCCCGCATTGGGCAGCCCCAGCAGGCCTACATCCGCGATGAGCTTGAGCCGCAACCACAGCGTGCGCTCTACCCCGTCCTGACCCGGATTGGATTTGCGCGGGGCCTGATTGGTCGCAGATTTGAAATGCAGGTTGCCCCAGCCGCCGTTACCGCCGCGCGCCAGCTGCACCCGCTGGCCAAGCTCCGTCATGTCAGCGATCACTGTCTCCCGATCCTCATCGAGGATCTCGGTGCCCACAGGCACGCGCAGCAAGATGTCATCGCCGTCCTTGCCTGTGCGTTGCTTGCCCATGCCAGGCTGGCCGTTTTTGGCAAAGAAATGCTGCTGATAGCGAAAATCGATAAGCGTGTTCAGCCCGTCCACGGCTTCCGCCCAGACAGAGCCACCGCCGCCGCCATCGCCGCCGTCAGGGCCGCCATATTCGATATATTTCTCGCGGCGGAACGACACGCAGCCGCCCCCGCCAGCGCCAGAGCGAATGTAGACTTTGGTAAGATCGAGGAATTTCATGATATGTCCTAATGCGTTACCGCAGTTTGAGGCTGTAGGTCCAAGTTGGCACTGTCGCACCACGGGCAAGACAGAAAGTTTCTGCATCCCCCAAATAGGCAAAACCCGCGTTCGTCAAGACGCGTGCAGAGGCGGGATTGTCGTGAAAGACCGAAGCGAACACGGTATCTATGTCAAGCGGATTGGCCGCGACAAGCGCTTGCACCGCCGATGAAGCAACATGCGAATTGGCAAAGGGAGGGGCTACCCAATACCCCAGCTCGGCCTGATTTCGATCAAGGTGACAAAGGGTGATCACCCCCATCACCTCATCGCCAAGCTCTTTTGCGCCACCATCCATTACCCAGCGGTGTTCTGTCCGCTCAGGGGCCAATGAGCGCTCAATCATCGCGGCAATCAGTCCATCGGGCAGCGGATGCGGAATATTCTCGGTCTGCGAGGCCAGACGCAGGTCGGAGGAGTAGTGCTCAATCCGTGTCAGATCGGAGAGGCGCACAGGACGCTGCGCAAAATGCTTGGTAGAGAGCGTGGGTTGCTCAAAAATAGTATCCATAATCACAAAGCTCCTGCAAAGAGAACAAACAGAACCGAGGCCACGGTCAGCCCTGCGAGGGTCCACATCAGATACGGCTCGGCGCGGGTGCCAGAGACAGTGCGTGCAATGGCGCTGCCGCCAAGGGTCCAGAGCGGGTGCATGACAAGCTGGCAGGACAGCAGTACCGCCGCGACAGTCGCAGTGGCGTTCAGTGTGGGGATGTCAGGCCCGACAAAGGCTGTGAAGCTGCCCACGATCATGGCCCAAGCCTTTGGATTGAGCGGATGCACGATAAGCCCCGCTAGAAAGCCTGGGGCACTGGCGGCAGGGTCGCCCTGCCCCAAGCGCAGGTTCGCCACCTTCCACGCCAGCCAGATGATATAGGCGGCCGAGATATACTTGAGCGCTGTAAAGACCAAGGGCGCGGCTTCCGCCAGCTCCATCAGGCCAAAACCGATGGGCCAGATGATGAGCTGTTTTCCCAAGGCAACCCCGAGGACAAACGGCAATGCAGCGCGAAAGCCAAAGCGCGCACCTGTGGCTAGCAGCGCCATATTGGCGGGGCCCGGAGTTCCTACTTGAGAGGCTGCGAAAATGGCGAGGGGGATAAGGGCAATGCTCATGCACGGGCCTCCCAATCAGTGCTTGATAGAATAAGATCGTGTCGTAAAAAATCGCGTGCAAGTGCTTTAGAATAGACCTGTGACGATCCGTTTGGCCGAAAGCGCAGCTTCTCATGCACACGGGCAGAAGCGACATTTTTATCGTGAAATGCAGATGCCAAATCCTTACATCCACGCCCAAAATGATCGCCAATCATCACAGTGGCGGCCTCTGTCATGATGCCCTGCCCCCAAAGAGTAGGCGCCAGCCAAAAACCCAGCATCGAATCAATCCCTATCGCACCTGCCAATGCGCCATCATATTCCAACGCAAAGGTACGCAGATCGGCAGAGATTTCATCCAAATACTCATGTGCCATCTGGATCGTGTAGGGATGTGGCATCGGGCCTATGCCGCGCGAAATCTCGATATCGTTCAGGAGGAACGCAAGCCTTTTGGCATCGGACCTCTCGAAAGCCCGAAACTTTAGCCGTTTGGATTTTAGCTGGTGAGACATGGTTGCCTCCCGATCTGGTCAAAACAAGAGAAACCAAAAGGGACCGGCGTTTCCGCCGATCCCCTGAATGTTTCAATCCGTGAGGTACGGCTTATTCAGCAGCCTCGGCCGCCGGTACGATGGAAATAAATGTGCGGTTCTTCAGGCCCTTGTGGAACTGAACGTTGCCGTCAACAGTTGCAAAGATCGTGTGGTCTTTGCCCATACCCACATTCTGGCCTGGCCAGAACTGTGTGCCGCGCTGACGCACGATGATGTTGCCGGGAACGACAACTTCGCCGCCATACTTTTTTACGCCAAGACGACGACCAGCTGAGTCGCGTCCGTTACGGGATGAGCCGCCTGCTTTTTTGTGTGCCATTAGGTCTCTCCTTAGCCTTTTGCCAGCTCTTTGGCCTGTGCGATCCAGTCTTCACGACCCACACGACCTTTGAACGACAGTTTCTCTTCGATTGCTTCAACGTCCGCATCCGTCCACGCCGCAATCTGTGCGAATGTGGTGATGCCGGCATCATTGAGCTTGCCTACGATCACGGGACCAACGCCAGAAATCTGGGACAGGTCATCGCCGTCACCTTTAGCGGCTTTCTTCTTCGCCGCAGGCTTTGCAGCCTTGGGCGCTTCTTTCTTCGCAGGAGCAGCCTCGGCCTTTGCAGGCTTCGCAGCTTTTGCTTTCTTGGCCTTCGGCGCAGGGGCTGCATCCGCGGATTTGCCTGTGATCGCAGCAACAGCCGCGGCGGGGACGGAACCCGTACCAACAGCAGCAGCAACACCGGACTTGCCCGCGCCAGATGCGAGGATGTCCGTGATCTTGACCAATGTCAGCTTCTGACGGTGGCCCTTGGTGCGCTTGGAAGAGTGCTTCCGGCGACGCTTGACGAAGTGGATAACTTTCTCGCCTTTGATCTGGTCAACGACTTCGGCTTGTACGCCAGCGTCTTCGATCATGGGCGCGCCAACTTGGGGGTTGTCACCACCCAGCATCAGCACTTCGTTGAATTGAACAGTCTCACCAGCGGAGGCCGCAATACGTTCCACGCGCAGCATATCGCCCGCCTGTACTTTATATTGCTTACCGCCTGTTTTCAGGACCGCAAACATAGGTCTTCCTTTGCATCTTCCGCGTCCGTTGGCCCCCGACTTCGGGCGTTTCGGATCAGAGTTGCCTCTGCATCCACCTAGAACCGCGCGCCCTCAGGGGCGTCATTAAAAATAGACCCGCACGGGAACTCCCGTCAGGTTCGCGGCTTATCAGATGCCTGACCGCTCAAGTCAAGCGGCTTTGCCAGCTAAATCAGGCAATTTACGCATGAAACGCACAATAACCGCTGCATCCAGTGGTTACAGCTCTTCTGCAGCCATGTTCAAAGCCATAGCACGGCCCAAAGCATAGGAAATATCCTCATACATCGGATCAAACCCCGCGGACAATCCAGCATTGAGCGCACCACCCGCAGGAGATTCCACAAAATCCGCATAGAGCGTCAACTCTTCCAGCTTCAGCGGGCTATAGGCCAAGAGCATGAAGGCACCAAGCCAGCCGAGCGTATCGGCCGCAATAGCATCGCGCTCGGAGAAGACGTCCTCAAGGATCTCGCGGTCACTCATCACATAAACGTCACCGTCCACCAAAGCGCGCAGGAATTGATAGTTGGAATTGAGCGCCGAAGTGACGTTGCGGTTGATCAGATCGCCTGCATTTATCATCCGACTGATTTGCTTCAGGCGAGGATTATCGCTTTCCTGCAACTGGGCAAAGCGGCTTCGCGCCTCTTGCTCGACATCCTCAAGGGCCAGCGCTTGGCGCGCGGAATTCTCAAGTGTGATGATCCGTGTCCCCAGATCAGAGGCAAAGAAGGTGATGACCTCCTCCAGCATCTCCCCCTCGAGCGCAGGCTCCAGACCTGCACGAATGCCCTCGCTGATCCGCTGAGCATCATAAATACGAGAGACTTGGCCCGTCCATGCGGGACCGCCCTGCCCGTCCAGCCATTCCTCATTGAGCGTGGCGCCAAATTGCATCCCTTCGGCCTGGAGTATCTGGCTCAGGTTGCGGACCTGTAGCACATCCATCAACACCGTATGCCGCGCATCCGCCCAAAGCGGCAGCGCCGTCAGCATTACAAGTATGGCGGCAAGCAGGCGGCGCATCTAGAGGTCCTGACTGGGCTGCATGAGGCGCAAACGGTCCGCGACAGCTTCAAAACGGTTGGCCATAATCTCGTATTGCACTGCGTTCATCAGCTCATAGACTTTTTTCATATCGGGATGCTCAAGCGCATCGGCATATGCGATCACCTCGGCATCCGAGAACGCCTGATAGGTATAGGCGGCGCTTTCAAGCGCGCCGCGCCGCAGGTTTGCGCGCAATTCATCCTCCTGCGAGCGCATGGCCTCACGCAGGTCAGGCTCTGCCATCTGCAACTCGATCACACCAGCGCCTGCGGCAGCCATTAGAAACCTGATCTGGATTTCCTGTATCGAACGGACAGAGCTGTCCTCGCCGCCGCTGGCCGTATTCAATCGCTGCAAAATCTCCACCCGTGGCGACTCGATGCTAGTCAGCCCTTCGATGATCTGCGCGCCACTCTCCGACTTGAGCCCGTCATCTTCGATCATATGGGAGCGGTTCTCGACGACCACCAAGCGTTGGCCCAGATCCGAGGCATAGAAATCCGCCGCATGGGTCAACAACTCCTCGCTCAGGGTCTGCTCCAAAATCTCCACCGCCATCTCGTGCATCATTTCGGTCTGGAACACCTCGGCAACCAGCCGCTGCCATTCGGAGCCGAAATCATCCGCCTCCATCCCCAGCATCTGGGGTGCCGCATCGGCAGAAAGTGCGATGCTCTCCAACGCGACATCAAATCCCGTGACTTCAAGAAATGCCTCAAGGTTTTCACGATCAGGCGTCTCGGCATCGGCGCTCAACACGCCCAGCGACAAAAAGAGAGCGGCAATGGGAAGTATCACAGCGCGGCGGATCAAATGCATGCGGTGTCCTTTCAAAGGTCAATGGATAGCCTAGCCAATACACATAGGGCTGCAATGTAAAATCAGAAGGGCGGCAAGCCTCCGCTTTAGCGGCGTGCGTCCTCCTCATCGGGCATGTCAGCCTTAAAGCCCGTGGCCACGACAAATTTCTCGGAACTGTCCGCGCGGCTTGAGGGCGGTTTGAAATTCGCCACTTTGCGGAAGCGGCGTTTGAGCAGCTGCTGCAATCCACCTTCCGCGCCCCCTGCAAGGGTTTTGGCGATGAAGGTACCGCCCTCTTCCAACACATCAAATGCAAAGTAAGCCGCCGCCTCACACAGCGCGATAATGCGGTTGTGATCGGTCTGCTTATGTCCCGACGACGCAGCAGCCATGTCGGACATGACCACATCTGCATTGCCGCCCAGCCATTCCTTAACCTTGAGGTCCGCGTCATCCTCCATGAAATCAAGCTGGTGGATTTCGCAGCCCGCAATTGGCTCCATCTCCTGCAGGTCAACGGCCAGAATGGTGCCTTTCGCCTTGCCACTCTTCTCTCCCAAGATATTGGAGCGTTTGACCGCCACCTGACACCATCCACCTGGCGCCGCACCCAGATCGACGATCCGCGCACCGGGCACGAGGAAGCGGTATTTGTCATCAATCTCCATGATCTTGAACGCCGCACGGCCGCGATAGCCCTCGGCCTGAGCGCGCTTGACATAGGGGTCATTGAGCTGGCGCTGCAACCAGCGGGTCGAGCTGAGCTTGCGACCACGTGCAGATTTCACTTTGACCTTAAGATCACGCTGCCCGCGGCCCGATGTGTTCTTTCCTGTTGGCGTCTTGCCCATCAGAATACCCCTTCTTCGAGCACGCCATCCGCACTCATCTGTGCATATAGCAGACCTTCGCGCAAACCGCGATCCGCGACGCTGAGGCGGTCGGTGGGCCATGCGCGCATCAGCGCCTGCAAAATCGCCGCGCCTGACATGATCAGCGCCGAGCGGTCATTTCCGATACACGGGTCAACGCGCCGCCCCTCTGGCCCCATCGCGAGGTATTTGTGGATCACCTTGTCGATTTGCTCGGTGCTCATGCTCATCCCGTCGACCTTTGTGCGGTCATAGCGGCGCAGGCCCAAATGGCTGGCCGCCACAGTGGTGACAGTGCCCGAAGTGCCGACAATCTGAAACCGCTCCTGCGGCTGCGCGGATTGATAGGGCGTGAAATCCGTGAGGTTTTCCTCAAAAAACCAGCTCATGAGCGCAAAACGCGCGGCATCGTCTTCAACATCGTTGAACTGATCCCGCAACGTCGCCACGCCAAGCGGCACGCTGATCCAATCCACCACGCGGGCCGCAGGAATATCGGTTTTGGCCTGCACAAACCCGCCATGCAGGCGCATGATAGATTGCGCGCGATCCTTTTTCGGAACTTGGGAGATGTCGATCCAGACCAGCTCGGTCGAGCCGCCGCCGATATCGACCACCAACAGGTTCTCGGTCTTGCGGTTCACCAACGGCGCGCAGGAGATCACGGCCAGCTGCGCCTCTTGCTCGGGCGCGATGATCTCCAGCCGCAGCCCCGTCTCATGCGTGACGCGGCGCATAAATTCGGCGCCGTTTGTGGCACGGCGACAAGCCTCAGTGGCCACAAGGCGCATCCGCTTGACCTTGTTGTGCTTGAGTTTTTGCTGACAAATTCGCAGCGCCTGAATGGTGCGCGTCATGGACCCGCGCGACAAACGCCCAGATTGCTCAAGACCCGCGCCCAATTGCACGGATTTCGAGAAACTATCTACCACATGAAAACCGGCACCCTGAGGGCGGGCGATCAACATGCGACAGCTATTTGTGCCCAGATCTAGGGCCGCATAGAGGTCGTTCGATCTGGACGAAACCGGCGCGGGGCTCAGAACCGTCGATTTGTTTCGTTCGAGCGCGCCCGCACCTTTGGAGCGCTTTGGCGCCATGGTTTGCGCCTTTCATTACCAGTTGTCATAGGGATACGCGCAGCGCCGTCCCCTTGCAAGGACCCACAGCATGCCGCCGCACGGTATTTTAGAAAAACTCACAATGGTCATGTGGGATATGACGTCACCGTCCTCTCGCGGGTGACGGCAGGCTGATATAGGGTAAGGTCGCGGATGGTCGCGCAATTGTCGAAAACGACAACTGTGCAAAGTGGCGCATCCGTTACAGAGGACCCAAGACAATCAACGACGGGGAGGAATCGCACGTGGCAGAAGTGGTTATCGTCTATTGGCGGGATATTCCGGCACAAGTGATCGTTGGCCAAGGGCGCCGCAGCCAAAAGCGTATTCTTCCAGAGCGGTTCGAGCAGGCAATCGACCGTGCCGCGATGAAAATCGGAGCCGAAGATACCGATGCCTATCTCGCTGAATGGCGCAAGGCGGCGCCTGTCACGATTGAAGGCGATGATGCTGCCGTGGCCGACGCGGAAGCCGCCCGTATCGATGCGGAATATGATCGAGAGCGCATCAAGGCGCTGATTGCAAACGATGGTTGGGCCTGACCTTTCCTCTTCTACTTAAAGGAGCCGCGCTATGGCACTGTTGAATTTCCGCAAAAAAGAAGCGGAACAGGATGAGGTCAATCCGCAAATCGAGAGCTTTTTGCAGGATTACTCCATAGAGGTAATGCCGCGCACCGCCGAGAAGGTCGAAGACTTCCGCACCCTGCTGCCCGAAGGCACCCGCGTCTACATCGCCCATATCGAGGGCACGCCCATCGAGGATATGGTCGCCACGGCCAAGCGCCTTTCCGCTGACGGATTTAACGTCATGCCCCACTTCCCTGCGCGCATCATCAAAGATGAGGGCACGCTGGCCGACTGGATCGCGCGGTATCAGGGCGAAGCAGATGTAAAACAGGCGCTGCTGCTCGCAGGCGGCGTTGAGAAGCCCCACGGTGATTTCAGCGACAGCATGCAATTGGCCGAGACGGGCCTGTTTGACAAAGCAGGGTTCACCAATCTGCACGTCGCGGGCCACCCCGAAGGCAACCGCGACATCGACGCGACAGGCACCGCTAATGTTGATGCCGCCCTGCGCTGGAAAAATGAATTCCAAAGCCGCACGGACGCACAAATGGCAATCGCCACACAATTCGCATTCGAGGCACAGCCCATCATCAAATGGGCCGACAGTCTGGTTGAGGCTGGTATCACTCTGCCTGTGCACATCGGCATCGCAGGTCCTGCCAAGCTCCAGACGCTGATCAAATTTGCGATTGCCTGCGGTGTGGGTCCGTCCCTCAAAGTGCTGCAAAAACGCGCGATGGACGTAACAAAATTGCTGCTGCCCTATGAACCCAATGAGGTCATGGCTGAGCTTGCCGCCCACAAAGCGGTCAACCCCGACTTCAACATCAGCCATGTGCATTTCTTCCCGCTGGGCGGGATCAAGACCAACGCCACATGGGCCCAAAACAATGGCGGCGCTGCTGCTGTTCCAGCTTCCGCCTGAGAGAGAGCAATATGACCAGAACGATCGTCGAATCCAAAACCAAAACAGCCATCATCGGCTTTGACCAGCCATTCAGCGTCATCGGAGAACGGATCAACCCAACGGGACGCAAAATCCTCGCCGAAGAGTTGGAGCGCGGCGATTTCTCACGTGTGGAGGCCGATGCGGTGGCGCAGGTCAACGCAGGCGCGAACATCCTCGACGTAAACTCGGGCGCAGTCTTTTCCAATAAAATGGCCGAAGACCCGCGCTATGCTGACAATAACTTTGTCGAGCCGATGCTCATGCCCGAAATGATCGCCCGCGTGCAGGCCGTCACCGATTGCCCGATCTGCATCGACAGCTCTGTGCCTGGCGCGTTGGAAAACGGGCTGGAGGCGGCCGAGGGCCGTCCGCTGTTGAACTCCGTCACAGGCGAGGAAGAGCGGCTCGAGCTGGTGCTGCCGCTGGTCAAAAAATACAATGTGCCTGTCGTGGCGATCTCCAACGACGATACGGGCATTTCCGAAGACCCCGATGTGCGTTTTGCCGTGGCCAAAAAGATCGTCGAGCGTGCGGCGGATTTTGGCATTCCTGCCTATGACATCGTTGTTGATCCGCTGGTCATGCCCATCGGGGCGATGGCGACCGCTGGGCATCAGGTCTTTGCCCTCGTGCGCCGCTTGCGCGAAGAGCTGGGCGTGAACACCACGTGCGGGGCCTCCAACATCAGCTTTGGTCTGCCCAACCGCCACGGGATCAACAACGCCTTTTTGCCCATGGCGATGGGCGCGGGCATGACCAGCGCCATCATGAACCCCGTCGCCCTGCCCATCAACGCCAAGAAGATCGCTGCCAAGAAAGAAGAGCTTGCAGCGCTTGGCGTGGCTTTGCCCGAAGGCATGGATGACGAGGCGTTTGTGCAGCTCTTCGGCATGGGATCGACCCTGCCCAAACCTGGCAAAGAGATGGAAGCCATTCGCGCTGCAAACTTCCTCTTTGACCGCGACCCGCATGGCGGCGACTGGATCAAGTTCAACAAGGTTGCTCCAAAAGCAGGGCAAGAGGGCCGTGGCCGCGCAGGGCGCACGGGCGGCCGCCGTCGCGGCTAGACCAAATACACTCCGTGATATGAAAGGGCAGCCGATTGTGCTGCCCTTTTCTGTATCAAAAACGCCCAAATCAGTGCATCTTGTGCAAATGACACTCAGACCTGCCGCGCTATCAGATGCCTCAAGTATTGTCGCCCTCTGCATCGAGGTCTGGACTGGTACGTATCTTAAACAGGGCATTAACGGGTTTTTCGCGGATTTTGTGCTGAACGAGTTCACGAGCGCCAGATCCCGCGACCTAATCGCTGACCCCGCGCAATTCATCCTTGTCTCGCAAAACGACCAAGGCATCGACGGCGTGATGCGGCTGACCCGCAATGCGGCACCTCCCATGAAACAGTGCTCAGATTGGGAAATCGCCACGCTCTACGTCCAGCCCCGACATCACGGCAAAGGCATCGGCACTGCCCTCTTGCACGCCGCCTGTGCGCAGGCCCGTTTGAGGGGCGCCCCCTCTGTCTGGCTCACAACAAATTCACAAAACACACCCGCAATCAGCTTTTATCTCGAACAAGGCTTTATAAAGATTGGGACGACCGATACACGCTTGCTGTGCTCAACAAAGCCGTCAAAGGCTGGCGGCAGCGTCATCAACGTTGGCTTCTCTGCGACCCAAGCATCAGCGACTGTGCCGGATAACGCGCGATGCGCGGTCTCGGACCAAAGG
>CBFHZX010000020.1:0-45493 GCA_965660425.1 Sulfitobacter sp. | reverse complement strand
AACGTGCGAGTGACGCCAGAAGATACGGGTTTTGGGCCATTTCGCCGATCAGCCCATGAAACTGGTGATTGGCGAGGGCGGCTTCTCCCGCGTGGGAGGCCTTGGCCGCCTTTGTGAAATCTACCTGTGCTTGCTTGAGCTGGTCAATTTGCCTTGCAGTCCTGTTCTCACAGGCGAGCCGTGCGATGTTTGCATAGACCATGGGGGCCGTTTGAAAGAAGGTCCGCAGCACGCCAACATCCATTGACGCGACTTTCGCGCCGCGGTTCTGTTCCAGATCTACATATCCCTCACCCTGCAATCGCTGCAGCACTTCGCGCAATGGCGTTCGGGACATCCCATACTGATCGCACAGGCTGACTTCATCAAGGTCGACGCCAGGCGCAAGATCAGTCGACAGGATGCGACGCTTGATGTCTGCAAGGCAGGATTCTTTTGTTGAGCGGTGCAAGGCGTCTTCCACAATATTTTTGTATACACTTAGTATACAAAAATATTGTCTAGCAAGCGGTTTGTTGTCAAAAGCACCAATGTGCAGGTCGCAGCAGTGAAATGTCGCAGCCCTCGCAGATCGCGGACGCCTCAAACGAATACCACTGGTCGCGGAGTGATGTTCACATATGCGGAGATTTGAGTGATTGCAGCAAAATGGCGCTTCGTCCGCAAAGCTGACCTTGGCGCAGATCTTAGTGAATGACCGCAAACCGCCCATCGATACGTTGACCGTCTTCTAGGTCCCTAAACAAACACTTCCGCAAGCTTGTTGGTGCGTCCGGCCATAGTGTTGTGGTGAGGAGCAGGACGTGCGGTAGCTGCGCGATGACACGCATCTGATACTGGACGGCGAGGTGCGGATGTATCGGCGTGAGTTTAAGCCCCAGACGCCTACCTTTGTGCAAATAACGCAAAGGCTCTTTTCCTCACCAGTACACGCCGCCGCGCAGGCATCCGCGCGTGGCACTAAGACTTCACATAATCAAGCTCTGTGGGGGCGAAATATACACGCAAACCCATTTTACATTACAATACAATTACTTACAGAAAAATAGTGGCGGATACGAAGGGATTCGAACCCTCGAACGCGTTAACGTTACTCCCTTAGCAGGGGAGCGCCTTCGACCACTCGGCCACGTCTCCGCTGACCTGTTTAGCAGCGGGGGGGGGGTGGCTATTGGTTGCTTTTGGAACCTAAATAGGAGCCACAATTGGAACCTAAAAAATCACTTAACTCACTGATAAATTAGAACTAAGATATAGCAGAATGTTAACACAACCATAACATGTGCCTTAACATCGCTCCAATTCGCGCTTTTCTACTCCCCAGAAACGGGGATGGTGACAATTGCAAAGCCTTGATCGAATTGAACCTGTTTCAGAAACGTAAACGCCCCGCGATTTGCCAAAGGCGAATTACAGGGCGTAAAACTGTCTGAACTGTAAGCGGAAGGTTACTTACCCGCCTCCAGCGCGTCCTCAAGGGTCCGCAGACCCGTCTTGGGCGCTTGTACCAGCACAGCCATATTGCCAGGCTTGTGCTCGTTGCGCATCATTTTCATATGCGCCTCAGGCAGATCATTCCATGCGAATACTTCCGACATGCAAGGATCCAGACGGCGCTCCAGCATCAGCTTGTTGGCCGCCGAAGCCTGCTTGAGGTGGGCAAAGTGGCTGCCCTGCAAACGCTTCTGGTGCATCCACATATAGCGAACGTCAAAGGTACAGTTAAATCCGGTCGTGCCTGCACAGATCACCACCATGCCGCCCTTTTTCACCACAAGGCTGGAGACAGGGAAGGTCGTCTCGCCTGGATGCTCGAACACCATATCGACGCTGACACCCTTGCCCGTAATTTCCCAGATCGCTTTGCCGAACTTGCGCGCCTCTTTGAGCCACGTGTTATATTCGTCCGTGTTCACCGTGGGCAGCTGCCCCCAGCAATTGAAATCCTTACGGTTGAGCACGCCTTTGGCACCCAAATCCATAACAAACTGCCGCTTGCTCTCGTCTGAGATGACGCCAATCGCGTTCGCCCCCGCCGTATTGATCAACTGGATCGCATAAGAGCCTAGGCCGCCAGACGCCCCCCAGACCAGCACGTTCTGGCCAGGCTTGAGGTCATGTGGCTCATGCCCGAAGAGCATGCGGTAGGCCGTGGCAAGAGTCAGCGTGTAGCACGCGCTTTCCTCCCACGTCAGGTGCTTGGGGCGCGGCATAAGCTGCTGACTCTGCACCCGCGTAAACTGGCTGAACGAACCGTCGGGCGTCTCGTAGCCCCAGATCCGCTGGGTCGGGGAGTACATCGGATCGCCGCCGTTACACTCCTCATCGTCGCCCTCGTCCTGATTACAATGCACAACCACTTCGTCGCCCACTTTCCAGCGCGTCACACGGTCGCCCACGGCCCAGACGATGCCCGAAGCGTCAGATCCCGCGATGTGATAGGGCATCTTGTGCCCGTCAAACGGGCTGATCGGCGTGCCCAGAGCGGCCCAGACGCCGTTGTAATTCACACCAGCAGCCATCACCAGAACCAGCACTTCCTGACTGTCCAGCGTCGGCACATCAACCACTTCTTCCAGCATGGCGGTATTGGGCTCGCCGTGCCGTTCGCGGCGGATCGCCCATGAATACATTTGCTTGGGGACATAGCCCATGGGCGGCATTTCACCCATTTCATAAAGGTCCTTCTCGGGGGCCTCGTATTGCGCGATTGACGTATCTAGTGCCATGTCATCCTCCTGCGGAACAAAAAAGTGCCGCAGTGCGGGATCGCGGCCATTGCGGGATGATTAGGTCCATACGCGCAACATTGCAACATCCCAAGGGTCATTTTTGTAATTTTATGACCCTGCATGCGCAGAAAGTTACTTTGCCGCCGCAGCATCCGCGGGATTATTACCCGCAGGCAGGTAATGCACGATGGAATTAGCATAGAACTCTATCGCCACTTCCTGCCCCTCCATGACGTGCCAGACATCGCCGCGCTGCTCGATCAGCCCGTGCTGCACCATATGCCGACAGGCATGGCCCACTTCCACGGCCATATCGCTATGATCCAGCACGATGCTCTTGGGCGGCAGATGCTCCAGCACCGCCTCGACTTGCGCTACAATCGCATCCGTCGTGCGCGGCTCTGCCCCGCGCAAGACCGTCGCAACCAAGGGCACGCCCAGCACAGGCATCACCGCCTCGATCCTCCCCATCAATTCCGCCGAAAGCACTTCTACGTCCTCGATGACGCCATAGTCGCGCAAGCTCATAGGGGTGCCAAACGCCACGGCCGCAGTCCCGAACCGCGTGTCATGCCCGCGCAGCCGCGCCCAGAACTTGCGCAAGATGAAAGCCACCACCACGGAAATCCGCGCCCCGAAACGGCGGTCGCCCCGCGCATGCGCCGCCATCAGCACGCGGTCCTCCAGCACACGGTCATAGTTAATCGCCACAGGTACGAACACGATGTCGCGCGCGCCGTCAGGGTCAAACCCGTCCACCAGATAGCTGAGCAAGCCCACCTTGGGCGGTTGCAAGCGCCCTGTCAGGCTCAGCCCTCCTTCGGGAAAAAAGGCCTGCGTATCGCCCCCGTTGGTCGCCATCTGTAGATAGCGCGACAAGACCTTTCTATAGAGCCCCCCGCGCGAACGGCGTCGGATAAAATACGCCCCCCACAGCCGAATGAGCGAGGACAGCGGCCAGACCCGCGCCCATTCGCCCACGGCATAAGACAGCGTCGAAGTCTTTGACGCCAGATAGGTCACCAGCACATAGTCCATGTTGCTGCGGTGGTTCATCACAAAGACGGGTGTGGCATTCTCGGGGATGGCCGCAAACACCGTGTCATTCTGGCTGGCCGTACGAATACGGTAGACAGCTTCGGCCAGCAGTTTGGCCACCCGCATGGCAAAGCTGAAATAGGCAAAGGCAGAGAACGTCGGCACGATCTCACGCGCATACTCCCGCGCTTTCTGGAACGCCACGTTTTCGGGCACGTTATTCTTCTCGGCGTATATCGCGATCTCGCGGCTCACCTCGGGGTCATAGATCAGCCGCTGGATCATGTCGTAGCGCCGCGCCAACTTGAACGGCTGGATGGGCCGCTTGAGCCGCTTGTTCAGCCGCGTGACAGCGCGCTCAAAACGTCGGCGGAAAAACCACCGCACCGAGGGCAGCAAAAAATGGCTCAGCGCCGTGACGGCCGCAAACAGCACGATCAGGACAAATAACCATAGAGGAAGCTGCACAGTCTGGTTCATGGCGCATATCCTTGCAGCGCAGGCCCATAAGAACAATACATAGGGACTAAAAAGGGGATGCACGATGGCCGAATTCACCATCTCGGACGGTTTCACAGATGCCGAGCGTGACACAGTCGCCCGTCTCTACTGGACGGCGTTCGCGGCCAAGCTGGGGCCGCTGTTGGGGCCAGATGCCCGCGCATTGCCGATCTTTGCCCAAATCATCACGCCCACGTTTGCCCTTACCGCCCGTGACGCAGCAGGCACCGTAATCGGTGTGGCAGGGTTCAAAGCGGCTAACGGCGCGTTGACGGGGGGCGGCCTGCGCGACGTTGCGGCCCACTACGGCTGGCTCGGCGCACTGTGGCGCGGCCCCTTGCTTGGTCTGCTCGAGCGTGATCTGGCCCCTGACAACCTGCTCATGGATGGCATCTGCGTGGACGCCAGCGCGCGCGGCCTTGGCGTCGGCACCGCCCTGTTGCACGCGATCAAGACAGAGGCGCAATCCCGCGGTCTCCACCATGTCCGCCTTGATGTGATCGACATAAACCCGCGGGCGCGTGCCCTTTACAACCGCGAGGGATTTGTGGCTGATGCACCACAACATCTTGGCCCCTTGCGCCTGCTGTTCGGCTTTTCCACCGCCACTCCGATGGTCTGGACCGCATAAACCCCTGCATGCCGCATCGCAGCGAATTGACACTTGCCAAAAGTTTCTTATACCTACCACATGACGCAATAATGTTGCCAAACTGATTCAAAGAGGCCCGCCATGACCGATGCACCCAAAAAAGACCGCCCTTGGCTCATCCGCACCTATGCAGGCCACTCCACGGCCAAAGCCTCCAACGAGCTCTATCGCAATAACCTCGCCAAAGGTCAGACGGGCCTGTCGGTTGCCTTCGATCTGCCAACGCAGACGGGCTATGACAGCGACCACATCCTGAGCCGTGGCGAAGTCGGCAAAGTGGGCGTACCTGTGGGGCATCTCGGCGACATGCGCACGCTCTTCAAGGACATCCCGCTGGAGCAGATGAACACCTCCATGACGATCAACGCGACCGCTCCTTGGCTGCTCTCGCTCTACATCGCCGTGGCGGAGGAACAGGGCGCAGACGTCTCCAAACTCCAAGGCACGGTGCAGAATGACCTGATCAAGGAATACTTGTCGCGCGGCACCTACATTTGCCCCCCAGCCCCGTCGCTCAAGATGATCGCGGATGTGGCTGAATATTGCTACACCTCCGTTCCAAAATGGAACCCCATGAACGTCTGCTCCTACCACCTGCAAGAAGCGGGTGCGACGCCCGAGCAGGAGCTGTCCTTTGCGTTGGCCACCGCCACCGCCGTGCTGGACCAATTGCGCCCCCGCGTGGCCGAGGAAGACTTCCCCGCACTCGTGGGCCGCATTTCGTTTTTCGTGAACGCAGGCATTCGCTTCGTGACCGAGATGTGCAAGATGCGCGCCTTCGTCGATCTTTGGGATGAAATCTGCGAGGAACGCTACGGCGTGACCGACCCCAAATACCGCCGCTTCCGCTACGGCGTGCAGGTCAACTCGCTTGGCCTGACCGAGCAGCAGCCCGAAAACAACGTCTACCGCATCCTGATCGAGATGCTGGCCGTAACGCTCAGCAAAAAGGCCCGCGCCCGCGCCGTGCAGTTGCCTGCGTGGAACGAAGCGCTCGGCCTGCCCCGTCCATGGGACCAGCAGTGGTCCATGCGCATGCAACAAATCCTCGCCTATGAGACGGACCTGCTCGAATTCGACGATCTCTTTGACGGCAACCCCGCCGTCGATGCCAAGGTTGAGGAACTCAAGGCAGGCGCGCGCGCCGAGCTTGCCCATATCGACAGCATGGGCGGCGCCATCGACGGCATCGACTATATGAAGTCGCGCCTTGTGGACAGCAACGCCGACCGCCTTGGCCGCATCGAGGCGGGCGAGACTGTCGTTGTTGGCGTGAACAAATGGCAAAAGGGCGAGCCTTCACCCCTGATGACAGGCGATGGCGGCATTATGACCGTTGATCCTGCTGTCGAGGCCGAACAGATCGAAAGCCTCAACGCATGGCGCGCCCAGCGGAACGAGGGCGAGGTCGCCGCCGCCCTCAAAGACCTGCGCGCCGCTGCAGAAGAAGGGCGCAACATCATGCCCGCCTCCATCGTCGCGGCACGCGCTGGCGTGACCACAGGCGAATGGGCCGCTCAGATGCGCGCTGTTCATGGCGAATACCGTGGCCCCACGGGCGTGGGTACAGGACGGTCAAACAAGACAGAAGGCCTCGATGATCTGCGCATGTCCGTGGACGCGGTCAGCGACCGTTTGGGCCGCCGCCTGAAATTCCTAGTGGGCAAACCGGGGCTGGACGGTCACTCCAACGGGGCCGAGCAGATCGCAGTGCGCGCGCGTGATTGCGGCATGGACATTGCCTATGAAGGCATCCGTTTGACGCCCTCGGAAATCGTAGCCGCCGCGCAAAACGACGAAGCGCATGTGGTGGGTCTCTCGATCCTGTCAGGCTCGCATATTCCGTTGGTCGAGGATTTGATGCAGCAAATGCGTGAAGCTGGCCTCGGGGATATTCCCGTAATCGTTGGCGGCATTATCCCTGACGAGGATGCAAAGCGCCTTCTCGCAATGGGTGTTGCGCGCGTCTACACGCCGAAAGACTTCGAGCTTAATACAATCATGGCTGACATCGTCACACTTGCGGACCCTTCGGCTGTGGCCGCTGAATAGGCGAATTACGCTTTTTCAGGTACGCTATTCGAGTTAGAGGGCTCCTTAGAAAATAAGGAGCCCTTTGTCATGAATAAAGACCTCAAATCGATGAGCCGAAAAGAACTTGAAAAGCTTTTGGGTGACGTAAAGAAAGCTTTGCAATCCGCGCGCGCCCGCGATCAGCGTAATGCGCGCAAAGCGGCTGAGCGTGCCGCCGCTGAATACGGATTTACTCTCAATGAGTTAGGCGATGAGAAGCCTGCAAAAATCAAAAAAGCAAAGGGACCGAAAAAAGCTGGGAAACCCTCCCAGCCGAAATATGCAGACCCTGATGATGCCACCCGCACATGGACGGGCAAAGGTCGCCAGCCGAATTGGTTTCGCGCCCAAGTGAAAAAAGGAATCGATCCCGCCAAGCTGGAAATCAAATAGCTTGTCCTTCTAATCTGTAATTTCTTTTGATGGTGACGCTTTTCACCAACAGCAAATTACCCCCCCCTGTCCCGCACTCCTTGTGATGTATGGGTTTGATCAATTACAGTCACACTGACGGACGGGAATAGAAAGAGTTTTCCATGACCATTCATATTGGCGCAACCCCAGATCAAATCGCTGAAACTGTCCTTATGCCTGGCGATCCCTATCGCGCGCACTGGGCGGCCGAAACGTTTCTTGAAGGGGCCGAATTGGTCAATGAAGTGCGCGGAATGCTTGGCTTTACAGGCACATGGCGGGGGCACCGCGTCACGATCCAAGGGTCAGGCATGGGCATGCCGTCGCTGTCGATCTATGCGAATGAATTGATCAGCACGTACAATGCGCAAACCCTTATCCGCATCGGCTCTTGCGGGGGGATGCAGCCCCATGTGGGTATTCGCGATGTCATTATCGCCATGACCGCCAGCACGATCACATCGCCTTCCTCTGGCATCCTGCGTGAGGTAAATTTCGCGCCCTGCGCCGATTGGGATCTCCTCCAGGCAGCCGTCACGGCGGCGCAGGCCAAAGGCGCCAAGACCCATGTGGGCGGCATCTATTCATCGGACGTCTTTTATGCCGAGCGCCCTGATCTGGACGAACAAATGGTGCGCCACGGCATCTTGGCTGTGGAGATGGAAGCCGCCGAACTCTATACGCTTGCAGCACGTCACGGGCGTCGCGCGCTGGCAGTCTTGACCGTTTCCGATCATCTGCAAACGGGAGAGGCGCTGCCCTCCGAGGAGCGCGAACGCTCTTTTGGGGATATGGTCGAGATTGCGCTGCAGGCCGCATTCAACGAGGGCTGAGCTGGCCGCGCGGACGGGATTTCAGTTTAATTGGCAAAATGAAGGCGCGGTAATGCGCCGTGTGATCCGTCATAGCCATTTAGAGAGGGAGCGTTCCATTCAAAAAGGCTTGTCGAGGGGGGCTTGAACACCTCTATCAGAAGCGGAAAGCACTGGGCCTGATCTGACGAGTGGACAGTGCTACAATCCCCGCCCGGGCATGCGCTTAGCGCGCCCAAAAGATCAATTTCAGAAAAGAATTCAAGGCTGTCTCCCGGGCGTACGGGGCTGGCTTTCATGAAGTATTGGCCCGTGTCGCGTGTAAAGCCAGTGCACATGAAGACGTTGAGGACATCGTGGATATGCGGCTCTGCCTGCGCGCAGGGGATCCCAAGGTGATCGGCCAGAGCGCGGGTGAGGTTGGAGTGGCAGCAATGGTGGTATTGCCCGCCTGACAGCAGGTTATGGGTATAGGGGTCGCAGCGTGTGCCGATCACATCATGGACCGAGCCTCCGTACGTGTCTTTGCCATACCATGCCAGACTGTCGTGGGTGATGGTCGCCATAGGGCGCAGGGCGGGGAAGCTCGACCACATGCGCTGGCCCTTGGTGAGATGTGTGCCGTGCAGGGCGCGGGTTTTGCCCGAATAGAAGCGTTCGGAGAGATCGTTGGCGTTCCATAAGTTCAAGTCACCGACCTGCGAGCCATCCACGCTGGTGATGCGAAAGAAATGGCCCGCAGGGGCCGTGAAACAGCGCGCATCGCGAGGGGGCACGAGGACTTCGTCCACCTTGGTCAGTGTTGCGCGGGCAGCATCGAGGATATCCATATCGGGCGCGGGAAGCGTCTCGACCGGATAGCAGATGACGGGTTTTATATCACGGCGTGCCTGTGCGTCAGTGGGTTCGGTCATGCGTGTCTCCCTGCGGTGCGGCCCGAGAACAGACAGCCGCCCAAAAATGTACCTTCCAGTGCGTTATAGCCGTGATAGCCGCCGCCGCCAAATCCGCTGGCCTCGCCTGCGGCAAAGAGGCCGTCCAGCACTGTGCCATCGGGCGCAAGCACGCGGCCCTCGATATCTGTGTGAAGACCGCCCAGCGATTTGCGCGTGATCACGTTGAGGCGCACCGCGATCAGCGGACCATTGGCGGCGTCCAGAATGGCGTGGGGTTTGGCCGTACGGATGAGCTTGTCGCCTTTGTACTGCCGTGCGCCGTGGATGGCCGTTATCTGGGCGTCCTTGCAGAACGGATTAGCCAATTGCGCATCACGCGCTTTGATCTGGGTGCGAATGTGCTCAAGCCCGATGGGCGCATGCGGGGTCAGGGCATTCATCTGTGCGACTAGCTCCTCCAAGCGATCCGCCACAATGAAATCCGCGCCCTTTTGCTTGAACGCCTCCACCGCAGGGGTCGCCCCTTTGCCCAGTCGCGCTTGCAGCACTTCGCGCCAGCCACCCTCGGTAAGGTCTGCGTTCTGTTCCGAGCCTGACAGCGCGAACTCCTTCTCGATGATCTTCTGCGTGAGGATGAACCAGCTGTGCTCGCCCATGCTGAGGATGCGGCGGAGCGTGCCCAGCGTGTCAAAGCCAGGAAGATAGGGCGCTTCCATGCGATCCCCCTTGGCGTCAAACCACATGGAGGACGGACCCGGCAGGATGCGAATACCGTGGTTCGGCCAGATCGGATCAAAGTTCTGGATCCCCTCGCAATAGTGCCACATGCGGTCCTCGTTGATAAGGCCTGCGCCTGCCTTGGCCGCGATCCCGTGCATGCGCCCGTCGACATAATCGGGCACGCCTGCGACCATCGTTTTGGGTGCTTTGCCCAGACGCGCGGGCCAGTGTTTGCGCACCATCGCATGATTGCCGCCGATACCGCCCGAGCAGATGATGACCGCTTCGGCACGGTGCTCAAAGCTGCTGACCACTTGGCGCGATGTGCTCTGACCGCGCGGCGCGCGGCTTTCCTCCAGAACATCCCCGCTCACGCCTTTTACGGCGCCATTCTCGACGATCAGGTTGTTCACGCGGTGACGGAAGCCCATCTTGAGCCGTCCGTCCGCCGCATAACGGACCATGAGATCGGCAAAGGGTTTGACCACGCCCGTGCCCGTCCCCCATGTGATGTGGAAACGGGGCACCGTGTTGCCGTGGCCATTCGCGCCTGCGCCGCCTCGCTCGGCCCAACCGACAACGGGGAACCAGCGCATGCCCAGCCCGTGCAGCCAACTGCGCATGTCGCCTGCGGCAAATTCAATGAACTTTTCCGCCCACAGGCGCGGGTTTGCATCCTCATCACGGTCGAACTGTGCCGAGCCTTGCCAGTCGGACCACGCAAGCTCTGCGCTGTCTTTGATGCCCAACCGCCGCTGCTCGGGGCTGTCGACCATAAAGAGACCACCAAGGGACCAGAACGCCTGCCCGCCAAGGCTTTGTTGACCTTCCTGATCAAGCATCAGAACGCGGCGTCCGCGCAAGACCACCTCATGAGCAGCGGCCATACCCGCAAGGCCCGCACCAATGATGATAACGTCTGGTGTAAATTCGCTCATGCGCGTCTCCCCCTTGGCTAGCCTCAGGCTAAACGCCGCGCGCGCGCCCTGTCGAGAGTGACGCAGGGTTCAGAGCGATCCACCGCCCAAGCCCTTTTTGCACGATTGCGGCGGGCCTTTGGTGGCGGTGAAGGCCTCTGCCCCGCAAGCGACGCAACGGTACTTGCGCAATGCACCGCGGTCGCCCGTGCGGTCCTCGCGCCGGCGACAGCCCCGTACAGCGCGGTTGCGCCACGCGAGATAGGCCACAACGCCAAAGACAATGGGGGCGAGGATTAGGACCATCAGGTGAACTGCACATCAATGGCCCACAGATGTGGGCGCTGACGCGAGCGGGCGATGTAGGCAGCCCCGTCTCCCCATCTATGCCAACCTGCCTTTGGCTCATTCTCGATCTGCATTACGAAATCCCATGTGTCGTCTGTCTGTTTATAATCCCACCAAGGCTCTGACTGTACAGTGGCGGGCCAGCCGCCCAGCTTGGTCTGCGCCAGACTATGCGACCAGTCATAGGCGTAGACATCGTTGGCTGTGGTATCGACCACCGCACCCGCCATATCGTGGTTTGCACAATCAGGCGTCACAGCCGCCCACTCCCCCAAACGCGGGGAGAGCGTGCTGCCATGCGCAGGAGCTTTGGGGATGGTCAGCTCCTCCAGCTTGTCATAACTGCGCAGCGCCCAAGTCGCGGCGGGGTCGGGATCGTCCGTGTTGATGATCTGCGTCGGCGCATGCGCGTGGTCGGGCGCGATGAACAGGGTGATTAACGAAAGATCTCGCAGCGGGTTGGGCACAAGTGGCGCTTGGCTGAGGTTGATCTGGCACAGCGGCCACATCGGCGCCCCGTGACACGTGGGCCAGTCCTCGGCCTTATGTGCCAGCCGTACCGCACCAAACATCGTTGCAAAGGGGTCAATATTGGCAGGCTTGGTAAACACCAGCGGCGCACAAGGCCGCTCCAGCGCCAGTTGCAGCTCCGCCTCACTCAGCGGCCCTTGCGGAACAACAAAGGGCGGCGACGCTTCATTGCGTCCGCCGCCCGTTAATTTCTTGAGCCAGCCAAACATGGGCCGCGCTTAAACAGTGCGCTCCACCATCAGCTTCTTGATCTGGGAGATCGCCAGCGCAGGATTTAGGCCCTTGGGGCATGTCTTGGCGCAGTTCATGATCGTGTGGCAACGGTACAGCTTGAACGGATCTTCCAGATCATCCAACCGCTCGCCCGTGCCCTCGTCGCGGCTGTCGATGATCCAGCGGTAGGCGTGCAACAGCGCCGCTGGCCCGAGGTCGCGGTCACCGTTCCACCAATAGCTGGGGCAGGAGGTTGAGCAGCAGGCGCACATGATGCACTCATAAAGACCGTCGAGCTTGGAGCGATCTTCGATGCTTTGCTTCCATTCCTTGGCAGGTGAAGGCGTCTCCGTCTCCAGCCACGGCTTGATGGAGGCATGCTGCGCGTAAAAATGCGTAAGGTCGGGGATCAAGTCCTTGACCACTGGCATGTGCGGCAGTGGATAGATTTTCACCACGCCCTTCACCTCGGCCATGCCGTAGGTACAGGCCAGCGTGTTGATCCCGTCGATGTTCATCGCGCAGGAGCCACAGATGCCTTCTCGGCAGGAACGGCGGAAGGTCAGCGTGGGGTCAATCTCGTTCTTGATCTTGATGATCGCGTCCAAAATCATCGGGCCACAATCGTCGAGGTCCACGAAATAGGTATCCACCGAGGGGTTCTTCCCGTCATCAGGGTTCCAGCGATAGATGTGGAACTCCTTGAGGTTGGTGGCACCCTCAGGCTTGGGCCACGTCTTCCCGCTGGTCATGCGGGAGTTCTTGGGGAGCGTCAGTTGTACCATGATGCTGTTCCTTCTTGTCTCAATCAGGCCATGCGGGCCGTTAAATCTCTCAAAGTGTTATAGGCGCGCGGTCGCCCAGGCAGGCTTGGGTTGCGGGGCGCGTCAGAATGGCACGCACCGTGGCCACAGTCAGATCATCAACCCCCATAACAGAGGCTTTGGCCAATTCGCGCACCTGGACGGCTTGGGCGTTCTTGATCACGCAATTTGTAAATGTCTCAATGAGCGGCTTGGGCACCTGCGGGAAATTGATGGCAATCACCTCGGTCACTGCCCCCGCCGCCGCCTTGCGCCCCGTGCTGTCAGCAGCCACTGTCACCTTGTTGCCCAGCCCTTCGAATTGGGCACAGCCCGTTAGGGCCACTGCGGCACAAACCAGAATTACGCGTATCATTGAGATGCCTTTTGCGGCGGAAGTGTGATGTGCAAATTTGAGTTCTCAGCCAAGGTGGCAAGACGCTCCGCATCATCCTCGAAATGGGGAATCAACCGCTCCATGAATTGCAAATCATGCGCGGCGGTCCACGCAAGCAACCCGTATTCCAGATCATCCGCCATGGCCGCATCGCGCGCCACGGTATCAAGTTGCTCTGCGCTCTCGGCCTTCTTTTGGAAGGACGACCCGCCACCATAGCGCTGCACCTTGCCGCGACTCAGGTCGCGCACGGGCAGACCCAGGCGGGTCAGCGCATCGGCGCGGTAGTCCCCGGACGTCATCCAGTCATCATAGCAGATCGCAACAATCTCTTTGGCCTGCGCAACACGATCCAGACCCTGTGCATAGGTCGCAAAGGCTACCGTCATAATGCGCAAGCGGTCTGTCGCACCGAAAACAGGGTTCTTCTTGATCTTCGCCAACAGGGAGGCCGACCAGTTCAGGAAACTGCGATAGATAATGACCTGACGGGTGAAATCCGCATCCTGCATCCCGTGGCTTGCCTTTTGCGGCTGGCCCGCAGGTTGCGGCATGCGGTCCTCGTAAGAGACAACCACCATTGGCGCATTGCCCGCTTGTTCGATACGATTGACGTCCGTTTTGGTACGGTGATCCAACAGATCACGCTCGGCGCCATAAACATCCATCGAGCCATAGTGGCGAATCGGATCTTTCCCGAATTTGCAGTTGTTATAGAACACACCGCCGCTCGCCCCCTCAGGGGCGTTGCGCATAATCCAGTCGATAATCGCGTGGTTGCCAGAGCGGCGCATGCCGAACACCTGCAAGGCGCAAACGGGGGGGAATCCCGCCTGCGACCATGCTGTATTGGACTGCGCAAGCGCGGTCATGCTTAGTAAACCCGCGCTTTCGGCGCGATCTTCTTCAGATCAATCCCGCCCTCATTGTGGCTGGTCAGCGGGTTCATGTGCACACCGCGGAAGCCAAGGCTCGCTTCGTTGCCCTTGAACCAGATGAGGCTGTGCTTGCGCCAGTTCTCGTCGTCACGATCAGGATAGTCCTCATGTGCATGCGCACCACGGCTCTCCTTACGCGCTGCTGCTGCGGTGATCGTGGCCACCGCGTTAGGCATCAGGTTCGTGAGTTCCAGCGTCTCCATCAGGTCGGAGTTCCAAACAAGCGAGGTATCGGTGACTTTGAGATCGCAGAGCTTGCCCGCGACACCCTTCATCTTCTCCTCACCCTCAGCCAGCGTTTTGTCGGTGCGGAACACCGCCGCGTCGGCCTGCATCGTCTGCTGCATCTCGAGGCGCAGCTCGGACGTGGGCACGTGACCCTTGGCATAGCGCAGCCCGTCAAAGCGCGAGAACGCCGCCTCGATGGAGCGTTTGCAGGGCGTTGGCACGGGTGCATCGGGGTCAACAACCTCCTTGGCACGAATCGCCGCCGCACGGCCAAACACCACAAGGTCGATCAGCGAGTTGGAACCGAGACGGTTCGCACCATGCACCGAGGCACAGCCCGCTTCGCCCACAGCCATCAGACCGGGGGAGACGTTGTCGGGGTTATCCTTGGTCGGCGCGAGCACTTCACCCCAATAGTTCGTCGGAATGCCGCCCATATTGTAGTGCACAGTAGGCAGCACTGGGATCGGCTCTTTCGTCAGGTCCACGCCTGCAAAGATGCGCGCAGATTCGGAAATACCGGGCAGTCGCAGATCAAGCGTTTCTGGCGGTAGGTGGTTGAGGTGCAGGTGGATGTGATCCCCCTTCTCGCCCACGCCGCGCCCTTCGCGGATTTCCATCGTCATACAACGCGAGACTACATCGCGGGAGGCGAGGTCCTTATAGGTCGGCGCATAACGCTCCATGAACCGCTCGCCCTCGGAGTTGGTCAAATAACCGCCTTCGCCGCGTGCACCCTCGGTGATCAGGCAGCCAGCGCCGTAAATCCCTGTCGGGTGGAACTGCACGAACTCCATGTCTTGCAACGGCAGACCCGCGCGCGCCGTCATGCCGCCGCCGTCACCCGTGCAGGTGTGCGCGGAGGTCGCGCTGAAATACGCACGGCCATAACCGCCCGTGGCCAGCACAACCATTTTGGCGCTGAACAGGTGCATCGTGCCATCGTCGAGTTTCCAGCACAGCACGCCCTCACAGACGCCATCATCGCTCATGATCAGGTCAATCGCGAAATATTCGATGTAGAACTCGGCGTTATGCTTGAGGCTCTGACCATAGAGCGTGTGCAGGATCGCGTGGCCCGTACGGTCCGCAGCGGCACAGGTGCGCTGCACTGGAGGGCCTTCGCCAAACTCGGTTGTGTGGCCGCCAAAGGGACGCTGGTAAATCTTGCCTTCTTCCGTGCGCGAAAATGGCACGCCGTAATGCTCCAGCTCATAGACCGCCTTGGGCGCCTCACGCGCCAGATACTCCATCGCGTCCGTATCTCCGAGCCAGTCGGAGCCTTTGACCGTGTCATACATATGCCACTGCCAGTTATCAGGCCCCATGTTGCTCAGAGAAGCCGCAATGCCGCCCTGCGCCGCAACCGTATGGGAACGTGTGGGGAAAACCTTAGAAATACAGGCCGTCTTCAGCCCCTGCTCCGCCATGCCCAGCGTGGCGCGCAATCCTGCACCGCCCGCGCCCACAACAACCACATCGTATTCGTGGGTCTCATACTCATAAGCAGCCATATCGTGCCCTCTTCATGCTGGGGGTCTGTCCGTCTTATCGGTCTGGACCCGTCTGTGCGGCGCAGCTGCGCCAAATTGGAATTCCCTATCGGCAAAGCGACCCGCCTTTCATTATCCGAGCATGGTTGGCGGAACCTTACAGGCCCATCCGCCAAGCCATTTGTCGCAGTGCGTTACAGCGCCAACCGCGCAATCGCGAAGATGCCAATCGCCGCGGCACCATAGCTGATGCATGTCATCGCCACGATGGACACCTTCTGCGCCAGCCCGTGCACATAATCCTCGATCAGTGTCTGCACACCGCCGTTAAAATGCTTGAAGCTCACCAGAATGGTCAGCGCCGCAATGATCGCAGGGAAAGGACGGCTGTAATACGCCACGATCTCTTCATACGTCCCGCCCAACGCCGCGCCGAAAGTAAACACAAACAAAGGCAGCAGGATCAGCAAGGCGACCGAGCTTACGGTCATCGACCAGTGATGCGCTGTGCCAGACTTGGCCGAGCCAAGCCCCATCGCGCGTTTGCGGTCTGTTAAATAAGCCATTCTACTCTCCTCAAACCGCGATAACTGTGATCAGCGTCAGCAGCACAGAGCCACCGATACAGGCCCAGCCAAGCTTCTCCGCCGAGGCGATGTCCATCATCACGGCATTGTCCCAGATGAGGTGCCGAATGCCCGCCAGCGTGTGATACCACAAGCCCAGCACGCTCAGGAACATGATCAGATCACCGAACCAGCTGGTTAGAAATCCGTTCGCGATGGCGAAAAACGCCTCACCCGATGCGGCGGCTAGAAACCACCACACAATCAACAGGGCGGAAATCAGCATCGCATTGCCCGTGATCCGCGTCAGGATCGATGTCATCGACGTCAACTGCGGGCGATAAATCTGCAAGTGGGGCGAAAGAGGGCGATTGCCCCTGTTCACATCGGCCATAACAGGCTCCTTTCTGGCTACTTGCCGCCATTACTAACGTATTTTTCGCGTCTGTCACGTGGGCAAGCAGGGTTTTGCCACGCTCTTTAGGCGATTTGATCGGAAAATTGTAGCAGAAGCGTTAATTTGTGATCACACAATAATAACTGTGATCACAACATGCAAAAAGGGCGTACCATCACTGGCACGCCCTTCCAAAATCACGCTCGCCTATCTCAGGTAAGTGAGTCGTCGATGCCCTTGCACGCATCCACAAGGCCTTTGACTGCATTTACAGAGTTATCAAACATCACCTGCTCGTCTTTGTTCATCGCGATCTCGACAACTTTCTCAACGCCGCCTGCACCGATCACCGTTGGCACACCCACGTAAAAGCCGTTAAGGCCATACGCGCCGTCCACATAGGCCGCACAGGGCAGCACACGCTTTTGGTCGCGCAGATAGGCCTCGGCCATCTCAATCGCGGAAGTCGCTGGCGCGTAGAACGCGGAACCTGTCTTGAGCAGGCCCACAATCTCGGCACCGCCATCACGGGTGCGCTGCACGATTGCGTCCAGCTTCTCTTGTGTCGTCCAACCCATCTTCACCATGTCGGGCAACGGAATGCCTGCGACTGTGGAATAGCGCGTCAACGGCACCATCGTGTCACCGTGACCGCCCAGAACGAACGCAGTCACATCGCGCATGGAGACGTTGAATTCTTCCGCAAGGAAGTGACGGAAGCGCGCCGAATCGAGCACACCCGCCATGCCGCAGACTTTCTCATGGGGCAGACCAGAGAATTCGCGCAGCGCCCAAACCATCGCATCGAGCGGGTTGGTTATGCAGATCACGAATGCGTTCGGTGCATGCTTGGCAATACCCTCGCCTACGGATTTCATAACCTTGAGGTTGATGCCCAACAGGTCATCGCGGCTCATGCCGGGCTTGCGCGCCACACCAGCGGTCACGATGCAGACGTCTGCGCCAGCAATATCAGCGTAATCGGACGTGCCCGACATCGCCACGTCGAACCCTTCGGAGGGGCCAGATTCGGCGATATCAAGGGCTTTACCCTGTGGCAGACCATCCGCGATGTCGAACATCACAACGTCGCCCAACTCTTTAACAGCGGCGAGGTGGGCCAGCGTGCCCCCGATGTTACCCGCGCCGATCAGTGCAATCTTGGCTCTTGCCATGTGCCATACTCCTAGAGGTTTAAGTTGGCGGCGGCTTAAACCTATCGCGGCCTCCTTGCAAGTTCGACGTGCGCGCCAGCGCTCACATCACTCGATGTCAAACTTGTCAAACCGCAGCGCATCGCCCAACTCATCCTTATAGGCGTAGATCACGAAGTGCTTGTCGCCGCGCACATCCGTCACCACGGTCACGCCTTCCATCGCAACGGTCACCTCGCGGTCGGCCAGCCCCCAGAAACCGCCCACACTCATGACAAGAGCTTCAACCGTGCCATCGGCATTGATCATCACATCTGTGATATGAGCGACTTTTTCAAAGCGTTTCAGCCCAGACAGCAGCATCGGCGCGTCCGTGTGAGGGACACCGCGAAAGCTCATAATCGGCTCCCCGATCATGTCGCCGACCAGCAGGCTGCCTTCACTCATTTTCGTGACACCCACGGGGGAAGTCTCGGATTGCGCTGCCGCCGCTCCCGCAAGGGCGATCATCAATGCGGTCGACGTCAGCAGCGTTTTCATGAGTAGGTTCCTTCCAAGAGGCAAAAATTCAAAATCAGCGGTTGGTGCGCCGCCGTCTCCCTGTCAAACACAAGAAGGTTAGGATAAATTCAAGAGGCGTTGATGCTCATACTCGATCTTTGGTTCTTCGCCATCGCAGGGCCTGCCGTGATATTTGCGGGCATTTCCAAAGGGGGATTTGGCTCTGGCGCAGCTTTCGCCTCGGCCTCTGTGCTGGCGCTGGTGGTTGATCCGGGGTTGGCACTGGGCGTGATGCTGCCGCTGCTGATGCTGGTCGATGTGGCGACCCTGCGCCCCTACTGGGGCCGCTGGCACAAACGCGAAGCCTTCCTGATCATCGCAGGTGCCCTACCGGGTGTGGCACTGGGCACGGCGCTTTACCGTGTGGCCTCCCCTGATCTGCTGCGTCTTCTGATCGGGCTGGTGTCCGTGGGGTTTGTTGCATGGCAGATCAGCCTCAAACGTGGATGGCTGCGCGTGGGCGGCGGCCATATGCCTGACAGCGGTGGTCTGATTGCGGGGGTGGCCGTAGGGTTCACCAGCTTTGTCAGCCACGCAGGCGGCCCGCCCGCTGCGGTCTTCCTGCTCTCACGCGGCCTCGACAAAACGGGGTATCAGGCCACATCCGTGCTCATCTTCTGGGTAGTCAACATCGCCAAATTCATCCCCTACGCTTTCCTTGGCATGTTCACGCTGGAGACAGCACAGGCAAACCTCCTCCTCGCCCCCTTTGCCCTGCTGGGCGCATGGCTGGGTGTGCGCGCGCACCGTTTGGTGCCCGAGCATCTTTTTTTCGCCCTCACCTATGTTCTGCTCACCGTCACAGGCGTCAAACTCATCTGGGACGGGCTGACGTAATCAGGCGTCATTTCCTTCGGCAGGGAGCGCCTCTGCCACCTGCTCGAACGCCTCGCCAGAGGCCACAAGGCAGGCAACACCGCTTGGCATCGTGACCAGAATCGTCCAGCTGCCAGAAGCGTTCGAGGCAAACACCTCGACCATTGCGTTGTTTGATCCGATGCCCACCGATTGCCACGTCTCGCCATAGCGCTCCGCCAGTTGGCCTACCACGACATCGCTTGATCCACAGTTGCGCTGCGATTGCGCCCCGACTTGCGTGCTTGTCGCCAGATACAGCGCCGCGGCCGTAGTCAGTGCGGCCAGATGAATAATCTTTGCAGTCCGTGTCATATCAGTGCCCTTCCAGTGTATGCGGACCGATCCAGCACATCCTGCGCCATGGCCCCCGATAATCGCTGCCTTGAGGCGCCCTCGACAGCGCCAGCAACTCGGGTAACCCTGCATCCTTAGGCCTGAAAACAGCGTTAACGCAGCGTCCTCTCCCTGTTGCGCGGGATTATGCGCTGCACTGCAGCACGAATTGACTTGCAGTTCGCTGCGCAAAATGCCCCTTTACGCGCAACTTTATTGCGCAACCCCGTCCAAGGAGCCTTCACCATGCCCCCCCTCGCCCGTCCCCTTCGCTCTGTCCTTTATATCCCTGGCTCCAAACCGCGCGCGCTGGACAAGGCCCGTGGCCTGCCTGCCGATGCGATCATCTTTGACCTTGAGGATGCGGTCATCCCCGAGGAGAAGATCACCGCCCGCGCCACACTGGCCGAGGCTTTGGCCCAAGGCGGCTACGGCACCCGCATGAAGATCGTCCGCATCAACGGGCTTGATACCGAATGGGGCGCAGACGATGCAAAAGCCGCCGCCGCCATGGGCGCGGATGCGATCCTGCTGCCCAAGGTAAACAGCCCCGCCGATCTGGATGCGCTGGCGGCAATAACAGGCGACGCGCCGCTTTGGGCGATGATGGAATCCCCCTTGGGTATGCTGAACGCCGCCCAGATCGCCGCGCATCCCAAGCTGGAAGGCATGGTTATGGGCACCAATGATCTCGCGAAAGAGCTGCAATCACGCTCCCGCGCAGACCGCCTGCCGATGATGACGGGCCTTGGCCTGTGCGTGCTGGCAGGCAAAGCGCATGGCGTGGCCCTTATCGACGGGGTCTATAACGCGTTCAAAGACGACGAAGGCCACCGCGTTGAGTGTGATCAGGGGCGTGACATGGGCTTTGACGGCAAAACCGTGATCCACCCCGCTCAGCTTAAGGTCGCTAATGCTGCCTTTTCGCCCTCCGACGAGGAGGTTGATCTCGCCCGCCGCCAGATTGCAGCGTTTGAGGAATGCGAAGCCACAGGACAGGGCGTCGCCGTGGTAGATGGCAAAATCGTCGAAAACCTTCATGTTGCAACTGCGCGTGAAACACTGGCAAAGATGGACGCAATCAACGCCATGAACGCGGAGTAGCATCATGACCCTTCTTATCCTCGGCCTTATCCTGTGGACCGCCGCCCATTATTTCAAACGCCTGATGCCTGCGCAGCGCGCCGCAATGGGTGACGGCGGCAAGGCAGCTGTGGCCGTCGCTATCGTCGCGTCCCTTGCACTCATGATTATCGGCTACCGTGGTGCGGAAGTGGTCGTGATCTGGTCCCCGCCCTCCTTCTTTACAGGGATCAACAACCTGTTGATGCTGCTGGCGCTCTGGGTCTATGGCTCCTCGGCGGCCAAAGGGGCCAAAGCATGGCCCGCCTATAAAACCCGCCACCCGCAACTGCTGGCCGTGAAAATCTGGGCAGCAGCACACCTGCTGGTCAACGGCGATCTGGCCTCGATTATCCTGTTTGGCGGCTTGCTGGCATGGGCCGTAGGGTCGGTGATCCTGATCAACAAAGGCGCGCCAGAATGGACAGCCCCCGAACCCGCAGGCCGTGCCACATACATCCGCCTTGCCGTGATCAGCCTCGTGATGCTGGTGGTGATCAGTGCCATCCACATCTGGCTGGGCGTAAATCCCTTCTCCTGAAAGGCCTCTCTACCATGAAGCTCTACCGTTTCCTGTCGGAGGAAGACACCTCCGCCTTCTGTCACAAAGTCACCGATGCGCTCAACAAGGGTTGGGAGCTGTATGGCTCACCCACCCAGACATGGGACCATGCTGCAGGCGTGATGCGCTGCGGCCAGTCGGTCGTGAAGGAAGTGGAGGGCGATTACACCCCCGAGACAAAACTGGGAGCTCTCTGAAGATGCTGACCACACCAACACCCACCGCAAAAACCAACGCAGGTAACTTCTTTGAAGATTACAGCGTCGGCCAGATCCTCACCCACGCCGTGCCGCGCACCGTGAAGATGGGCGAACGCGCGCTTTACCATGCGCTTTATCCTGCGCGCCACGCGCTCTATTCTTCAGATCAATTCGCCCAAGACTGCGGTCTGCCGTTCAGCCCGCTGGACGATATGATCGCTTTCCACGTGATCTTTGGGAAATCCGTGCCCGATGTCTCGCTCAACGCGGTGGCCAATCTGGGTTATGCCCAAGGACGTTGGATGCAGCCCGTCTGGCCGGGTGACACGCTGCGCTCTGTCTCCGAGGTGATCGGGCTCAAGCAAAATTCCAACGGTAAAACAGGCGTTGTCTATGTCCGCACCCAAGGGCTGAACCAGCACGATGAGGTCGTGATGGAATATGTCCGCTGGGTCATGGTGCGCAAACGCGACGCCAGCGCGCCTGCCCCCGAGACGGTCGTGCCCGAACTGCCCGATGCGATCAAAGCTGCCGATCTGGTGATCCCACAGGGCCTAGATTTCACCAGCTACAACTTCGATCTGGCCGGAGAGCCGCACCGCCTTGGCAACTATGAGATCGGTGAGAAGATCGACCATGTGGACGGTGTGACGATTGAAGAGGCCGAACACATGATGGCCACGCGCCTGTGGCAGAACACGGCCAAGGTGCATTTCGACACCTCCGCCCGCCCCGATGGCTCACGCCTGATCTATGGCGGCCACGTCATCTCCATGGCCCGCGCCCTGTCGTTCAACGGGCTGGCCAACGCGCAAATGGTCGTAGGCCTCAATGGCGGCGCGCACGCCAATCCTTGCCTTGCAGGCGACACAGTGCGCGCATGGTCCGAGGTGCTGGGCAAAGCGGAGACTTCCGCCCCCGGTGTGGGTGCGATCCGCCTCCGCCTCGTGGCGACAAAAGGCGGCGCGCCGTTCGATCTGCGCGGCGACGATGGCAAATATCTGCCGTCGGTGCTGCTCGATCTCGACTATTGGGCGCTCATACCGCTCTAGCACAAGCCCACTCAGGCAGGCCGCCACGGCGCGGCCTGTCACCAAGGCACGAATCTTGAATTGAGTGGCACAGAGCACAGCAATCAGGTCGCAAAATTCCGAGAATTTAAGCCCAATTTGCGCAGAATAGCGCGGGAGTTGCGCCAGATTTCTGCACTCAACTGCACTATTGCATTTCATAACCCAATTTTGTGATCACACGTTTTGGGCGCGTGATCACAAATGTCACTTTTTGGTGGATTATTAAATTTACCTGCGAAATGCTGTTCAGGAAGTGTTACGCGTTTCACGTGTAGCAGGCATAAACTGAACCAAAGACGGGACCGTCTCTTATGAACATCCACGAATATCAGGCAAAAGCACTCCTGCGCAGCTATGGCGCACCAGTCTCGGACGGGCGCGTTGTGCTCAAGGCCGAAGACGCCAAATCAGCCGCCGCCGAAATGGACGGCCCCATGTGGGTCGTCAAGGCACAGATCCACGCAGGGGGCCGCGGCAAGGGTAAGTTCAAAGAAGCAGATGCAGGCGAGGCAGGCGGTGTGCGCCTGACCAAATCCGTGGCCGAGGCCGCCGAGGAAGCCAAGAAGATGCTGGGCCGCACGCTGGTCACGCACCAGACGGGTCCCGCAGGCAAACAGGTCAACCGCGTCTACATCGAGGACGGCTCGGGCATCGTGACGGAACTCTACCTTGCCCTTCTGGTAGATCGCGAAACATCCCGCGTAGGTTTCGTCTGCTCCACCGAGGGCGGCATGGACATCGAAGAAGTCGCCGCCTCCACGCCAGAGAAAATCATCAACTTCTCCGTCGATCCCGCCACAGGGTTTCAGGCCTTCCACGGCCGCCGCATCGCCTTCTCGCTGGGCCTGACGGGCAAAGCGGTCAAGCAGTGCGTGTCCCTTATGGGCACCCTCTACAAAGCGTTCCTCGAGCGCGACATGGAAATGCTGGAAATCAACCCGCTGATTGTCACCGACACCGGCGATCTCAAAGTGCTCGACGCCAAAGTCTCTTTTGATGGCAACGCCATGTACCGTCAGGCCGAAGTGGCCGAGTTGCGCGACGAGACCGAGGAAGACAGTAAAGAGCTGGAAGCCTCCAAATACGACCTCAACTATATCGCGCTTGATGGCGAGATTGGCTGCATGGTCAACGGCGCGGGTCTGGCGATGGCCACGATGGACATCATCAAGCTCTATGGCGCCGAGCCTGCCAACTTCCTAGACGTAGGCGGCGGCGCGACCAAAGAGAAAGTGACCGAGGCGTTCAAGATCATCACGTCTGATCCGCAGGTCAAAGGCATTCTTGTGAACATCTTCGGCGGCATCATGCGCTGCGATGTGATTGCCGAGGGCGTGGTCGCCGCGGTCAAAGAGGTGGGCCTCAAGGTCCCCCTCGTAGTGCGTCTTGAAGGCACAAACGTCGAGGAAGGCAAAGCGATCATTAACAACTCCGACGTTGATGTGATCGCCGCTGATGACCTCAAGGACGGCGCGCAGAAGATCGTGAAAGCCGTCAAAGGCTGATCGCTGTGAATGCTGCATTCGCCTCCTTGCTTTGTCTCGTCGTCTCCTTGGCGGCGGGCAACGCTGTGGCAGTACAGGATGCAGCAACCGTGGCACGCGCCTTCGCCGATCATTGCTTCAACCCGCGTCTTACGGCGGCAACAGCGCAGGAGACCCTTGGTCCCTCAGGTGCGCGGATCGACTTTTACGATCTCGATCCGTTCACCGATGCTGCTCCCTCCCCCGTGACAGGGCGTGCGCTGACGCAAGGCACCGACCGCCGTTGCGAAGTGGCCTTTTACAGCTTTGATCCCCAGATTGCGATGGAATGGGTCCTCACGGGCCTCGCGCAAGAAGGGCTGACCGACAAGGTAGCAAAAGTCCCCGAAAGCTTCCCCCTGTTGCAAGGCAATATCTTCATGGCCGCGGCACAACTCAACCCTACGCGCATTGCAGTGGTTCAGGTGGGCATTCGCGAGACAGCCCAAGGCAGGCAAGAGACCTACATGAACGTCGAACGCCTCACGCCACGGAACGAGGCGACACACTAACACATCAGGCGGCAGCCCCTGCCGCCCCCGATTAATCATACGCGCAACAGCGCAAGAGACACTGAAAAGAGGACCATCATGGCCGTACTTATCGACGAGAACACCAAAGTAATCTGTCAGGGCCTGACAGGCTCCCAAGGCACGTTCCACTCCGAGCAGGCGATTGCCTATGGCACCAAAATGGTCGGCGGCGTGACACCGGGCAAGGGCGGCCAGACGCACCTTGATCTGCCGATCTTCAACTCCGTTCATGAGGCCAAGCACGTGACCGAGGCCAACGCCTCCGTCATCTACGTGCCGCCCCCCTTCGCCGCTGATTCCATCCTTGAAGCGATTGACGCCGAGATGGAGCTGATCGTCTGCATTACCGAAGGCATCCCCGTGCTCGACATGATGCGCGTGCAGCGCGCGCTCGACGGCTCCAAGTCCCGCCTGATCGGTCCCAACTGCCCCGGTGTTATCACGCCCGACGCCTGCAAGATCGGCATCATGCCCGGCCACATCCACAAACGCGGCTCCTGCGGTGTTGTGTCCCGCTCAGGCACGCTCACCTATGAGGCGGTCAAGCAGACCACAGACCTCGGCCTTGGCCAATCCTCTGCCGTGGGCATCGGTGGCGACCCGATCAAAGGAACCGAGCATATCGACGTCCTCGAGATGTTCCTCGCCGACCCCGAGACAACCTCCATCATCATGATCGGTGAAATCGGCGGCACCGCCGAAGAGGAAGCCGCCCAGTTCCTCGCTGATGAGAAGAAGAAAGGCCGCTGGAAACCCACCGCAGGCTTCATCGCAGGCCGCACCGCCCCTCCCGGCCGCCGCATGGGCCACGCAGGTGCTATTGTTGCAGGCGGCAAAGGCGACGCGGAAAGCAAGATCAACGCGATGCGCGAAGCAGGGATCGTTGTGGCTGACAGCCCCGCGACCTTGGGCGAAGCGGTGCAGGAAGCGATCAGCAAAGGATGACACCCTTTGAGGCCATCAATACCGACGTGGTAAAACGAACGCTCGATTTTTCAGGGCGGTCGTCACGGTCGGAATATTGGTGGACAAGTGGTGCAATCATCGTCGGCGCTTTGCTGCTGTTGATCCTCCACCCGTTCGCCGCGGATGTCTGGGTTGTCGTTCTGTGCGTGCCAG
Source organism: Sulfitobacter sp. (assembly GCA_965660425.1). GTDB lineage: Bacteria > Pseudomonadota > Alphaproteobacteria > Rhodobacterales > Rhodobacteraceae > Sulfitobacter. The sequence goes on along the minus strand of CBFHZX010000020.1, from coordinate 19,786 downwards.
GCATTGCCGTAGGGATGCGCCGCCTTCGTGACGGCGGCTATCCCGCGTGGGTCTATCCGCTCTATTGGGCTTATGGGCTGGTAGGGGTGTTCATCGCCCTTCCCCCCTTGCTCCAGATCGCCGATGGTGTCTTGAGCACTTTTCTGGCGCTTCTTCTCGTGTGGTGGCTCACCCGACCCTCGAAAACGCCCTACTCCCCCGACATCACAACTCTGCCGAGAGGTTCTCAGCCATGACCGACCATCCCGCCAACGACCAATTCCACGCCTCCTCCTTCATGCAAGGCCATAACGCCGAGTATCTGGAGCAGATGTACGCGCGCTACGCCGATGATCCGTCCGCGGTGGACGAAAGCTGGCGCGAGTTTTTTAAAGCGTTGGGTGACGATGCAGGTGCCGCTCAGGCTGAGGCCTCAGGTCCAAGCTGGGCGCGCACCGATTGGCCGCCCATGCCCGCCGATGATCTGACCAATGCGCTCACAGGCGAATGGCCCGCCGAGGCGAAAGCCGCAGGCACCAAGATCGCGGAGAAGGCCAAGGCCCAAGACCTTGAGTTGACCGATGACCAAATCCAGCGCGCCGTGCTCGACAGTATCCGCGCCCTTATGATCATCCGTGCCTACCGCATCCGCGGCCACCTCGCCGCTGACCTTGATCCGCTGGAAATGCGTGACCAGACCCCCCACCCCGAATTGGAGCCTGCCTCCTACGGTTTCAAGGATGCCGATCTGGACCGCCCGATCTTCATCGATAACGTGCTGGGGCTCCAAATCGCTACCATGCGCCAGATCACCGACATCCTGAAGGCCACCTACTGCGGCACATTTGCCCTGCAATACATGCACATCTCCGATCCCGAACAGGCTGCATGGCTCAAGGAGCGGATCGAGGGCTATGGCAAAGAAATCGCCTTCACGAAGCAAGGGCGCAAAGCGATCCTGAGCAAGCTGGTCGAGGCCGAAGGCTTCGAGAAATTCCTGCACGTCAAATACATGGGCACGAAGCGTTTCGGCCTTGATGGCGGCGAAAGCCTCGTGCCCGCGATGGAGCAGATCATCAAACGCGGTGGCCAGCTTGGCGTGCGCGAGATCGTCATCGGCATGCCCCACCGTGGCCGCCTATCGGTGCTCGCCAACGTGATGCAAAAACCCTACCGCGCCATTTTCAACGAATTTCAGGGCGGCAGTTTCAAACCCGAAGAAGTCGACGGTTCTGGCGATGTGAAATACCACCTTGGGGCCTCCTCGGATCGCGCTTTTGACGGCAACTCAGTACACCTGTCGCTCACCGCCAACCCCTCCCACCTAGAGGCCGTGAACCCCGTAGTCATCGGCAAGGTCCGCGCCAAGCAGGACCAGCTGGGCGACAAGGACCGCACCGCCGTCATGCCTGTGCTGCTGCACGGCGATGCGGCCTTTGCGGGTCAGGGCGTTGTGGCCGAATGTTTCGCGCTCTCTGGCCTCAAGGGGCACAAGACGGGCGGCACCATGCACATCGTGGTCAACAACCAGATCGGCTTTACCACCGCGCCGCATTTCTCGCGCTCCTCACCCTATCCCACCGACAACGCGCTGGTGGTTGAGGCGCCGATTTTCCACGTCAACGGCGATGACCCAGAGGCCGTCGTGCACGCCGCGCGTGTAGCGACCGAGTTCCGCCAGAAGTTCCGCAAGGATGTCGTGCTCGACATCATCTGCTACCGCCGCTTTGGCCACAACGAGGGGGACGAGCCGATGTTCACGAACCCCGTCATGTATAAGAAGATCAAAAAGCAGAAGACCACGCTCACGCTTTATACTGACCGCTTGGTCAAGGATGGCCTCATCCCCGAGGGCGAGATCGAGGATATGAAAGCCGCGTTTCAGGCCAAGATGAACGACGAGTTCGAGGCTGGTAAAGAGTACCGCCCGAACAAGGCAGACTGGCTGGATGGCAAATGGTCCCACCTTGATAAGAACAAGGAAAACTACCAGCGCGGCGAGACGGCGATCGCGCCCGAAACGCTTATGGAGGTTGGCACCGCCATCTCCACCATCCCCGACGACTACCCCGTGCATAAAACCGTGGGCCGCCTGATGGAGGCCAAGGCAAAGATGCTCGAGACAGGTGAAGGCTTTGACTGGGCCACAGCCGAGGCGCTGGCCTTTGGCTCCCTGCTGACCGAAGGCTACAAAGTCCGCCTCGCGGGGCAGGACAGCGCACGCGGTACATTCTCCCAACGCCATTCCGCCCTGATCAATCAGGAGACAGAGGACCGTCATTACCCGCTCAACCACATCCGCGCGGGCCAGGCGGAATATGAAGTCATCGACTCCATGCTCTCTGAGTACGCGGTGCTTGGCTTTGAATATGGCTACTCACTGGCCGAACCCAACGCGCTCACCCTCTGGGAAGCCCAATTTGGCGATTTCGCCAACGGCGCTCAGATCATGTTTGACCAGTTCATCAGTTCTGGTGAAAGCAAATGGCTGCGCATGTCGGGCCTCGTCTGCCTCATGCCCCACGGCTATGAGGGCCAAGGCCCCGAGCATTCCTCCGCACGTCTGGAACGCTTCCTCACCATGTGCGGCGGCGACAACTGGATCGTGGCGAACTGCACCACACCTGCCAACTACTTCCACATCCTGCGCCGCCAGCTGCACCGCAGCTACCGCAAACCGCTGATGCTGATGACGCCCAAATCCCTGCTGCGCCACAAACTGGCTGTCAGCAAGGCCGAGGAATTCGCCACAGGCAGCAGCTTCCACCGCGTTCTCTGGGATGACGCCCAACAGGGCAACTCCGACACCAAACTTGTCGCCGATGACAAAATCAAACGCGTCGTCATGTGCTCAGGCAAGGTCTATTACGACCTGCTGGAGGAACGCGATGCTCGCGGCATCGACGATGTCTACCTGCTGCGTTTCGAGCAGTTCTACCCCTTCCCCGCCCAATCCGCGGTCAAAGAGCTGGAGCGCTTCGAAAACGCCGAAATGGTATGGTGTCAGGAAGAGCCAAAGAACCAAGGCGCATGGAGCTTTATCGAACCAAACCTCGAATGGGTTCTGGGCCGCATCAACGCCACACACACCCGCCCCGTCTACGCAGGCCGCGCCACCGCCGCCTCACCCGCCACAGGGCTGGCCTCACAACACAAAGCACAACAAGCCGCACTCGTGAACGATGCGCTTACCGTTAAAGGATCCAAATCATGAGCAGCGAAGTCCGCGTCCCCACCCTCGGCGAATCTGTGACCGAGGCAACCGTGGCCACATGGTTCAAAAAAGCAGGCGATACCGTCGCCGTTGACGAAATGCTCTGCGAGCTGGAGACCGACAAGGTCACCGTCGAAGTGCCCAGCCCCGTGGCAGGCACATTGTCCGAGATCGCCGCCGCCGAGGGCGAGACCGTAGGCGTCGATGCCCTGCTCGCCATGGTAGCCGAAGGCGGCGAAGCCGCAGCCCCCGCACCCGCAAAAGAGACAGCCCCCGCCGCAGACGCGGATGAGAGCAAAGCCGTCGATGTCATGGTGCCCACTCTCGGAGAATCAGTGACTGAGGCCACAGTCAGCACGTGGTTCAAGAAGGTCGGCGATACCGTTGCCCAAGACGAGATGCTCTGCGAGTTGGAGACCGACAAAGTCAGCGTCGAAGTGCCCAGCCCCGCCGCTGGCACCCTGACCGAGATCATCGCCGCCGAGGGCAGCACGGTAGACGCCTCCGCCAAACTTGCCGTGATCTCCTCTGGCGCAGGTGCGGTAACAGCGGCTCCAGCCGCAGCAGCTCCCGCCCCCGCCGCCACAAAATCCTCTGGCGGCAAGGACGTCGAGGACGCCCCATCCGCCAAGAAAGCCATGGCCGAAGCAGGTGTCTCCCGCGAACAGGTCACAGGCACAGGCCGCGATGGTCGCGTGATGAAAGACGACGTGGCAAAGGCCCTCGCCACCGCCAAATCAGCACCCGCTGCTCCTGCGGCAGCACCGCGCGCACCGTCCTCTGCTGACGATGCAAGCCGTGAAGAGCGCGTCCCTATGACCCGCCTGCGCCAGACCATCGCGCGCCGCCTCAAGGAGAGCCAGAACACCGCCGCCATGCTCACCACCTACAACGAGGTCGACATGACCGAGGTGATGGCCCTGCGCAACGAGTACAAAGACCTCTTCCTCAAGAAACACGGCGTCAAGCTCGGCTTCATGTCCTTCTTCACCAAGGCCTGCGTGCACGCGCTGAACGAGGTGCCAGAGGTCAACGCCGAGATCGACGGCACCGATGTGGTCTATAAAAACTTCGTACACATGGGCATCGCCGCAGGCACGCCCACGGGCCTCGTCGTTCCCGTGATCCGCGACGCGGATTCCATGAGCTTTGCCGCAATCGAGAAAGCCATCGCAGAGAAAGGCGCGCGCGCCCGTGATGGCAAGCTGTCCATGGCCGAAATGCAAGGCGGCACTTTCACGATCTCCAACGGCGGCGTCTACGGCTCACTCATGTCCTCGCCGATCTTGAACCCACCGCAATCAGGCATCCTCGGCATGCACAAAATCCAAGACCGCCCCATGGCGATCAACGGCCAAGTCGTCATTCGCCCGATGATGTATCTCGCACTGAGCTATGACCACCGCATCGTGGACGGCAAAGGCGCGGTGACATTCCTCGTTCGCGTGAAGGAAGCGCTGGAAGATCCACGCAGACTGTTGATGGACCTGTAAGTGCAATCCAGCGTGCATCATAAGAGCGGCGTTTGGACCTCGGGGTGGGCGAGAAGCGCCCTCCCCATGGGGGATGTCCGGGCGCGGCCCATGCAAGCACGGGCTGGGGTTCGTAATGGGGAACGGGACACATAGGGACCAAGTTTCAAACATTTGAACAACCCAGCGCTTGATCACAACAAGCACAATACGGAGAGACCCATGCTACTCATCGCCCACTACGAAGTCACCGATTTCACCAAATGGCAAGCCGCCTTCATGGCCGATGACGAATCCCGCCGAGGCGTGGATCACCCGCTCAAACGCCCTGCACGGCGATGACGCAGGCACCGTCACACACGCCTCCAATTTTTTCATCGAGACCGCATAATGACCCCCGAACTCACCGCCCTCACCCTCGCCGCACTCCTGCAATATGTGCAATTCGCCCTCTACGCTGTGCCCGCCAACCGCGAGATCGGCACCAGCTGGACCATGTCCGCCCGTGATACCGAGCCGACGCGCAAGATGTCAGTCAAAACCGCCCGCCTTGGCCGTGCGTTCGACAACCACTTCGAGGGCCTGATCCTCTTTGCCATCGCCGTGGGCGTGATCGAGATGTCGGGCCAGAACTCGACCCACACGATGATCTGCGCGTGGACCTATCTGTTTGCCCGCATCGCCTATGTGCCCGCCTATGCCCTCAACTGGGGCGGCGCGCGCTCTTACATCTGGTTCGTGGGCTTCGCCGCGACCTTCATCATGCTCATCGCGGCGCTCATCTGATGCGCCGTACGGTGTACAGGGGGTGCACAGGTGGTGCACGCCCCGCACCCCCCAATTTTGACCAAGGAGACTCCCATGTCCGACTATGACGTCATCATCATCGGTTCCGGCCCCGGCGGCTATGTATCCGCCATCCGCTGCGCACAACTGGGCCTGAAAACAGCCTGTGTCGAAGGGCGCGAGACGCTGGGCGGCACCTGTCTCAACGTAGGCTGCATCCCGTCCAAGGCCCTGCTGCACGCAAGCCACATGCTGCATGAGGCCGAGCATAATTTCGCCGAGATGGGATTGAAGGGCAAAAGCCCCTCCGTCGACTGGCCCCAGATGCAAAAGTACAAGGCTTCCACCATCGAGACCAACACCAAGGGCATCGAATTTCTTTTCAAAAAGAACAAGGTAGACTGGATCAAGGGCTGGGCCACCATCCCCGAAGCAGGCAAAGTCAAAGTCGGCGACGAGGTGCATTCCGCAAAGAATATCATCATAGCGTCAGGGTCCGAGCCTGCGCCTCTCAAAGGCGTCGAGATCGACGAGAAAGTCATCGTGACCTCCACAGGCGCGCTTGAACTGGGTAAAGTGCCCAAAAAGATGGTCGTCATCGGTGCGGGCGTCATCGGGCTTGAGCTTGGCTCAGTCTATGCACGTCTCGGCGCGGAGGTAACGGTTGTCGAATTCCTCGACCACATCACCCCTGGCATGGATTCCGAGATCAGCAAGCAGTTCCAGAAGATGCTGGTAAAGCAAGGCCTTAACTTTGTTATGGGTGCGGCCGTCCAATCCGCCGAAGCGACCAAATCTAAGGCCAAAGTCACCTATAAACTGCGCCGCGACGACAGTGAGCACACGCTGGACGCCGATGCCGTTCTGCTCGCCACGGGCCGCCGTCCTTATGTTGACGGGCTGGGGCTCGACGCGCTTGGCCTCGCCATGACAGACCGCGGCCAGATCGCAGTGAATAAGCAATGGGAGACGTCTGTGAAGGGCATCTACGCCATCGGTGACGTGATCGACGGCCCCATGCTCGCCCACAAAGCCGAGGACGAAGGCATGGCCGCCGCCGAGCATATCGCGGGGCAACATGGCCACGTTAACTACTCTGTAATCCCTGGTGTGATATACACCCATCCCGAGGTGGCGAATGTGGGGGAGACGGAGGATTCACTCAAGGCGGCAGGGCGCGCTTACAAAGTTGGCAAGTTCAGCTTTATGGGCAATGCACGCGCCAAAGCGAATTTTGCGGGCGAAGGTTTTGTTAAGCTTTTGGCGGATAAAGACACAGATCGCATTCTGGGCTGTCACATCATCGGCCCTGCGGCGGGTGACTTGATCCATGAGGTTTGCGTTGCGATGGAGTTCGGGGCCTCTGCCCAAGACCTCGCCATGACCTGCCACGCGCATCCGACCTATTCGGAGGCAGTACGCGAGGCGGCACTCGCCTGCGGCGACGGCGCGATCCATATGTAAATGCAGCGGGCACAGGCTTTATCGCAAAGCCTGTGCCCATCTCCTCACCGAGGATTTGTTACCACATCGTTTTGGCCGCACGCGGTGCCCACGCCGTGTCATAACCCGCACCGCCCTCGGCGCCTTCGCTCACCTCTGCCAGAGTTTCTCCCACAGTGGGCAAGCCGTCAGAGTGATCTGTGCCAGACCAAATTTCTGCGCGCATCAAGGCGCGGGCGCACTGCGAATAAACCTCTGATATCTCAATCATAATGACTGTGGCGGGCTGCCGGCCATCCTTGTCAAATCGCGCACGCAGGCCCGCATCATCGGTCAGCCAAGCGGTCCCGTTCACGCGTACTACATTGTTCGATCCCGCCACCATGAACATCAGCGATATCCGTCCGTCCGCGACGATGTTGCGCAGCGTATCAAGCCGCTGGTTCCCTCGCCAATCGGGCAGTGCAAGGCGTTTTGGGTCCAACTCTAGTACCACAGGCCCTGCATCCCCGCGCGGACTGCCGTCTGTGCCCTCATGCCCAACCGTGCTCAAAACGCACAGCTTTGATGTCATAATCCATTTGCGATAAAGCGGCGTCAGATGATCCGCGACCTTGCGCAGCGACGCAGCTCCAGGCGTGCCATAGAGCGCCTCCAGCACTGCGATATCTTCAATTCTGTTCATACAAATGCGCGACACCCGTCTCTTTCAGCAACGCATCCGAGGCCGTCTCGATCCGCGTCTCAAGCTCGGCCACAAAAGCGTCCCGTTCCATTCCGGGTGCAATGGGCGGCAGGAAATCGACCACCGCCACACCCGGACGGCGGTAAAGCCCGCGGCGCGGCCAAAATACCCCTGCATTCGTTGCCACAGGATAGCAAGGCTGGTTCAACTGCTCATATAGGATCGCCGTACCGACCTTATATGGCATCTTGGTGCCAGGAGCCGAACGTGTCCCTTGCGGATAAATCACCAGCTGCCCCGGCTCTTTCGAGCCTGCTTCTACGTCGGCCAGCATCTTGGTAATGGCCGCCCCCCGCTTGCCACGATCCACAAAAACCATCTGCATTTTGGTAGCATATTGCCCCAGAAACGGCGCCCAACGCAGTTGGTTCTTCATAATGAATTTTGCATTGGGTAGCGCATTGTAGATCATGAGAATATCAAGGAATGACTGATGCTTGGACGGCACCAGCGAGGCCATATCAGGCGGCGTGCCGCGAACCTCACAGCGCAGGTTGATCATCCAGCCCGCCGTCCAGATCACCCAACGCGCATAAGCGCGACACCCTGCATAGGCACCGCGCTTGGACACCATCGCCCAAGGCGCCCACAGCAGGCCGATTACTGGCAGCATGACCGTGGCCTGAATGATGAAAACGATCGACCGTATCCATTGCTGTATATTCATGACAATCCCTCCAATGTGCGCCGCCCCGCCATGCGTGTCGCCGCAAAAGCCACTGCGGCGGCAAGCGGCGGGATCAAAAGTGGCAGCAACCAATGCAAGCCTTTGAACCCCAACCCTGTCAGAAAGCTCGCCGTCTCGTCCCCGCCACTTGGTATCAGCAAAAGGGCGATCATCCCAAGAACCATGCCAGCCGCAGCACCTATCAAGGCCCGTAGGGTAAAGCGGCGAATGAACGCCTGTGCGATGTAATCATCCGTAGCACCCACCAACCGTAAAACGGCAATCACCTGCGCATTGGCGGCAAGTGCGGCGTTCGCGGCCAGTGTGACCATCGCTGCCGTCACCGCAGCAATGAGCAGGATCGACAGCCAGCCCAGCGTCTTGAGCCGTGACGCTGCCTTCACCAGTGGTTCGCGCCAGCGGCTGTGATCATCTAAAACGGCGCCAGGCACTTCGGCCGCGAGGCGCAGGCGTAAACCTGCCGCGTCCATTCCCTCAGAGGTTTCAATCACTTCAATCAACTGCGGCACGGGCAAGGCATCCAGTTCAAGCCCGCCACCAAACCACGGGGCCAGCAATGCTTCCTGCTCATCATCGCTCAGCGGGCGGGCCTCGGCCACGCCACGTGTCGTCTCCAGAATACGCAAAGCTGCCTCTGTCTGCGCCTGCTGCTGGTCCGCGGGGGCCGCGATGCGGATGGTAGCGCTGCGGGCCAACTCCTCGCCCCACTGCTCCGCAAGACGGCCCGCCGCCAATGACAGCGCCAGTACAAAGACCGCCAGAAATGCCATCGCTCCCGCCGCAAACAGCGTAAGCTGCGCGGTAAAGCCAGAGGGCGGCACAACACGGTCCGCTTGAGTATCAGGCTGTACCAGCCGCCGTAGGATCTCCAACACCCCGTTCACAAGTCAGCGCCAGCAAGCTGGATGCGGCGGTTCGCAATGCGCAATACACGGGCCTGAACATGGGCTTTGGTCGCACGGATCAAGCTCAGGTCATGGGTGGCTACCAGCACAGTCTTCCCCATGCGGTTCAGCTCGATCAGCAAGCGCAGCAGCCGCTGGGACATATCCCAATCCACGTTGCCCGTAGGCTCGTCTGCAAGAATAATATCGGGGGACATGATCACCGCACGAGCCAAAGCAGCGCGCTGGCGCTCCCCGCCCGACAGCTCTGGCGGGACGGCGGCGGCACGGTCCGTCAATCCGACCCAACGCATCAGATCATCAAGGTCTTCGCCAAATGCACTCTCGCTGCGGCCAGACACATGCAGAGGAAGCGAGATGTTTTCCGCCACGGGCAGATGATCAAGAAACTGGCAATCCTGATGCACCACACCCACACGGCGGCGCAGCATTGCCACATCATCGCGCGTAAGCATACGCATGTCCGCATCGAACAGGCGCACATGTCCCGCCGTAGGCAACAGCGCGCCATAGCACAGTTTCATCAGCGTGGTTTTCCCCGCCCCCGAAGGGCCTGTCAAAAAGTGAAAAGACCCCGGCGCCAGCTTGAGCGAGATGTCGGATAACAGCTCTCCCCCGCTATAACTATAAGCTACATTTTCCAGCTCGATCACGGCGGACCCCCCATCGGTTGCCCTGTTGTGCCTTAGCATCGCTCGGGTTTCAATCCATCCTCATCCTGCAAACGATCCAGAATAGACTTTTCGCCCATGAACATAGGCACTATGCTGGGGTTGATTGAGTGGTAATCAGGTTAAATACCTGTTTTTCGAGGCGTGAAATGAGACTTAGCTGTCCAAACTGTGATGCACAGTATGAGGTGCCAGATGACGTGATGCCGATGTCAGGGCGCGACGTGCAATGCTCCAATTGTGGTCAGACGTGGTTTCAGCACCACCCTGACAATGCGCCCGAAACCGAAGAACCTCTACTCGACGCGCCCGCGCCAGAACGCAAGCAGCTTGATCCAGCGGTTGCCGATATTTTGCGGCAGGAGGCCGAGGCGGAACAGGCTGCACGTCGCAAGCCACAGGCAGGTAGTCTGGAAAGCCAGCCTGATCTTGGCATGGATTTTGAAGACGGGCATAGCGAAACAGAAGCGGACAGGCGTACGCAGCAGGCCCGCGATCGTATGGCACGGATGCGCGGAAACGAACCCATAGCCCCCGCACCTGCGACGGCAGCCGAAGACCCCAGCACCGCTGCTGCTGCGGCCAGCGCCCTTGGATCACGCCGTGATTTGCTGCCTGATATTGACGAAATCAACTCTACCCTGCGGTCAGATGCCTCGCGCGGTGGCGCAGGTGACGTTGGTCCAGAGATTGAAGCCCCCAGCGTACAACGCAGCCGCCGTGGTTTCCGACGCGGGTTCCTTACGGTGTTGATGATCTTTGCAGTTCTGGCGATCGTCTATGTGTTGGCCCCGCGCCTTTCCGCTGCTGTGCCAGCACTCGACGGGCCATTGCAAAGCTATGTCGCCATCATTGATCAGGGGCGCGGCTGGCTTGATGCACAAGTCCAGAGCCTGCTGCAGTCTTTGGACAGCGTGGCCGAGGACAGCAACGGCTAATCACTGCCCCAGTGCATTACGATCAGAAACGGTCCAGCAGACGGTTGAGGTAATCGCGCTCCACTTCGGGGCGTGACTGCTCGCCTGAGCGGCGGCGGATTTCATCCAGCAATTCACGTGCACGGCCATAGGCGTCATCGTTAAGATTGGCCTCGTTGTCGCTGCCCGTGGCCCCGTTGCTGCCTTGGCTACGGCCCAGCGGATCGCGGTTGTCGGCACGTCTATCATCGCCCTGCTGGCCTTGCCCCGTTTGCTGGCCACGCTCTTCCTGCACCATCGCCTCCCCGAGCGAGCGCATGCTGTCACGCAGCGCCTCCATCGCTTGGGACTGATTATCAATCGCCTCGGCCAACTGACCCTCGCGCAGGTTCTGTTCAGCCTCGTCCATTGCACGGCCTGCACGGTCGAGCGCTTCGCGTGCGGCGTCACCTTCTGGCGTGCCTTGACCTGGCATGTTGCCCTGCTGGCGATTCAACTCATCACGCAGCTGCTGCTGGCGCTCGGCAAGGCTCTCTGTCTGACCCTGCCCCTCCGCTTGGCCCTGCTGGGTGCCCTCGCGCTGGTCGCCACCACCGCCCTGCTCACCGTTTTGCGTGTCCTGCTGGCCTTCGCCCTGGCCTTGGCCCTCATGGCTCTCGCCACGGCCCTGACCGCCGTTGCGGCCCTCGTTCTGCTGGCTCTCGCCTACTTGGGCATTTGGATTGAACTGTTCCTGCAGATCGCGGAAAGCCTGATCGCTCAGGCCTTGCTGGTCGCGCAGCGTCTCGGCCAAGCCTTCCATTGCCTGCTCACCAGGGGACTGCTGTCCGCTGCCTTGGCCCTGCTGGCCTTCCGCCATCTGCATGTTTTCCATAAGCTCTTGCAGCTCTTTCAGCGCCTGTTCGGCCTCGGCCATGCGGCCTTCTTCCATCAGTTCCTGAATACGGTCCATCATGCGCTGCAGGTCGTCCTGCGTCATTTGCATGCTCTCGCCCTGCTGCTGCTGGCTCTGCTGCTGCTGGCCGCCTTCCTGACGCTCCGCCTGCTCGCGGCGCAGCTGCTGCATGAATTCATCCGTGGCGCGGCGCAGCTCTTGCATCAGCTCGGCGATTTCCTCATCCGAGGCACCGTTCTTCATCGCCTCGTTCAAGCGCTCCTGCGCGCGGCGCATCCGCTCGCGCGCGTCCTCAAGATCACCCTCCTCCAGCTCCAGCGCCAGATCCCAGAGGTCTTGGGCCAAAAGGTTCTGGTTTTCTTCGTCCAGTCCGAAACGGGCCAGCGCCTCCATCCGCTCAATAATCTTGCGCGTGCGCAGCGCTGTTGTCTGCGAGCGGAACGCCTCTTGCGGCAGATAGCTCACGGCGCGCAACACCTGCGCTGTGCGCTTTGCATTGGTGCGGCTCCACAGGATATCGCGCCGCATCTCGATAACCGCTGCCGCCGTGGGATCAAAGAAGCGGCGGCCTGGCAGGATCATCTGCATCGGTGCAGTCTGCGCCTGCTGCTCGGCCGCATCCAAAGCGGTCAGCGCCACGGTAACAGGCAGGTTGGCCCAAGGGTGCTCAGAGAAATCGTCGATCAAGTTCTCTTCAAACGCCGCACGATCCCCCGCAATGGGCATCGGCAACGGCACGATCACTTCCGCCCGCGCATCAGGTTCGGACACCAGCCCGTGACGCCGCTCAACCGAGGCCAGATCAAGCATGATCCGCGCCTCCCCCGCCTCAACGCCATAGTCATCCTTCGCCGCGAACGGCAGGCGCATTTCGCCCATGGCCGATACATTGGGCTGGCCCAGAATAACAATTTCGGGAGCGGCATCTGCGCGCATGGTCACGTCCCACGTCCGCGCACCAGGCCCTTCAACCGCAATGATGCCGTCCTGAATAACCTTGAAATCAAACGCCATTTGCGGTGGCACTTCTGGATCGACCACTGCTACGGCTCCAGAGACTGTCTCAGCCACCTGCAACGCACCTACCTCACCATAAAGACGCATTGTAATCAGCGTGCCAACAGGCAGCTCCAGCGGCCCTGCCGCCTGATCATTGAGATAGAGCGTTGGCATGCCCGTATAACGCGGCGGCTCCGCCCAGCCCTCCCAGACAGGTCCAGCGGCCAGTGCACCGCTCCCCCCCGAGGCCATCTGTGGCACCGTGCCGACTCGCCAGATCGAGCCAAAGATCAGTGCCAGAACAAACGCCAGCACCGCGACATAGCGAACCGCGAAAGGATCAAACGAGGATGCCCGCAGATCTGCGGGCACAGCCTGTGCCGCCGCCGCCCGCTCGGCCATGCGACGCTTATGCGCCTGCCACACGGCGGCAGAGGCTTCATCACTGCCGCCAATCGCCTGATCATCAAGCAGCGCTGTCAAGGGCCGCCCCGCAAGGCTCGCGTCCAGCCGCATCATCGCATCCGTCTGTGTAGGCCACGACCAGCGCCGCACAGCATAGGCGAACGCCCAAAGCCCCGCCGCCGCCGTCAGCCCCAACAGCGCCCAAATCGCCTCAATCGGCAACACCTCATGCAGACCAATCATCGCGGCCGCCAGCGCCAGCAGGATCACCGTCATCAATGGCCAAAGGCTGCGCACCATCACCTCGGCCCGCATCCCCCACCGTGTCAGCCATAGGGGACGGCGCACCTGAGCGAGGGTGTTCTTCAGATCAGCGGGCGTGAATTGGACCATGCGAGTGCCTCATACGGAGGCTCAGGTCGCGGGGTGCGCCTCCAGCCATTCAGGTATGGTATCGCGATTTATCATTTCGTCAAAGGTTGGACGCGCGCGGATAACCGCAAATTGATCGCCATGCACCAGAACTTCGGGAATGAGCGCACGCGAATTATACTCGCTAGACATGACCGCGCCGTAGGCACCGGCACTGCGAAACGCCACCAGATCATCTGCTTCCAGCGGCACCATGTCACGCTGCTTGGCAAAGGTATCGCCAGATTCGCACACTGGCCCTACGATGTCATAGGGCTGCTTTTCCGTGGCAGCCTCAGGCTCGATCACAGGGATAATATCATGGTACGCTTCATACATGGCAGGGCGAATGAGGTCATTCATCGCACCATCAAGGATCAGAAAATCCCGCCCCTCACCTGATTTGACATAAATCACTTTACTCACCATCAGACCTGCATTGCCCGCAATCAAACGGCCCGGCTCAATCTCGATCTCGCAACCCAGATGCCCCAGCGTGCGCTGCACCATGGCACCATAGTCACTGGGCAAAGGCGGCGCCTCATTGCTGGTCTCATAGGGAATGCCAAGACCGCCGCCCAGATCAAGCCGCGTGATCTCATGACCGTCGGCGCGCAATTGCTCGGTCAGCTCGGCCACCTTAAGATACGCCTGCTCGAACGGCGCCAGATCGGTGAGCTGTGAGCCGATGTGCACATCAATGCCGATCACCTTCAACCCCGCCATCTGCGCGGCCATGGCATACACCTCACGCGCCCGCGCAATCGGAATGCCAAACTTGTTCTCGGACTTACCCGTGGCGATCTTGGCATGGGTATTGGCGTCCACATCGGGGTTCACCCGCACTGTGATCGGCGCGACCTTGCCCAACTCCAGCGCCACCGCGTTGAGCACTTCCATCTCGGGTTCGCTCTCGACGTTGAACTGGCGAATGCCGCCTTCAAAAGCCACACGGATTTCCCGCACCGTCTTGCCCACGCCTGAAAACACAATCTTGTCACCAGACACACCCGCCGCACGCGCACGCAAATACTCTCCCTCGCTCACCACATCCATGCCTGCACCTGCATGCGCCAGCGTGCGCAGAACGGCCTGATTGGAGTTGGCCTTCATCGCATAACACACAAGGTGATCCATTCCCTCCAGCGCCTCGTCAAACGCACGGAAATGCCGCAACAAGGTCGCGGTGGAATAGACATAAAACGGCGTGCCAACAGCGGCCGCAATCTCGGCCACTGGTACATCCTCGGCAAAAAGCACACCGTCACGATACAGGAAATGATCCATTCTTTATTTTGCCCTTAAACTGAAATACGCACTAGCGGACAGGTGCTGACCGCAGAAATAGATAGAGCGGCAAACCACAGCTTACCCCAATACAAAATGTCGCAGGAATAGCAATCAACGCGCCCCAGTTTCTACGCGCCGCGACTTCGGCGACAATCCAAACCGTGAGGGCCACCGCCGCAATCGTCAAATCCCATGTGAGGCCGCTCGTCGCCGCATTCACATGCCACGCATCCACCATCGCCATAATGTCCCATGTGTTCTCCTGAAACCACTGGACAAAATAATACATCGGATGGACAGCACCCCAAACGGCCAGCGCCACATAGATCGTTCTTAGAACTGACATCAGAACCCCCGCTTTATACCAAAACTCGCATCACCTGAGATCTGGATGCCGGATGTTGTCGCGCTCGGCGCCTGTGGTGCGGTCACATCACGTTGAGCCACACTGTCGCGTGGGCCGCAAGCCGCCATGGCTAACAGCGCCACAGCAACAATTCCCTTCACAGCCCCAAGCCCACGCGCAATGGCCCTTTTTTCAGGCCTACTTTGGCACCCACACCGATCCCGTTGCTATTCAAGCCAACCTTTACACCGCCTGTTGGCTGCACCGGTTCACCATCTACGCCGCACGCAGACAGCGCCAAAATTGCACATATCATCAGTTTTTTCATGCCACTATTTCCTTCCAACGAGCGATCTGCGCGCGAACCTGCACAGGTGCAGTCCCTCCGTAAGAGATGCGCGAGTTAACAGAATTTTCCACACCCAGCACAGAAAATACATCCTCCGTGATGCCGTCATGCTCAACCTTCATCTGCTCCAATGTCAGATCGGGCAGATCACAGCCCTGCGCTTCGGCCATCGCCACCAGCGCGCCTGTAATGTGATGCGCGTCGCGAAACGGCAGGCCCAGCACACGCACCAACCAATCAGCGAGGTCCGTCGCAGTGGAGAACCCGCTACCAGCCGCCGCTGCCAGCTGCGCGCGGTTGCCACTCATGTCGCGCACCATCCCCTCCATCGCGGCCAGCGCCAACATGAGATTGTCGGCGGCATCAAACACCTGCTCTTTGTCTTCCTGCATGTCCTTGGAATAGGTCAGCGGCAGACCTTTCATCACCATCATCAGCGCTACATTGGCCCCGAAAATCCGCCCGATCTTGGCACGAATAAGCTCGGCCGCATCAGGGTTTTTCTTTTGCGGCATGATGCTGGAGCCCGTAGAGAAACGATCCGACAGGGTCACAAACCGAAACTGCGCGCTGGACCAGATCACCAGTTCTTCGGCAAAGCGGCTCAGATGCATGGCGCAAATGCTCGCCGCTCCTAAATACTCCAGCGCAAAATCACGATCACTCACCGCATCAAGGCTGTTGGCTGCGGGACGGTCAAAGCCAAGCGCTTGGGCCGTCATCTCGCGAGCAATCGGGAAGGACGTGCCCGCCAGCGCCGCAGCGCCCAAAGGGCTTTCGTTCATCCGCGCGCGCGCATCGCGCATGCGGCTCAGGTCACGGCCGAACATCTCGACATAAGCCATCATATGATGACCCCAAGTGACGGGCTGCGCAGTTTGCAGATGGGTGAATCCCGGCATGACCCAATCGGCGCCCGCCTCGGCCTGAGCGAGGAGGGCTCGGATGAGCGCGAGGAGCGCCCCTTCGGCTGCGTCATATTGATCACGCACCCATAGCTTGAAATCCGTTGCCACCTGATCATTGCGTGAACGGCCTGTGTGCAGACGGCCCGCAGGCTCCCCGATCACTTCTTTCAAGCGCGCCTCAACGTTCATGTGGATGTCTTCAAGTGCGGTCGAATATTCAAACGTCCCGCCCTCAATTTCTGACAACACCGTGAGCAGCCCTTCACGGATTGCCTCGGCATCGCTAGATCCAATGATATCCTGTGCGGCCAGCATCGAGGCATGCGCGCATGAGCCCGCAATATCCTGCGCCGCCATACGCTTGTCAAAACTGATGGAGGCGTTAATTGCTTCCATGATCGCATCGGGACCTGCGGCAAAGCGGCCGCCCCACATTTTGTTCGACGTCTTTGATGTCTTGTCTGTCATTCGCCTATTCCCCCGGAGGGACCCATGAAGAAACTCTTGCTCGCTCTCGTCTACACGGCCCTCACAGCGGGGGCCACCCCTGCGCTGGCCAATGACGGTGATCTTATCCTTCCTTTGCTGGACGGCGATATGAAAAAACTGGCCGTGCACAGCACGCCGCAGGCCACGTCGAATGCCGAGTTCGAGCTTGCCGATGATGCAGGCCGCGCCAGCCTTGAGGACTATCGTGGCAAATATGTGCTGATAAATTTCTGGGCCACATGGTGTGCGCCATGCCGCAAGGAGATGCCACACCTGTCAGAATTGCAATCCGAGCTGGGCGGCGATGATTTCGAGGTGCTCACCATCGCCACAGGGCGCAACTCCCCAACAGGAATCTCTAAATTCTTCAAAGAGATCGGCGTGAGCAACTTGCCGCGCCATCAGGACCCGCAGCAAAAGCTGGCAAGCCAGATGGCCATTTTCGGGCTTCCCATCACGGTTTTGATCGATCCTGAAGGCCGCGAAATCGCGCGCCTGCGCGGCGATGCCGACTGGGCCAGCGATACGGCCAAAACCATCATCAAAACGCTGGTTGAGGCGCGAAAGGCGGGCTAGCCGCGCGCGCCCAAGCATCAGGCAGCGTGCTGCATGATTGCGGCCTCTGAGCCCGAAAGCGTACGCCGTGCAAAGCTGCCGTAAGTGTGCGGATCATATTCCAGTTGCGGATACTCGGCCAGCAATCTGCGGCGGTCTTGCGGGTAAAGCGTGGATAGAGCGGCAGAGGCAGGATGAAAGCTCTCTGTCTGTAGGCCGTTGGCGAAAAGCACTTGATGCTGGTCTAGCAGGATATGGATATAGGTGACTTCACGAGCCTGCATATCAAAGGTGATCGTCGTCCCGTTGATCAGGTCTTTGGCCGCAACCAACACCTCGGGTGTGTTGAAAAGACTCTGCGCCACGGCTCCCCTGATCAGCATTCGATGCCCCGGAGAAACCAGCAGATCGTCGTCAGGTTGCTCAAGCCCAAGTGCGCCACCCGCGATGCGGATCGGGCGTAGTTTCGGCATCGCAAAAAGGCGCGCGCCCGTCATGCGGCGCTGACCGATCCAACGCAAAGGCTACAGCCCATTGTCTTTGGTCTGGACGCGGTCGCCCTCGCGTAATTCTTCAATCAGGCGAGTGCCGTGCTCAGTCTGGATGCGCGTACCAGGCGTAAAACAGATCACGCCGCTTTGCTGCGGGCCCCCGCCGCTTTCCTCCACGGGCGCAGCAGTACCAAGTGTGTGATGCACAATCCAAAGATCGCAATTGCGCGGCGGCATCTCGTTGAGGAACATCAACAAAGGTTGACTGCCCCCGCCCACTTCGATCAGCGTCACACTATAGCTTTTTGCGCCATCGGTGACGACAAAGCTGTTGTCCATCAGGGGGGAGTGATCCGCATCTTCCTGCGATACCCGCGGTCCCGCATCACGCTCGAGCGCTGCACCGACAAGCCGGTGAACCATGCGCGCTGCACGTCTGCGCAAATTCTCTTTTCCGTCCTCTTCGTCCAACCGCAAAACATCCGACGGTCCATCCACACGCACAGCGTCGCCGCACCATGCCCATGCTGCCCCAACACTCAATGCTTGCACCGGTGCAGTATCAAGACCATCAATTTCTGTTTGCGACCAGGAGATTACAAACGTGCCTCTAAAGCCCGTTGCCATCTACTCTTCGCCTGCCTCAGTTTATTTTTGTTAAAGAAACGTCAACAACAATATTGTTGCGAGAAAAGAGTGAATGCTGTTTCGCGCTATAAGTGTTGCGCATTGGACGATTTCGCGAGGTCAGAAGCTGAATTTGATGCGCAAAGAGCCGACAAGCTGCCCTTCATTCTGGGCCTCGAATTCCTCTCCAAGATAGGTAAGGGCATAGAATGCCTCCGCGCCCTCACCCTGCCAATGCAGGCCTGCACGCAGCCTGTCACGGCTGGAGGTAAGCACGATCCCGCGATCCGAGCGGAGGAATATGCTGTCATCGACGAGCGCGATGTCAGCGCCCAACAGGAAGGTAAAGCCCCGTGCCTCATTATTGCGCACAACGCGGTAGCGCTGGCCTGTGACAGCTTCGCGCACAAGAATTTCGCCCATGCCGATAGAACCGAACGTCAGATCAACGCCTGCACGCACCATCGTTTCAGCACCTGCACGGCCCTCCAGAAAAGGCCGCAAGTGCACATTCTGTGAAAGCGCCATATCGCGCGCCACTTCCCCGACAAACGTCGGATGCAGGCCGCCGTCAATCTGGTTATCGAGCGTGTTGCGCGACGGTTTGGTTGCCCCGACAACTTTATGTACGCTGCGTTGAAGGCTTCCAAGGCCTGTGCCTTCGCCCGTAAGCACAAGGTCAACACCCATCGCCGCGTCAAACCCTTGCCATGTGAAATGCGTGTGCAGCCCTGCTGACAGCGCCCCCGCATAAGGCCGGTCCCCCGCAGAGGGGCGTCCCAGATTGTCGGGTGCAAAAATCTCGGAGGACAGGCGCAGCTCGATCATATCGCCAAAGGCGCGTGGCTGGTCCGTATGGCCTGTGCTTCCCCAGATGCGAGACGAGGTAATGGACCCCGTGCGCCAGCGGTCGCTGCCATCGCCAAAGTAGTCATTGGTCACCAGACGGCCATAGCCCAGCTTTTCGCGCGGACCTGCGTCGACGCCCTGCGCGAGCATGAAAAAAGGAAGAACGAGGGCGAGGGCCAAGCGCATGACACGTCGAAACATGCAAAATGTCCAGTCAAACTACGCCCCCACAGCGTCCAACACACTTAGCGCAGCATGGCGATTCGCACCAAGTGCCTTATGCACCCACACCAACTGAAAACCGATTGCGTCCCTCTTGCCACGCTTTGCGCTGGAAATGCGCTGGCGGGAT
>CBFHZX010000019.1:0-47583 GCA_965660425.1 Sulfitobacter sp. | reverse complement strand
CTGCTCCTGATCGCCCACCACGGCAAAGCGCGCACCACAATGACCCATGACATAGGCCATCTCTTCGGCATTGGCGTCTTGGTACAGCGGAACAGGCACCGCACCGCACATCTCGGCGGCCATCATCGCCCAATAAAGGTAGGGACGGTTGCGGCCAATGATGGCGACAAAATCACCCTCGTTCAGCCCCAACTCCATAAAGCCAAGTGCCAGCGCCTCAACCTCGTCGCGCGTCTGGGACCACGTCCAGCTTTGCCAGATGCCGTATTCCTTCTCGCGGTAGGCAGGCTTGTCCGCAAACATCTTCGCATTGCGGTGCAGCAACGCAGGAACAGAAGCAGGTTGCCCCGCAGGACATTCAATCAAAGCCAAAGTGTATCCTCCCAGTTCCCGCCAAGTAAGAGGCGGGCCGACCGCGTTTGCGCGGTTCAGTGTTTCCGTAGAATGGCAGCATTACTTTCATCGTCAACTTATTCATTAAGTTTTCTCAAACCTTACGAATTGTAACAACCCCGCCCGACCCTTTGACACCGCCCCGCGCGGGTGCAAACTGCGCGCATGAGCGATCACAACCAAACCAGAACCATGACCATGGCGGGCCTGAACCTGATCGCTCAGGCGCTCTCGATCTATGACCGCGACCTGCGGCTGGTGGTCTGCAACGCGCCCTTCCAGACTATGTTCGACCTGCCCGATGCGCTGGTCACACCAGGGGCTACATTCCACGACACGATCACCCATCTGGCCAGCCGTGGCGAATACGGCGAGGTTGCGGATGTACCCGCCTTTGCGTCTGAGCGCATCGCACAAGCCAAAGCGTTCCAGCCCCACTACATGGAGCGCACCCGCGCCAACGGCCGCACGATCAGCGTCGAAGGCTCTCCCCTGCCAGATGGCGGCTGGATCACTGTCTATACTGACATTTCCGCGACCAAGGCGCAGGAGGCCCTGCTGCGCGCCCGCTCAGATGCGCTCAGCGATCAGGTCCTCGCCCATACCGAAGCACTGGCCAAAACCAACCGCGAACGCGCCGCCATGATCACAGCGCTGGAGGAAACCAAACGCCAGCTCACCGCCTCCGAGGCCCGCGCGCGCCTCACGACAGAAATGATGCCCGCGCATATCGCACATGTCGATGCGCAGGGGCGCTACACCTATTCCAACCAACAGCTTTCCACTGTGATGCCCCAGCGCCCCGCCGATATTCTGGGCCAGCCCATCGACACCGTGCTGGGCGATGCGATCTATGCACAGATCAAAGGCGCGCTCGATACCGCATATGATGGCTCCGCCACAGTGCAGGAATTCACCGATGAAGACAGCGCACGCCGTATTCGCACCGCCTTCACGCCCGACCGCATGGGCGGTGTCTATATTCTGTCGATGGATGTGACGGAGGAAACCCAGACCCGCGCCGCCCTGCAACAAACCCGCCGCCGCGCGCTGGCCGCGCAAATCACCTCGGGCCTGGCCCATGATTTCTCCAACCTGCTTACAATCATCCTCGGCTTGCAATCTCGGCTGGACCGCCTGCCCTTGCCTGCGGATGCCGCCCCCCTGATCGAGGGCACACTCAACGCCGCCCGTCGTGGCGGCGCATTGCTCAGCTCTATCGCTCAAATCTCGGACCCGCGCAGCCTGCGCCCCATCGCGACCGATGTGCACACCCTGCTCGCCGATCTGGCCACTCTGGCCGAACCTACCCTGCCGCCCGCCATGCGCCTGACCCTCAATATCCCGATGTTAGAGCCTGTTTTGCTGGATCGCGGCATGTTGCAGGACGGCCTGCTCAACCTCATCCTCAACGCCCGCGATGCCATGGGGGCGGCAGGTGAAATCACCCTCACCGTGCGGCGCGTGCACGACACATGGATCGAATTTCAGGTCAGCGACACAGGCGCAGGCTTCTCGCCCGAGGCGCTGTCCCAAGCCCTCGACCCGTTTTTCACAACCAAAGGGGCCGAAGGCTCCGGCCTCGGCCTGCCAATGGTCTACGACATGACAAAACTCGCCGGCGGCGACTTGAAACTCGCCAACACAGGGCACGGCGCACAAGTCACCCTGCGCCTGCCCTACCGCGCCGCCGTTCCCGCCACCACGGGCCTAGCCCTGCTGGTCGAGGACCGCGACGACCTGCGCGCCCTGATGCGCGACATGCTGATGGAGTTGGGCCACTCCGTGATTGAGGCCGCATCCGTGGACGAGGCCACCGCCCTGCTCGCCGATCTGCCCGATATCGCGCTGATCCTGTCTGACATCCAGCTTGAGGGCGCGGCCACAGGCATCGATCTCGCCCGCCGCCTTGGTACGGGCGCACCGCCGATCATCCTGATGACTTCCCTGCCCGAAGGCGATCCGCTGTTCCTCGAGTCGCAAAAACACGCACCCGTCTTGCGCAAACCATTTACAGTCGACGATCTCGCCGCCCTCATCACCCCCGTAAAGGCCACCCCATGACCAAACCCCTGATCAGCATCCTAGACGACGAGCCTGAAATCCGCACCCTGCTGTCGGATGTGCTGCAAGAGGCAGGTTTCGAGACCATGAGCTTTGGCCGCGCCTCGGCCTTCGAGGCGGCGCTGGCCAAGCGCACCCCCGAGGTCTGTCTTGTCGATCTCTCGCTCCCCGACACCGACGGCCTCACATTGGTCCACCGCCTCGCCCTTGAACAAGGGGCCATCGTCATCATCATCTCTGGCCGCGCGCAGGTGCAGGACCGTATAACGGGTCTGGAGCTTGGCGCCGATGACTACATCTCCAAACCGTTCGATCCCGCCGAAGTCGTCGCCCGCATCCGCGCCCGCCTGCGCGGCGCGCGCACCGTGGCGCGTGCCTCCAACACCGCACAATTCAAAAGCTGGACCGCCCATTTCGACCGCTACGTGCTGGAAGACGCGGATGGTGCCGAGACACCCTTCAGCCACGCCGAGGGCGAAGTCCTGCGCCTCTTTCTCGACGCGCCCAAACGCCTCATCAACCGCGCTCAGATGCAGGAACACCTTGGCGGTGCCGCCTCCGAGAGTTTTGACCGCGCCATGGACGTCCGCATCTCCCGCCTGCGCACCAAACTGCGCGAAGACCCCAAGAACCCACAGCTGATCAAAACCATCTACGGCGCTGGATATATCTTTCTGGGCGATGTCGTCTGGATTTAGCGGTGTCTGCCGCACGGTGTACACATGGTGCACAGACGGTGTACGCAAAACACCCCCTATTTCAGCGCCGCGACAGCCCCCGCCAAAACCCGCAGACCCGTCACCAGATCGGCCTCGTCGGTGTCCTCCTCGAAGGCATGGCTGATTCCCCCAATCGAGGGCACAAACAACATCGCCACAGGCATCAGCCGCGACACATTCGTCGCATCATGCAGCGCCCCTGACGGCATCACCCGCCACTGGTCAGGTGCATGCTTTTGCGCACTACGCTCCAACGCCGTGCGCAAGCTTGCATCCATCGCCACAGGCTCCAGCCCCAACAACAGACCAAAGGAAACAACCATCCCCATGGCTTCCGCTATCTCATTGGCAAGACTGCGAATAATCGCCTCCATCCGCCCAAGGCGGTCCGCATCCCCGTCCCGCCACTGCATCGAAAAAACGGCCCGGCCTGGCACAATGGACGAGGCATTGGGATGCAAACTCACATGCCCGATCGTCCAGACCGTGCTGGGCATCACCACATTCCTAAACCGTTCATTTAATTCAGAATTAAATCGCGACACCGCCTGAAATGCATCCTGCCGCAAATGCATCGGCGTGGTCCCCGCATGGTTTTGCTGCCCCTCAAACGTGATCTTCATATCCCGAATACCAACAATATCCGAGACAACCCCAATCCGCTCCCCCGCGGCGTACAGCACAGGCCCCTGCTCGATGTGCATCTCGATGAACCCCGTGAACTGCTCAGGATCAACCTCCCCGCTCACGACTACATCTTTCCGCGCATCAGCCAGCGCTACACCACTGTGATCGCATAATAAATCCGCGTCATCCAACTCAAGATACCCCGACCAAACAGCGCTACCGGTAGTCACACCAAAACGCCCCTCCTCATCCTGAAACGAGACAACAGACACCGCAGGCCCACCTGCCTCACGGGCCGCACGCGCAACCTCAAGCGCCGCAATTACCCCCAGCGCACCATCAAGCCATCCCCCTTCAGGCTGGCTGTCAATATGCGATCCAAGCAATACCGAAGGCCCCTCGCTCAGGCCAAACAGATTGCCCATCGCATCCGTTTCTACTTTCAACCCTGCATCAAACATGCGCGAGGCCAACCACGCCCGCGCCGCCACATCAGCCTCGGAGTAAGCGGGCCGCACAACACCCTTCCCTACACCGGAGGCCCCGAAAGACCGTAACTTGTGCAAATCCGTCAAGAACCGACCAGCATTTATCTCCACGTCGCACCCCGCTTCTTTTGGTCATAAATATCCTGGGGTGTCTGAGGGGCAATGCCCCTCAGTCCAGCCCTCTCACTCCGCCGCAACGGCCGAATTAACGGCCTCAACCTTCACAGCAGAGAACTTGAACTCGGGGATCTTCCCGTAGGGATCAACAGCAGGGTTGGTCAGAATATTCGCCGCCGCTTCAACATAAGCAAACGGCAAAAACACCATATCGGGAGAGACGGCGCGGTCCATGCGCGCCATGATCTCGATGCTGCCCCGCTTAGTGCTCAGCCGAACCATGCCACCTGCCTCAATCCCCAGCTTACGCAGGGTGGACGGATGAAGTGAGCAGTTGGCCTCAGGCTCCAGCCCGTCCAACACAGAGGCACGGCGCGTCATGGAGCCTGTGTGCCAATGTTCCAGTTGCCGTCCCGTGGTCAGGATCATCGGATAGTCTGCATCGGGCGTATCGGCGGGCGCGATGATGCTGGCAGGGGTGAACCGCGCGCGGCCACCTGCGCGGGGAAAACCATCATTGAACACGATCGGCTGCCCCGGGTCCTCGGGGCTGAGCGACGGATAGGTTACCGCGTTTTGACCCTCGAGCCGCTCCCACGTGATGTTGTCGAGCGAGCGCATGTTCTGCTTCATCTCCGCAAACACATCAGCGGGCGAGCTGTAGGTCCATTCCAAACCAAGGCGCTTGGCCAGTTCCACTTCAATCCACCAATCCTCGCGCGCCTCACCGGGGGGCGGCACAGCCACACGGCCCATCTGGACCTGACGGTTGGTGTTGGTCACAGTGCCCGACTTCTCGGCGAACGCGGATGCAGGCAGGATCACATCGGCAAAATTCGCCGTTTCGGTTATGAAGATATCCTGCACGACTAGATGCTCCAGCTTGGCCAAGGCATCACGCGCATGCTCCACATCGGGGTCGGACATCGCAGGGTTCTCACCCAAAATATACATGCCGCGAATGTCACCATAATGGACGGCGTCAAGAATTTCGGTGACGGTCAGGCCTTTCTCGGCACTGAAGTCCCCACTTTCCCAGACATCCGTGAAAGCAGAACGCACGCCATCATCCGTCACCGACTGGTAGTCAGGCAGGAACATAGGGATCATGCCCGCATCGGACGCGCCTTGTACGTTGTTCTGACCGCGCAGCGGGTGCAGGCCTGCACCGGGGCGGCCGACTTGACCCGTCATCAGAGCGAGGCTGATAAGACAGCGTGCATTATCCGTGCCGTGGATGTGTTGGCTCACGCCCATCCCCCAAAAGATCATGCCCGCTTTGGCACCTGCAAAGGTCCGCGCCACATCGCGCAGCATCTCGGCGTCAATGCCACAAATCTCGGCCATCTTTTCGGGGGTAAAGTCTTTGAGGTGCGCCTTCTCTGCCTCCCAGTTTTCGGTGTAGGCCTGAATATATTGCTCGTCGTACAAGCCCTCCCCCACGATCACGTGCATGATCGCGTTGAGCATGCTCACATCCGTTCCGGGACGGAATTGCAGCATATGCGAGGAGTGGCGTTTCAAAGCCTGCCCCCGCGGGTCCATCACGATGAGCTTGCCGCCGCGCTTGGCGAATTGCTTGAAATATGTGGCGGCAACGGGGTGGTTCTCGGTCGGGTTGGCCCCGATCACGATGGCTACATCCGCATTCTCGATCTCGTTGAACGTGGCCGAGACTGCACCCGATCCGACATTCTCCAACAACGCGGATACAGACGACGCATGGCAAAGCCGCGTGCAGTGATCGACGTTGTTGTGGCCAAATCCTTGGCGGATGATCTTCTGGAACAGATACGCCTCTTCATTGGTGCATTTGGCCGAGCCGAAGCCCGCCACACCCGTGCCGTCAATCGCGCGCAGCCCGTTGGCGGCAGCATCCAGCGCCTCGTCCCACGTCGCCTCACGGAAGACTTCCAGATAGTTGCCCGGATCGACGTTCAGCCCCTTGGCGGGCGCATCCTCGCGGCGGATCAGAGGCTTGGTCAGGCGGTGGTCGTGATGAATGTAGTCAAAGCCAAAGCGACCCTTCACGCAGAGCCGCCCTTCATTCGCAGGGCCGTTGATGCCGTCGACGTACTTAACCTTATCGTCCTTGATCTTAAGCGAGATTTGGCAGCCCACACCGCAGAAGGGGCAAATGCTCTCAACCTCGCGGTCAAAATCAGCGCTATCGCCCACTTGGTTCTCGTCTGTCACCGTCGCAGGCATCAGCGCACCTGTGGGGCAGGCCTGAACGCATTCACCACAGGCCACGCAAGAGCTGTCGCCCATCGGGTCTGCCATGTCGAACACGGGATAGCTGTCGTGCCCGCGCCCCGCCATGCCGATCACATCGTTCACCTGAACCTCACGGCAGGCGCGCACGCACAGACCGCAGGAAATGCAGGCATCAAGGTTCACGCTCATCGCGACATGACTGTCATCAAGCAAAGGGATACGGCCTTCTTCGAGCTTGGGGAAACGGCTCTCTTCCACGCCATTCGCCTCAACCATATCCCACATGTGACTGGATTTATCGTGGGCCACGTCACGCTCTGGCTGGTCGGCCATGAGCAGTTCGACGACCATCTTGCGCGCCGCGACCGCGCGCGCATTGTTGGTGACGACAACCATGCCTTCGGCAGGCTCCCGAATGCAGGAGGCGGCGAGCGTGCGCTCGCCCTCGATCTCGACCATACAGGCGCGGCAGTTTCCATCAGGGCGGTAGCCCACGGCAGGTTTGTGGCACAGATGGGGGATTTTCAGGCCACGGCCATTGGCCACTTCCCAGATCGTCATCCCTGCGTCCGCCTCAACGGTTTCGCCGTTGAGCGTGAATGTGACCTTATCTGTCATGGCATGTCCCTCCGAATAGCTGTGCCAAGACTATCGCCGCACTCAGATTCCAGAAAGGCTGTTCCCGACACCCAGCACCGCTTTTCCGCCATAGGCCGATCCCCAAGTTTCCGATATGCCCCTTTCGCACCAGCGCGCCCTCCCCTATCAAGTGGCCAAACCAGCAGGAGCGCCAATGTCCACCATCACCCTCATCCGCCACGGTCAGGCCAATTCCACCGCCACAGATGAGGAGAGCTATGACCGCCTAAGCGATCTGGGCCACACACAAGCGGCATGGCTTGGCGATCACCTGCGCGAGACTGGCGCGCACCATACACGGCTTTATACAGGCACCCTTCGCCGCCATATCGAGACGGCGCAGGGCATGGCGATGGACCTTGAACCCGTGCGCGATGCACGGCTCAACGAGTTGGAGTATTTCACACTGGGCGGCCTGCTGTCAGAGCAGCACGGCATCCCCTTCCCGACCGAACAGGCAGGATTTATCGCGCATCTACCGCAGGTGTTTCAGCACTGGAAGGAAGACAAGCTGGAGGGTGCACCGGAGACGTACGCAGCATTTCAGACCCGTATCCGCGACGCACTCACCGAAATAGCGGCGGGCAGTGGCCCCGCACTTGTGGTGACATCAGGCGGGCTGATCGCCCATGTCATCGGCCAGCAGATGGACCTGAGCGTCGCCGCCACGGCACGCACAGCGATCGCCATCTATCACACCTCGTTGCACCAGCTACATCCCATCGGCGACCATCTATCGCCCGTGCTGTTCAACGCCACGCCGCATCTCGACAGCGCCGCGCGGCAACTGTCCAAAACCAACATCTAAAGGATCATCTGATGAAACTGTTCTACGCCAATGGCACCATCTCCATCGCACCTGCAATCGCCCTCGTTGAAGCAGATCTCGATCACGATCTCGCCCGCATCGACTTTGCGCAGGCCGATCAGACGCAGCCCGACTACCTCGCGATCAATCCCAAGGGCCGCGTGCCCGCGCTGGTGCTGGACGATGGCACGATCCTGACGGAAACGGGCGCGCTTCTGGATTATGTCGCAGCAATTGCACCAAACGCGGGCCTTGTTCCCAAGGACCCCGTGCTGGCCGCCCATATGCGCAGCGTGATGTACTACCTTGCGTCAACAATGCATGTGGCACACGCCCACAAAATGCGTGGCAGCCGTTGGGCGGACAAGGCCGAAAGCCACGCAGATATGGCCGCTAAAGTGCCCGAGACCATGACCGCCTGCGCCGCCTTCGTCGAGGCTGAGTGCCTGCGCGGCGACTATGTCTGCGGGTCAGATTTCACCATCGCAGACCCTTACCTGTTTGTCGTCTGTAACTGGCTGGCAGGGGACGGGGTCGATGTGGCAGCCTTCCCCAAAATCACAGCATTCATGCAGCACATGGAGCAGCGCAGCAGCGTGCAGGCCGTCCGTGCCAAGGCTATGCTCTGAGCTTACCCCACCTCTAACGGCGATTGCAGACTGCCCACGCGGCAGCATGCACGCCAAAATAAATGTGATGCCACCCCGCACGGGGTGGCCCCTTCAGGTCACGCGCCGAAAATGCGGTAGTAGAGCCAGTCGGGCAAAAACTGGCTGCCACGGAACACCAGCGAGAACCCGAAGGGAAAGCTCTTTTTGAAGCTGTCGGTGTTCATCTGCGCGAACATCTCGCGCGCGGCATCCTCGGGCTCCATGATAAATGGCATTTTGAAGTCGTTCTTGTCGGTTAACTGGGTCTTGATAAAACCCGGATTAACGACCTGAACCCGCACGCCCGTCTTTCGCAAATCGGCGTACATACATTCGGCCAGCGACATAGTCGCCGCCTTGGACGCGGTATAGCCGATCGAGCCGGGCAAGCCGCGAAACCCTGTGAGGCTGGACGTGATCACAATGTGTCCTGCATCACGCTCCACCATCACAGGCACCACTTCACCCATGACTCGCATTAGGCCGGTAAAGTTGATGTCGGCCATGACCGTGGCCTGTTCAGCGTTCCAATCTTGCGCCCCGAAGGGCCAGTAGACCCCCGCAAGGAAAACAACGCCATCCACCTCTCCCACGGCTTGCGCTGCGGCGCTCACACTGGCCTGATCCGCCACATCCATTGCCACGACTTGCGCTTTGGCGGGCAGGCTGTTGGCCACCTCCTGCAATTTTTCTTCCGAGCGCGCCGAGAGAATGACGTCGGCACCCGCGCCGCTGAGCCGCTCGGCAAGGGCTGCACCCAGACCGTCACTCGCGCCGACCAGCCAATACCGTTTTCCCTGCCATTGCGTCATGTCGTTTCCTTTTTCCGTATGGTTGCGACCAATTCCGCAACCCTGAAACCAAACTTCCGGAACTGGCTTCGGTTCACGATGGTCCCGCTTTTTGTAAGATACATGCAGTCGAATGCCTTGAGCGTGTGGCCCCCTGATTCCGCAGGCAGCGTGATCGGATAGTTGAACAGGATCGCAGGGCCCGCCACCTCGCCATGCCCTTTGCCAGGTACATCATCGGCCCAAGCCTCGAAATTACCACCACCGTCCAGCTCGATCTTCCACTCGCGGTTCTGGGTCGAGCCGTCATGATAGTGAAACTCTTCTTTCATGGTACAGGTGGTGCCATCCCATGTGATGTCAAATTCGGCGTTAAACGTGCTGGTCACGCGGCCCAACGGGCCAAAGATCACGCCGTCGCAAATCATCTGACCGTTGAGATGCTCACGCATGTCCAGCTGCGGGTATTCCTCGGCATAGTCATCCGCAGATTGCCCCATGAAATCCGCAAACCTGCGCCTCAGCCAAAGCAGAAACCCAACAAGCCCCGCGCCAAACAAAAAGAAAAATGCCGCATCACTCATTAAACATCTCTATCAAGTTTTGTTCGCCACAGCAAAAAGATCGCAGCAAGTTTCAAGACACACGGCACGCCAGCATAGAGAAGCCGCAGCAGGTCGATAGCCTGTTCGGGCGATTGACCGCCCGTGCCGCTCACGTAACCTGCACCGTCTAGCATGGGAAGTAGAATGGCTGCTGCCAAGGCCAAGGTAAATTTAGATACAAATGACCAAAGCCCGAAGCCCTCCGCAGCAGAGGGCGCAATCGTGGCCATGCGCGTGGCGAAAAGCGCAGGCAACAGCGTAAGGTCCGCGCCCATCGCAGCGCCCGATGCCACACAGACCAGCGCGAACCACCACTGGTCCCCCTCGCCCAGAAACAATGCGCCACCAAAGGCAAATATCGCGAGCACCATCGCGCTGAGCAAGACACGCTTGGTCCCGAACCGCTCGGCCAGCATTCCCCAGACGGGGGCCGCCGTCGCAGCCGACAGAAAGAACAACAACAAGAGTGGCCCCTCAAATCCCGCAGCACCCAACGCGCTTTCGACGTAGAATAAAAACAACGTCGAGCTGACGGCCACAGGCGCCGCGTTCAGCAGCGCAATAAACAACAAACGCCGCGCCAGCGTGTCGCGCAGCACGGTGCCAAATCCTGTGCTGTCAGGCAGATCTCCCGAAACCCATTCGCCGCGCATCGCCAGCGCGGCAGCAACGGCCAGCACCGCAAACCCAATGGCAAACCCCGCGAAAGGTGCGCCCATTATCATGCCAAGTACGACGGGCGCCACCGAAGCCACACACACCCCGAGCAACGCGCCCGTCTCGCGCCAGCGCGCAAGGCGCAGATGCCCCTGGCCCGCCATGCGATCCGCCTTGGCCACGCCTTGGGCGTAAAAGCAGATGGTGAGAAAGCTGAAGGCAGAGAACACCAGCGTGAGCATGATCCCGAACCACAGCACGGGCGACGTGAGCGGCGGCACCGCAAACAGGCCGATCATGGCAACTGCGATCACAGCACAGCCGATCCCCACGGCTACGCCGCGCTGATTGCGCAGCTTTTCCGACAAACGCCCTAACAGCGGGTCCTGCACCACATCCAACAGGCGCAGACCAAACAAAACAGCGCCCAGCGCGGTGAGCGAGACACCATATTCATCGACGTAAAATTTGGGCGCATGAATGTAGATCGGCAATCCTGCACAGGCCAAAAGTGCAGCAAACAGCGCGTAGGCAGGCAAGCGCGTGTCAGCTTGCGCGCTCATCCTTTGGAGACTTCATCGCTCGGCGGCACGGGTTGGCTGCGAAATCCCGCGCCCTTAAACCACAGCTTGAGCGCCTGCCAATGGATCAGCGCCAGAACGCGGCGTGCGCCCAAGGGACGGCGCAACATGCTGCGCAGAATGCCTGCATTGCTCAGCGGCGCACGCTTGCCCGTCAGCGTCGCGATCAAGCCGCCGGTGGCGCGGCCATAGTCTATCCAGACCCCGATCCGCGTCTCGTTGATGTCAAAGCGGAAAGTATACTCCCCCTCCACAGGCTGGAAGGGCGAGACATGCATCAGCTTGGTTGCGTGCAAATGATCGCTAGGCAAGATCGGCGCCAGATCGGGATGGTGGCACAAATAGCTGTGACGATCCCCGAACGTGTTGGTCACCTCCGAGATCACGGCAATCAGCGCATTGTCACTGCGGCGACACAGCCAAAAGCTCACAGGGTTGAACACATGTCCCAGCACGCGCGGCTGGGCGAGCAGCTCAACGCGCTCCACCCCCGTGACCTGATATTCCTCCAGCACATCCCGCACCCACGCCGCCCCGCGCCCGTCATGAGGCGCGCCGCCGTGGTCAATGTCATGCAACGACGTCAGACCGCGCGCGTTGCGCCCGAACAGGTGCGGCGTCTGCACCTGCGCCTCCGCATCCAGCAGAACGTAATCGACCGAATAGCGAAAAGCGTTCTCCACCGCGCCCTTGCGGCCATGGTACGTCGTCCCGACAATATGATCGACACGGCTGCTCACTCAGCGGCCAGCACGGTCTTGGCTCTGGCGTTGATGGCATCCGCGACTTCATTGGCGGTGGCCAGCCCGTCCTCGTGAAACCCGTTGCGCAGCCAAGCTCCACAGAACCAAGTGTGCTGCGCGCCATTCATCGCATGCACCTTGCCCTGTGCATCCCATGCGGCAAGGTCATAGACGGGATGGCGCAGCGTGACGCGGTCATAGATCAGCTCTTCACGGATTGTGCGTTTGGTGTTCAGCGTCACAAAAAGCGGATCACCCTCGGGGATGCTCTGGAGCGAATTCATCCAATAGGTCAGGTCAATGCGGTCGGATTTCACCTTTGCATCCTCAGTATAGACCCACGAGGCCCACGCCGATTTACGCTTTGGCATCATCGCCGTATCGGCGTGCAGCACCACATCGTTGGGCTGGTACAGGATCGCGCCAAGAGCGGCCTGCTCTTCGGCACTGGGGTCGGTCAGCATCGCAAGGCTGTCGTCGGAATGGGTGGCCATGACCACCTCGTCAAAACGCTCCCAATCGCCGCCGTGGGTCTTGACCTCGACCCCCTGCGCATCGCGGCGCACGCCTTCGATCGCCGCGTTCAGGCGGATATCAACACCCGCAGCTTTCATCGCCGCCTCAAGACGGTTCACATACTGGATCGAGCCGCCCTGCACCGTGTACCACTGATGCTGGCCCGAATAGCCCAACAGCGCATGGTTCTGGAAAAACTGGACCAGCGCATGGGCAGGGAAATCCATGATCTTTTCCTTGGGCGTGGACCAGATCGCGCCCGAGAAAGGCAGCAGGTAGTGATCGCGGAAATAGTCGCCCGTGCCCAGCTTTTCCAGAAAGTCCGCCACGCTCAGCGATTTGTCTTGCGACAGCGCCAGTGCGTGTTTGTTGAACTTGAGCACATCGCGCAGCATGCCAAGAAACTTCGGGTTCACCAGATTACGCTTTTGACTGAAAATCGCATTGAAGCTGGTCAGCGCATATTCCATCCGCCCACCGCCAAAGGACGCACCGAAGCTCATGTTGGACTTCTTTACAGGCACATCAAGCTCGGCAAACAGGGCGGCCAGATGCGGATAGTTGGCGTAGTTGAACACGATAAAGCCCGTGTCCACAGGCTGGTCCCCGTTCTTACCCGCTATCCGCGTACGTGCATGCCCGCCAAGGCGCGCAGCACTTTCGAAAAGGGTAACATGATTGTGCGGGGCCAAACGGTGCGCGGCCCCCATGCCCGTGATGCCTGCGCCGATCACAGCGATGCGGCGGGATTTGGGGATGTTGGCGGTGGCGGAGGGGTGGGTCGCTTCGGTCGACATGGGGAAGCTGGGTCCTGACGTGTTAGGTAATGTGTATACGGGGGGCATACGCCCCCGCTTGGTCATGGGTTCCCATATTATTGGCTAATCTGCAACGTGCCGCCGAAGTGTTGCGCACCTACCCTTTGATCAATTCCGCATAGCGTGCCGCACCACGCTGCATCAGTCGCATGTAGGTCGCTGAATCAATATTGGCCCCGCAAACGATCACGCCCACGCGTTTACCCTGCAGGCGCGCACGCAACGGTCCCATCACAGCCGCCAGCGCCGCCCCCGCGGCAGGCTCCACGGCCAGCTTTGCCTCTTCCTGAAAGGCGATCATGCCCGCGCAGATCGTCTCATCATCCAATAGCACAATATCATCCACATAGGCCGTGCAAAGCGCGTGCCCCATCGGCAAAGCCATGGGCGCACCAAGGCTGTCGGCAATGGTATTCACCTGCTCCAGATGCACTGGCGCGCCTTTGGCCACGGAGGTATGCATGCTCGCCGCACCTTCAGGCTCGACCCCGTAAACCTTGCACACAGGATTGATCTGTTTGACCGCTGCCGCGATGCCGCTGATCAAACCACCGCCGCCGATCGAGACGACGACCGCATCCAGATCAGGCGCGTCCTCCATCAGTTCCAGTCCAACACCGCCTGTGCCGCAAGACGTCAGCGTCCCCTCAAACGGATGAATGAAAAAACGCCCCTCATCGGCGACCAAACGGTCGGCTTCGGCAAAGGTTTCCGCGCCGGGAGGTTTCATAATCACCTCCGCCTGCTCGGCACAGGCGAGGGCCACGCGGTAGGGATTGGCGTTGGACTGGATCACCACCTTGGCCGAGGCACCCACCTGCCGCGCCGCCCACGCTACCGCAATGGCGTGGTTGCCTGCACTCGCCGCCGTGACGCCCCGCGCCAATTGATCCGCATCCAGACTGCGCGCCACACTCAGCGCCCCGCGGGCCTTAAAGGTGCCCGTGTGCTGAAAACACTCCAGCTTGAGCACCGCCGCCCCGCCGCCAAGGATGCGCGCCATCAGCCCTGTCTCGAGCGTCAAGCAAGGCGTGCGGATGACGTCCCCTTGCAGGTCTTCGGATGTGGCGCGGATGGCGTCCAGCGAGACGGCGCTGATATCAGGGGCGGTCTGGGTCATGGTACCAAGGGTCCTTTGGTCAGGGGCAAGTGCGCGGGCGCCTCTGCCTCGACCTCTTCAAAGTCGAAGTTATCGAGTTTTGCTGCCCGCTTGCCCGCACGTTCCGCCGCCACGCCTATGCCGTCAAGGTCTTCGCGCGCTTGGCGGAAATGCGTGTCGAGCTTGGCGACGCGCCCCACCACCAGTTCCACATCACGGTGCAGCAGCCGCAGGGTCTTGCGAATTTCGCCCGCCTGCTCACGCATCCGCGCGTCCTTGAGAATGGCGCGCATGGTGTTGAGCGTCGCCATGCAAGTGGTGGGCGAGACGATCCAGACACGCGCCTCGAAACCCTCGCGCACCAGCTCCGGGAAGTTGGCGTGCAGCTCGGCATAGACGGCCTCGGAGGGCAGGAACATCAGCGCACCATCGGCGGTCTCGCCGTCCAGAATGTATTTCTCCGAGATATCGCGGATGTGTTTCCGGATGCTGGTGCGCATGTTGGTAACGGCTGATTTCAGTTCCCAATCAGTCTGAGCGCGGTGCAACGCCTCATAGGCCTCCAGCGGGAATTTCGCGTCGACCACAATGGGACCGGGCGGGTTGGGCAGATGGATCAGGCAATCCGCGCGGCGGCCATTGGAGAGCGTCACCTGCATCGTGTAGCTGTCCGCAGGCAGCGCCTTGGACACGATGTCATTGAGCTGGATTTCCCCGAATGCCCCGCGCGTCTGCTTGTTGCTCAGGATGTCTTGCAGCGAGAGCACATCGCCCGAGAGCTTGGTGATATTGTCCTGCGCTTTGTCGATGGCGGCAAGGCGCTCTTGCAACTGCGTCAGGCTGGTGGTGGTGCGTTGGGCTGAGCCGTGCAGCGTCTGGTTGGTGCGCTCCTGCATCTGGGAAAGCTGTTGTTGCATCTGCAGCTGCACGGTGGCCAGCCGCGCCTCAAGGCTCTGGATCAGTTGCGCCTGCGCGTTGGCCTGGGTGTCCGAGACGGTCTGGAGATTACCGCTCAGCTGCGCTTGGGCGTGGTTCAAACTGCTCAGCTGTTGAGCCAATGGCGCAGGGATGCGGGCAGGGCGGAGGAGAAGCCAGACGAGCAGCGCGAGGATGAGCACGAGGACGCCCACGCCGATAAGCATGCCAAAGACCAGGGGATCACTTGCATCCAGCATGCGCAGATCAATCATGTGCGCCCGAACAGACGCTCGATGTCGCTCAGTTTCAGCTCGACATAGGTGGGGCGGCCATGATTGCATTGGCCCGAATGGGGCGTCGCCTCCATCTCGCGCAAAAGCGCGTTCATCTCCTCACCGCGCAACCAGCGACCCGAGCGGATGGAGCCGTGACAGGCAACGCGGCTCAGGATCGCCTCGATGCGCGCCTGCACCAGCAGGCTCTCGCCCTCGCCTTCCAGCTCGTCCAGAATATCGCGGATCATCGCCTCGGCGTTGACTTCGCCGAGGATCGCGGGCGTTTCCCGTACGGCAATGGCATCACCGCCAAACGGTTCGATCCCGAGGCCGAATTTTGCAAGTTCTTCAGCGACGCCCAGAATGGCAGAGCGTTCAGAGGATGACAGTTCGATGATTTCCGGGATGAGCAGAGCCTGCGATGGCACGCCGTTTTTAGCCATCTGGTTCTTGAGCTTTTCATAAACCAGCCGCTCATGTGCGGCGTGCTGGTCTACGATAACCATGCCCGTGGCTGTCTGGGCGATGATGTAATTCTCGTGCACCTGACCGCGCGCTGTACCCAACGGATACTCCACACGCTCCTCGTGCCCCTGCGGGGTCTCCTCGCTCGGTGTCTCGACACGCCCCCACATGCCGCGCGTCTCGGCAAAGCCTTCAGGCGCTTGGCCCTGATATGCCGCCCCGCGTGCGCCCATGGAAGGTCGGTCCATCTGGTACACCCGCGCCTCACCTGTTGGCTCGGGCCGCATCGCGCCAAGGGTCGCATCGGCCACTGTAGTGGAGGCGCGGTGGCCTGCATTCGCCAGCGCATGACGCAAACCCGAAACGATAAGCCCCCGCACCAACCCTGGATCGCGAAAGCGGACCTCAGATTTGGCGGGATGCACGTTCACGTCCACCAGCGTTGGATCACAGTCGACGAAGAGTGCTGCGGCAGGATGGCGATCACGGCTAAGAAAATCAAAATACGCCCCGCGCAGTGCCCCGATGAGCATCTTGTCCTTCACGGGCCGCCCGTTCACGAACAGATATTGCGCCACCGCAGAGCCGCGGGAGTATGTGGGCAAAGCGGCAAACCCCGTCAGGTGGAACCCCTCCCGCTCCGCATCAATCGCCAAAGCGTTCTCGGCAAACTCACGCCCCAAGACCTGCCGCAAACGGCCATGCAGCGCATCGAACAGACCGCCCTGCTCGGCCTCGGCACGGAAGACCTCACGGCCCTGCCCGTCACCCGAGACATCGCGCAGTACAAAGCGCACAAAAGGCTCGGCCATGGCCAAGCGTTTGATCACATCGCCAATCGCCTGCGCCTCGGCGCGGTCGGTCCGCAGGAATTTGAGCCGCGCAGGCGTGGCGTAGAAGAGATCGCGCAGGGTCACTACCGTGCCCGCGCTCAGCCCCGCAGGTTTGACAGCATCCTGTTTGCCGCCCGTCACGTTGATCTCGGCCCCCTCGTGCCCCTGTGCACGGCTGGTGATCGTCAGCCGCCCAACCGCCCCAAGAGAGGGCAACGCCTCCCCCCGAAAGCCGAAGGAATGGATATTGAGAAGGTCTGTGCCGTCAATCTTGGAGGTCGCGTGGCGCGACAAAGCCAGCGGCAGATCACCGCCAGCGATACCACAGCCATCATCCGTCACACGCATGAGGGTCTTGCCCCCGTCCGCGTATTCGACGGTGATGCGCGTGGCCCCTGCATCAATCGCATTCTCGACCAGTTCCTTTACCGCCGAGGCAGGGCGCTCCACGACTTCCCCCGCCGCAATGCGGTTGATCGCCGTCTCGTCCAATTGACGAATAATCGGCTGCGGAGCGCTTATGTTGGGGTCAGGGTCATGCATGCCGCAACACCTAGCATGAAAGCCGTCGATTCTGAAAGGATCAGTCAGCGCGAAATACCGCTGATTTCAGGCAATCACCGTATAGGGCTGATCCAGCGTGACTTCCTCAAGGTTGGGCGTCTCTCCAATACGGTCAACCACCGCAAACAGCCCGGGCGCATGCAGGGGCGTAAGCACACCGTGCCAGACGCCACGGTGGAAATTAACCCCCTGATGCGGAGCCGTCAGAAACGCGCGCGGCGCGGCAGACTGGCCGCCCTTATCCAGCGCCACGATCACCAGAAACGGGTGGTCGGTCATCGGAATGAACGCCTGACTGCCCTCGGGATGCCGCTCCAGCAAATCAAAGGTATACGGCAAGCTGCGCGGCTGCGCGTCGAACAGACTGATACCTGCGCGCCCCTGTAGTCCGAAATCAAGCGTTGCACGGTCGTGATACCGCCCGCACAACCCTGCGTTGATGATCTTGTCAGGCGCACCTGCGACCTCAAGGACATCGCCAAAAGAGGCAAAGGCCTGCGCGCTCAACGGTTCGGTTCTGATCTCGAGGCTCATAGCGGCATGTGACGGTTCACGTCTTTGTAGAGCAGATAGCGGAACGGCTCGGTTCCCGTGGCCGTACAGGCTTGGGGACAGAAGGCGCGCAGCCACATGAAATCCCCCGCCTCCACAGGCACCCAATCCTTGTTGAGCAGATAATCCGCTGTGCCTTGCAGCACATAGAGGCCATGCTCCATCACATGGGTCTCGGCAAACGGAATCACGCCACCAGGTTGGAAGGTGACGATATTTACGTGCATGTCGTGGCGCAGGTCGTCAGGCTCCACAAACCGTGTCGTGGCCCAAACGCCGTTGCAATCAGGCATTTCTGTGGGTGCGACAGCCTGATCCGATGTCACGAACGCTGGTGGCACGTCCACGCCCTCCGCGCCGACATAGCGTTTGCGGATCCAGTGAAACTGCGCCACAGCGTCGCCGTCATTCCAGATCGTCCAGACCGTGTCAGGCGGAATGTAGGCGTAGCCGCCCGCGTCCAGCACATGGCGCGCGCCGTCGATATTCAGCGTGACCTGACCCGCGGCCACAAAAATCACCGATTGTGCTTCGGGATCATCCTCTGGCGCGTCAGAGCCGCCCGCAGGCGCAAGCTCAACCGCGTATTGGCTGAATGTCTCGGCAAAACCCGACAGGGGCCGCGCCAGCACCCACATGCGCATACCGCTCCATGCGGGCAGATAGCTTGTCACGATATCGCGCTGGGTCACAGCGGGCAGCACGGCATAGGCGGGGGTAAATACCGCCGTGCCCTCGGGTGAGACGCTTTGATCGGGCAAACCGCCAGGGGGGAAGGCATAGCTCATACAGACTGCTCCAGTGTCAAACGATGATTGTTGCCGCTTTGCTATGACCTTTTGCCGCAATGATAAAGGGACAGCCTTAGGCGTTTGCACTCACGCACATAAGGCGCGATTGCGACGCCCCAAATACAATCGGGCTGGACATTTCTGTCCAGCCCGTTGCTCGCCCGAATGTCACTTAGACTTATTTATTATTATTTTTCAGCGTGGTATGTGCAGCAGCTGGCCTGTTTGGATCTTGTCGGGCGATTGTAGGATGTCCAGATTAGCCTCAAGAATGCGCTGGAACGCAGCGGGCCGTCCGTAAAACTGAAGTGCGATATAGGCGAGACTGTCGCCCTCCTGAACCGCGTAATAGCGCAGACCATTGACCGTCTGGCTGCGCGCTGGCGAGGCCGCGAATATCTTGCGCGACATTTCAAGGGCTGCCACTTCTGCAGCCGCGGTGCGATCACTAAACAATGAAGCCTGCACCAGATTGAACATCATTGTCTCGGCATCAACGTAGCCCTCGGTAGTATAGAGCGCTTTGGACAATTTCATCTCGTTGGCCGCAATTGCCTCAAGCATGAGACTGGAGGACATCTGGTTCTCAAGCCGCGCATTTTGCGTGGACAGACGAATACGCTGTACCCCCTCCTGCTCGTAGGTCTCGACATTATAGACACCCGCAAGAATGCTCTCACGCAACATCCGCAGCTTGTTGGCACTCAGTATCTCAAGCGCCTCGTTGGCTTCTTCTGCCGCCGAAACCTCTGGCACAGGGGCAGGCGCAGACACGGGAAGTGCTGCGGCAACTGCATCCTTCAGCGATGGCAGGGCGGTGCCCGCAGGCAAATCGCTGGGGACCGCTGTCATCGTCATATCTGCAATTGCGGCACGCGTTGTTACGTCAGCGTCGGCAATAGCCTCCGCTGGTGCAGAGAATGACGCCCGCTGTGCACCAGCCGTGTCATCCCCGCCCATCAAGATGGCCGCCACACCTACAAAGGCGACAGCACCAAATGCCACTGCTGCAATGCCCAGAGATGCTGCGCGGCGATCAAAGAAACGCGGCTGGGACTTTTTGAAAAACCCGATGGGCGAGAAGCCCGCGGATTTTGGCGTTGGCGTGAACGGCTCATAGGGCCTTGGGGCAATTTCAGGGTCTGGCACGGGCTCTACTGTTGGCTCGGGCGCGGTAAGCTGGCGCTCCCATTCCTCACGGTCAAACCCGTCATAAGTGACCGATTGCGACGTCTCGGTCACGGCTTCGGCTTGCACGACGAACTCTTCTTCCACCTGCTGCACCACTGGTGCAGGGCGCGGGGACGGGCCTGCATTGAATGAGATCTTTGGCTTCTGGCTGCTCACACTGTCTATTCCTGCACTGTTAGCCCGACAACAGACCACACCTGCATTCCACCCCGATAATACCGGAGCTTTTCAGGCGGATATCCAACCTCAAGCAAATGTGCGATCAACAGACCAGCAGCGTTTTGCGAGGGGCCGTTGTCAAACACGACGAGAGATTGCGCATCGGCGAAGTTAAACACATCCTCAAAGGCACGCGCACCCAGCGCCTTAAGAAGGTCATCACGGAAAGCACTGTTCTCACTCATGGTCTCATGGGGCAGGCTCACTGATCCAGGGACAAATCCCATAGATCGACCTGCAGGCATGCGCGCATCCACAAGCAAGCCCTGACTTTGAGCCACACCATTCACCAAAAACTCCAACACCTCGGGCTCTGTTACCGTCTCGATGCCATCCGCCACACGCTGGGGCACGATGCAATCAGGATCACAAGACGCAGGAACCGCGGCAAAGCGCGCCGCATATTTCGGCGCTTCGGCAAAATTCGGAGAGATGTTCAAGGACACGCCATCAAAGACAAAAGACACCTCGGCACGGGCCAAATCGCTTTGCGCCTGCGCGACGACAGCATGTGTCGCAATGGCAGCAGCCAGTATAAGTGATCGTCCAATCATTGCGCCCCTTACTTCAGCCACCACATTTAGGTGTCGGGTCAGCAAAACCGGTCGGCCGAAGATTACGCCACAAGATATAGGGTAAGTGCGAATCACTCGTCAAAGCAAAAACAACCGACTAGGGGGAATAATCCGAAATAAATTCCCTCATTGCGGGAATGTAAGCGTCTAAAGCGGAAAAGTTCTGCCCTAACGTCATCTCTTGCTTTCATCAGAGCGCAATCGAGGCTGCGCAATTCAATACAGCTCCCAATCCGATCGCGCCTTGGTGTTTGCTAGGGGTCATACGCGCCAAGGCCAGCGTCTGACCAAAGCCTCGCTTGCAAACCTGCAGCGTGCCATGCGAGTTTGCGGCTGCGTTTGCGCGAGAGAGGCCGCTACATGAACACCAAAATCCAGACCGGGCACCAGACAGTTTCCACACAGCTGCCGCAAGTCACTGAGCCGCGCAATGCAGGCATGGCTTTGGACCTCAATTGGGTGATGGGTGTGCAGGCAAACACCTCTGCTATTGAAAGACGGGCCGCGTCCCTGCCTGCGCGCAGGTCGGTCAAGAAGGCGTATCAGGCCGCGTGGCTGCTCAAGGCGGTGACATGTATCGACCTGACCACTTTGTCTGGTGATGATACGGCAAGGCGCGTGGCCCGCTTGTGCGCCAAAGCGCGCCAGCCCGTAGCGGCTTCAACACTCGATGCCCTCACGATGCCCCCCATTACCGTTGGTGCCGTCTGTGTCTATCACGAGATGATCGCCCCTGCGGTAACCGCTTTGCGCGGCAGCGGCATTCCCGTGGCCGCAGTCTCTACAGGCTTTCCCGCTGGCCTGTCACCCTTCCCCCTGCGCATTGCCGAGATCGAGCAATCCATCGCAGCAGGAGCAGCCGAGATCGATATTGTTATCTCGCGCCGTCACGTACTGGAGGGCAAC
The DNA here is from genome assembly GCA_965660425.1 of Sulfitobacter sp. Classification (GTDB taxonomy): domain Bacteria; phylum Pseudomonadota; class Alphaproteobacteria; order Rhodobacterales; family Rhodobacteraceae; genus Sulfitobacter. The sequence goes on along the minus strand of CBFHZX010000019.1, from coordinate 25,762 downwards.
TGGCAAGCGCTCTATGACGAAATGCGCGCCTTTCGCGCCGCCTGCGGCGATGCCCACGTCAAGGCGATCCTCGCCACGGGCGAGCTGGGCAGCCTGCGCAATGTCGCCCGCGCCTCGCTTGTCTGCATGATGGGAGGTGCTGATTTCATCAAGACATCTACGGGCAAGGAAAGTGTCAATGCCACGCTGCCTGTCACCTTGGTCATGATCCGCGCCATCCGCGACTACTTTACGCACACGGGATACCGAGTCGGCTACAAACCCGCTGGCGGCATCTCCAAGGCCAAAGACGCGATTACCTACCTCGCGCTCATCAAAGAAGAATTAGGCGACCGCTGGCTCCAACCCGACCTCTTCCGCTTTGGCGCGTCATCGCTCCTCAACGACATCGAGCGCCAGCTCGAGCATCACGTGACAGGCGCTTACTCCGCTGGCTACCGCCACCCCACCTCCTGATCTGAAAGCACGCCCCATGACCGTATCCGAGATTTTCCAGACCATGGACTATGGCACAGCCCCCGAGAACGCGGCCGAGGCGCTGGCGTGGATCGTGGATCAAGGCAGCCGCTTTGGCCATTTCATCGATGGGTCCATGACCCCTTTGGGCGAGGTCTTCGAGAGCCGCAATCCCGCCACAGGCGAAGTCCTCGCCCATCTCAGCCAAGCCACTCAAGCAGATGTGGACGCCGCCGTAAAAGCCGCCCGTACCGCCCAGCCGAAATGGGAAGCCGCAGGCGGCCATGCCCGCGCCAAAGTTCTCTACGCCCTCGCACGGCTTTTGCAAAAGCACAGCCGCCTGTTCGCCGTGCTCGAGACCCTCGACAACGGCAAACCCATCCGCGAGGCGCGCGACATCGACGTGCCACTCGCCCAGCGCCACTTCTACTACCACACAGGCATGGCGCAATTGATGGAGACTGAGCTTGAGGGCAGCGCGGCCCTCGGCGTCTGCGGCCAAATTATCCCATGGAACTTTCCGCTTTTGATGCTCGCATGGAAAATCGCGCCAGCACTGGCAATGGGCAATACCGTGCTCCTGAAGCCAGCTGAATACACCTCCCTCACGGCACTCCTATTCGCCGATATCTGCATACAGGCTGGCCTGCCAAAAGGCGTGGTCAACATCATCACAGGCGATGGTGCCGTAGGCGAAATGATCGTCCAGTCAGACGTAGACAAAATCGCCTTCACAGGCTCCACTGCCGTAGGCCGCCGCATCCGCGAGGTCACCGCAGGCAGCGGCAAGGCGCTCACGCTCGAGCTAGGCGGCAAATCCCCCTACATCGTCTTCGACGACGCCGACATCGATTCCGCTGTCGAAGGGCTGGTCGATGCGATCTGGTTCAATCAGGGCCAAGTGTGCTGTGCAGGCTCCCGCCTGCTGGTGCACGAACCCATCGCAGAAACCTTCCACGCCAAATTACGTGCCCGCATGGACAAACTGCGCGTAGGCTCCCCGCTCGACAAAAGCATCGATGTAGGCGCCATCGTTGACCCCAAGCAGCTCGAGACAATCACCGCAATGGTCGCTGCCAATACCGCAGGCACCACACATGTCTCCGCCGTTGAGATGCCGCATGAGGGCAGCTTCTATCCCCCCACGCTCATCACCGATCTGCATCCCGCCGACACGCTAATGCAGGAAGAAATCTTCGGTCCCGTGCTAGTCTCCACCACCTTCCGCACCCCTGCGGAAGCGGTCAGCATCGCCAACAACACCCGCTACGGGCTGGCAGCAACAGTCTGGAGCGAGAACATCAACCTCGCCCTCGACGTAGCCCCCAAACTCGCCGCAGGTATCGTCTGGATCAATGGCACCAATATGATGGATGCCGCCGCAGGCTTTGGCGGCGTGAAGATGAGCGGGTTTGGCCGCGAGGGCGGATGGGAGGGCCTGAGCGTCTACACCAAACCAGCAAAGCAGGGCAAACCCTATAAACCAACACCCGCGATGACAGGAAAAGGCGCGCCAACAGGCGGGATTGACCGCACAGCAAAGCTCTATATCGGGGGCAAACAAACCCGCCCCGACAACGGCTACTCCATCCCCGTCTGGGCCAAAAACGGCACCCTGCTGGCCCATGTCCCGCACGCCTCACGCAAAGACGTGCGTAATGCCGTCGAGGCCACGCAGGCCGCCAAGGGCTGGAGCAAAACCACAGGCCACACCCGCGCCCAAATCCTCTATTTCATCGCCGAAAACCTCGCCGTACACGGATCCGAATTCGCCCGAAACCTCGATGCAATGCAGGGTGGGAAATCAGGGGCAAAAGAAGTCGATGCCGCCGTGCAAAGCCTCTTCACTTACGCCGCTTGGGCCGATAAATACGATGGTCAAATCCACGGCGTCCCCCTGCGCGGGACGGCCCTCGCGATGAAAGAGCCCGTCGGCATAATCGCCGCCCTCTGCCCCGCGACATCTCCTCTGCTGGCACTAATCACGCTTATGGCCTCTGCAATCGCCATGGGAAACCGCATCATCCTGAGCGCGTCCGAAGCCTTCCCCCTCGCCGCAACAGACTTCATGCAAGTGCTGGAAACCTCCGACGTCCCCGCAGGCGTGGTCAACATCCTCACGGGCCCCCACGCAGACGTGGCCAACACATTAGCCACCCACATGGACATCGACGCTGTCTGGAGCTTTGGCGACCCCGAACACGATCAAACAATCGAAGCAGGCTCGGCCCTTAACCTCAAACGCACCTGGGTTCAAAATGGCCAGGCCGCTGATTGGTACAAACCAAACGCAAAAACACTCCTATCCCAATCAACAGAAGTCAAAAATGTCTGGGTGCCTTACGGAGAATAACCTGTATTTCTTTTGGTCAAAAATATCCCAAATCGACCCTAGCAGACAGGACCGCCGCCTGCCTATTCAGTCACCGCTCAAACCCTCAGGCTTGCCCACCACCACAAAATGCAAGCCCTCAGGGTCCATCAATTCACCCGCAACACGGCGCACATCTTCCATCGTCACACGCTCAACCAACTCATTGCGCGTTTTGACATAGTCGGCGTCCAACCCGATCAGCTGCATCCCCACAAGGATACCCGCGATCGTCGCATTCCCATCAAACCGCAATGGGTATGCCCCCGTCAAATAGGTCTTGGCACTGCCCAATTCTTCTTCGGTCACGCCATTCTCAGCCACAAGCTGCCACTGCTCCTTGATCACCGAAACAGCCTCGGCGATGCGGTCATTGGATGAACTCACCTGACCCATATAGGAATTGGCCAGATCACGCGCAGAGAGGAAGGAATAGACACCATAGGTCAGACCGCGCTTTTCGCGCACTTCCTGCATCAGACGGCTCTCGAACGAGCCGCCGCCCAGAATGTGATTGACCAGAACGGCAGCGAAATAATCGTCATCGTCGATATCGATGCCCCGCTGGCCGAATACTGCGACAGACTGCGGCGTGTCGAAGTCTACTACGGTCAGGCCGCCCTCAATCTGCGGCTCGACCTTGGGCGGCATCTTTGGGCCGGATTGCGGCAGATCGCCCAGCAGCGCGTCTACCAAATTGCCCAACTGCTCGGGCGTAATATCACCGACGGCTCCAATCTGCACACGGTCACGGACCAACACATTGCGGTGCGCCTCGACCAGATCATCGCGGGTCAGGGCGGCCACACTCTCGGGCGTGCCGGATTCATCGGTGCCGTAAGGGTGATCGCCGTAGGCCATCGCAGCGAAGGCCTTGCTCGCGATGTCGTTGGGGTCCTTGGCTGCAAAGGCCAGACTAGACAGCACCTGCGCACGGACACGTTCGATATCCGCTTCGTCAAAACGCGGGCTTTGGATCGCATCGCGCAGCAGCGCCACGGAAGCATCGAAATTTTCTGTCAGGAACCGCGCCGAAATCGTCAGATCATCGGGGCTGGAGCTAAAGCTGAAACTAGTGGCCAATTCTTCTGTCGCGCGGGCAAATGCGCGCGCATCCAACTCACCTGAGCCTTCCTCGAGAAGCCCAGCCATCAGATTGACCGCGCCGCGCTTGCCTTCAACATCCAGCGAGGTACCGCCCCTGAACGCAATCTGGAGCGCCACAAACGGCAGCGAGTGTTCCTCAACCAGCCACGCACCAATCCCACCAGAAGAGGTGATGGTCTGGATATCAACTTCGGCGCGCGCAGGCAGGGCAGCAGCGGCACCCAGAAACAGAGCAGCGGCAAAACGGATCATCGTGTTACTCCTTCGGGGCGCATCAACCAGCCTGTGACTGATGCCTCGCGGCGCAACAAAGTTGCCGCTTCCATAATGTCTTCGGCAGTGACCGCATCCAGCGCGGCAGGCCACGCGGCCACATCCTCAACCGTCAGCCCAGAGGTCAGCGCACGGCCATAGCGGTTGGCGATGCCGTCCACGTTGTCTTGGGCGTAAATCTCGGCGGCGCGAATTTGCAGCTTGATCCGTTCCAGCTGCTCGGGGTCCACGCCTTCTTCCAAGAAATCAGCAAGCGCTTGGTCAAGGGCGGCTTCCCCTTCTTCAAGGCTCACGCCCTCGGACGGCACAATGATCATGCGAAAGGACGTATCATCCAGCGAGACGCCATTATACCACGCTGTCGAATAGGTTGTCACAGGGCTGTCGAATTGCAGCTTTTCCGCCAGAAATGATGTCGTTCCCCCGCCCAAAATCTCAGCCAGAAACGTCAGTGCGGCGGCCGTCTCCTGCGCACCTCTATCACGCTCTGGCACCAGATAGCTGCGCGAAACATAGGGCTGCGCCACACGCGGGTCACGCATGATCACGCGGCGCTCGGCGTTCTGGCGTGGCTCCTCGGTGCGCAACCGGTCAGGCATATCGGGGTTGCGCGGGATGGGGCCGTAATGCTCTTCGGCCAGCGCACGCACCTCTTCAGGCGTCACATCACCCGAAACAATAAGGATCGTATTATTGGGCGAATAATACAGCTCGTAGAACGAGAGCGCGTCTTCAAGGTCCAGCTCTTCCATCTCGTGCATCCAGCCGATGATCGGCGTGCCGTAGCGGTGGTTGAGATATTGCGCGGCGTTAATCTGCTCGCCGAACAAGGCTTGGGGGTTGTTTTCGGTGCGCTGGTTGCGCTCTTCGATGATCACTCCACGTTCGTTTGTGATGTTTTCGGGCGTCAGGCGGATGTTCTTCATCCGGTCCGCCTCCATCGTCATCATCAGCTCAAGACGGTCGGCGGCAACGCGCTGGAAATAGGCAGTATAGTCATAGCTGGTGAAGGCATTGTCACGCCCGCCGTTCGCGGCCACCACGCGGGAGAATTCGCCTGATTCCAGCTTATCCGTCGCTTTAAACAACAAATGCTCCAGAAAATGCGCCACACCTGAGGAACCCTTCGGCTCATCCGCTGATCCCGCGCGATACCAGAGCATATGCTGGACGACGGGGGCGCGATGGTCCTCAACGACCACCACCTGCATGCCGTTCTCAAGTACGAAATCGGTGACCTTCCCACTGATCTGTGCCATGGCGGCTGCGGGCAGCATCAAGGCGCAGATCAGGGCGTTTCGGGCGTATCGCAACATCGGATGGGTCCTCTTCGGTCAAACGCGTCAGGCTTTTGACATAGGTACGCCACCCGCACAAAGGTTCAAGCCATAGGGCCAAAAATCACACAGATGTAATCGGGTATCAGTTTGCAGGCGGTGCCGATGGCGTGCGCGCCCCTGCACGACGCCAGCGGCGCTGCTCGGCCTGTGCATCGAGCGCTTCGCGGCGGTAGGCCTGATTGTAACGGTCCACAGGAACAATGCGGTATTGCGTCAGGCGCGCTTTGCGGCGGCGAAAGTCAGCATCCGTTGCGGCTAGGTTCTCGCGAATGTCAGCGGCACGGCCCAAACGGCTGGCATGCTGAACCAACGCCCCGTCCCGTGCAGGCACAGGCGCATTGGCGTCTCCGATGCGACCGCCAAAGGCTTTTGCACCTTCCGCAAGCGCGGAACGGTCCGTCCGATTGACGCCACCTGGTGTCGGCGTTGGCAATTCGCTAAAGTTCGCGGGTTGCTCAAGGGCGCCGACAGGTATGATGCCAAATTCGTCTGGCCCCTCGGAATCCGATTGCAGATCACGCAAGCCGATATTCGCACAGCCCGCCACAAATGCAGGCAATACAAGCAACAAAGCAAATTTACGCATAGGTGGCCTCCAGATCGCCGTTGCCCCTCAATATCGCAGGCAGGCGGGCAATGTCACCCGACTTTTTTCGCGACCCGCTTCGTGCTTCTCTTTTTCGGCGGTGTGTCACCATCATCTGTAAAGAAGATCAGGCCCAGCGCGCCAGCAAAGATAAAGACATCGGCAATGTTAAACACAAACGGGTTGTTGATGCCGCAGCAAGACATGTTCAGGAAATCAAGGACATAGCCATAGATCAAGCGGTCCAGCACATTGCCCAGTGCACCGCCGATCAGCAATCCTGCGCTGAGCTTGGCCCAAACCGTCAGCGCATGTTTGCGCGCCCAGAACAAAACGGCGATGCAAATAAGCGTGGCAAGGACAATCAAAATCCAGCGGCTCGCCTCTGATCCGCCGCCAAACAGGCCGAAATTAATGCCACGGTTCTCGCCATAGCGGAAGTTGACCAGAGGCGGCAGCACATCGATTGAACGGATGCGCGCAAGCTCCATCATGTGGATCACCACATATTTGCTGATCTGGTCGAGGGCGAACGCAACAAAGCCCGCCCAGAAAATCATCCGCATGAACCATGCTCCTAGGTTACTTAGTGACGGAAATGGCGCATGCCAGTGAACACCATTGCCAGTCCAGCCTCATCGGCGGCGGCGATCACCTCATCGTCGCGCATGGAGCCACCGGGCTGGATCAGCGCTGTCGCCCCTGCCTCCGCCGCTGTAACCAAACCATCGGCAAAGGGGAAGAAGGCATCGGATGCAACGACAGACCCTTGGGTCAGCGGTGCTGGCAGGCCCATCGCTTCAGCCATATCAACTGCCTTGCGCGCGGCAATGCGCGTGCTGTCCACACGGCTCATCTGGCCTGCGCCAACACCCACGGTAGCACCATCTTTGACATAGATAATCGCGTTGGACTTGACGTGTTTCGCCACGGTCCACGCAAACAGCATGTCGCTCATTTCCTGATCTGTCGGCTGGCGCTTGGTGACCACTTTGAGATCATCCATGCTAATCCGTCCCACATCGCGGTCCTGCACCAGCCAGCCACCCGAGACCTGACGCGGCGCCAGACGCGCAGCCGCAGGGTCAGCAAGGCCACCCGTGGTCAACAGGCGCAGGTTTTTCTTCTTCTCAAAGAGAGCAATCGCATCCGCATCCACATCAGGGGCAATCACAACTTCGGTGAAAATCTCAGTGATCGCTTCCGCCGTCTCGGCGTCCAAGGTCTGGTTCAGTGCGATGATCCCGCCGAATGCGCTTGTGCGGTCACAATCGAATGCACGGGAATATGCCTCTGCCATCGTCGCACCGGTCGCGACGCCACAAGGGTTGGCATGCTTGATGATCGCCACGGCAGGGCCGTTTGCAGGATCAAATTCGGAGACCAGCTCAAACGCCGCATCCGTGTCGTTGATGTTGTTATAGCTCAGCTCTTTGCCCTGATGCTGCTTGGCCGTGGCGATGCCTGCGCGGCTGGATCCATCGGTGTAGAACGCCGCCTGCTGATGGGGGTTCTCGCCATAGCGCAGGGTCTGCGTGAGCGTTCCGCCAAACGTGCGACGGCGCGGGGTGCCGCCCACCGCATCCGCCATCCAAGTGCTGACTGCAGTGTCATAAGCAGCCGTACGCGCGTATGCCGTTTGGGCCAAACGTTGACGCATCGCGTAAGTGGTCTGACCTCCGTTGGCCTCAAGCTCGGCGATGTAGGGGGCGTAATCCTCCACATCAACGATCACACTGACAAAGCCGTGGTTCTTGGCCGCAGAGCGGATCATCGCAGGGCCGCCAATGTCGATATTCTCGATCACCTCGACGTATTCGGCGCCCTTGGCCACCGTCTCTTCAAAGGGATAGAGGTTCACCACAACAAGGTCGATCCCACCAATGCCGTGCTCCTCCATCGAGGCCACGTGGCCTGCATCGTCGCGCAGCGCGAGCAGACCGCCGTGCACCACAGGGTGCAGTGTCTTGACGCGACCGTCCATCATCTCGGGAAAGCCCGTGACCTCGGCCACGTCCATGACGTCAAGCCCTGCGTCGCGCAGCGCCTTCGCCGTGCCGCCTGTGGACAGCAGCTCAACCCCTGCTTTTACCAGCGCTTGGCCGAATTCAATCAGCCCCGTTTTGTCGGACACAGAAAGAAGGGCGCGTTTTACAGGGTAGAGATCAGCCATGGCAGGGGCTCCTTAGAGTTGGTCTTCGTCGGCAAACGGGTCATCCCGTTCCAAATCACGCACGCCAATCGCAGTTTCCTGCGCTTTGGACAAGGACCAGCGCACCCGTGTGGCGGGATTTATCGCACAGCCTGTCAACACAATCTGGCTTGAGGCGAGCGGTTTGAGGCGCGTCGTCTCAAGATATGCGCCCGCCTCCAGCGTCAAATCACAGATGCCGTCATGGCGGAAAACCCATATCTCACCTGACTTTAGCGCCATCGACACCGCAGCGCCGCCCAGATCAAGGGTGGCATCCACTTCGGGGTGCAGATGAAAGCGGATCTCGTATCCAATGCCTTTGAGTTTAGTCTGATCCAATGCGCGGTCAAAGCGGCGCTGCTCGGCTTCTTCCATCGCGATCAGCATATCTTCACCCGCAACGGCGCGCCCGTCATGGGTCAACTCGAGCGTCCGCGCATGTGTCAGACCGTGGGTCTGGACATAGCCGTCGTGCCCGCCCTGAAACTTCATCCCGTCCGTCACGGGGGTAATCTCGACAGGAACGTGAACTGGCCCGTCGATCAGCGCTTCAATGCCTGTGCGCTTGTCCGCCGCCTCCAGCCGTGCGCTGGAATAGCCGCCAAGGATAAGTACCGAATGGGATGGTGTCGCCCGCCCCGCGCGGCGCCAGTCCAACCCGAAAGACGCACCAGAGCCGCAGTTTACAATCAGCGGCCTGCGCCCCGAGGTCAACTCAAACGCCAGTGTCGAGGCATGGGCATTCGCCGAAGCGGCCCCACTGGGTGGCGCGCTTGCATCAATAATCACCGAAGTGCGCCCCGCAGACAGACGGGCATAGCCCATCGACAGCCCATCGGGCTGGGCCCTGCGCACACCAGAGGAGGCCAGCGCGTGATCGAGCCAGCCTTCGGCCCCGCGCCCGCCGCCATGAAACCGCGCGAGCGAGCCATCGGAATGACGCAGAGTGCGCAGCGACGGCGCAATCCGCTCTATCGCGGCCAGATGCGGCTGCGGCGTGCCGCGACCTGCGTCCGACAAGGCCGCCGCGGCCCAAGTGAGAAGCGTGAACACATCCAGCAATTCCTCGGGGTTGCGCGTGCGCAATCCGCCTTGCGCGTCGATCTGCACTTCGCATTCACGCGCAAGCGCCTTGATCGCGGGATCCGCCAATTCCTCAAGCCCTTCCAACGAAAGTCCCGCATAAATCAGCCCCGTCAGCGCTTCGAACCGCGCCAGACCGGGCGCGGCAGCATGCCAGCGTTTGGACAGGAACTGCGTCTGCTGGGTCAGAGAGCGGTAAAAGGCCTCACTGTCGGGCGCGCTGTCGCCGCCGCCTTGCAGCACGAAAATCGCATGGTTGATCCAGCGGATCAGCCGCCGCCCGGTTAGATCAGGGCTCCACCCTACGCCGCGCCCGTTGCCATAAAGCGCTATCCACTCCCATAGCCAATCTTGGGCTGCACGGCGCGACACGCCGTCGCCCACAGCCGCCAAATCATCGAGCCAGCCAAAGCCGTGCAGCGCCTCCAAGAAGGCCGTATCAGGCGCATCCAGCGCCCAAGGGCTGGTGTCAGGCGCGCTGATCAGGCTGCCTGCAAAGAGGAAATTCCCCGCTGCCAACTGCCGCCCCCGCGCGAACGAGCCGATGGTGCGCGGCTCGGGTGAGGAGACGAACCCCCGCACCTGTCCACGCGCACGGGTCGCCCTTCGGGCGTGCCATTGGTTTAAAAAACGCGTGCGATGCGCGCGCCACGGGGAAATCTGGACCATGTGCTCTGCCTATACGCTCTGAAGGCGTTTTGCGCAGTCTAACCCGCCACCCCGCGAGAGTCACCGTTTTTTGCGTGCAGCCTTAGCGCATATTTGCCCATTGCGCTTGTGCAGCGTCACAGCAAACGGCAGGGTGCGCCGATGATTGCCTCCCTGATGATGTATGCCCGCCCCGAATTGGAAGCCGCCCACAGCCGTTTGTGGGCTTCCCTTCGCACAGCCCTTGGCCAGCGCGGCATTGAAGCGCCTGTCGCTTTGTCGCAATCCGCGCCGCCTTTTGAAGTGTGGGAAAGCCCGCAGCTCATTCTCAGCCAGACCTGCGGAATGCCTTACCGCACGCAGCTGCAGGGCCGCGTCAAACTGGTCGGCACGCCCGATTACCAGCTTGAGGATTGTCCCGCTGGCCACTACCGCTCCGCTATCGTGGTGCGCGCTGATGATCCGCGTGAGATGCTGGGCGCATATGCCGACGCGCGGCTGGCCTATAATGCGCAGCACTCGCAATCAGGTTTCGCAGCACTCTATAACCACGCCGCCCCATCGGGCATTTGGTTTCAAAAACGTATTGAAAGCGGCGCGCATCTGGCTTCGGCACGCATGGTCGCCCAAGGACAAGCCGACATCGCCGCGCTGGACGGGCAGACTTGGCGTCTGATCCAGCGGTACGAGGGCTGGGCAGCCAAGCTGCGCGTTCTGGAATTTACCGCCCCAACGCCAGGCTTGCCGCTGATTACAGGCTTGGCGCAGGATGCGGAATTGGTCTTCGAAGCTGCGGCAGAAGCCTTCGACGCACTCTCCTCGCAGGACGCAGCAGCTCTCGATCTGCACGGCCTGATCCGGATCCCGAAAGAAGCATACTTCGCCGTACCAAACCCAGCCGAAAGCGCGCTGAGCTAGGCCGCTTTGCGCAGAAGTGCGATGTAGAAGCCGTCCATTCCACCCTGCTCCGCCCAGAAATCAGGGCGCAGGCGCAGGCCGCCCTCGGAGGACACCCACGCCTCCTCGATCCCCGCCAGCGCAAGTGCATCACGGTCCACGGTCATGTCGCTGTGCCGCTCCAGCGCCTCGTCGATCTGCACTTCGCCCTCGTCGGGCAGCAGGCTACAGGTGCAGAACACCATGCGCCCGCCAGGTTTCAGGAGGCTCCACGCATGATCCAGCAGTTCTTCTTGAAGCCCGATCAACGCCCCGAATTCTGAGCCATCCTTGGCGTGTGGCAAATCAGGGTGGCGGCGGATCGTGCCTGTGGCCGAACAGGGCGCATCCAGCAGGATTGCATCGAACTGGCCCTGAAACTGGCGCGCGTCCTTGATGAAGGTCCGCGCCGTCAGCCCCGTGCGCGCAAGGTTTTCCTTCACCCGCTGCATACGACTGTGGTTGTCGTCCACCGCACGCACTTCGGCCCCTGTGGTAGCCAATTGCATCGTCTTGCCCCCAGGTGCGGCGCAAAGGTCCAGTACCACCTCGCCCTCTTGGGCATCTAGAATGAGCGCAGGCAAAGCGGCGGCAGCATCCTGCACCCACCAATCGCCCTCGGCAAACCCTTCCATGGCGGAGACCTGCCCCGCCTCATGAACCCGCACTGATCCCGTCGGCAAAAGCGTAGCCCCCAGACGCTCTGCCAAAGCGGCGGCATCCCCCTTGGCCGTGAGATCAAGCGGCGCGCCCTTGAAATGAGCGGCCTCAATCGCGGCCATCGCATCAGCGCCCCATGCCTCGACAAGCGGTCCGCGCAGCCATTTGGGCAAGCGCGGCGCACGACGTGCACTCCATGCCTCTGGCCCTTCGGCGGCGACTTTGCGCAGGACGGCATTGGTCAGCCCTTTGAGGTGGCTCAGATGTTTGTCAGCGGCCACGACCGAGACCATCGCATTGACCACACCATGCGCAGCACCCCCTGTGCACAGCTCAAGCGTGCCGACGCGCAGTGCATTGCGCACGGTGAGGGGCGGGTATTTGTTGAGGTGCTTTTGCAAGATGCGGTCACACCGCTCCATCCCGCGCAATGTGTCCTGCGCCAGACGCTGCGCACGCGCACGATCCTCGGGGGCCAGACGGTCCAGCACACCCGCGCCAAGCAATTCCGACATCAGCTTTCCCTCACCCAATATCTGGTCGAGCAGGAAAACAGCGGATTTGCGGGCGGAGACACCAGTGTCTGACATATTGCGGGCTTTCTGTGGGCGACTTAGGGTGGAACGATGGGCTTGGACGGTTGAATGGGCCAAGGCGTGCCGTATATCAAGGGGGAGTTGAGAAAGGAACGCCCCATGAGCAACGAGCCAGACGACACTTCAGCGGACGCACCCTCAGACCTGCCCCCCGCCGCACAGCGGGCACTGGCCGAAGCAGCAGCGCGGCGCGAGGCCGAGAAAGCGTTGAAGCTGCCGACTGAATTGGGCGGCCGCGATGGGCCAGAACCTGTGCGCTATGGCGATTGGGAGAAAAAAGGGATCGCTGTCGACTTCTGATGATCGCCAGATGCAAAGAACTTGGAGTTTCAAGCCATTTTGTTGCCGCTCAGCGCAGGGAAAACTCCGCACTGTCGCCAGCGCCCTGATCCGAGGTGAAGCGGATTTTGCCAGCCGACGCTTTCACTTCCTGACAATTATACCCCAAATCACCACCACCCCATTCGAGGCTGCGGCAGAAATAGCCGTTCTTCCACGTCCATTTACCGCTGATGTCCCACGTTGCGCCACGCCCCGAGATCGTACCGTTCGTCCCCACTTTGAGCCGCACCAAGAGCCGTGCGAGTGTCTTGCCGTTCACAATATTCTTGAATTCCGCAGCACTATTCACTTTGCTCAACTCCGCCGCAGCAGGGGTAGCAAGGGCGACCGCAACTGCGGCCAATACTGGGAACATACCTGACATAGCGTCTCTCCTAAGGGGTCTGTCGGAGGATATACGTCTCACACGAGCAATTAGTTTCACCTAACTGCATTTATTTTCCCAACATACGCCAATGGCCTGTCAGTCGTTCAGCCCCAGCACGTCCAGCATATCATATTCACCAGCTTCACGGCCCTGCCCCCAAAGCGCAGCTTTGAGCGCGCCACGCGCGAATAAGGCGCGGTCAGAGGCGATATGGCGCAGCACAATGCGCTCGCCCGCGCCCGCAAACATCACATCATGTTCCCCCACAATGTCGCCACCGCGAATGGCGGAGAAGCCGATATCACCGCGCTTGCGCGCACCTGTGATCCCGTCACGACCCGAATTGCTTACGTCGGCCAGTGTCACACCGCGCCCCTCCGCTGCGGCCTCGCCCAACATCAGTGCGGTACCCGAGGGCGCATCAACTTTCTGGTTGTGATGGGATTCGATGACCTCAATGTCGAAATCCTCGTCCAACGCTGCGGCCACTTTCTTCGTCAACAACGTCAGCAAATTGACCCCGAGGCTCATGTTGCCTGCACGCACGATCACCGCTCGCGCCGCAGGTGCCTTGAGCTGGGCAATCTCTTCTGCAGTCATGCCCGTGGTGCCGATCACATGCACAATACCCGCCTCCGCCGCTGCCTGAGCAAAAGCAATTGTCGCGGCAGGCGCTGTAAAATCAATCACCGCCTGCGCATCCGCCATGCCAGCCGTCGCATCGTCGGTCACAATCACACCCAAAGCGGCACCGCCCATCGCGGCTCCTAAATCCTGTCCGATCCAGTCATGGCCTGTTCGCTCGATCGCGCCCGCGAGATGCATCTGATCATGCGCCAGAACCTCACGCACCAGCATTTGCCCCATGCGACCAGAGACACCTGTGATCGCTATTCCTGTTGTCTGTGTCATGTCCGTGCTCCTCATGATGCGCTGATCTGCGGTGTAGCCTTCGCTGCGGCGCTTGGCAAAGAAGTTCAGAGCGCTTAGATGAAGTTTATGGCTTATAACAAATCCCCCCAATCCTCAGGCCCGAACCAGCGAATGCTGCGCGTGGGTGAAACAGTCCGCCGCGCGCTGAGCGAGGTGCTGGCACGCGGCGATGTGCACGACCCCGATCTGAACCGCATGTCCATTACCGTGGGCGAAGTCCGCATGTCCAATGATCTCAAGGTCTCCACCGCCTATGTGCTGCCACTGGGCGGCGAGGGTCAGGAGGATTTGCTCAAAATCCTTGGCCGCAACAAGCACGAGATTCGCAAGCTTGTGGCCAAGAAACTCACCCTCAAATTCTCGCCAGAAATCCGCTTCCAGCTGGACCGCACCTTCGACCAGATGGACGAGACGCGCCGCATGCTGGCTCAGGACCGCGTGCGCCGCGATGCCGATGCACCCGACACGGACGCTGACGAGGCGTGATCCGCCGCGCTACCTCTGCGTTCGCCTTGTGCCTGATGGCCCAGCCTGCGCTGGCCGCCACCTGCCGCGAAGAGGCCCACGAGGGCGTGGATTATGCGATCTGCGATGTCGATGTGACCCAAGAGGTGCTGCGCCTGTTCCTCTACGAGCCTGACACCACGCGCCCCTACGGCTATTTCAGCGTGCTGAACGCGGCCCTTGAAGAACAGGGCTTTGCCCTTGGCTTTGCCGCCAATGCGGGGATGTACCATGAGGATCGTGCGCCCGTTGGCCTCTATATCGAGGACGGTGTCACGGTGCAGAGCGTCATCACAAACGCAGGGCCAGGCAATTTCGGCCTGCTACCAAACGGCATCCTGTGCCTGCGCGAGCGCCGCATCGATGTGATCGAGACGCTGCGCTATGCCGCCGAGGCGCCTGACTGCACCAGTGCCACCCAATCAGGCCCTATGCTGGTCATCGACGGTGCGCTGCATCCGCGGTTCCTGCGCGATTCCACCTCCCGCTTTATCCGCAATGGCGTAGGCACCAACGAGGACGGCACCGTGGCTTCCCTTGTCATTTCCAACAGCCCCATCACCTTCCACGCCTTCGGCTCCATGTTCCGCGATCATCTGGGTCTGCAAAACGCGCTCTATTTCGATGGCAACGTCTCGCGCCTGCGCGCGCCAGAGCTGGGGCGCAATGACATCGGATTTGTCGCGCTTGGGCCGATTATTGGCGTGGTTGAGGGCGCAGAGTTGCCGCCGCTACCAGAACCAGAAGTTGACGTCGAAGCCGAGACCGCAGACGAGTAACCCCGTTGCACGCAGGTCCACAATCTGCAAAACGGCGCGGGACACCGAACTATTCCAAGGACAGCACATGGCACGCAAACGCAAAGGACGCGATATTTCGGGCTGGGTCGTGATCGACAAACCTGCGGGGCCAACGTCCACAGCTGTAGTCAACAAGGTCCGCTGGGCCTTTGACGCCAAGAAGGCGGGCCATGCAGGTACGCTGGACCCCGACGCCACGGGCGTTCTCGCCATCGCCTTGGGCGAGGCGACCAAGACGGTTCCCTACATCACCGATGCGCTCAAGGCCTATGTCTTCACCGTGCGCCTTGGTGCCGCCACCAACACCGACGATCTAGAGGGCGAGGTGATCGCAACCTCCGATCTACGCCCCGACGATGCCGCGATCAAGGAAGCGCTGCACGGCTTTGTCGGTGACATCGAACAGGTTCCGCCACAATTCTCTGCCGTGAAGATCGACGGGGAGCGTGCGTACAAACGCGCCCGCGACGGTGAGGAAATGGAACTCGCCGCCCGCCCCCTGTATGTCGAAAGCCTAATCATGCTGGAGCGTCCCGATCCCGATCATGTCACGCTCGAGATGGTCTGTGGCAAAGGCGGCTACGTCCGCTCCATCGCGCGCGATCTGGGGGAGGTCTTGGGGTGTAAAGGCCACGTGCGCGAGCTGCGCCGCACATGGTCTGGACCCTTCGAAGTGGCCGACGCCGTGACGCTGGCACAGGTTGAGGAAATGGCAAAAACCCCTGCATTAGACTCGTATCTAGGCCCGCTAGAGCTTGGCTTGAACGACCTGCCCCAAGTAACGGCCAGCAGCGAAGGTGCTGCAAAACTGCGCAACGGCAATCCGGGCATGGTGTTTGCCAATGACGTGGAATACGGCGACGAATGCTGGGCCGCCCATGAGGGCCGAGCTGTGGCTGTGGGCGTGTTCCGCTCAGGCGAACTGCAGCCCTCCCGCGTGTTCAACCTGCCCGACGTCTAAGCGCCATGATCACCCGCAGCCACACCAAAGGGGATGCGCCCTCCACGGCTGTCTATTCGGACTGCGAGGCCTATCGCTACAGCCTGACGCGGATTTGGGAGCCTGCGGGCAAGCGCGTAGTCTTTGTCATGCTCAATCCCTCAACCGCGACGGAGGTCCAGAACGACCCCACGATCCACCGCTGCGAACAACGCGCGCGCACCTTGGGCTTTGGCGGCTTTCGGGCGGTGAATATCTTTGCCCTGCGCGCAACCGATCCACGCGATATGAAGGCAGCGGCGGACCCAGAAGGCGCGCACAATAGCGCAGCACTGGAGGAGGCAGCACTTTGGGCGGACATGCTCATTGCCGCGTGGGGTGTCCACGGCGCACACCTTGATCAGGGGCCCCGCACGTTTGAGCGGCTGCGCGCTGCGGGGCACACGCTTTATCATCTGGGGCTGACGAAAGAGGGCCATCCGCGGCACCCCCTCTATCTTTCTTATGCCACCAAACCACAGCTTTGGCCAGCACAGCCCTAGGTTGATTTCGCCTTACACCCTGTTAACCAATCTAGCTTTAGAATTTTGACAAAGCGGGGCGATTCTGCGCTATTTGTCGGACCGCATGTTGCGGCGTTAAAAGGCCGACTACTATATTATGGTTAGCAGGACTTATGGGATTGATGGCCGTTGGCGCCGTTTGCTTTGTGGAGCCGCTGACCGACCCCGATGAAGAAGATACTCTTACGCCCGAAGACACGCAGGCAACCGATGATATATCCCCACCCCTTGACCAAAGCACGAGTGCAGCGGCTCTCACCGCCGATGAGACGGACACGGACGGCGGCACATTTGACCCAGACTACGATTCACGCGGTGGCGACGATGGCGCCCTGCTAGAGCCTGTTGTCATAGATGATGCTGACACTGTCGAACTGGTCGAGGGAAGTAATTCAGACGACCAAATTGACGGTGCCGAAGGAAACGACCGCATTCAGGGACTAGACGGCGACGATAATCTGAATGGCGGCGCAGGCGATGACGAGCTGCGCGGTGGCAGTGGCGAGGATGCCCTTGACGGCGGGGCGGGCAATGACACGCTGCTGGGCGAGGATGGCGCGGATATTATGCGCGGCGGTGACGCGAATGACACGCTGTTCGGCCAGAATGCGGATGACTTGTTGTTCGGCGAGGACGGCAACGACTCACTGCAGGGGTCCGCAGGCTACGATGAACTCGATGGTGGCGCGGGCAACGACACCCTCAGCGGCGGACTGGATGATGATACGCTGACAGGCGGTGCCGGGGCGGACCTCTTGTTCGGCGGCTGGGGCAATGATGTCCTGAGCGGACTGATGCGCAATGCCGCAGGCGTCGATGAAGATGACAGCGATTTCCTCAATGGCGGCGGTGGCGATGATAGTATCCTTGTGGGCGCTGGCGATATTGTATCCGCAGGTGACGGCGCGGACGAGATTGTGCTGGGCGACTAGCTCGGCGCGGGGGAAGCGGCTGAAATTCTGGACTACAGCGCCGAAGATGACAGTCTGGTTCTTGTCTGGGACGACGGCAGCGCCAACAGTGAAGAGCCGTCTATCACCCTGTCTCTGGACACTGACGAATACGATGCGGCGCAAACGATTTTTATGCTCGACGGCGCAGTAGTTGCCATGGTCAACGGCACCGCCCTGACCGTGGCCGATATCACACTGATCCCGCTCAGCACAGCAACACAGGTCGGCCTCGCGTCCGCCTGACAGATCGCGGCACATATAGCCGTGTGAATTAAGCCTTTGCCAATCCTGCAAATCCTGCCTATACGCGCCCATCGCAGCTTTATTTCTGCGAATCCCTCCATGGGCCTGCACTGGACGACATCCCGGGCAGCGCCATTAATATTTAACCTTTTGACAAGGAGACCCCGATGTCGATTACAAAAGAAGAAAAAGCACGCATCATGAGCGAATTCGGCGCCAAAGAAGGCGATACCGGTTCCCCTGAAGTACAAGTTGCCGTTCTCAGCTCGCGCATTGCGACTCTGACAGAGCACTTCAAAACACACAAAAAAGACAACCACGGCCGCCGTGGTCTGTTGAAAATGGTCGCAACGCGCCGCAAGCTTCTGGACTACGTCAAGTCCAAGGATGTTGCCCGCTACCAAGACCTGATCAAACGTCTGGGCCTGCGCCGCTAAGCGCGACGCTACAGCACTAAGAATTCAAACCGCGTCCTCATCCCGAGGGCGCGGTTTTTCTTTGGGCTTTCAGTGTTCGGACCCGAAAAGACTTTTCAGAAAATTCTTGGCCGCGCCCGTGATCAGGGTGTCACGACAGAAATCGCGGATCCCCGCGCCTCAATGGCTTCGGCGGCGTCGAACAGGATATCCTCACGGAAACGCCCCGCGATCAATTGCGCGCCCATCGGCACGCGCCCCATATCGCTCTCGCCAAATCCTGTGAACACCCCCATCCCCGGCAGCCCCGTCAGCGGCAGACCCACCTGCGTCAGCTGCGCTTCCATCACGCGCGGGAAATCCTCTAGATCGAGCAGGTCAGGGAAAGGCGGTTCCCCCGAGATCGGGCAGATCAGCACGGGGTAGCGGTCCAAAAACGTCTGCCATTCGCGCAAGAACCCGACACGCGCCTGCATCGCATCCAACACCTCGTTCAGGTCGGGCACAGGCGTCAGCTTGTGCATCTCTGCCAGCACGTGATTGGCGTCTGGATCATCCTCTTGCACAAACGCCGCCTGCGCGCCGCGCGCCATCTCGGCCAGCCACAGCTGCGCCTGACAGCGTGCGGGTGCGCGAAAGGGCGGGCTTTCCACTTCCTCAACCTCCCAGCCTGCATCCCGCAGCCGCGCCGCTGCATCGCGCAGTGCCGCCTCGACCAGCGGATGGATTTGCATCCCCTCGGGCGCCACACACAGCGCCGCGCGCTTGGGATAAGCCTCACCCGAGAGTGGCACAGCCATGTGCCACGGGTCCCGCAGGTCAGGCTCGGCCATCGCCGTCAGTGACATCCGCAGATCACGGACCGAGCGCGCATGCGGTCCCGACACAGCCATCAGCTGCGCCCCGATGTGGCGGTCAGGGCTGCTGGGGTTCCACGCAGGCACGCGGCCCATGGTCGGCCTGATCCCCTGCAACCCGCAGGCATAGGCGGGATAGCGGATAGAGCCGCCGATATCCGTGCCATGCCCCACCGCGCCAATCCCCGCAGCCGTAGCCGCCGCCGCCCCGCCAGAAGAGCCGCCGGGCGTGATCGCAGGGTTATGCGGGTTTTTCGTATGCCCGTGCAGCGAATTCCGCGTGAACCAGCGCAGCGAAAAGGCTGGCGTGTTCGTGCGTCCCACAATCACCGCCCCCGCGCGGCGCAGGTTGGCAACGACCGGATTATCATCCGCCGCCACCAGATCCCTCTGAATCCGCAGCCCGTTGGTCGTGGCATGCCCCGCCTGATCCACGTTCTGTTTGGTGGTCACAGGCACGCCCGCCATCGGCCCCAGCGCATCGCCGCGTGCGCGCGCCGCGTCCACCGCATCCGCCGCCGCAAGTGCTGCCGCATCATCGCGCGCCACCACCGCGTTGATCGCGGGGTTCACGGCGTCCATCCGCGCAAGCGTGGCCTCCGTCATCTCGCGCGCCGAAACATCGCCCCGCGCAACCTGCGCCGCAATCTCCACCCCGTCCAATTCCCAAACGCACATCACGTATCTCCCTTTTTCGCCACAGCGTGGCACACCCTGCCCGCTTCGCCACAGCGTGGCACACCCTGCCCGCCCGATCAATCACACCCGCTTGCGCGCGGCTCCGTTTGCTTTTACCTCTTCACAAACATCGAGTGCAGGGAGCCACAGCATGCAAAAAGCCGTCGTAAACAGTTGGAACGAGTGGGACCCGCTCAAGCACGTCATCGTGGGCCGTGCCGACGATTGCCACATCCCGCCCGAGGAACCCGCGCTGGATGCAAAAGTCCCCGAGGACAGCGACATGCGCGGTCAGTGGGGCCGCCGTCCGCAGGAAACCATCGACCGCGCAAACGAGCTCTTGGATAACTTCGCATCCATGCTGGAAAAACGCGGCGTTCGCGTGGACCGCCCCACCAGCATCGACCACTCCGTACCCGCCACCACGCCCGACTTTCATACCGAGAGCCAGTTCGGCTGCATGCCCCCTCGTGATGTGCTGCTGACGGTCGGCAGTGAGATGCTGGAGGCGACGATGTCTTATCGCTGCCGCTGGTTTGAATACCTCAATTACCGCCCGCTGATGCAGCAGTACTTTGACGAAGACCCCAACTTCCGCCACGAGAGCGCGCCCAAACCGCGCCTGACGGATGCCGATTACCACCCCGATTACCTCTCCGAGAAGATCGGCGATGCCAAGCGTCTGGAATGGGCCGCCAAGAAGTTCTTTGTCACCACCGAGGAAGAGCCGCTATTTGACGCAGCCGATGTGCTGCGCTTTGGCCGCGATCTGGTGGTGCAGCACGGGTTTACGACCAACCTCAAAGGTATTGAATGGCTGCGCCGCCACTTCCCCGATCACCGCGTGCACACCGTGAATTTTCCGGGCGATCCCTATCCCATCCACATCGACGCGACCTTCACGCCCCTGCGCCCTGGTCTGATCCTGAACAACCCGCACCGCCGCCTGCCCGAAGAGCAGCGCAAGATGTACAACGACAACGGCTGGGAGATCGTGGACGCCGCGCAACCTGCGCATAACACGCCCCCACCGCTGTGCTACTCCTCCACATGGCTGTCGATGAACGTGCTGGTGCTGGATCCCAAAACCGTCTGCGTCGAGAAGTCTGAGGTCTATCAGGCCGAGCAGATGGACAAGCTCGGCATGGAAGTCGTCGAGGTCGAGCTGCGCGATGCCTATGCGTTCGGCGGCGGCCTGCACTGCTGTACCGCAGACGTCTACCGCGAAGGCGTGTGCGAAGACTACTTCCCCTCCCTGAGCAAATAAGCAGCGCCAGTCATGGCGTGAACACTGACCCAAAGGACCATGCCATGACTGACACACCCGACGTCGCCCAACTCCTCGCCACTGCTCAAGCTATGGCAGACGATCCAACCGCCACAACCAACCAGATCGAAGCGATGGTGGTCGAGACCGTCTCCGCCTTCGAGGCCCGCCTGCAACACCACTTTGCGCGCGGCCCGTTCTTTGTGAAACTGCGCGGCAAGCTGGCGGCGGAAGGCCACCCGGATCTGGCGCAACGCGTGCACCACTACTACCTCGCGGCCAATGTCCTCAAACATGGCGGCGGCAAGAGTTTGCGGGAGTTGCAAAAGATCGAACCCGCGCCTTTTACGTTGCAGGACGAAGAGGGCAAGGCGTTGGTTGATGTGACTGCGGATGGGTTTTTGGGTGGATTGGTTGAGGTTTTGGAACTTGCGGCCACGGCGCTTGGCGGAAATTGACGTCACTATAATCTCAAAAGGGCTCAGTCTTATTGAAGTGACTTAATTCTGTTGTCGCAGTCCAAGTCAGTTTTACCACCCCCACTCAACCTACCACTAGGTTGGAGCACAACGATACGTTTTCCAATAGTTACATGAACTTCACCGCTACCTTGAATTTTGTATCTTCCTGATCGTTTTGGAGTTTTCCAAGTTCCATCAGGATAGAACACTGGCATCATATTCTTGTTACCATTCGAAAAATGACAGCTTACCCCACTAGCAACAGCAGGCGCTGCAAAGCAGAGCATCAGAATCCCGCTAACAGTCCAACCTTTCATATCATGTTCCCTTTTCGGAAAAGTAAGCTATTGCTTTTTCAAGTTATTTCGATGCAGCTCAGACTAATTTGACGGCTATAACGTCGCGCTACAGCGGGTTTGTTACCGCAAAGACAGTCCAGTGTTTGGCGTGACCCACAATGCGGGCACCTTCGTTGCGTCGGTCCCGTATCGCCCCGCTCTCATGCTTTGGACAGGCTATCGCAGTCTGCCCCTCGGCGACCAAGTTCCGAATTTCATCCGTTTTCTGAATCACTTGGCAAACGTCATTATCCTTCGGATAGGGCCGCAAGGCAGTCAATTTCGACACGTCCGGCTGCGTGTATTCTCGTGTCGTAGGCTGGGCATTAGGGTCCGCACCCAGACATCCTGTCAACACGAACAGCGAGAAGCCACAAATAGCTTTCATAGTCTTCATGCAGATCAGCCTGTTTCTACCCTAGATTACATGCCCACCGTACATTCATTTCTTCAATCGGCAAGCCCTTGCAATCTACCTCTGCTCCGGTTGCACAGCAAGAAGCCCTCCCTTCCCATCCCCCCCAATCTCATGTACAGCCCCACACATCGACGCGTCCGTGCCAGGTCCCCAGCGCAGACGTGCAAAACAGGGGTCAGAGGGAATACGCCCTCTATGCAATGGCCAATGGGCCAACAAGGAAACGATGATGTTTAACGAAGTTAAGAAATCCATGCAGTGGGGCGAAGAGACGCTCACACTCGAAACAGGCAAAGTCGCGCGTCAGGCCGACGGTTCTGTCATCGCCACATACGGCGAGACGTCCGTAATGGCGAACGTGACATTCGCACGCAAGCAAAAGCCGGGTCAGGACTTTTTCCCGCTGACCGTGCACTACAACGAGAAATACTATGCCGCGGGTAAAATCCCCGGTGGCTTCTTCAAGCGTGAAGCCCGCCCCACCGAGAAAGAAACACTGACCTCCCGTCTGATCGACCGTCCGATCCGTCCGCTGTTCGTGCCGGGCTTCAAGAACGAAGTGCTAGTCATGTGTACCGTTCTGTCCCACGATCTGGTCAACGATCCCGACATGGTTGCGATGATCGCGGCCTCTGCTGCGCTGACCATTTCTGGCGCGCCGTTCATGGGTCCGATTGCGGCATGCCGCGTAGGCTTTGAGGATGGCGACTACATCCTGAACCCTGAAATCGACGACATGCAGGACCTCAAGAACAATCCTGACCAGCGTCTGGACCTTGTTGTTGCAGGCACCAAAGACGCCGTAATGATGGTTGAATCCGAAGCATACGAGCTGTCGGAAGAAGAGATGCTCGGCGCGGTCAAGTTCGCCCATGAGCAAATCCAGCCCGTGATCGACCTGATCATCGATCTGGCCGAAACAGCGGCGAAAGAGCCGTTTGACTTCCAGCCTGTCGATTACTCCGATCTCTCCGCTGCCGTGAAGGCCGCAGGCGAGGCAGAGATGCGCGCCGCATTCGCAATCGGTGACAAGCAAGAGCGCACCGCCGCTGTTACCGCCGCACGCGACACGATCATGTCCAAGCTGGATGAAGAGCAGCTGGCCGACGCGAACCTCGGCTCCGCGATGAAGGGGCTTGAGGCCTCCATCCTGCGCGGTGACGTGGTGAAAACAGGCGTGCGAATCGACGGCCGTAAGACCGACGAAATTCGCGACATCGTCTCCCAGACTGGCATCCTGCCCCGCACACACGGCTCCGCCCTGTTCACACGCGGCGAAACGCAAGGCTTGGTTGTGACCACGCTGGGCACCGGAGACGACGAGCAGTTCATCGACGCGCTGCACGGCAACTTCAAATCCAACTTCCTGCTGCACTATAACTTCCCCCCCTACTCCGTGGGTGAAGTGGGTCGCGTTGGCCCTCCAGGTCGTCGTGAAATCGGTCATGGTAAGCTGGCTTGGCGTGCGTTGCAGGCCGTTCTGCCTGCCGCGACAGACTTCCCTTACACCATCCGCCTCGTTTCCGAGATCACGGAATCCAACGGGTCCTCCTCCATGGCGTCCGTTTGTGGTGGCTCCTTGTCGATGATGGACGCGGGCGTTCCGCTCAAATCCGCCGTTGCAGGTGTGGCCATGGGTCTGATCCTCGAGGAGGACGGCTCCTACGCGATCCTGTCCGACATACTTGGTGACGAAGACCACCTCGGCGACATGGACTTCAAGGTTGCGGGTACCGAAGCAGGCATCACGTCCTTGCAGATGGACATCAAGATCGCAGGCATCACGCCCGAGATCATGGAAAAAGCTTTGGCTCAGGCCAAAGCGGGCCGTCTGCACATTCTGGGCGAGATGAACAAAGCCATCTCTGGCGCTGGCGAATTCTCCGAACACGCACCCCGCATCGAGACAATGCAGGTGCCAACGGATAAAATCCGCGAAGTCATCGGTTCTGGCGGTAAAGTCATCCGCGAGATCGTCGAGACGTCAGGTGCAAAGGTCGACATCAACGACGAAGGCATCATCAAGATCGCCTCGCCAAATGCCGACAGCATCAAGAAAGCCTACGACATGATCTGGTCCATCGTAGCGGAGCCTGAAGAGGGCATGGTCTACACAGGTACAGTCGTGAAGATCGTCGATTTCGGCGCCTTCGTGAACTTCTTCGGCAAACGGGACGGCCTTGTGCACGTCTCCCAGATCGAAAACCGCCGCCTGAACCACCCTTCCGATGTGCTCAAGGAAGGTCAGGAAGTGAAAGTAAAGCTCTTGGGCTTTGACGATCGCGGCAAGGTGCGCCTGTCCATGAAAGTGGTCGATCAGGAAACTGGCGAAGAGATCAAAGAAGAGAAGAAAGAGGACTAAGCCTCCTTACTCTCGGAAAACAAAGGGCCCCGATGGAAACGTCGGGGCCCTTTTGCGTTGGTGCACCGCCCAAAAATGGAACAATGCAAAAGCCTGCCACGTCGGCATGACAAGATGTGAACAATCAAAGCTAACAGATTCGCTGTTTCTCGCTTATCTTGAGAATCACCAAACGAATAAATTAACGAATTACCTAACGAATGAAGACACTGCCATGTCCCTCTTATTGGACCGCCGCACATTAATGCTTTCTGGCGCCGCTGCCCTAACCGCTGGGCCTGCGATGTGTTCCTATCAAGTCCCGTCTCACATGCGTCCCCGCATCGTAAATACCAAGGCAGGCTTTCGCGAGGGCGAAATCCACGTCGATCCTGGCAATTACACCCTCTACTGGACATTGCCCAACGGGAAAGCGATCCGGTATTTTGTCGGCATTGGCAAAGCAGGGCGCTACCAGTCAGGCACCTTCCGCATACGCCGCAAGGCAAATTGGCCCCGCTGGACACCCACCGCTGCGATGATCCGCCGAGAGCCGCACATCTATAAAAAACATGCCGGCGGCATGGAAGGTGGCGGAGCCAATCCGCTGGGCGCGCGCGCGCTCTACCTCTACAAAGGGGGCCGCGATACATATTTGCGCATCCACGGCACACCAAAGCCACAAACCGTGGCCGCACGTGTTTCAAACGGCTGTGTGCGTATGATCAACGAACACGTGATAGACCTCTATAACCGCGTGCCAAACGGCACCCGCGTGGTCCTTCACTAAGCTACGACGAGCCAAACGGACCTTAAAAGCCCTGCATCGCGCGGGGCTTTTTATTTAGGATCTCATATGAGAATCCTTGGCCCAAATGCAAACAAGCGCATTCTGAACATGCTCACAAAACAAGCGTAGGTGCACAAAAAGCAGTCACAGGCGCTTTATTCTTCCACAGCGGCGCGGTCCGTTTGGGAAATCCCGTGCTGGTCTGTCACAGTTTCCCTGCCCGAGTCGAAAGGGCCAAAGAGGGCCATGTGACACTGCATTTTTCCGATCAACCAAAGCAGGCGTTCCAACGCGCGCGTGG
>CBFHZX010000018.1:0-51159 GCA_965660425.1 Sulfitobacter sp. | reverse complement strand
CTGAACACGAAAGCTTCAACCTCAATGAGGCGGAAATGCAGCTTGCAGCTATTCGACCTAAAACACGACAGATGGCAACCGACTTAGCTGCGGCAAGAGCCGAGTTCGAAAGGATTGAGGAAAAGATTTGGCCCCATTCGCAGGAGCTTGATCGCCTAAAATCTGAGTTAGCCACTTTCAACTCTGACATCGCGAAGGCAGATCGTTTCGATCGAGACTTGACCGCTGCGGAGAATAGTTACGAACGGGCAATGATTCATCAGGAATGCGAAGAGCAATTTGGCTCTGGCAGCCCGAAGCATGTCATTAATGATCGAAGAGGAAAAGTTCGGAGGCTAGAAAATAACATCCCAAAACTTGAGCGCCGAATTCGAGACGAGTTGAAAAAACTTGACCGAACAATTTCGCATCTCGTAATTGATGGGAACAATATCTGCTATGAGGGGCAGTCATTTATTGGGTTACGAGGGATTTCCGCGCTGCTTGAGGCGCTAGATAACCGCTTCAAGCTCACTGTCGTGTTCGATGCATCAATACGCGCAATGCTGAAAACCGACAGCCAAGGCGTTGAAAAGTTACTGGGCCCCAAGGTCGCCACACACGTCGCGCCGACAAAGACAGCAGCAGACGAGTATCTTATGAAGCTAGCCGGGAAGAATCAGAGCGCCTTCATCCTAAGTAATGATCGTTTTGCAGAGTATCACGACTATGACGTCGTGAAATCACGCCGCGTGCTGAGGTTCTTAATAGCTGACGGCAAGTTAATGGCAAATGAGCTCGATATTTCCATAAGCTTCTAACCAAAAATGATATAATGACTGTAACGTGCCGATATCTTACACACCAAGCATTAATACCCACTCTGCTAACGATACGAATTATTCATAAACTTACCACTGCCGTCGCATTTGTTGCACGTCACAGTACGCTTTCCGTTGCCGTTACAGCGATTGCAGGTAGCTTGCTTATCGGACGCGTAAACACCGCTACCGGAACACCTTCGGCATTGGTCTTCTCCATAGCGGCCAGTTCCACCACACGTCCAACATTCGCGCTCTGGGAACGTAAACATTCCTGTGCCGCTGCACGTCCTGCAAGTGATCTGCTTCCGTCCAGCGCCGTCGCATTTGAAGCAAATCCCATTTTCCCGGGTCGAGACATGATCGCGAAATATTCCAGGTGAGTAATTTCGCTTAACTTCAGTACCGTCTCTCTTCCGTGCGTGCTCGGTGGCACCGCTCAAGAAAACGTTCTCGCGGACAGTTCCTTCCTCAATGACCCTACCGTGCTTGACTGTCTTTGTCCGCGTCTTGTTTCCGAAGAAGCCAGTGCCATGCGTGTAGGTCTTGGCCTTTCCGGAGTCGTGATGCTTAACGACCTTTTTCTTTCGGCCGAGCCAGTCTGTCTTGTAGTGAACAGTCGTGCCGACACCAAAGGCTGATTTGAATAGCGTTTCAAAAAATCCGCTTTGGCGACGTCGTCCCATATCTCACCCACCCTAAGAGTTCACTCGCCAAGGGTACGAAGGGAAAGTCAGTTTGTCATCAAAGACTTCTCGCGGTCATTCGCGCCGTTGCGAAGAACCACGCCGCCTCCGAGTGTCTCGGTTTGCATCGGTGGCGGTCGAACCCACCTCAACTGCGGCGCAATCCATTTTTGGCAAGCACCTGAAAAGGCGTGCCTTTTTGAATGCGTCTCGATTTGGGTGAAGGGCGGGTGAAAAGAGACGCGGGGCGTTCGGAGACCAATTTCGGGCTAACAGCCAGTCTCCGAAAGTCGGATGGGCACGCTAAACCCCTTTGAAACAAAAAGAAAAAAGGCCCACGCTGGGGCCTCGTCTCGGGTTTGCGATTGGTTTGTGGCGGACAGACAGGGATTCGAACCCTGGAGACGGTCTCCCGCCTACACACTTTCCAGGCGTGCGCCTTCGACCACTCGGCCACCTGTCCGTGGGGGCCTCTTAGCAAGGGTGGGCGTGTATGTGCAAGCGAGAAATGTTGTCCGCCGCCACCAATTGCCTAGCCGTCTAGATGCACGTAAATGCGGCGGTTCATGCGACCCTTTTTTTCGATCTT
Organism: Sulfitobacter sp.; assembly: GCA_965660425.1. Taxonomy (GTDB): domain Bacteria; phylum Pseudomonadota; class Alphaproteobacteria; order Rhodobacterales; family Rhodobacteraceae; genus Sulfitobacter. The sequence goes on along the minus strand of CBFHZX010000018.1, from coordinate 49,084 downwards.
GCCAAGACGTAGTGCACCGATTTCACCTGTGCGTGCCACATGGGTGCCTCCGCAGGGCTGAAGATCGATCCAGTCCGTATCCTCGCCGATACGGATCAAACGGATATCACCCGTACCGCGGGGCGGCTTCACAGCCATCGTTTTGATCAATTCAGGGGCGGCGTCGAGTTCCGCCTCCGTAATCCAGCCGTCACTGACTCGCGCGTCCAGCTCCACATATTCGTTCAATGCGTCCTCAAGCGCATCCCGATCATCAGGCGCGTCGGGCATATCGAAATCGAGCCGCCCATGCGTGGCCGAGATCGCACCGCCCGTCACACCAAATGGCACAGCAACAGAGAGCAAATGCAGGGCTGTGTGAACGCGCATGTGTTTGTGCCTGCGATCCCAATCAAGACTTTGCACAAGGTGGCAGCCGACAGGTGGCAAAGCCGCGGGTTCTGACGGGACAAGCACAATCTGCGCGCCCTCGCCTTTCACAGCTGTCGCAATGGCAAGCCGCTTGCCGTCCCATTCAAGCGTCCCGCTATCGCCTGGCTGTCCGCCCCCTTTGGGATAAAACACAGTGCTACTAAGCACGATCCCGCCCTCGGCGGTGTGGCCGATCACCCGAGCAGGCGCTTCGCGCAAATAGGGGTCTTCTTGAAAGAGCATTCGGGTCATCGGTCTGCGTCTCCCTCTCCCTTTGCAGCGTCTGGCAAGGGGGCTGGTTTGGCTTTGGCTTTGGCTTTGGTTTTAGTGCGCTTTGTCTTAGGCTTTGTGGCGCCCGCCTGCGCAGGCACCAAGGCTTCGGGATTGCGCAACCAGACATCGCGCTGTGCAAAGGGAATCTCGATCTCTTCCGCTGTAAACCGCTCCGCGATGGCGTGGTTGAGTTCACTTTTCACAACCATCATCCAGTTTACATCCTGCAGGAACATGCGAATTTCAAAATCCAGTGAGGACGCGCCAAAACCGATAAACAGCACATTGGGCGCTGGATTGACCAGCGCCATGGGATGGGCGTTCACAATCTCCTGCAAAATCCTCTCAACCCGTTTTGTGTCCGTACCGTACGCCACGCCGATCGGGATAATCACCCGCCCCAATGTGTTGCCACGGGTGTAGTTGGTCACTGTCCCGCTCACTAGATCGGCATTCGGCACGATCACATCGGTCCGGTCAAACGTCTCGATCCGCGTGGAGCGCACAGAGATGTCGCGCACATAGCCCATCTGGCCGCCCGACACCTCTATCCAGTCGCCCTCGGATATAGGGCGCTCGATCAAAAGAATAATGCCAGAGACAAAGTTCGAGACGATGTTTTGCAGACCAAAACCAATGCCGACCGACAGCGCACCCGCAACGATGGCGAGCGAGCTGAGGTCAATCCCTGCCCCCGTGATTGCCGCCAATGCGGCGAGAAAAATACCGACATATCCGAGACCCGAGACAATCGCATTCTGCCCACCCTTGTCGATCTTGGTTTTGGGCAGCACGTTGGTCCTGAGCGCGCCCTGCGCCAGCCGCGTCGCCAGATAACCAACAGTGAAAATCAGCGCAAAGGTCAAAAAGTCTGTTGGCGAAATTCGCGTATCGCCAATAGCAAATCCACGGCGGAAGGCGGCCCAGATCTCGGTCAGGTCGGCGACCCGCGCGCCCCACGTCAACGCCAGAAGCGGCATGGCACAGAGCAGTAGAAAGAGGCCTATAAAGATCGGGATCAGCGCATCACGCGCCTGCACGCCCTGCCCCGTAATCGCGCCATAGACATCCGCACCAAATCGATGGAGCGCGAGGACCAGACCCAGCAGAACCAGTGTCAAAACCGTCGGGCGCAGCAGAAACGCACTGGCGTTATAGTATCCCGTCGCTTGTAACACAGGGGCTGCAATTGCCACCATCATCGACAAGGTGCCCAAACTGCGAACCATGCGTGCCAAAGTGCTCGCACGGGTGACTTCGGCATCTTCCTCTTCCACTACCTCCGCACCGTATCCGCGCAGCAAACGACCAATACGGTAAAGCCCGTATGAAATGATCACGGTGAAGGGAAAGCTGACAACCGTCTCGGTCAAACTACCTGCGCCATTCAGCTCGACAATGCGGAGCAAAAGGATATTCAGGATCAAAAAGAGGGTGATTGCACTGACCACAAAGCGGGCCTCCGCGCGGTCTTTTGCACTCATTGAGAGCAGCGCATCTTCATCTTCACGGGCAAAGACCTGATCGGCAACCCAGCGAAATCCGAGGGCAAATCCCCCCAATACGGGGATCAACGCCACCAGATCATCGCCACGCTGGCCCAAATAGCCGGTATTTGTGGCCGCATAGGCCAAAAGCGTCAGCCCAACGAAGGGAAAGACGATCCGCAGCAGCGAGACGAGAAAGCGCCAGACACCTGCGCCGCGTGCGCCAGTGTGACCGACTTGGGCGACGATCATTTTGGACCACCGTCGTCCGCGAAAAATCAGGACCAACCCCGCAAGCGTTGGCAGCAGGATCGCGGGAAGGTTTTGACGCAAAACCGTACTGCGGCCCACGCTTTGGGCGGGATCGGAAGACGCCCAAAGCTGCCCCATTGCATGACTAAGGGCGCCATAGGCCAATGGCCAATGCGCTGGGTTCAGGGGCGTCTCCACCACAACAAGCAGCTTTTCGGTCTGTCTTGTGCGCAAAATGGTATCGATCTCTCCCACCAGCCCGTCCGCACGGGCATAGGCACTGTCAGCGACCTGAACGGGCGCTGTGAGTGTGGCCAGTTGTTCCTCAAGCTCTGTGCGCTGAGCAGCAACTTCTGCGGCCTCGGGCGCGGCTGTTTCGCCCTCAGCGGGGGGCGCACCCAGCAGGGCCAATTGATCACGCAAGCTGGCGATACGGTTCGCATTTACGCCCCGCGCCTCGTTGAACTGTTCACGATAATCTGCCAGCTCGGTGCGCAAATCATTGAGCCGCTCATCCGATGACGTTTCGGTATCCACGGCAGTCTCTGCGCGCTCTGCCAAGGCGCGCCAGCTGGCCATTTCCACACCTGGCACATCTTGGGCAGCTGCATCGACTGCCAGCGCAAAGAGCACGCATAGCGTTGCAAGCACATGGCGCAATGCGAGACGCAACTGATGGATCATACGTCCTCGAAAACCGACGGAATATCTGCGGGGCCGTTGCCCAGCCAATGCGGCACGGGAAGGTTCTTTGCACGCAGAAATTCGGGGTTGAACAATTTGGACTGATAGCGCGTTCCATAATCACACAGGATGGTCACAATCGTATGTCCCGGCCCCATATCGCGCGCCATACGTATGGCACCGCCAACGTTTACACCACTGGAGCCGCCCAGACACATGCCCTCATTCTCAAGCAGGTCATAGACCACAGGCAGCGCGTCGGTGTCGGGCACGCGGTAAACCATATCGGGCGTAAATCCTTCAAGGTTGGCCGTCACGCGGCCCTGCCCGATGCCTTCGGTGATGGAAACGCCGCCAGGATCTTCGCCTGTATAGATTTTGGTCATGCCAGAGCCACCTGGATCGGACAGGGCAACTTTGACGCCTTTAGGCTGCAGATACATTCCCATCCCCGCCAAGGTGCCGCCCGTGCCGATTGCGCAGGTGAATCCGTCGATCTTGCCGCCTGTCTGCTCCCAGATTTCGGGGCCAGTCGTCTCGATATGCGCTTGACGGTTGGCGGTGTTGTCGAACTGGTTGGCCCAGATCACGCCATCGTTGGTGTCGCGCGCAAGCTGTTTGGCCAACCGCTCCGAATAGCGGATGTAGTTGTTGGGGTTACTGTAGGGCGCGGCGGGCACCTCGACCAGATCGGCCCCTGCAAGGCGCAGCATCTGCTTTTTCTCGTCCGACTGGGTCTCGGGGATGACGATCACGGTCTTGAAGCCCATCGAAGCCCCCACCAGCGCAAGCCCAATACCTGTGTTGCCCGCTGTACCCTCGACAATCGTGCCACCGGGTTCGAGATTACCGCGCGCGATGGCGTCGCGAATGATGAACAGCGCCGCACGATCCTTCACCGACTGGCCGGGATTGAGAAATTCGGCCTTGCCGTAAATCTCGCACCCCGTGAGCGCGCTGGCGCCGCGCAGTTTAATCAGTGGTGTATTGCCTACCGCATGTTCCAGATCGCGCGCTACGTGCATGTTCAGCCCTCATTCTATGTCCCGAGAACATCTATCTGGCCCCTAGACAGACCTCAACCTTCTTCGGTGGTGCGCCAACCAATAGGCCAGCAATGCAATCGGGGTATTGGCTAGCGCCTGACGCTCGGCCATCGCCAGAAAATCGTCGAATGAAATCAATCTGGAGCGGATGTTCTCGGCCTCACTGTCCAGCCCTCCGATGCCAGCCGCTTCATCAGGCAAATCGGTCATCCCCACAAAGATGTGAAAATACCCCGTCGAATCTCCCGGACTGGGATAGCCTTTTGCCACCACCTCCAGATGATCCAATCGTAGGTCCGCCTCCTCATGTGCTTCACGCAGTGCGGTTTGCTCAGGCGTCTCACCAGGGTCGATGCGGCCCGCAATAGGCTCAAGTTGCCAAATCTCTGGATCGTTACGTCCGAACGGACCCATGCGAAACTGCTCCAACAGCATGACGCGGTCGCGGACAGGATCATAAGGCAGCACAAGTGCGGCATCCCCACCGATAAAGTAGGATCGGGCAAGCAGCGGTGACATTTTTCCGTCGAACTGCTCAATGCGTAGATCAACTTCATCTACTGCGAAATAACCTGTGTAGGCGCGGCGGTGCTGCGAGACCTCAACGGTGCCCGCAAACACATCCTGTCCTGCATTATGCTGCGCACCCAACACATTGGCCCACGCACGCGCCCTGATTTGCGGAAAGATCGCGGCCACTTCATCACGGTTTAGCGTGCCAAAATGTCCCATGACCTCGTGCGCGGCATGGCACGACATCGCCCCCCATTGCATCTGCCATGCGGGAAAATCCCACGCCCCGTCCGCTTGCCAACGCTTGGGGTCGCACAGATAGACCTGCGCGGCGGTTCCATCCTTTAGCACAACATCGAGCAAATCATAGTCAAACCCGCCTTCGTAGAAATCAAGACGCGCGATGTTTGAAGACGTTAGGCCAGAAACGACAATGCCCTGAACGCTATGCTTTGCCTGCCCGACCAGCATCGGAAACGGCGCATCCGCCACAGCACAACAGGCATAGCCGTCAAGCTGCGCGCCCTGCGCTTGACTTGGATCAAACGAATGGCCCAAAACGATTTCAAGCAGCGGAAGATGGCGCAGGGTTCCGTAGAAAAAGAGCGGCTTAGCCAACGCTCACCGCCATTTCTTTGCGGCGTATTCTGTCGCAGGTTCAGCAATCAAAGCGCCCACAAAAAAGGTAACAATCACTGGCAAGGTTGCAATCATAATGCCGAATTCGGACCCGATGAGGAAAATGGCTGTCAAAGCCTCCATCGGGCCGTCATAGCGGTTGCGCATCGCAAGGCGGAACATTTCATGGGAAGAATGCACAGCCAGCCCCCACAACACCATAACAGCAGCGCCAGTGATGCCATTATCTATGCCCGAGACAAAGCCGCGCCCTGCCCGTCTTCCCATGACAATCCACCCCACACACCAGCCGATGAAGGCGTTCACATAGTTGAACCAGCCAAAATCAGTGCCCTCGGGCATCAGCGGGCGGATAAGATCGGACAAAACCCAGCCTAGGATGGCCAACAATATGGCCGCGACGAGCCGTGCAGCGGTGGGCATAATTTGGCATCCTTCGGTCTGAAGCGCGGATCCTAACCTGGTTTGCGTACCGTAATCTGCGTTACATCGCAATTCCCACTATCAAATGTCGCAGCACATGACGTGAGATAAAAATTCCACATCCGCTTGAACCGCTCGTCGAAACCCATCGCGGCGATCTGCTCCCATTTGTCGTTGAACGTCTCATGCCAGCGGCGCAGCGTGATGTCATAGCTTTTGCCGAACTCGATGGACTTCTCCACCCCGAGGCCCGCCTTCTCGATCTGCTCGCGCAGTATGACGGGGCTGGGCAGCATGCCGCCCGGGAAGATGTATTTCTGAATGAAATCCACGCCGCGTTTGTAAACCTTCCAGCGGCGGTGAGCGACCGTGATGATCTGGAATGTCGCCGTTTTGCCGGGCTTGAGCCGCTCGCGCACAGTCTCGAAATAAATGGGCCAGTATTGCTCGCCCACCGCCTCGAACATCTCGATACTGGCGATGCCATCGTAAAGGCCCCTCTCATCGCGGTAGTCCTGTAGCTTGAGGGTCACTTTATCGGAAAGTCCTGCCTTTTCAATACGCTCCACCGCATAGTTAAACTGTTCTTCAGAGATCGTGAGGCACGTCACTTTCAGCCCGCGCTCGGCGGCGGCGTATTCGGCAAACCCGCCCCAGCCACAGCCGATTTCTAGCACATGATCGCCCTCTTGCACGCCCATCTCATCGACCATGGATTTGTATTTGGCGATCTGCGCGGATTCCATGCTTTGCTGCGGGTCCTCAAAGATCGCGCTGGAATAGCTCATGGTATCGTCCAGCCACAGACCATAGAAATCATTGCCCAAATCATAATGGTACGAGATGTTCTTGCGCGCCTGATCCTTTGAGTTGCGCTGAAGCCAAAAGCGCAGCTGCTCAAAGCGGCGCACCAACCCCATGCCAGGAAAGCCGTCATAGATGTCTTCATTATCGGCATGGATGAAATCCATAAAAGCCTGCAAATCAGGCGTGCTCCACCAGCCATCAAGATAGGCGTCACAAAATCCCAGATCGCCCTCACGGATCAGCCGCGCAAACAGGTCGCTATTGTGGATATCAAGCTCAGCCACGGGACCGGGGTTCTGCCCCTCTGCGCGAAAGCGCCGCCCGTCGGGCAGAACAAAGTCGATGCGACCATAGCGCAGCTTTGATGCCATTCCCATCACGCGGGCGAAATAACGTGGCAGGTTACTCTGCCCCTCGGTTGTGGTGAAAATCATCTATCGTCCTTACGCGGCTGCTTAGCCTTAATTTTACTTGTGAAATTCCAGATGTAAAAGCTCAAAACGGCTTGCTCGCGTAAGCGTTAAGTGCGCGTTTACGCCCCTCGGCGGCATCTACAATTGGGGCGGGATAGCTGTCTGATGCCGACATGTTCCACTGCGCAGGGATTGCGTCAAAATAGGCTAACGCATCTGCGTGCGGGGTGCTGTAACCCTCAGCGATCCATCGGCTGGCATAGTAACGGTTCTTGTCGAATTTATCGAGCTGCGTCAAAGGGTTGAAGACCCGAAAGTATGGCGTCGCATCAGGGCCAGAGCCCGCCGACCACTGCCAGCCCATTGCATTGCTTGCTGGATCCCAGTCAATCAGACATTCCTCAAACCACTTTTGCCCGATCTGCCAGTGACACAGCAGATGTTTGCTCAGATAACTGGCCACGATCATGCGTCCGCGGTTGTGCATGCGGCCTGTCACATACATCTCACGCATGGCGGCATCGACGAAAGGGATGCCTGTGCGCCCCTGCTTCCATGCGATCACTTCGGCGCGCTGCTCATCCTCGTTCCAGTCAAAGCCTTCCCATTCCTCGCGCCAGTTGCGATCCAGAATACGCGGCGTGTGGTGCATCAGGTGATATGCGAACTCGCGCCAGACCAGCTCTTTGAGGAACACTTCCGCATCGGTTTTCCCCTCGTGCAGCGGCCGCATCCCTGCGTGCCAGCACTGGTGCGGGCTGATCTCGCCTAGGGCGAGATTCTCGCTCAGGCACGAGGTACCGTCTACAGCTGGCAAGTCGCGGGTGGTGTTATAAGCCTCGACCTTACCCTCCAGAAAATCAGCCAGCCGCGCTTGAGCCGCCTGCTCGCCTAATCGCACGAATGGTCGGACGACATCCGCACCGCGCTTCATCGCAGCATCCATTTTCCAAGCTGCCAAATCATCCGAAGCGGGCCATTCATCAGGCGCAACTATAGACTTTGGCGCCTCCAACGGCGCGTCCACATCGCGGTCTTTCACCGAGCGCCAGAAAGGCGTGTAGACTTTATAGAACCCGCCTGTCTTGGTCTCGACCGTCCAAGGCTCGAACATCAGGTGCCCGCCAAATGATTTAGCCTCAATCCCCTGAGCCTTCAGCGCAGTCTTGATTTCTGTATCCCGCGCAACCGCATCAGGATCATATTGCCGTGTCCAAAAGACGGATGTCGCACCCGTTTCGGCGATGATCGCTTCAAGCGTCTCCAACGCAGACGCTCCGCTGCGCAGAACCAGACGGCTGCCGACCGCTTCCAAAGACGCCGCAAAATGCTCAAGCCCGAGCCCCAAGCGGAATTTGGGCGCAGCAGCCAGCCTGTCCACCTGCGCATCCCGCAAGAAAACGGGGATAACAGGGCGGCCTGTTTGTGATGCGCCATAAAGCGCGGGATGATCACTCAACCGCAGATCACGGCGGAACCATAACAAGATCGGGGATGTGTCGCTCACTGTCTGCGCCTCTTTGAATCGTTTTTTAGTGACTTAGGGCAGACACCACAGGTTCAAGACAAAGCGCTCACAAAACATCATCCAAAGCGTTCAGCAGCTGGTCCATCTCAGCCTGCGACGTGTAATGCGTGAAGCTGAGACGCAACACGCCGTTGGCCGCATCTACTCCCATGCCTTCCAAAGCGCGCACGGCATAAAAGTCTCCACCGCCCGCCATAACGCCCGTGGCCGCCAAATCCCGCGCGACGTCCTCGCCTGCGCGGTTGAGGGCAAGCGCCACGGTAGGTGCCCGCCCCTCTGCACGGTCAGACCCGATAAGCCGAACCGAATTGCGCGATTTGACCGCATCCAGAAGCGGTTGCAGCAACGCAGTCTCATGGTCACGCATCAGATCATGTACCATCGCGCCGCGTGCTTCCCCCCCCGATTGCGTGCCACCATGATGCGCATAAAGCGCATCCACATAATCCGCCATGCCCGCACAGGCGGCCACCTGCGCATGATCAGGCCCCGCAGGAGTAAACCTTTTATACAGGCTGCCCTCATTGAAATAGTGTCCCTGATTGGGGAGCAACTCCCCCAAGGCGCGGCGGATGACCATCAAGCCCTGATGTGGACCGTAGGTTTTATAGGCCGAGAACATGTATATATCGGGGCCTAATTCGCCGACGTCGACAAATCCGTGCGGCGCGTAAGATACGCCGTCTACACAGACAAACGCCCCCGCTGCATGGGCAAGTGCGGTAATTGCAGAGACGGGATTGATCTCCCCTACAACGTTCGAGCAATGCGGAAAGCAAACCAGCCGCACCTTATCATCAAGCAAGTCCTCAAGATCGGTAGGGTCCAGATGACCGGTCTCGGGATCAATGCACCACTCGCGCACCTCGATGCCGCGTTCGGCCAATCTCCGCCACGGACCTGTGTTCGCCTCATGGTCTTGATTGGTTACGATGATTGCCTCACCCGCCTCGAGCATCTGCCCGAACGCCTGCGCAAGCACATAGACATTCTGCGTGGTTGACGGCCCGAAGGACAGCTCGTCAGGGGCGACGCCAAGGATGGCGGACATGCGTGTGCGCGCCTCGTCCATCTCCTCCCCGCCCAATGTGCTGGCGGCATAGGGCGCATAGGGCTGCACCTTGCGTTGGGTGTAAAACCGCGTGAGGCGATCAATCACCGCACTGCATGTGTAAGAACCACCAGCGTTCTCGAAAAACGCCTGCCCCTGCAACACAGGTTCCGCAAACGCGGGAAACTGGCTGCGTACGAAATCGATATCCAATGTCATAGGATTATCAAGCACGAAGCCACGCCACGGCTCAACCCTTCAATACGCCCGAGGCTTCAAATTGCCAGCCACAAGCGCCCGAACAGCCGCACCGAGCAGAGCTTTTGAATATTGACGATGAAACGGCAGAGTGAGGGTTGCAAACGCAGACAACGGCGCATTGGGTGCGGCCACTACGGCAGACCCGAAAATAACAGACACGCCATCTACGGCCAGCTAGCTGCGGGTGTGCCCGCTCATGTCAGACAGCAAAATCCCGCGATCCCTGCGCGCGTCTACACGCCAAACCGCAAAGCTGTCAGCCCGCCCCTGAGCCAGCGCAGTCACGCCCGCATCGGTGATCTTGCGGCGCAACGCGATCTGCAGCAGGGTTCTTTCCGCCCGAAAAAGCAACGTGGAATAGAATGCTTCAATAAAGGTCTGCAGCGACACCGACTCAGGCAACTCCGCTGCATAGCAATCCGTATAGGTGCTGCCCTGCCCCACATGACGCTGCAAAAGCGCGTCTTGAAGAGCAGGGCATACGTGTACACTCACGCGTTCACGTCAACCACAACGCGGCCTTTGACTTGACCGTTCAGAATATCTGCCGTCAACTTTGGCAAATCAGACATTTTGGCAGGGACAACCATCGCCTCAAGCTTGTCCATCGGGAGATACTTGGCGATCCGCTCCCATGCGCGCACACGATTCTCATAGGGCTGCATCACAGAATCGATACCAAGCAGGTTCACACCGCGCAGCAAGAACGGAATGACCGTTGCAGGCAGCCCCGCACCACCAGCAAGCCCGACAGCAGCGACCGACGCACCGTATTGCATCTGGCCCAGCACACGCGCCAGCATCGCACCGCCCACCGCATCCACACAACCACCCCAAGTCTCGCCTTCCAGCGGACGCTTGACCGTCTCGTTGATCTCATCGCGCGCAACAATCTGCGTCGCACCGAGCGACGTTAGATAATCTGCCGTCTCGGGACGCCCCGTTACACCCGCCACCTCGTGACCAAGGGCTGCCAATATCGCCACCGCAACAGAGCCAACACCCCCCGCAGCACCCGTCACCAACACAGGACCCGATTTGATTCCGTGATCCTCAAGCGCCATGACCGATAGCATTGAGGTGAAGCCAGCCGTCCCCACAGCCATTGCCAGACGCGCGTCAATCCCTGCGGGCAGTGGCACCAGCCAATCGGCCTTCACACGCGCCTTTTGCGCATAACCACCCCAATGGGCCTCGCCCACACGCCAGCCCGTCAAAACAACCTTGTCGCCCGCCTTGTACCGAGGGTCCGAAGATTCCTCGACAGTACCTGAAAAATCAATCCCTGGCACATGCGGATAATTGCGCACCAATCCACCGCCACCAGGGCTCATGCACAACCCGTCTTTGTAGTTCACCGTGGTATATTCCACCGCTACTAACACCTCGCCATCAGGAAGCTGATCTTCGCAAATCTGCGTAATCGCAGCCGAAGTTTTGCCCTCGTCATCCTTATTCACAACCAACGCATCGAACATCTGTCTCTCCTCTTCAGGGCATACCGCCCCATTTCTTTTGGTCAAAAATATCCCGGGGTTCGGGGCTGACCCCGATCTACCCCAAACACGCATTCAGGCCCAGAATTCCTCATGCACGGTCGCATCACGCGGCCCGTCAGGCGTCTCAACCCGCAGGCTCGTGCCCTCATCCCAATGGGTCATCCGCACCATGCCAATCGCAACATTGGTATTGAAATCAGGCGACCACGCCGCCGACGTCACGTTGCCGACTTTCTTGGCTCCCGCCATCAATGGCCAGACGCGGTCACAAGCAGGCACCTTGTCCCCCTCAATCGCAATTGCGCGGATTTGCTGCACGGGCCCCTCTTTGGCAACCCGCAACAGCGCGTCACGCCCGATACAGCCAATGGCCGTCTGCGTGTCACAGAACTTGCCCAGACCGCATTCATGGGGGGTGTTATCGTCGGTCATGTCATTGCCATAGCTGAGCAATCCACCCTCAACACGTTCGATCCCGTTGGGACAGCCTGCGCGCACGTCCATATCGCGCCCTGCCTCCATCAGCGCATTCCATAAGGGCATACCCATCTCGGTCCCATCCACATAAATCTCGAACCCTCCTTGTTTTGAGTAGCCCGAGCGCGCGACAGCCATCGAGCGTCCTTGGAAGTCGAACATGCCAAAGCAGAAAAAGCGGATATCGCGCACCGCATCGCCAAACACATGAGCCATCAGATCATCTGCCTTGGGGCCCTGAATCGCCAGCGGGCTGATGTCAGGCTCGTCGATCAGCACGTCCAGACGGTAGCCGTTGGCAATGCCCTTAACCCAGAGCAGCAGGTCACTATCAGCGATCGAAATCCACCAACAGTCTTCAGCCAGCTTGACGCAGACAGGGTCATTCAGCATGCCGCCCGTCTCATCCACAATCGGCACATAAAAACACCGCCCCGGCATCATGCCGCGCAGATCGCGCGGGGTCAGCATCTGCATCAGGCGCGCCGCATCGGGACCGCGCAACTCGACCTGACGCTCGGCTGCAACATCCCAAATCTGAACAGCCTCCTTGAGGTGGCGGTAATCTTCTTCCACACTCTCGAACACCGTAGGCAACAACATACGGTTATAAACTGTATAGGCCTTTACCCCAGCAGCCTCGACACCCTGGGAAAACGGTGTGCGGCGCAGGCGCCGCGTTTGTGAAATAAGCGCCATCAAGCGTCCTCCGGCATAAAAATAATATCTGAAACAGGAGGCGTATATCCTGCCTGTTTGAGCATCTGGCTAATCTGTCCGCGGTGGTGTGTCTGGTGATTGAACATATGCGCGACGCACAGCCCGCGGGAGCACTTCATTTGTTGGTTTGTCGTGCCCGAAAACCAATACTCCTCGACAGATAAATCCATATTCGACAACGTCTGAGCCCAGATGCGGATACGACCATCAAGGCGGAAACGCTCGGCATCCCACACACCATAAGATGGCGTCAGCGAGACACTTTGCGGGCCAGACACGGACGGTGCAGGCACATCATCGCAAAAACGGCTCATCCAGATCATATCGCCCCACAGCAAATGGTTCATCGTCCCGAAGATCGAGCCAAAGAAGGCACCGCGGTCGCAGGTCAGCTCACCCTCGTCCATTTGCTTAAACACGTCCCGCAACTGGCTGTTTTGCCACGCATTATAGCGCGCCATTTGGAGGACATAGTCCTTCTGGATCACGCAGCGCCCTTCCAGTCGATGGGGCAGATCTCGGCTGACTTGCCACCAAAATCCCAGACGCGGCCATAATCGCGCACTTTGGATTTCACACCTACAGCGGCGATGATGTCGGGGCCCATCCAGTATTTGGAGTTGGAAATCATCACGGGATGATCAGGGCTTGCGCCGTCAATCATCTCGATCTCTCCAGAAATCTTGCGCCCGATCTTGATCGCACGCTTCTTGCCCTCGCGGATGATCTCGACAGGCGCACGTTCGGCCCCGATGATCTCGGAGACCAGCATGGTGAACAGACCTGTTGTCCCGCCAGCGGTACCTGAGAAAATCTGCAACAGACCATTGTAAGCGGCCTCCGTGGCACGCTCGTCCACATAGGCGCCCACGCGCCAGTTGCCCTCACCCATGCGGCCCGGAATATCGACAAGAAGCCCTACGTTGAGGCCGCTGAGGTCTTCGCCCTCGAAATTGCCCTCATCAATGGCGATGGCCATCCACGCGTGGCAATGCCCTTCCGTGGGCGGATGCGCACCAAGGCTGACCACGCAGGGACAAAACAACTCGCACGAGCAGTTCAAAAACAACTCACCCTTGAGCGCCCAATTGGCAGGCGTCATCTCTCTGTTACCCATTCTATCCTCCCGATAAAATTATGCGATGTAAGGCCAACCCGCCACGACGCATGCGCCGATCAGCAAGGCAATGCCCATTGGTTTCGTAAGATAGTGTCCGATCTGTGGCAGCTTTTCCAGCACCATGAAAAACGTAGCTAGCCCCATCCACGCAAGGTTCATCACGCCGCCTGCAAATCCCAGCGCCATAAAGCCCCAGCAGCAGCCCACGCAAAATGCGCCTAGCCCCAGCCCCATGCGCAAACCGCCTGCAAAGCACGTCTTCCAATGACCAAGAAAGTACATTCCCGGACTGTGGCAAACGCCATGGCAAATCTCTTTGGCGCGGGTGAATTGGAACAGCCCAGCAGCCGCCAACAGGAATACAGCAAACCAGCGCGAAATCGCGATGCCAAGCATGTCAATCACGCCACCAAACAACAACGCCAGCTGAGTGCCCGCCAGCAAAAACGCAAACCCAACCCAGATCGCAAAATAGCCCAGCAAGACACCCAGCCACCCTGCCCGCGTGCCATTGGCGCTTACGATCAGGTCTTCGTAGGCGCGCAGCGTCGGCACCAGCGTAGGCAACATCATCGCTGCCATCATCGCAGCCCACATCCACGCCAGCGGCCAGAACTCGGCCATGGGCATCTTCATATCCATGCGCGGATCCATTCGCCGCATCGCTTCGCCCATAGCGTCAGGGCGACCCAGCACATCAAGGCCCATCGAGGTGCTCATGGTGACCATCGTCCACCACGACACAAGGATTAGCCCAAAAAAGGCGAGCCAGAGCGTAGAGCGCAGCAAATGGGGCATAGAATGAACCTCGCGTAATTGCGTTGCCATTTTAATGTCAGACAATTAAGGTTTCGGCAAACAATAAATGTAAGACATATGAAAATTGATCCCAAAAGCGATGCCGACCTCTCGGCCCAGATTGCAACTGCGATCCGTGATGAGATTGTCGCGGGGCGTCTGATTGTCGATGCACGCCTGCCATCGGAGGCGGAGTTGGCCGAGCAATTCGACGTCTCCCGCCCCACCGTGCGCGAGGCGCTCAAACGTCTGGCCGCGCAATCACTGATCCGCACCCAGCGCGGTGCTACGGGGGGCGCATTCGTCAACCGCCTCAGCTTTACCGAGGCCTACGCACAACAAATCACAACCTCAACGCTTTTGCTGTCGATGAACGATGTGAGTTTTGAGACAGCCTGCGAGGCGCGCTTCGCATTGGAGCGGTCTTGTGCCGACCTGTGCGCGCAGCGTTGCGGGCCTGACAACCTTGCCGCCATGCGCGCCGAAATTCACCGTCAAAGCCAGCCGAACCTGTCTGATGAGGCATTTTGCGCCTCGGATGTCTCGTTCCACCGTGCGCTGGTGGACGGGGCCGAAAACCCTGTGCTCTCTTACCAACTCGCTGGTGCCGTTGAGGCAATGCAGCCCTTGATGAACATGATCACCTTCACCGCGCGCGACCGTGAACGTATTGTGGCGCTGCACATGTGCATCGCTGGCGCGGTAGAGGCCCGTGACGCCGCAGATATATCACACGGCCTTACAGCTTTGGAGGCTGAGACCCAAGCGCTTGCCCACAGCCTCTTCAAAAAATCTAATTGATTTCAAATCCTTCAGCGCCGAACCTCGTGTCGATTGTTGTGAGAATGGACGCTCCGATCAGCGGCAGGATGCTGTACGACAAACTGTAGAGTACTGCGGCAACATAGTCGTAAGAGACGGGCAAATAGCCTTCCGCATCTATCATGAGCAGAAAGAGCCCCTGCGACTGGAACCACATCAACAGCGCTTGCAGGATTCCCGCAAGAACAGCGGCAACAGCAATCTGCTTGGCAATATGTTGGGTAACCCGCCAACCTTGGCGCATCGTCGCCTCCCCGCGTCCCAACGCCAAATGCGGCAAGGTGACAGCACAGCGAAAAAAAAGCCAGCAATACAGGCTGATCACGAGGGTCATTATGGCAATCGTGCCGATGGAGTTCAGTTCGGCAGCATAGAACCAACTCATGACGACCTGTGCTCAGATTGCATTTCGGGTCGAAAACCAGATCACCGCCGCACCGGCACCGAACACCATCAGCATAATGAGACCGATTAGAAACCCCACAATAAGCCATTGGATCAAATATCGGAAATACAGACTGAAACGGCTGCGGGGGACAATCCTTGCACCTTTATCCATCAGCACCAGCCGATGCCAGCATACGGCAATCACTGCCGTCGTAATGAAGTTAACCAGCATCACAATCGTTGAGGAAAAATCATAGCTTGCATAGTCGCTCAGGACATAGCGGTGCGCTGAATAAAGCTCCGCCGATACATTAAGAACGAGCGGCAAGGCGATGATAATACAAGCGTGCTTTGGTCTTTTCCAAATATGGGAAAGAGCCTCAATCAGAATCGACAAAGGGCAAACCTCGTAAAAGCCAACTCACAGGCGCGCTTTGACTCTAGTTCTGCACAATCACTTTCATATTGCGCAGGCCTACCTGTTGAGTCATCGCGAACAGCTTCTTCGCATTGGACGTATGCAACCTGATACAGCCAGCCGAGGCTGGGCGGCCCAAACGGCTCACCTGATTGGTGCCGTGGATCGCGAAGTTACCGCTGTAGAAAATTGAATAAGGCATAGGCGCATTGTTATAGAGACTGGATTTGTGGTTCTTGGACAGCCACTTACCCCGCCACTGGCCGCGCGGTGTGTATTTGCCTTTGCGTGCGGTTGAAACGCTCCATGTGTGAATGCGCTCGCCGTCTTTATAGACAAGCATCTTTTGCTCCGAAACGTCCACTTTCGCGACAAGGCGTCCCGCGTCCACTGCCGCTGGAGCTGTAAAAATGAATGATGCGCATAGCGCAACTGTAGCCATAATTTTCATCAGAATTCGTCCCGCTTTTTATATTTTTATGCGGTAATAGCACCGAAATGCGGGCTCTGTGTCAAAAAATTATGTTGTGTAAGGCTCAAAAAAGTTGCGCGTATATAGTACCTGCGACCTACAAGACACGCTCCGCGTGCATGACCTGCACGCCAACATCACGCGCCACGCATCAGATAAGTCTCCATGGGTTGCCCACTTGATATTTGCGGCCTGCACCACTACTTACCGATTGTCCTTAGTGACTATGGATATAAACGCGCTCGCAATAAGCGGTTCGGACCCGGGGGCGGTACCCGGCGACTCCACCAAACATCCGTCATTTGCGGATCATGGGGTCGAAACAGGATCGACGAACGTCTAAAGGGGTTAGCTTTATCTCGGCTGTCTGCCACCGATATCGGCGAAACTTGTACAATTGCAAATGACAATCGTGCTCCAATGGCGATGGCCGCGTAAGCGACCGGAACTATTGAAACCTTAAGTCCTTGCGTTTAGCGACCCAAGGCGGGGCCCGCCGGAGCCTGGCAACAGAATCCGGCACTTTACCTCCCTTGACCATCTCAACGCGCGCTGCCACCATTGCTTTATGGGGATTTTTCGCGAACGCCCCGTGAGGCGCCAGCCAGAGGTTCGCATGTTTCCAATGTGAAAGGATGCATGCCATGGCTGCCCCGAATGAGATAACAGTCCCTCAACTTTTGCGCCTTATCGGACTGCCCGACGCGCCCGTCATTGTGGACATATCAATTGATCCCGACTTCAACGATGATCCGTTTTTGATCCCCACCGCTTTTCGCCATCCTTACACGGATATCGACGCCCTCAAGCAGCGCTTGAAGGGGCGCCCTTGTGTGATTGTATGCCAGAAGGGAAGCAAGCTCAGCCAAGGTCTTGTTGCGTGGCTGCGCGCGGATGGAATGCAGGCAGAATACTTGCAAGGCGGCAACTTTGCGTGGCGCGATCACCCGCTGGCCCCACGTGTGCCTGCCAGCGCGCTGCCCAAGCCTGTCGATGGTGCAACGCTCTGGGTCACACGCCACCGCCCTAAGATTGATCGCATCGCCTGCCCGTGGCTGATCCGCCGCTTTGTGGATGCGGATGCGCGGTTTCTATTTGTCTCCCCACGCGAGGTCATGGGAGTGGCGGAGCGGTACGGAGCGATCCCGTTTGATATGGAGGACGTCTTCTGGTCCCACCGCGACGACCAATGCACTTTTGACACCATGCTTGCGGAATTCGGCTTGCAGACCCCCGCGCTGATGCGCCTTGCACAGGTGGTCCGCGCCGCAGACACCAACCGCCATGATCTTAGCCTGCAAGCGGCAGGATTGCTCGCGCTGTCGGTTGGCCTGTCGCGACAATACCGCGATGACACACAACAGCTGAACGCAGGGATGGCGATGTATGACGCGCTGTACCGTTGGGCGCGCGACGGACAGGACGAGGGCCACGACTGGCCAGCGGAGCAGAAGCGATGAGCGCCCCTAGCTGGTCCGAGATGTTGCGTGTGTTTGGCCGTATCGGCGTGCTGTCCTTCGGTGGCCCTACCGCTCAGATCGCGCTCATGCAGCGCGAATTGGTGGAGACCCGCGGCTGGCTCTCCGAGCAGGCCTATCTACGCGCGCTCAGCCTTTGCATGTTGTTGCCAGGTCCCGAGGCAATGCAGCTCGCGACATATGCAGGCTGGCGCATGCGCGGCACAGCAGGCGGTTTGCTGGCAGGTCTTCTATTTGTGATCCCGGGTACTATGGTTATTGCCGTGCTTGCCCTAATCTATGCGAACTACGGTCAGCTCCCTTTGGTGCAATCCGCATTTCTGGGGATTAAGGCCGCCGTGATTATCGTTGTCTTTCAAGCTCTCAGGAAAGTGGCAGGAAAAGCCTTGGTAGGCTCACAAGGATGGCTCCTCGCAGGTTTGTCCTTACTTGCGCTTTTTGTCTTTAACACCCCCTTCCCCCTCATCATTATCGCAGCAGGCGCATGGGGCATGTGGCGTGCAGATCAAACCACTACAACGGCACCCACTGCGCCCGTGACGGCATCACCTGCATGCGTGATCGCACTCTGGGGCTCCCTTTGGGCTGCGCCATTGGGTGTCCTATGGGCCCTGAACGCAGATTTCCTGCTGCAACTGGGGTTGTTCTTTTCCAAACTGGCAGTTGTCACTTTTGGCGGGGCCTATGCGGTACTGGGCTATATGACCCAAACGGTCGTCTCAGATCTGGGCTGGATCACAACAGAACAAATGATCGACGCGCTGGGGCTGGCCGAGACCACCCCTGGCCCGCTCATTCTTGTAACGGAGTTCGTGGCACTTCTGGCGGGGTTTGCGCAGTCGGGCCTCAGTGGCGCAGTAGCCGCAGGGCTGCTCGCCCTGTGGGTCACGTTTACACCGTGCTTTTTGTGGATCTTCCTCGCGGGACCCTATCTGGAGCGCCTGAGCGCGCAGCCCCGTCTCACCGCTGGCCTCACCGCGATCACCGCAGCGGTGGTGGGTGTGATCGCCAACCTCGCTCTTTGGTTTGCACTCCATGTGCTGTTTGAGGACGTTGGTACCACACAGATGTTTGCAGTACCCTTACCTGTCTGGAGCTCTCTAGACGGTACAGCCCTTTTGCTTACAGCACTTGCGGCAGTACTGATGTTGGCCCTACGCGTAGGATTTGTCCCCGCAATGATCCTCCTTGCGATTTGTGGTGTTTCGGTCCCGCTAATCTGAACATCGCGCCCCTTTCATCCTCGATGGAATCACCTATGATGGTGGGGACGAGACTTGTCGGGGGAAACGAGATGAGCCGCACGATCGACTATGGCAACCTCATGCACGATGCCATGCGCAGCCTTATCCGCAATGTTCTGCTGGACATCGCTGCAAATGGCCTGCCTGGGGCGCATCATTTCTTTATCACCTTTGACACCTCTCACCCCGATGCCGAACTGGCTGATTGGCTGTCGGACCGCTACCCCGACGAGATGACCGTGGTGATGCAGCACTGGTATGACGGGCTTGACGTGACCGACGACGGTTTTTCGATCACCCTCAACTTTGGCGACGCGCCAGAACCACTGTACATACCCTATGATGCGATCCGTACCTTTGTGGACCCTTCCGTTGAGTTCGGCCTGCGCTTCGAGCAGCAGGGAGAAGACGGCCAACAAGACGAAGAAAGCGCAGAAGACACCCTGCCCCAGACGGAAGCAGCAGAACTTGAGGTACAGGAACCCCCTGCCAAGGACGCCGAAATCGTCTCTCTGGACAGTTTTCGCAAGAGTTGACCTAGCGCGCCGCCAGACCAGCCGCTAAACAGGCCAAAATTACTTTGCCTACAGGAGCGCCCCATGGCCGATACCCGCACAGAAACCGACAGCTTTGGCCCGTTGGAGGTTCCCTCCGACAAATATTGGGGCGCACAGACCCAGCGTTCGATCATCAACTTTCCCATCGGTTGGGAAAAACAGCCCGTGGCCATCGTGCGTGCCTTGGGCGTGATCAAACAGGCCTGCGCGGAGGCCAATATGGCCCAAGGATCTTTGGACGACGCGCGCGGCAAAGCAATTGTGCAGGCCGCAAGCGAAGTGGTCGCAGGCAAGTTCGACGATAACTTCCCGCTGGTCGTCTGGCAGACGGGTTCGGGCACACAATCCAACATGAACGCCAATGAGGTCATCGCCAACCGCGCGATCGAGATCATGGGCGGCGTGATCGGATCCAAAGACCCAGTTCACCCCAACGACCATTGCAACATGGGGCAATCCTCAAACGATACCTTCCCCACTGCGATGCATATCGCCACGGCGCGCACCGCACATGATGTGCTGCTGCCCGGTCTGCGCAAGCTAAACGCGGGGCTGGAGGCCAAGGTTGCCGAATTCGACGGCATCATCAAAATCGGCCGCACCCATACGCAAGACGCGACTCCGCTGACACTATCACAGGAATTCTCGGGCTATGCCCATCAGGTCGCCATGGGCATCGCGCGGGTCGAGCAAGGGCTGGGCCGCATTTACGAGCTGGCCCAAGGCGGCACCGCTGTCGGCACAGGTCTCAACACCAAACAGGGCTGGGCCGAGACTGTGGCCGCCAATATGGCGCGCATCTCTGATCTGCCGTTTGTGACGGCTCCCAACAAATTCGAAGCGCTGGCCGCCCACGACGCCATGGTCGAAATCTCTGGCCACCTGAAAACCGTGGCCGCCAGTCTGTTCAAGATCGCCAATGACATCCGCCTCTTGGGCTCTGGCCCGCGCTGCGGCTTGGGGGAGTTGATCTTGCCCGAGAACGAGCCTGGCTCGTCCATTATGCCAGGCAAGGTAAACCCAACCCAGTGCGAAGCGCTCACCCAAGTCTGCGCGCATGTCTTCGGCAATGACGCCGCAGTTGGCTTTGCAGGCTCCCAAGGACATTTCGAGCTGAACGTCTACAAGCCGATGATGGCCTATAACGTGCTACAATCCGTGCAGCTTTTGGGCGATGCGGCCTCTGCCTTTACCGACAATCTGGTGGCTGACCTCAAGGCCGATCCAGTACGCATCGAGAAGCTGATGCGCGATTCGCTGATGCTTGTGACGGCGCTAGCCCCCGAAATCGGCTATGACAATGCCACGAAGGTCGCCAAGACCGCCCATAAGAACGGCACCACCCTCAAGGAAGAGGCGATTGCCCTTGGATTTGTGGATGAAGCGACATTTGATCGTGTGGTGCGGCCCGAGAACATGATCGGACCTAAGTGAGCGCGCCAGTAAACCTCAATAAACTGCGCAAAGAGCACGACCGCGCGGCGCGAAAAGCCCGCGCGGATGAGAACACTGTGAAATTTGGCCAAACCAAAGCGCAGAAAGACGCGCAAAAGCAACGTGCCGAGCGTGCGATCCGCATGCTCGACGCGCACAAGCGCGAGACATGACAGCGCGTCCTGTCAAACACTCCGTCACATTGCACGGTCACCGCACATCTATTTCGCTGGAGGCGCCGTTCTGGTCGGAACTACGTCAGATCGCACAGGAAAAGTCCATCCCGATCAACGCCTTAGTCGCCCAAATAGACGCAGCAAGGGGCATGGACAGCGGGCTTGCATCCGCTATCCGCGTTTATGTGCTCGAGACGTTAAAGGAGCGCTTGTCAAAGACGGATTGAGCTGAGGCCATCGCCTCAGCTGTCAATTCTAAGCCTAGGCGACAGATGCATCATAGATTTTGCGAATGTTCGCGCTCAGCGCTGTGTTGAACTCCGCATCAGACATTTTCACGCTCAGCCCCTCGGCCAATGCACGGCTAAAGCTCGCGATCATCTTGTGGTTCTGCGAGAGCAGATCACAGGCAACCTCAGTCGAATATCCCCCCGAAAGGGCCACAACACGCAAGACACGCGGATGATCCGCCGCAGCATCATAGAGGCCTGCCTTACTCGGGATCGTGAGCTTTAAAATAACATCAACATCCTCTGGCAACGCATTAAGATGATTCATCATTTCCGCTTCAAGAATATCTTCAGCCTCGGCCTTTGTCGCGCTCTCGATGTGAACCTCGGGCTCCACAATCGGCACCAGACCTGCCGCTGACACCTGACGCGCCACATCAAACTGCTGGGCGACCACATCCGCGATCCCCTTGGCGTTTGCTTTCAGGATCAACGAGCGCTCTTTAGTGCCAAAAATGCCCTTTTCATTGGCCTTGGCCAGTAGCGCGTCCAGATCTGGCATCGGCTTGAGCATTTGAACATCGTTGACTTCATCGGCAAGCCCTTTGTCGATCTTCAAGAACGGCACCACGCCCCGCTCTTCCCAAAGCAGCTGCGCCGTTGGTTTGCCATTAATTTCGCTGTCCATCGTCCGCTCGAACAGGATGGCGCCCAGCACTTTGTCTGCCGTAAAATCCTCCGCAAAGATAATACGGCTACGCATCGCATGCACGGCCGCATACATCTCTACATCACCAGAATAATCTGACGGCTCAACCCCATATTGCGCCAGCGCTTTCGGCGTAGAGCCGCCCGATTGATCCAATGCAGCGATAAAGCCCGCTGCGGTTGCCATACGGGTGCGTTGTGCGTCTTTAGGGGACATGAAACCTACCTTTATTTGGGGTCTATGGGATTTATCCCGTTCTAGAGGGTTCGACAGGACAGCGCCAGACGCTTTAGCCGTGTTAACGCTCACGCTTGGTCAAGGTCAGGCGAATTCCGTCTTTTGCACGCACTGTCAGATGCGCCATAGGTACGGGCACTGGCCCCACAGTCACATGGTAGTCGCGCAAAATGCGGCTCAGGATCAGCGCCCTCGATCATTGCAAACCCAGCGCCCGGACAGACCCGCGCTCCTGCACTGAACGGGATAAATGCATCACGCTGGCAAGCCTTGCCATTTTCAGTCTGCGAGCGGTCGGGGTCAAACCCGTCGGGATTGTCCCAAAGCCGCGTGTGGCGGTGCAGATGCCATGGGCTGATCACCATTTGCGAGCCACGGCGCACATCACGCTCCCGCATCACCTCAGGACATGTGTTCTCCCGCACCATCATCGGCACAGGCGGATAGAGGCGCAGCGTCTCGCGAAAGACATCGCGGCTCAGACGCAGCTTGCTCATCGCGCTGAAATCGCAGTCCTCCAGCACTTGCGCCTCTGCTGCCAGCTTCTCCTGGCATTCAGGATAAAGCACCATCAGATAAAGCGCCCAAGCCAGCGTCGAGGCGCTTGTCTCATGTCCCGCCAAAAAGAAAATCGCGACCTGATCGACCATCTCCTCGGTGGTGAACATCTCACCCGTCTCAGGATCGGCTGTGGTCATAATCTTTGTGGCAAGATCATCTGGTGCGGTCCCTGCAGCGATCTCATTCGCGCGCATTTGCGTCATCTGCGTGATCAATGCACGAATGCGCGCCGCACTGCGCGTCGTGTCACGACGAAACAAGCGCGGCATCCAACGCGGTAGCGGCACAAGGGCAGCAAGGTTCAGGATCGGCTGGCTGCGCTGGTAGGTCTTGAATTCTTCGAACACATCGCGGGCCATATGATGCTCGATAGGTAAGGAGAACAGCGTGCGAAAAATCACATCCGCCGCCGCATGGCTCGTCTCTTCCTCAATCTCGATCTCGCGCCCCAAGTGCTGTCCAAGCCGCCTCGCCGCCGCCTCGGACGCGTCCCACATGGCGGCAAATGTCTCGCGCAAGCGCCCTCCTTCAAAGGCGGGATCAATGATCCGTCGCTGCCGCTTCCACGTCTCGCCATTGGTGACGAAAACCGAATTCCCGAGCAGCGGGCGCAGCCCCTCGTTCACGCGGGTCGATTTGGGAAAATCATCGGGACGCTCCTTGAGCACACGCTGCACCAATTCGGGCTGGTTGATCAAATAGCTGCGGAAAAACGGCGTGCGAAATTCTGCCATCCATGCACGATAGAGCCGCGCAGGCAGGGCCGAAAGAATGTAGGCGCGAAAAAGCTTGGCATAGCGCCAGAGCGATACTTTATCAGGCCGCGGCACAGGTTTGGGCGGCAACATCATGGAGCCGTACTCGTGAATTTATTGACAGGCTTGGTGATCCGCGATTTGGACGGCGGCCGATCACGGTAGCGCGCGGCAAGTGTTTGCGGCCCTGCAGTAATCTGGAAATAATCATAGTCCTTTGGGCGATCAAAGGCGCAGAGGTATTGGAAATGCAGGCGGAAGAAGCGCCAGCGCAGCGCCTTCCACCGCGCAGGGCTGAGCGATTGCGTGAAAGCAGCAGAGAAGACCAGCGGCCACTTTTGATCAGGCGGGGCCACACCACTTACAGCAACGGGATCGCACAGCGCAAAGGCACAGCCATCACCAGGAGCCGTCACATCCACTCATGTCAGCGCATCAGACGCGCTCAGATAGGCCAAATCAGCACGCAAACGGTGCGAATCGCGCAGGAACGAGACAATAGGCACCACCTGCCCCAAGCTCAGAAACCCGAGGTTTGGGCCTGCCTCAGACACGCGGCCTGAGCGGATCAAATCGGCCAGCACGGAAACTCCCAAATGCGCCCCCGACGAATGCCCAACCACCAGAATCTCATCTACATAACGTTGCAACGCATCGGCAATCGCTTCGCCGAAGGCAGTCATGCGTGCCTCAAGCTCGGGGGTGTTCGCACCCTTAGTCGCAGCGCCATAAGCAAAGTCGTGCATCAGGTAGTAGGCGAAGAACTTGGCGTCCTTGGCCTTGAACCAACGCAGTACCCAGACAAACACAGCCCCCCAAACAAGGGGTTTCAACGCAATCAGGGCAGGCACAGGATTTGGCCCCAACACCAGCGGCAACAGATCAAGAGCGCGCGCTGCAAACATCCCCAGCAGAGCGGCGAGCGCAAGCTGGATCAAAAGCATTGCAACAGGGTAGAGCGCTGCTATCACTGGCCCCTTTCGCAAGCGCATCAGCCGCCAAAGAGCGCCTGAGCCTATGTAGACCCAAGCTGTACGAAGTAGTTGCAGGTATGTAGCAGGGATTGAGGTATCCATACTCGCGCGCACAATATCAGACCAGACCAGCACATCCACAGAGGGATCCACATGTACATCGTCGATCAAGCCTTTGACAATCCAACCGTATTGCGCGCGCCCCTGTCGTGCTGACAGCGACAATTCATAGCCTGATATCTGCGCCTGCGCGGCGCCTTCCTTACGGTAAAGCTCGCGGTAACGACGTGGGTGAATGGGGTCATAGCCCGGTATATAGAACACCACCCGCCGCCTGACGGGTGCATCGGATTTTTGCAGTGAAGCAGCCATGGCGCGGGGTCAAACCTTTGGTCGTTTGACCTATGCTAACGCGGGTTTTCAGCCAAAGTGAGGCTTTTACTTCAGCCCAAAGCGCCAAGGGCGGGAAAGGTCTCCAACAGCCAGAAGCTGAAGGTGGAAAACGCTCCCGTAAGCATGGCAAAACCCACAATGACCAGCAGCACGCCCATCGCGCGCTCGATTGTTTTCATGTGGCGCTTGAGCTTGTTCATAACGCCTACAGCGCGGGTCATGAACATCGCGGCCAGCAGGAAGGGAATACCCAACCCCAGCGCATAGACACCGAGCAGCAGCGTGCCACGGCTCACACTCGCCTCAGACGCGGCCAGCGACAAAATTGCGCCCAGCTGCGGCCCGATGCAGGGCGTCCAACCAAATGCAAAGGCCAACCCCAACACGTAGGCGCCAAAAGACGAGCCGCCTTTGTCCCCCGCATCCATCCGCGCCTCACGGTCCAGAAAACCGATGCGGTAGATGCCAAGGAAATGAATGCCGAAGATGATCACCACAACGCCTGAAATCTGGCTAAAGAGGATCTGGTTTTGCAGGAAAAAAGCCCCGAAGGCCGAGGCGGTGAACCCCAGCAGCAAGAACACCGTGCTCAGCCCCATGACAAAGAACAATGCCGCGATGATGGCACGGCGCCGCGCGCTGGCCTCGGAGCCCATGTCATTGAGGCTCACCCCGCTCATATACGCCAGATAAGGCGGCACAATCGGCAGCACGCAGGGCGATAAAAAGCTGATAATCCCCGCCACAAGGGCGATGGTCATAGCAGGCAAAAGGCTCGCGTCGATGAGTTCGATTCCAAACATGGCCTACAGCTATACCGCCCCGCGCATGGCGTCACCTGCCATCATGTCACAAGGCTGTGGACAGGTTGTAACATGCGGCCTACATCTGCGCGTATGATACATGACCTTGATGCCACGGGGCTGCTCTGTCCCCTACCTGTCCTTAAAGCGCGCAAGCGTCTGATGGCCATCCCGACAGGCGAACGGTTGCGCATGCGTGCGGATGATCCCGCGGCGATTATCGATGTCCCGCATTTTTGTGCCGAAGCAGGCTATGCCCTAATCGAGAGCAGCGAAGACGAGGGCGTCCAAGTCTACCTGATTGAAAAAACGACCTAAACTGTCCGCCCAATAGAAAAAGGCAGACCCAGAGGCCTGCCTTTCCTGTTTGCCTTTTTTTGGCAGCTTACCGCCCGAGTGACCACCAGCCTTTGCGCCGTGGCTTGGCGGGTTCTTCCGCTTTGACCTCAGGATCTGGTGCAGGCGCGGGTGCGGCTGATTCAGGCGCAGGCTCAGGGGCTTCAACCACTGGCGCTGCGGCCTCGGTCGGTGCTTCTGCCTCCGCTTCGGGCGCTGGTGCGACCTTCGGCTTGCGTGGTGCGCGGGTGCGCTTGGGCTTGGGCGTTTCTGCCTCGGCGGCAGCGGCGCCTTCTACAGCATCCGCAGTCTCGGCAGGCGCTGCCTTGGGCTTGCGCGGCGCTCGGGTGCGTTTGGGCTTGGGCGCCTCTTCCTCGGCAGCAGGTGCATCCCCTACAGCATCAGCGGTCTCGGCAGGTGCAGCCTTGGGTTTGCGCGGCGCACGGGTGCGCTTCGGCTTGGGTTGCTCCTCTGCTGCGGGTGCTTCCTCCGCATCAGTTTGCGCTACGGAATCAGCAGTTGACGCCTCCGTGGCTTCCGCATCCTGCTTAGGCTTGCGGCTGCGTGAACGGCTGCGCGATTTCGGCTTTGCGGCCTCATCAGATGCTTCTCCGCCTGCATCGGACTTGGGTGCAGCTTCGTTGTCAGCTGCCTCAGATGCGTCTGCCTCGGACGGCTGGCCATCTTCATTCTGCTGCGCGTCATTATCGCTACGCCCGCCACGGCGACGACGCCGACGACGCTTGCGCTTGGGCTTGCCTTCGCCATCATCGTTTCCGTCGCCATGGTTGTTTGGCTGGTTACGGGCCTCGGCATTCGCCTCTTCTTCGGCTTCCAATGCGGCGGCGGCCTCCACCTCCGCAGCATCCGCCTCGTCGATCTTGTCCATCAGCTTTGTATCAACCGAGCTGATATGCGTGGCCAGCTGCACAACGCGGGTGGCTGTCTTGAACTTCTCTAGCGTGAAATCAGGGCTGACCAAATGGGGGTCGCCCTCAATCCTCACGCTCAGGCCATAGCGGCCCTCGACATGGGCGATATGCTCGCGCTTTTGGTTCATCAGGAAGTTTGCGATGGCGACGGGTGCTTTAATCAGCACCTCGCGGGAGCGGCGGCGTGTGCCCTCCTCCTCAATCGCGCGCAGAATGGCGAGCGCAAGGTTGTCATCAGAGCGGATAAGTCCTGTGCCATGACAGGCCGTACAAGGCTGTGTCGTGGCCTCAAGCATGCCGGGGCGCAGACGCTGGCGCGACATCTCCATCAGGCCAAAGCCCGAGATACGTCCAACCTGAATGCGCGCGCGATCGGTTTTGAGCTTGTCCTTCATCATCTTCTCGACGGCGGTGTTGTTGCGCCGCTCGTCCATGTCGATGAAATCGATGACGATCAGACCCGCCAGATCGCGCAGGCGGACCTGACGCGCCACTTCTGCGGCGGCCTCGAGGTTCGTCTTGAGCGCTGTCTGCTCGATCGAGCCTTCCTTCGTGGCACGGCCAGAGTTTACGTCAACCGCAACCAGCGCTTCAGTCGTGTCGATCACAATGTAGCCGCCCGAGGGCAGTTGCACCGTGGGATTGAACATACCCGCCAGATAAGTCTCGACTTGATAGCGCGCAAACAGCGGCAGGCCTTCCTCATATCGTTTCACGTTTTTCGCATGGGACGGCATGATCATCTTCATGAAGTCTTTGGCGATGCGGTAGCCGCGCTCGCCCTCGACAAACACTTCGTCAATCTCGCGGTTATAAAGGTCGCGGATCGAGCGTTTGATCAGATCGCCTTCCTCATAAATTTTGGCAGGTGCGATGGACTTTAGCGTCAGCTCGCGGATTTGCTCCCACATGCGCTGGAGGTACTCATAATCGCGCTTGATCTCGGCCTTGGTGCGTTTGGCACCTGCCGTACGCACGATGAGGCCTGCGCCCTGTGGCACTTCGATCTCTTGTGCGATTTCCTTGAGCTTCTTGCGGTCGGGCGCGTTGGTGATCTTGCGGCTGATGCCACCACCACGCGCAGTGTTGGGCATGAGCACGCAATAGCGGCCCGCCAGCGACAGATAGGTCGTCAGCGCCGCACCTTTGTTGCCGCGCTCTTCCTTGACCACTTGAATCAGCAGGATTTGACGGACTTTGATGACTTCTTGAATCTTGTAACGGCGCGGACGCGGTTTGCGCACGGGACGAATTTCTTCGCTATCGTCCTCGTCAGCAACAGATTCGATCGTTTCGTCCTTGTCAGAAGCTTCCGCTGTTTCTGCGTTATCCTCATCATCTGTTGTCTCTGTGACATCGGGTGTCTCGACAGGTGTCTCCTTCACCCGCTCCATTGGCGATGACGCTTCATCATCCGAAACCTCTGCTTCCAGATCAACCGTCTCCATGCCATCAATGTCGGTTGAGGTTGTGGCATCATCGCTGACGGCATCTTCTGCCTTGGCCTTGCGGGAGCGGCTGCGCGTACGATTTTTAGGCTTTTCCGCCTCTTCATCCTTGGCGGCCTGCGCCTTGGCATAGGCACGCTCTTCCTCGAGCAGCGCCTCACGGTCAGCCACGGGGATCTGGTAGTAGTCGGGGTGTATTTCGGAGAACGCGAGGAAGCCGTGGCGGTTGCCACCATAGTCCACAAACGCCGCCTGCAAGGACGGCTCAACACGCGTCACTTTGGCGAGATAGATATTACCAGCTAGCTGGCGGCGATTCTCGGATTCGAAATCGAATTCTTCAACTTTGTTTCCATCAACCACAACAACGCGAGTCTCTTCAGCGTGGGTGGCATCGATAAGCATCTTTTTAGGCATTTTACTCTTTTGCACGGGCGCGAACGCCGCGGCCCCCCAGGGGGAGCAGCGCGCTGCGTCAGGTGTCTTGTCAGGGCGATTGGTGACGGCACAGCGGTGCGGCCCATAAGGCCACTCCCGATACTGTATTCAGCGTTCGCGCGCGTCATCGCGGTTCCTCAAAAATGCGCTGGCCCCACTTTGCTTATGCAAAGCGTGCCGCACACCCATTATAAACTGTGTTATCCCAAGCGGTTAGCGCAAGATATCCAGCAGCGTTTGCATTGCCGTTACCGGCAAAATCGGTCTGATAGTCACAAGCGCCTGCTTGCCCTGTCAGCGAAACTCAAAAAGGATGACCCATTACGTTGGACGTTCGGCCTTTCCTATCCCTCTAGATAAGAGCAGGCCGTATGCAAACACAATGGCCAATCATCGCAAAACCAGACAATTTGCAATGTACTTGGCAAATGCCGCAAAATTTGCCCCGTTGCAGCAGTCTACGAGATGTTGCCGTGTTAATATTTTGCGCGTAGAGTCCGCAGCAACAATACCAGTGCATTTGCACTTAGTAATGCACTTTAGGAGACACTATGCAAACGTTCACGCGACCCGCCCTGATCCTTTGTATGGCAACAATGGCGCTTGCTGGCTGTGATCCAGCTGTGTTTGACCCCGACCCTGATGTGCGCCGCGATGCACGCGCAAACCGCACTTGCATACGTGCTGTAACGGCGGAAACAGGATCACCAAGCCAGCTCAACACCACACTGCCGATTGTCGAGATCAACCAATACATTATCGATGTGCCTGCAACCCAAGAGCGTTGGATGTGTCGCACCGAAGATGACGGCATAGCGTTCCAGCTCTATAAAATGGGCACAGGCTGAGACCATTCCACTCGGTACAAGAAAGGGGCGCAGCATTCTGTGCCCCTTTTTTATGGGTTAGGCCACATACAGCGTCCCGTGTCTAAAGATAATCAGAGCGCTGAAGCTGGTACTTCGCCATCTTCTCGTTGAGCGTACGGCGCGGCAGGCACAGCTCGTCCATGACACTGGCAATCGAGCCCTTGTGCCGCCGCATCGTGTTGTCGATCAACATACGCTCGAACGCCTCGACATATTCCTTGAGCGGTTTGCCCTCGGTCGTCATCACAGGCTGCATCTCATCGTGGTCTGACATCAACAACGAAGCAATCGAGCCAGAGCCGCGCCGCGACTGAAGCACCGCACGCTCGGCCACATTGATGAGCTGGCGCACATTGCCTGGCCATGGCGCTTGCAACAGTTGTGCTGCCTCTTGTGCGGTTACCTGCGGCGCATCGCATCCGTATTCTTCCGCGAACTGATCGCTCAATCGCGTAAACAGGGTCAGGATATCCTCGCCCCGTGTGCGCAATGGCGGCACGGTAATCCGCAAGGCAGCCAAACGGTAAAAGAGATCCGAGCGCAGCACATCTTCAGACGTTCTCCCCGCCTCTTGCAGGTTGGAGATCGCAACGATCCGCGTCTCTGCTGGCGTGCCCTGCTCATTGATAACAGACAGCAAACGCGCCTGTAGCGTCTCGCTCAGCGCCTCGACATCTTCTAGCACCAAAGTACCGCCGCGGGCCTCTTCAATGGCAGGCAGATGGGCGTCCTCAGGCTGCATAGGGCCAAAAAGCCGTTTGCTCAGCGCATCTTCCTCAAAAGCCGAGGCGCTCACCAGCACGAATTTCTTGCCCGCACGGCTGCCCACAGCATGGAGCGCATGAGCCACTAAGGTTTTGCCCGTCCCCGTCTCACCGTCGATCAGCACATGGCCATCGGCCTGCCCCAGATCGAGGATATCCTCGCGCAACCGCTCCATCACAGGGCTTTGGCCAATCAGCTTTTTCATCAACTGGCCGCCATCGCTCAACTCACGCCGCAGCAAACGGTTATCCATGACCAGACGGCGCGTTGCCGTAGCCTTCTTGGCAAGTTCGCTCATACGGTCGGGGTTGAAGGGCTTTTCAAGAAAATCGAAAGCCCCCACGCGCATGGCCTCAACGGCCATCGGTACATCGCCATGACCTGTGATCATAATAACAGGCAGCGCTGAATCACTGCCCATCAGCTTCTTAAGAAACTGCATCCCGTCCATGCCAGGCATCTTGATGTCCGAGATCACAATGCCTGGATACTCGGGCCCCAATGTCTTGAGCGCGTCCTCTGCGCTGGCAAATGTTTCGGTGTCATAGCCGGAGAGGGCCAGCCACTGGCTGATCGACTGGCGCATATCCTGCTCGTCGTCGACAATCGCAATCTTCATCGCCTGTGCCATTACTCTACTCCGCCGCCTGTGTTTCAGTTGTGCCGTCATGTGTCGGCAACTGCATTTCAAATACCGCCCCGCCCGCTTGGCCATTCCGCGCTGTCAGACGCCCGCCAAGGTCGGTCACGATCCCCGACGAGATCGCAAGGCCAAGCCCCACACCATCCCCCGGTTGCTTGGTAGTGTAGAATGGCTCGAACAGCGCATCCAAGTCCTCAATGCCTGGGCCATTGTCGCGCACAGTCAGCGTTACCGTCTCTCCAGCCGTCAAAATGATCTCCACCTTGGGGGTATGCTCTGATTTGGTCGCGTCGAGCGCGTTGCGCAAGAGGTTGACCAAAACCTGCTCGATCCGCATGCGGTCGCCAAAAGTATTGACAGGCACGTCAGGAAGGATGCGCACAATCTGGACCTGACGCTGACGCAATTGCGGCTCCATCATGCTCAAAGCTGAGGCCAGCGCATCGCTCATATTGACAGGTGAAAATGCCTCCTGCCCCTTACGGGCATAGGATTTCAGCTGCCGCGTAATGGCGCCCATGCGCTCAATCAGATCGTCAATCCGCCCGAATGAGCTGAGCGCTTCTTCGGGGCGATTTCGGCGCAACAAAAGATGCGCGCCCGCCAGATAGGTCTTCATCGCCGCCAACGGCTGGTTCAGCTCATGGCTCACAGCCGCCGACATCTCGCCCAAAGCGGCCAGTTTGCTCGACTGCTCAAGCGTCTGCTCGGCCACGGCAAGCGTCTCTTGCACGCGCTTTCGCTCGGCGATTTCACGCTGTAGGGCAGCGTTCAATGCGCGAAGCTCTGCCGACTCGCGCTGAAAAATCGCGGCGCGGCCCGCAGTGCGGCGGCTCAAAAAGTAAAATGCGAGCGCCAGAAGAATCGCAAACCCCATAACCTCAAGCGCCAGCACGCCATTCACCCGCTCCCGCACGCTCGCATAGGTGGTGTAGCTGACCATCTTCCAACCGCGAAAATTAACCCGCGCCTCCAGACGCATCACCGCCTCCCCCTGCAAATAGGCGTCAGCGGGCAATGCCGTCCAATCCGCCGTCGCTTGGATCGCGCGCTCGATTGCCCCCTGCGGCGTCTGATTTGCCAGCGCCTCTTCTTCGGTCTTTCCCCGCCAGCGCAGCTCGGTCGCGAGCAGGATCTCACCCGTGCTGGACGTCACAATCACCGCATCCGAAATCCCCGCCCAAGCGCGCTCGAATTTCTTGAGGTCCACCTCAACAGCAATGATACCCACCGTGGTGCCGCCGTTCTGGATACGTCGGGAATAGAAAAAGCGATAGCCGCCTGTTTCTTGCAAAATAACGCTGAAGATCGTGGTGTTCGCACGGATTGCTTCAACAAAGTAGGGCTGAGCGCGGTGGCCTTCGCCCAGACGGTTGCGGTCTGTCGCCGCCACAGTGCGCCCGTCCATGTCCAGCAACATGAGCGATTCCGCTCCAATCTCGTCTACGAAGGAAATCAGCCGCTGCGTCGAAAGAGAGTAATCCCCGCTCTCCAAAGCAGCAATCAAGGTGGGGTCGCGAGCCAGGAGCTGTGGCACAACAGCGTTCTGGCGCAACTCTGCCAGCAGGTTACCGCCATAAAGTGCGATCCGCAGCTCCGCACGGTTCCGCGTGCTTTCGGTAAAGCGGTCCGTCAACAGTCGGTTGGTCACCGATATCACGATGATCGCAAAAATCAGCATGACAAACAGCGCAATACGCACCCGCCAACTGATCGCGGCGGATTCCCACGGTGATTTCTCTAGACTGCTCTCATCACTCATACAGGCACTTTAGCACAGGGCACCGCACGGTAAAGCTTACGCTGTGGTCAGCGCCCCCGCCAATGCGCGGAAGAGCGCCGTACCGTCTGTCCCGCCATGCCCCGCATCGGCTGCCCGTTCAGGGTGCGGCATCATCCCCAAGACGCGACGATTGGCAGATAAAATCCCCGCAATATCACCCTGAGATCCATTGGGGTTCTGCGCATAGGTAAAAGCAATACGGTCCTCGCCCTTGAGCGCGGCCAAGGTTTCGGAATCGGCAAAATAATTGCCGTCATGGTGCGCAATCGGAATATCAATCACATCACCGCCGCCGTAGCCGCTTGTAAAATCTGAGGCCGTTGTCTCAACATTAAGGCCCACTGTCTTGCAAATGTACTTGAGCCCCGCATTACGCAGCAACGCACCAGGTAAAAGGCCCGTTTCGGTCAAAACCTGAAAGCCATTACAAACGCCAAGGACATAACCGCCCCGTGCAGCGTGAGCGGCAACGGATTTGCAAATCGGCGAATTGGCCGCAATCGCACCACAGCGCAGGTAATCCCCATAAGAAAAACCGCCCGGAACACCAACAATATCAACGCCGTGAGTCAAGGTGCTATCCTTGTGCCAGACCATAGTGACATCAGCACCCGCCTGCTCAAACGCAACGGCCAGATCGCGGTCACAATTGGACCCCGGGAAAACGACGACAGCAGCGCGCATCAGACCAGTTCCACCGTATAGCTCTCGATCACCGTGTTCGCGAGCAGCTTCTCGCACATCTGCTCGACATCCGCATCTGTGGACCCGTCGGCCAGATCAAGCTCGATCACCTTGCCTTGGCGCACGCCCTGCACACCGTCAAACCCCATCGCACCCAAAGCATGACGCACGGCCTCGCCCTGCGGGTCCAACACACCAGTCTTCAACATCACATGCACCCGTGCTTTCATGGCGCGTCCCCCTGCTTCATTTTGCAAAATAAACTTAATCCGACATTGGCATCAGTTGATCAACGTAGGTTTGGTCATCGGCGTCGACGCTTTTGGCATCACACCCAAACGCCGCGCTACTTCTGTATAAGCATCCGTCAACGACCCCAAATCGCGGCGAAACACGTCTTTATCTAACTTCTGCCCCGTCTCGATGTCCCACAAACGACAGCTGTCAGGCGATATCTCATCCGCCACGATCAGCCGCTGGAAATCACCCTCATAAACACGGCCAATCTCGATCTTGAAATCAACCAATCTGATTCCAACACCGAACATGACGCCTGACATGAAGTCATTGACCCGAAGTGCCAGGCTAAGAATATCTTCCATATCCTGCTGGCTGGCCCAACCGAAGGCCGCGATATGCTCTTCGGATACCAAAGGATCACCCAGAGAATCGTCCTTATAGCAATACTCGACAATCGGGCGCGGAAGTTGCGTGCCCTCATCAATGCCCAACCGCTTGGACATCGTGCCCGCTGCATAGTTGCGCACGATCACTTCAAGCGGAATAATCTCAACCTGTCGGACCAATTGCTCGCGCATATTGAGGCTCTTTATGAAGTGCGTCGGCACCCCGATCTGCTTCAGACCCGTCATAAAATACTCGGACAAGCGGTTGTTCAGAACACCTTTTCCATCCAGCACGGCCTTCTTCTCGGCGTTAAATGCTGTAGCATCATCTTTGAAATACTGAACAATCGTACCAGGCTCGGGACCTTCGAATAGGATCTTGGCTTTGCCTTCGTAGATTTTCTTGCGACGGGCCATGGGTGTCCCCTGTGGTTGCGCGGCGCGGGGGAGTCCCGCAGCCCTGTTGCCTCACCTCTTAGTGCACTGCGCAGCCTGCCGCAAGAAGCCTGAGATCGGCTTTTCGTCCTCCCGCTCAGACCCCCAAAGGTGAAATGTGCTCAAACTCATCATTTACATGAATATTACGGATATTGCCGCAACCCGATCCCCATGAGAGAAGACGGAAAACCTCGCCGCAGGAGCACCCCTATGACCAATCCGTTTTCAGAACTCCTCGAGGAAAAAGGCGTTCTGCTCGCGGATGGCGCGACTGGGACAAATTTGTTCAACATGGGCCTTGAATCAGGGGAGCCGCCAGAGTTCTGGAACACAGACAAGCCCCAGAATATTCTCACCCTATACCGCGGTGCGGTAAATGCAGGCTCGGACCTGTTTCTAACCAACAGCTTTGGCGCAAATGCCTCACGGCTCAAACTGCACAACGCCCAAAAGCGCGCCCACGAGCTGAGCCGCGTAAGCGCAGAGCTAGCCCGCGAGGTCGCCGACACCACAGGCCGCACTGTGATCGTCGCAGGCTCCGTTGGCCCAACAGGCGAGATTATGGAACCTGTCGGCACTCTGTCACACGCCACGGCTGTCGAGATGTTTCACGAGACAGCAGATGGCCTCAAAGCTGGCGGCGCCGACATCGGCTGGCTAGAGACGATCTCGGCACCTGAAGAATACACCGCAGCAGCAGAAGGCTTCATGCTGGCTGGCCTGCCTTGGGTCGGCACCATGAGCTTTGACACCGCAGGGCGCACGATGATGGGCATGACCTCCGCTGGCATGACCGAAATGATCGAGGGCATGGAAGCTGGCCCGCTTGCCTACGGCGCAAATTGCGGCACGGGCGCCTCCGATCTGCTGCGCACGGTGCTGGGCTTTGCAGCCAAGGGCGGCAAGCTGCCGATCGTAGCCAAAGGCAACGCTGGCATCCCCAAATACATCGACGGACACATCCATTACGATGGCACGCCCGAGCTAATGGCCGATTACGCGGTGATGGCGCGCAACTGCGGCGCAAAAATCATAGGTGGCTGCTGTGGCACCATGCCAGGCCACCTCGAAAAGATGCGCGAAGCCCTCGATACGATCCCTAAAGGCAGCGTACCTGAACTCACCGAAATCACCGCGGCTCTTGGTCCATTCTCCTCTGACAGCGATGGCACCGACGGCAACGCTCCCACCCGCACCCCGCGCAGAGGGCGCAGGCGGGGTTAAAGCACTTCAAATCAAGCATACTTCAGTATACCTGCGTCGCGGTTTGCGTCTTTGTTGTCGTAAATGCTTTAGTATTTTTGCCCGCGTCTGACAAAACTAATCAAAACTGCGTGCATGAAAAGGGAAAACCCATGTCCGACGAAGACGATATTATCCTCGCCGATCTGAACGATGAAGACCTTGTGGCCCAGATGTTCGACGACCTCTACGACGGTCTTAAGGAAGAGATCGAAGAAGGCGTCAACATCCTGCTGGAGCGGGACTGGGCACCATACGACATCCTTACAAAGGCCCTCGTCGGCGGCATGACAATTGTCGGCGCAGATTTCCGTGATGGTATCCTCTTCGTTCCCGAAGTACTGCTGGCCGCAAATGCGATGAAGGGCGGTATGGCCATCCTCAAACCGCTGCTGGCCGAAACAGGCGCACCCCGCGTGGGCAAAATGGTCATCGGCACGGTAAAGGGCGACATCCACGACATCGGCAAAAACCTTGTCGGCATGATGATGGAAGGTGCAGGCTTCGAAGTGGTCGATCTGGGCATCAACAATGCCGTTGAGGTCTACCTCGAAGCGCTGGAAAAAGAAGGCCCCGATATCCTCGGTATGTCGGCCCTACTCACCACCACGATGCCCTATATGAAGGTCGTGATCGACACGATGGTCGAACAAGGCATTCGCGAAGATTACATCGTGCTGGTTGGCGGCGCGCCCCTCAACGAGGAATTCGGCAAAGCCATCGGCGCAGACGCCTATTGCCGTGACGCCGCTGTCGCGGTTGAGACGGCAAAAGAATGGGTCGGCCGCAAACACAACAGTGCCCACGCGTGACACCCGCACATAGATAGCTTTAAGGCCCCTCCAGCAGGTGGGGCCTTTTTTCAGGCGCAAGACCTCCCTATTTTGAATGTGAAGAGGAGACCGACATGCCGCCCCGTATCTTTGCTCTACTCATCATGGGCGTCATCTGCGCCGCAGGCCTTACACTCTGGATGTTAACAAGCATCGGGCCAGTTTCGCTAATGCTCGCCCTACCCCTGTGTA
Source organism: Sulfitobacter sp. (assembly GCA_965660425.1). Classification (GTDB taxonomy): domain Bacteria; phylum Pseudomonadota; class Alphaproteobacteria; order Rhodobacterales; family Rhodobacteraceae; genus Sulfitobacter. The sequence continues at coordinate 11,803 of CBFHZX010000018.1, read as the reverse complement.
TGAGTGCGGCGGTCACCCTTAAACTGCTGCACAAATGAAAATCGACGACACCCGCCTAACCACCGAAGGTCTGCCCCTCAACAACACACGCCGCAAGATCCTGATGGTCGCCTGCGGCGCACTCGCCCGCGAAATCCTCGATCTTAAATCCGCGAATGGCTGGACCCATCTGGACCTCACGTGCCTGCCCGCCAACTTTCACCTGTACCCCGAGAAAATCACACAGGCTGTACGCGACACCGTGGCCAAGCATCGCGATGCCTATGATGACATATTTATTGTTTATGCCGACTGCGGGACAGGTGGCTTACTCGAAGCCGCCTGCGCTGAAATGGGTGTGAAAATGATCGCGGGGCCCCACTGCTACAGCTTCTTCGAGGGCAACGACCGATTTGCCAAAACCAGCGAAGACGAAATCACAACGTTCTACCTCACCGATTTCCTCGTCCGCCAATTTGACGCCTTTATCATCAAACCCATGGGCCTCGACCGCCATCCAGAATTGCGCGACATGTACTTCGGCAACTACGAGAAACTTGTTTATCAAGCCCAAACCGATGATCCCGCCCTCACCACCAAAGCCCAAGACTGCGCAACCCGCCTCGGTCTCAAATTCGAGCGCCGCTACACGGGCTACGGCGATCTCGAAACCACCTTAGCAAGACTCTAACCCTTTTCTTTTGGTCAAAATATTCTGGGTGAATTGGCCAAAGGCCAAGAGGGCAAAGCCCTCTCGCCCTCTCTAGACAGACCGCGCCGCCGTCTCGCGCACCCGCTCGATCATCGCCGTCAGCCCGTTCGAGCGTTGTGCAGACAAATGCTGGTTCAACCCCAACCGCCCCATCTGCGCGCGCGCATCCACGGCCAACACTTCCGAAGGCGTGAGTCCGTTATAAAGCGTGCGCAAGACCGCAATCAGCCCCGAGACGATCATCGCATCCGACGCACCATCAAAATGCAGCTTGCCGTCCTTCATTTCGGCGTGCAACCACACCTGACTGGCACAGCCATCTACCTTGAGTGCAGGCACCCGCAACGCCTCGTCAAGCGCATCCATCGCCTTGCCCTGATCAATTACGTGCCGATACCGGTCTTCCCAATCGTCCAGAAATTCAAAATCCTCGACAAGCTCTTCAAATTGCGCGGTAGCCATGAGGTGCTCCTATTGGTCCTGTTTAAAGCTGAGGTAGGGCTTGTTTACGCAAACGTCCAGCCCCACCCCTTCCCAAGGCCTGCGCAATGGGGTAGGTCAATTTGCAACAGCAGTATTAGACGGAAGGTCCCATGCGTATTTCCCTCTCCCTTGTTCTAGCGACATCCCTGACCCTCGGGGCATGCGGATATGTGCAGAACAGCGCTTTGAACCCATCGAACTGGTTTGGCCGCTCTGCCGCTGCTGAGGTGACAGCTGTAAATACGAACCCGCTCATCCCTGCCGCGCGTGCGGGCCTCTTTTCAAACCGCAACAAACCGCTGGATTACAACGGCACCCCCTTTGAAGAGGTCGTTGACCTCAAGGTCGAGCGTATTCCGGGCGGCGCCATCATCCGCGCCACTGGCCGCGCCGCGCGCCAAGGCACATATCTGGTGCAACTCACGCCAGCGAATGAGGATGAAGCCCCTGTGAACGGCGTTCTCACCTACCGTCTCGAAGTGGTACGCCCCGAAGCGACAACCGCCGTCGGCACAGCACCCACCCGCGAGGTGACGGCGGCACGCCAAATCACAGATCAGGATTTGCGCGGCGTGCGCAGCATTCGCGTAGAAGGTCAGTTGAACGCACGGGTCGTAAGCCGCTAACTCTTCTACCCGCTTGCCATAAAACTAAACCCGAACGACTTTCACGTCATTGCCCACCGCGGTGAGTGCGATCTGGCCCCCACACAGCGCTTTGGCATCATTACCGAAGACCTCCAGACGCCAACCCCGCATCGCCTGCACATCACGGCTCCCTGCGGCAATCGCATCCAGATCAGCCGCTGAGGCGATGAGTTTCGCTGCAACCCCTGCACTTTCGGTCTTGGCCTTGAGCAAGACGCGCAAAAGATCCGCAAGCGCGGGGTTCACCTGTAGCTTTTCGCGGCTGCGATCGGCCTGCGGCAGATCATCATTGGGACAGGCCACACCTGCCGCAACGGCCTTGAGAATACCGTCCGCAATGTCGCCCTTGCGCGCATCGCGCAACAACAGGCGCGCGCGCCCCAGCTCTTCATGGTTCTTGGGCTTGTTCGAGGCCAGCTCAACCATCGCGTCGTCTTTATACACACGGTTGCGCGGGATGTTGCGTTCTTGGGCATAGGCCTCGCGAAATGCCGCCAGTTCACGCACAATCGCCAGAAAGCGGCCAGAGTTCGTACGCGTCTTGACCCGCTTCCACGCATCGCGGGGTGCCGTAATATAGGTATCGGGGCTGGTGAGCACTTCAAGCTCTTCCTCAACCCATTTGTGGCGGCTGGTCTCCTCCAGCTTGGCAGACAAAAACTCATACACCTGACGCAGATGCGTCACATCGGCCAAGGCATAGCTCTTTTGCGCATCCGTGAGCGGGCGGCGCGACCAGTCGGTAAAGCGCGAGGTCTTGTCCACGCCCTCTTTCACGATCTTGCGCACCAGCGTCTCGTACCCTACCTGCTCGCCAAAGCCGCAGACCATGGCCGCGACCTGCGTGTCAAAGAGCGGCTCGGGGAAAACCTGCGCATCAACATAGAAAATCTCGAGGTCTTGTCGCGCGGCGTGAAAGACTTTGACAACAGAGGTGTCCCGAAACAGATCATAAAGCGGCTCCAGCGACAGATCCCCCGCCAGCGGATCAACCAAGACGGCATTGCTATCATCCGTGCCTGGCATGGCCAGCTGCACCAGACACAGCTTTGAATAATACGTCCGCTCGCGCAAGAATTCTGTATCAACCGTGACAAAGGGATGCGTCGCCGCCTGTGCGCAATACTCAGCAAGCTCTTGTGTGGTCGTAATCGTCCGCATGGCGCAAATTCCCTTTATACTGCCTTAGCGGTACGCCAATCGCGCCCGATTGACCAGACAGCTTTGCAAAATCTCAGCTCTGCAAGATTAGCTGCTCACGCTCTCCCGCTACAAAACGGCGCAGAACGGCGGGATAGAGGCGGTGTTCCTGCACCAGCACCCGCGCGGCGAGCGTCTCGGGCGTGTCATCCTTTAGCACAAGCACCTGCGCCTGCCCCAGTATCGGCCCGTCATCAAGTGCTGCGGTCACCTCATGCACGCTGCACCCATGCACACTGTCGCCTGCCTCAAGCGCGCGCGCATGGGTGTGCAGGCCCTTGTATTTGGGCAAAAGCGAAGGATGGATGTTGATCATCCGCCCCGACCATTGCGAGGTGAATTCCGCGGTCAGAACCCTCATGAACCCCGCCAGACAGATCATGTCAGGCTTAAAGGGTACAAGCACCTCGCTGATCGCGGCCTCGAATGCAGCGCGGTCCTTGCCAAACGGACGGTGATCCACAGCAACTGTGGGAACACCGCGCTCGGCCGCGCGGGCCAGCCCGCCTGCATCCGCACTATTGGCAAGCACCACACAAGGCATGCCCGCGTGCCCCTCGCGGGCCATATCATCCAGCAGCGCCACCATGTTGGAGCCACCGCCAGATATAAACACCGCCACACGCATCATCAGACGAGGTTGCCCTCATAGCTCACACCCGTCTGCGCCGTTACGGTCCCCATTTTGCAGACCACCTCGCCCATATCAGACAATAGCTTGACCACGTCATCCGCTTTCTCTGCGGGGACCACAACAATCATGCCAATGCCCGAATTAAAGGTCTTGAGAATCTCGTCCTCTTGCATCCCGCCATTCTCTGCCAGCCAGCGGAACACAGGCGGCAAGTCCCATGAGTCTAGATCAATCGTGGCACCCATTCCCTCGGGCAGCACACGCGGCAGGTTTTCGGTCAGCCCGCCGCCCGTAATATGCGCCAATGCATGCACCATGCCTTGACGTGCCGCAGCCAGCGCAGGCTTTACGTACAGACGGGTCGGCGTCAGCAGCACCTCGCCCAATGTGCCATCTGTCCAAGGGCACGCATCATCCCAGCCAAGGCCCGACTGCTCCACAATCGCGCGCACAAGGCTGTAGCCATTGGAGTGCACACCGTCACTGGCCAGACCCAGCAGCACATCACCCTCGGTCACACCCGCAGGCAGCGTGCCACCCCGCTCCATCGCCCCGACGCTGAAACCCGCCAGATCGAAATCACCCTCGGGATACATGCCCGGCATCTCGGCAGTCTCCCCGCCGATCAGCGCACAACCCGACAACTCGCAACCCTTGGCGATGCCTTCGATGATACGTGCTGCGGTATCCAGCTCAAGCTTGCCCGTGGCGAAATAGTCGAGGAAGAACAAAGGCTCGGCGCCCTGACAGACCAGATCGTTGACGCACATCGCCACCAGATCAATGCCCACGCCATCGACGTTGTCCGTATCAATCGCGATGCGCAGTTTGGTACCAACACCGTCCGTGGCCGCAACCAGCACAGGATCGCTATAGCCCGCAGCCTTAAGATCAAAGAGCGCTCCAAACCCGCCCAGACCCGACATCACGCCGCTGCGCGTGGTGCGCTTCGCCGCAGGCTTGATCCGCTCCACAAGGGCGTTGCCCGCATCAATATCCACACCCGCATCCGCGTAAGTGATTCCGTTTTGTCGATCGGTCATTGTCAAAAGCCTCTGGCAGGAAAATCTCTTGGGTGCGGCGTAAATCATATCGCCTCAAGTCGCAACGCAAACCCTTGACGAAAGGCATATGGCACAATACCCCTCAACTCAGGCGGGCCTGTAGCTCAGTTGGTTAGAGCAGAGCGCTCATAACGCTTTGGTCGTAGGTTCGAGTCCTACCGGGCCTACCACACCGCCCCAATTTGCTGAGATCCTAGTTACGTTTAGGGCTTACGTACCAATTTACCTTCATCTCGACGACCGTCTCGTCCTCGGCATCGCGAATGTCGATCATCACGTCAAATGCAACCTTTCCATCTGCCTTCAGCGTCGCCAAAAGCTCGGGCCCGCTGCGTGATGTGGTGGCCGTCGCGACAAGCGTGCCTTGGGCAAACTTGCGGTATGTAATTTCGGCCATCGCCGCAACGGGCGCATTTGCGAAATGACCGGGGCAAGGATACCTGCAACAGCGGCACCAGATGCCGCCTCACCCAAAGTGAACATCGCACCCGCGTGCTGTCCCTTGATGTGGTTCTCCGTCTCTGGCCGCTGGGTCAGGCGCGCTTTGGCTTCACCATCGCTGATTTCAAGCAGTTCGGCTCCTGTGTGGGTAGCGTATGGCACCGCCTTTCCCAAATGCGCCTTGATCATTTCATAATGGTCCATCGGGGTCTCCGCTTCGCAATTCGAGAATGGATGTTGCCGCTCTGAAAGTCTCTCTCACAGCGCAGCCATTTTCAACCCTGCCGATAGGTTAACGCGCAATAACAATGTCCACACGCAAGCCGCCCAACCGCTCAGAACCGCCGAGACGCAAAATTCCCCCGTGGCTGCGCGCCACATCAACCGCAATTGCAAGACCAAGGCCCACACTGCCGCCTTTGTCCTGATTGCGCGCAGGATCAAGCCGCGTGAAAGGTTTGGTGGCTTGCTCGCGCTGGTGTTCGGGGATGCCAGGGCCATCATCCTCGACGCGGATGCGCAGGGTCTTGTCGGTCAGCATCACAGAGACTTCGGCACGCGCACCGTAGCGCACCGCGTTAGAGATAAGATTGTCCACCGCGCGGCGCATGGCAACATCGCGTAATTGAACAGTGCCCCGCCCCTCTCCCTCGCAGGGCAGCAAGGTCACGTCCCGCCCCGCACGTTGTGCGCCCGCGACAATCGCTTCGACAAAACCGAACGGCTCAAGTGCCACGGTTTCCCCCTCGGCTGCCCCAGCAGCAAAGCTCAGGAATTCGTCCAGCATCCCCTGCATATCCGCCACATCACGCAACAGCGGGGCGGCCTCATCCTCATCCAACATGGCAAGCCCTAGGCGCAGCCGTGTGAGCGGGGTGCGCAGATCATGGCTCACTCCGGATAACATCAGCGTACGCTGCTCGATGTGCCGCTCGATCCGCTGGCGCATATCGACAAACGCCGCACCAGCCGCGCGCATCTCGATCGCGCCCGCGGGGCTGTAGGGAATATGGCGGCCACGTCCAAACGCTTCGGCAGCACGGGCCAACCGTTTGATCGGGCGCAGCTGGTTGCGCAGATAAATGATTGCGATCAGGGTCATAATGACGCCGAACACAATCGTATAGACAAACATCTGATGCGGGTTGGAGGCGGAGATGCGGCGGCGCTCGAAGGTCATCTTTACAGGGCCGTGGCGCGTTCTGGCAAAGACATCTACCGTGCCGTTTGTGTTCAGATGAACGCCCAGAAACGGCGCTAACTTCTCCGAGAGCCGTTGAATGATAACACTGCCCGAGTAGTCGTACCAAACACGGCTGTTGACGACATTTTCACTGTCCGCCCGATCTATGGCGATGTTGAGCACGGCCAGATCGGACTGCACCGCAAGCAGGGCCGCCGCAGCATCAGGGGCATCCTCTACCGTCTGTACAACCATCTTCAGTTCGCGCAAAACCGTATCGGTCATCTGATGGGTCACACCCTCGAAATGACGCTGCGCAAAGATAACGGTCACCATCAACTGCAAAAAAACAACTGGCAGCAGCAGGATAAGTGCGGCACGCCCATAAATGCCGCGTGGCATATAACGTTTGAGAAATTCGAACGACATGCGCTAAACCTAGTGGACCCCACCCTCAGGCGAAAGGCCAAACAATGCTTGCACCCGATGACTTTGACCCCGAAATCGGTGTGGCCGCTCAGCTTGAGCCTTCCCTGCGCAGGATCGTGGCGCCGAACCCCTCGCCTATGACCTACCGCGGGACGAACACCTATATTCTGGGCGATACGGCACTTGCGGTGATCGATCCTGGTCCAGCCAGCGATGCCCATCTTGAGGCGACTCTAGCTGCTGTAGGGCCAGACCAACACATCAGCCACATTATCGTAACCCACACGCATCTCGATCACTCCCCATTGGCCAAACCGCTCAGCGCCGCAACAGGTGCGCCCGTGATCGCCTTTGGTGGCCCGACTGCTGGCCGCTCGGAAGTCATGCAACAACTTGCCGCCGCAGGCACTGTGGGGGGCGGTGAAGGCGTAGATATGGATTTTGTGCCTGACGTGACGGTGGAAGATGGCGAATTGATTGTCGGTGAAGGCTGGGAGCTAGAGGTCATCCACACCCCCGGCCATATCGGGAACCATATCAGCCTTGGATGGGGAGACGCTTGTTTTACCGCAGATCATGTGATGGGTTGGGCCTCGTCCCTCGTCTCTCCGCCCGATGGAGACCTGACGGATTTCATGGCCTCTTGCGCAAGGCTTCAGTCCCGCGACTGGCGGGTGTTCTATCCAGGTCACGGCGGGGATGTTGACGACCCCGCCGGACGCCTTGCATGGCTCGTTGCCCACCGCCGCGCGCGCGAAGCGTCCATCCTTGAAGCCCTTGCAGATGCCCCCAACACTGCACCCGCGTTGGCCGCTCAAATCTACACGCAAACGCCCCCAGCCCTGCTTGGCGCAGCAATCCGCAACGTGCTCGCGCACCTCATTGACCTGCACGGCCGCGGCCTAGTTGGCCACACTGGCCCCCTACATGAAAGCGCCCTTTTCAGCCTCCAAAATTGATCGCAAACTTTTTTCCAAATTCACCTCAATACCCACTGGACGCGCCAAAATACCGCCGCTATACGGTGCGGACCGTTCCGACGTAGCTCAGCGGTAGAGCAGTTGACTGTTAATCAATTGGTCGTAGGTTCGATCCCTACCGTCGGAGCCATTAAAACAAGGCCTTTGCGAGAAATCGCTAAGGCCTTTTTGGTTTCTAGGGAACTATTAGGAAACTTTTCGTTCTGATCTGGCCTCACGCCCGCGCCGATAGCGACACGGATGTGAGTTGTTCGATGCGGGATTGGCCGTAGTTGTAGGCTGCTGCGTGTGCACTCAGTGTGCTAAAGCATGCTTACTCGCTGCTGTCTTGTGCTTTGCCCATTACGGTCAACAGGAAAATAGCGGCAGGTGCGGTCAGCAAGTGTGCGCCAACCACCCAGCCCCATTTATTACGGCTTCGGGCTTTTGCCATCTGCATTGGTACTACCCACTACAGCGCAACATAAACCGCCTTAACAATGAATAAAATGATAGGGCCTTCAATGATACGGCCTTCCGGTACGATGTTGTTTAACATTTATTCATCCCCCTCAGTCATTCTTGGTTAAAGCGGCTCACGACATTTCGGTCAAGCTGAGCCTGCGCGTAATTCTCAACAGTCAATTCGGACCGCAGTTCAGCCAGTCGCACAGCCTTTTTGTGAAACGATACCGACTGTGCCGAAAAATGTGATGCCAACTGTGTCAGTGATGATGCTAGATTTTTATTGGCCGCTCTCCTTATGCGTCTACTCGGAAAACAGCCCGGTTGCTGCGTCTTGGGCTTTCTTCCACGCATTTGATAGTGCTTCCGCAGTAGCATCCACGGCGTCCCCTGCGCCTTCTTGAATTTGGCTGCCCAGCTCAGACGCACCTTCGATAGTTGCTGTCCAGGTCGCCCCAAAATCCACCTCAGGCAAATCAGTCACAAAGCCCTTGGCAGCATTCCAGGACTTCTCAGGGGCGTTTGCAACTGCAGTCATGACTTTGATGATGGTATGGCTCTACTGGATCGGCTTGCTAAAGGGTAGCGGTTAGAAAATATGAGAAACGCAGTTATTGGATTAGTCAAAGAGGGCGTCAAGGTCTTCCGCAGTACGTGAGCCAGCCTGGAAGTCTTTTTCCCCCGCCATGATCATGTAATCAAAATATGAAGATAGAAGTGCTGCGGACTCTATCGACATGCCATAAGCCTCTTCATACGCACCTTTGTTGCGAATGACACGGGCGCCCGTTGCTCCTCCCTCAAAAACCATGAAGTCGACCTGCGTTGATGTGTTACCACTGACTTTGGCGTCACACATGGATTTTGGTGTGCAACCAGCCTCTTTTTGGAAGCGGTCACGCACCCCCTTTTCCTTAGCTGTATCAGACCATTCAAAGGTTTGCTCAAGAGCATCACGGATGACTTTAGCTTCTTCACTAGTCAAACTGAATTCGGACGTGACCCTTTCGTTTTTTGCGTTTGGGTCAACGAAACGAAGTGCAAACGACAACTCACCAGTATCGAGCACTATTGGCTCCAGCCAGAATTCTCCAAAGAACTCGATGTTATCGACCTCATACCAAGGCACTTTGGGAAAACTCAAAGATAGCTCTCGCGGTGAAAGCAGCCGTTGACCTTGCTTGGGTCGGATAGGTGTCTGGTAGCTGGCCTTTGCTTGCTCGGAAATCTTGTTCAGCTCAGTACTTGTCGATTTTAAACGGCCTTCGATTTCCGAAGCTGCTACAGCATGGACGTTAGTAGGGTTTTCTTTCTCGCTGGCCAGACGGCGTTGCAGCTCTGCCAGCTCTTCCAGTGCAGTCACTTGTTTACTTAACGCGTCAAAGCGCTTCTCTAGTTCTGCCAGCTCTTCACTGTTTTCGTTAGTCACAACGACAACAGTGTTAGTCGTGACCTGTGGTTGCTGCTGCACAGGTTGCATTTGAAGTCGGCTCAATAGCTGTGGTGAGGTTTCGTAAGTCTTTATAAACGATACATTCTGTTGCTCTACGCGTGAGAGCGATACATTTTTTGTATAGGGGTTATACCAACCATACTGCGAAAAGTGACGTGAAAGTTCTGAGCTGTTGAAGGCGTAACCATGGCGTGCAAAAATCTCATTGCGTGCAATACGTAACGTTGATGCGTTCATTCCGACTAGGTCAGCTTCTGTCAAAAAGCGGTTGTCAGAAGCTGGCAATGTTTCGGCTGACAGTGACAAGGCAGACAAAGCCACAAAACTGGTCGCCAAAATAATTTTTCTAAGGGTCATCTTGGTTCTCCTTTAACCGAATTCAATATAGTCTGCCTGATATTTTTAGCCACACCAGTCTAAAAAGGTAATATGGCAAGGCAACCGCCTCGCGTACAACCGAAAAAATGGGCTTTTGTGCTTGGTGCCTGTCGAAGCGGCATCGAAATGGAAGTGAGTTGGCCGAGTGCCAATGCTGTTAGAAAAGCTCTTGGGGCATGGGTCTCTCAATGCCCATTCTTAGTCCTCCGCCTTCCTAACTATAGGGGCGGACCACTTCAAAGGGGCAGGCTCAATAGCGCTGATGATTGTAGTGTTCGACGAAGGCTTCGATCTGAGCTTCGGGGTCACCTGGCAGGAAGTAGTTTTCCCGCAAGATGCGGTTCTTCAATGTCTGGTGCCACCGCTCAATCTTGCCCTGCGTTTGGGGATGATACGGCGCACCGCGCGAGTGCTTCATGCCCTTGTCTTTCAACCATTCTGCCAAGTCGCCAGAGACATAGCTGGACCCATTATCACTGAGCAGACGTGGCTTATGAACGACATGGACCTGATCGCAGCCAGACGCCTGTAATGCGAGGTCCAATGTGTCTGTTACATCCTGGGCACGCATGTTGGTGCAGAGCTGCCAATAGACAATATAACGGCTGTAATCGTCGAAAACCGTGCTGAGATAATACCATCCCCCAGCCGATGATCTTGAAGTAGGTGAAGTCAGTCTGCCAAAGCTGGTTGATGGTCGTGGCAGCTTCCACAATCATGTACTTCGACGCTGAATGAGCTACTGAAAAGACAGCGGAATAATCTGGCGCTCCCATAATCATTCAATAGCGTCGAATGAGACGCCTCAAAATCGGCGGGCATCAAAACGAAGCTAACGCCGCCTGCGATATGGGCGCTCTCACTGGAGGTCAATGTAAGCTGATCAGTTAGCCATTTCAGAAATGCTGGTATCGATCAGAGAAGCCCCATCGAACGAACACTCAATTCGATATTCAAGTTCAAGACCAAAAGTATTTTTTGCCGTAAAAGTGGAAACCACTCGTGCGCGACCAGACACGTGCGGCAAGTACGCTAGGTCCATGATGCGCGAAAACTTCACTGTGGACGGATGATTTGCTGCTCGCTTTGCTGCCATTTCAAATGCATCTGTTACTGCGCAATTAGCGGCGTGTCAAAGCGTAAGCCGCAACGGTGTCAGATTCCTTGATGACGTGAAGAAGGATATGGAGGCGCTCGGCAGCGCAATGACTATTGGCAGGCTGCGAGTATACAATGAGATGTTTAGCGCTTCATTTCATCAAGACCCGCATTACAAACATCCATCTGTGGCTGCATAATTCCAGCGTCAATTGGAACCATGCTGTGTAAGTTTGACACTCGGGAATAGGCGCTTGCACATTGTTCTCTATAGGCTTTTACAACAGCGCTACCTGACCTGGACATGTGGCCATGTGCATTCGCCATAGCGTTCAGCACTGAATTCCTATCGTTACAATTAACGTTCTGTCCACAGCGCAGCTGAGACGCATTTTGTGCCAGCAGAGTTCCTGGCAGAAAACCAAAGGTTACCACAGCTGTGATGACTAAAATCAATTTGAATATGGCGCGACCCCAATAAAAATGGATTAAAATTAAAGCAATACCTAAAGCAACCTAGCACTTATTTTCCAGAATTTATAGGTGATTAATAGCACTATCCTGGTTACGCTCCCAGCAGGGCTTTGTTGCACAAATCGGCGATGGGATTCACTGTATGAATCCAGCGTGATAGCTCAAGGCATGAGCAGCTGGGCACCCACGAAATACAAGACCAAG
>CBFHZX010000017.1:0-51728 GCA_965660425.1 Sulfitobacter sp. | reverse complement strand
CCACGCAAGAACGCCAAGCCCTGGAAGCCGACGAGTGACGGTGCCATTGCGCCTAACGATGCAGTCAATACACAACGATATTTGGGCCGGACCCTGTGGCGACGCTGGAGTGGATATCACCGCCGAAGTCGCGTCGAAACCAAAATGCACTGCATGAAACTACTCGGCCAATCGTTGATGGCGAGGGACCTTGATAGGCAGGTCGCAGAGATCCAGGTCCGTATCGCCGTCCTCAACCGCTACACTGCTCTTGGCATACCCGTCACTGAGCCAGTAGGCTAAATCCGTCTGGGGGAAGGGGTAGCACGCCCTCCGCCCGATTTGTGCAACAAAGCCCGTTTTTGAAGGAAAAGTTTGCGAAATAGCGATTGCCCATGGGCAACATTCCCTTAAGTACTTGAAAAAAATTATGTGCCTTTGTCGGGCGCATTTTTCTTGAGATAAGCAAGGATGAGCTCCGCAACAGCATCTGCAGCCTCTTCATGGGCGAGATGGCCCAGATCAGCGAGCTCCGCATAGTCCACATTTGTCATTTGCGCCGCCATATCCCGCGAGACTGTGTAGGGCACCGCGCGATCCGTGGTCGCCGCGATAAGCAGGCCGTGCTGGTCGCTCTGGGGCAGGCGGGCCAGCAGCGGATCAAGCTCCCATTGCGCCATCATCTGCAGCGTTGCATTTACATGGCCGCGGTCACTCACCAGCGCGCTGTAGTGGCGCAGCTCGTTCGCAGGCAGCTTGGATCCCGTCCCGTCAATCAGCCGCTGCACGGAGCGGGGGTTGCCGTTGGACGCGGTGAACAGCCCTGCCACACCAGGCATCACCGCCAGTGCCTTTGCCATCAACGGGAAGAGCACGCCAGCCACCCCTTTGAAGCGCGAGAGGGCTGCGTTGATCCCGATGACAAAGGGCCGTGAGGGCAGGTGGGGCGCCAGTTCAAGCGCGACAGCCGCCCCCGCGGAGTGGCCAATGATCGCGACAGGCTGCCAGCTTTCCCGCTCGCAGAGCAACGCGATGTCATGTGCCACTTCCTCTAACCCGCAGCGCGCCTGCGCGCCCAGCCGTGTGAACCCCTGACCCGGCAGGTCAATCGCAACAACGCGGTGCGAGGGGGTAAGCAGCGGGATCAGATTGCGAAAGCTCTGCGTGCCGCCGCCTGCACCGTGCAGCAACAGGATCAGCGGCCCGTCGCCTGCATCTTGGACGTGCCATTTATGCGGTTTGCACAAGATGAATCGGGAGGTTTCGGCGTGCGGCCAGTCAGCCTTGTGACGCGCCCAATCCATAACCTAAATCTCAAGCATAGAAGCGACAACGCCTGCGACACTCCGCGCGTCTGCACGGGGCAGGGCGATATATGTACCGCCAAGGATGTCGGCGATTTTGGACAGACTCGGCTCGGGCCGTTTGCCTGTATCAATGACAATGCTGTCCACGCGCGCGGCGCGGAGCGCACGGGCGATGGCTTGGGCATCTGTGGCCGCCTGCGTGCGGTTCGCCTTGCCATCCAGCGCCATGTTCGCGCGCCCGTCTGTGAGGGTGATGACAGTCGGCGTCAGTCCTTTGCGCCGTGCTTGAACGGCCATGGTCTGTGCCGCCATCAATCCAGCGGCGAGCGGTGTCGCACCACCACCGGGCAGGGCGGCCAGCTTGCGTTTGGTCTGGACAAGCGAACGGGTCGGCTCCAGTAGAACCTCCGCCTCCTGCCCGCGAAACGAGATCAGTGCCACGTGATCACGGCGTGCGTAGGCCTCGGCCAGCAACAACTCGATTGCGCCCTTCGCCTCACCCATACGCGCCATCGCGGCGGAGCCTGAGGCATCAACGGCAAAGATTAGCAAGCGGTCGGAATGATCGACGTACCTCTTGTGCCGCAGATCGCTGTGGCGGATGATCGGGCCAGTGCGCTGTGGCGCGTCACGGCGGCGCAAGGTCTGCCACGGGATCGCGGCGCGCAAGGTCGCAATCAGGTCCACGCGCCCCTGAGCATTGCCGCCATCACGGGCGGGCAGGGGGCGACCACGGCGGTTGCCGATCTTCTTTTGCCCCGCACCACTGCCTGACGCGCTGCGGTCCGCACCACTGCTGTTCAGCTTTGCAAGCAGGTCGGGCGGCAGATTGGCCAGCACAGCGTCCAGCAACATGTCCTGAGGCAGGCTCTCCTGCGGCTGAGGGGGGGTATCGGCTGTCTCGGGTGGGGGAGTGTCGTCAGGCGCTTCCTGTAGCGTCTCCTCCTCCGCAGGCAGCTGAGTCGCACGATGCGCGAAAACAAGCGCTACAGCGGCGGCAACATCGTCAGGGCTAGAGTCTTTTCGGCCATTCAGGGCTGCATGGGCCCTCACCGCTCTGAGCGCAAAGCCAACGGCTCGTAGGCTGGTGATGCCCAACCTGACAGCCAGCAGGACAAGCTCGTCAGCGATATCATCGGAAACGCGCACTTGTGCCAGCGGGGCAGGGGTCGGCCAGTCAGGCGCAGGCGCGATATCGGCCAATGCGCACGCCTCAAGTTCGACGCAAAACGCGAGCCTGTCGGAGAGGGTAGGGGGCAGCCCTTCATCCTCAATCCCTTCATCCAGCGCGATCAGGCTGTGCCCCTGTTGCAGGTCCAGCGTCGCAGCGAGGCGCGCGGCGATATAGGGTTCGGCCCGCTCGGCCATGGCGAGAACGAACACACCCTTGCGGGCCAGCAAGCCACGCGTCTGTGTCAGCGTTCCAGAGTTCAAAGTTGCCGCAACGTCGATCCCGCCATCCAGCGCTTCATTGCTCAGGGCCGGATGCAGGCGCGTGTGTTTGGGCACCGCAGCCATCACCGCATCACGCACGGCGCCCGCGTGCGTGCGCACGACCAGCCCGCCAAGCAGCGGATCAACCGCCAGCAAGGCCAGCGCGGTATGGGCGCGGGTGAGCGGGGTCATCAGGTGCCGAGCGTTTCTTCGACAATGCGCGCCACGCGGATGCCTGATCCTGCATCATCCAGCGGATCGCGACGCATGCGGTGGCGCAGGGCAAGGGGCGCCACATCGCGAATATGTCCACGTGTCAGCGCCGTATCATCGCGGAACGCCGCATAGGCGCGCGCGGCCTTGAGCAAGGTCAATTCGCCGCGCAGCCCGTCCGAGCCGAGTGCGATGCACAGCTCCGCCACATCGCGTAGCGATTGCTCGGGCGTGGTGAGTTCCTTGAGCGCCTCACGCGCCGCTGTGATCTGGTCGCGCAGCATGCCGTCTTCCGCCTGCCAACGCACCATGAAGGCCGTGTGGTCGTTTTCGTACGCATCGCGGCGTTTGATGACCTCGATCCGCTCGTCGATATCGGTGGGGGAGGCGACGTCAACCGACAGGCCGAAACGGTCGAGCAGCTGTGGCCGCAATTCGCCCTCCTCGGGGTTGCCCGAGCCTACCAGCACAAACCGTGCGGCATGGCGGATCGACAGGCCCTCCCGCTCCACCACGTTCTGGCCTGATTGCGCCACGTCCAGCAGCAGATCAACGATATGATCCTCCAGCAGGTTGACCTCGTCGATGTAGAGGTAGCCGCGATTGGCCTTTGCCAGTAGACCCGGCTGAAATGCCTTTTCCCCGTTGGTTAGAGCCTTCTCAATGTCCAAAGCACCCGTGACACGGTCCTCGGACGCACCGAGCGGCAGGTCCACCACAGGCGTGGGAATCTCGTGGGTTTTGCCCGAAGTGACATCGGCCCAGTCAGGGCAATCAGCTACCCGTTCGGCATTGACGGGACAGCCTACAACGGCATTGATCGGGGGCAGCAAGGCGGCCAGCGCGCGCACGGCGGTTGACTTGCCCGTGCCGCGATCGCCAAACACCAGCACGCCGCCAATGGTCGGATCAATTGCCGTCAGGATCATCGCGCGTTTCATGTCGTCCTGACCCACGATGGCCGAGAAGGGGAAGGGCTGTTTCATATCGGTTCTTTCGAATGCAAAGGAGAGACGCCGCCCCATGTGCCGCGGTCGGACACAAGCGAGAAGCGGGCGTAGAGTTCTTCGGAAAACCAGCCGTCGCTGCGGACGGATTTGATGGCTTCGGCGTGGGGGCCTGTGCGGGCAAAATTGTTCATTGCCGCCGCATCAGGCCAGATGGAGAATGTGACCTGCTGTACCAGCGGTTTTTCCCCGATGCCAAGTTTGAACAGCACTGAAGGGTCCTTGCTGATGACGGTAGAGATATTTGGCACCCGCCCCCAGAAATGCCGCGCCATGCCGGGTTTGACGGAAGCACGGGTGAGCGCAGCGATGGGGCCAGTGAGCGGTGCATCATCGGCGATAAACGGATGCTCCCCCGACCAATTCCCGCGCACGGATTTGGTGGACAGGAAAACGGTCCAGTCCTCGGTGGACTTCGCGATGTACCGTGCAAAAATCCCCTGCGCCGTCTCGCGCTTGGCTGTGGCTTCATCAGGCCACGTAGCGAGAATCGCATAAACACCCCAGTTGGGTTTGAGGTTGAACCCCTCCCCCGTGCCAGAACCGCAAAGCTTCCAAAACCCGATGCCTTGCGTCCGTGCCAAAGGCCCACGCGCCAAGCCCATCATCGCAAACGCCCAAAGGCGCGCGAGGGTGCTGTCAAAGCGGTAAAAGCTGAGGCTGACGACCTGTGACAAGACGTAAATTCCCTAATGTGTCTATTTTAGTTTACACATTCGGTTGAAATATGAAAGAGTGCACGGTGAAAACGTCAATCTAATTAGACAGTGTGGTTAGCCCCCTCATGACAGATCAAAGCTCCATCCCCGACAACCGCGCCATCGTTATTGGTGCTGGCCTGGGCGGCCTTGCCGCAGCGATGCGCCTTGGAGCAAAGGGATATGCGGTCACGGTGTTGGACCGTCTGGTCCGCACAGGGGGGCGTGGTTCGTCTATTTCCCAAGACGGCCACCGATTCGATCTGGGGCCGACGATTGTGACCGTGCCGCAGGTGTTCGAGCAGCTTTGGCGTGATTGCGGCCGTGATTTCCGCGCTGACATTGATCTGCGCCCGCTTGATCCCTTCTATGAGGTGCGCTGGCCCGATGGCACGACCTTTGCAGCGTGCAGCGATGACGAACGGATGTTCGCGGAGGTGGCCAAGATCAATCCAGCGGATGTGAAGGGCTATAAGAAGTTCCTCAAAGACAGCCACGCGCGCTACGTCGTGGGGTTTGAGGGGATGGTCGCCAAGCCGATGCACCGCATCTGGGAGACGATCAAGGTCCTGCCCAAGTTCGCAATGCTACGCGCTGATCGGTCGATCTATGCCCACGCTGCGGCGCGGGTTAAGGACCCCAAATTGCGCATGGCGCTGTCTTTCCATCCGCTGTTTATTGGCGGTGATCCTGCGCATGTGACCTCGATGTACGCGTTGGTGGCCCACCTCGAGAAGGAATACGGTGTTCATTACGCAATGGGCGGTGTGCAGGCGATTGCCGACGGTATGGCAAGCGTCATCCGCGCCCAAGGCGGCGTGATCCGCCACGGTGTCGAAGCCGATGAGATCATCATCGAGAACGACAAGGCCAAGGCGGTAACTCTTACAAATGGGGATCGCCTTGAGGCCCCCCTGATCGTGAGCAACGCGGATGCAGGCCACACCTATTCCCACCTCATGCGCAATCACACCAAACGCCGCTGGACCGCGCCCAAGCTGCGGCGCAAGCGGTGGTCGATGGGGCTTTATGTCTGGTACTTCGGCACCAAAGGCACGGCGGATCAATGGCCCGATCTGGGTCACCACACCATCGTTAACGGCCCCCGCTTCAAAGGGTTGCTCAAGGATATCTTCATGAAGGGCAAGCTCGCTGATGACATGAGCCTTTATATCCACCGCCCATCTGTGACCGATCCCACCGCGGCGCCCAAGGGTGACGATACTTTCTATGTCCTCTCCCCCGTGCCGCACCTTGGCTGGGACGATGCCGTAGATTGGAAGACGGAAGAACCCATCTACCGCGAAAAGGTCGCCGCCGAGCTGGAAAAACAAATGCCGGGGTTCCGCGACAAGATCAGCACCGAGCTTGTGTTCACGCCCGAGGAGTTCCGCGACCGCTATCTCTCGCCCCATGGCGCTGGTTTCTCGCTGGAACCGCGCATCCTGCAAAGCGCATGGTTCCGCCCCCATAATGTGAGCGAGGAGGCGGACGGCCTGTTCCTCGTCGGTGCTGGCACACATCCCGGTGCGGGCCTGCCAGGTGTGGTGAGCAGCGCCGAAGTGCTGGCCAAACTGGTCCCCGACATGGAAGTGCAGATCGACGCACCGCGACTGGCCGCCGAATGATTGCGCCTGATGATCTTGAACATTGCCGCAATGTGATCCGCACAGGGTCGCTCTCCTTCCACGCGGCCTCCAAACTCCTGCCCGCGTCCGTGCGCGACCCCGCGCTCGCGCTCTACGCCTTCTGCCGCCTTGCTGACGATGAGGTTGACGAAGGCACTGAGAAAGGCCGCGCCGTGATCGAGCTGCAAGAGCGCCTCGATCTCGCTTATGCAGGCACACCCAAAAACGCTCCCGAAGACCGCGCTTTCGCTGCGATTATCGAGGAATTTGACCTGCCGCGTGCGCTCCCCGAAGCTCTTATCGAAGGCCTTGCATGGGACGCGGTTGAGCGGCGGTATGACACGCTGTCCGATGTGCGGATGTACTCCAGTCGTGTAGCCTCCGCCGTGGGCGCAATGATGTGCGTGCTGATGCGCGTGCGCGACGCCGATGCGTTGGCGCGGGCCTGCGATCTGGGGGTGGCAATGCAGCTGACCAACATCGCCCGCGATGTGGGCGAGGACGCGCGCGCAGGCCGCATCTATCTGCCGCTCGACTGGCTCGCGGATGAGGGGATGAACGTCGATGACTTTTTAGCTGCCCCTGAGGCTACGCCGCAAGTTCGCCGCATGGTCAAACGTCTGCTGGCTGAGGCGCGCCGCCTCTATATCCGCTCCGAGGCTGGCATCGGCGCGCTGCCTGCGAATGCGCGCACGGGTATCTTTGCCGCGCGCTATATCTATGACGGGATTGGCGGTGCGCTGCGCCGCAATCACCACGATTCGATCAATTTCCGCGCCCGCACGACCAAGGCACAGAAAATAAAACTCATCGGTAAGGCGGGTATCCGCGCCGCAGGCTCCGTGGTGCTGCCGCGCTCGCCCGTGATCTACGCCAAGCCTTTGCCAGAGGTGGCTTTTCTGGTCGATGCGACGGCCCACACCAACCTGTCAAAGCCCACCCGCATGGACGGTCTGATGGAGGTCATGTCCGAGCTGCGCGCCCGTGAGATGGCAAGGCAGCGTTTGCAAGGGGTGGCGGCTGAGTAAACTCCCACTATGTAAGGCGGATGGATATTTATCTCTTCGCGATCTTTTTGCTCGCCTGCTGCGCGGCAGGTGCAACTGGTGCGGTCTTTGCTCCAGGTGCTTGGTATAAAACGCTTCAGAAACCATGGTTCACCCCGCCGGATTGGGTTTTTCCCGTGGTCTGGACCAGCATTTATTTGCTGATCTCCTTCGCTGGCGCGCGCTTGGCCGTGATGGAAGGCAACGCTTACGCCATGGCGTTCTGGGCAGCCCAAGCAGGGCTCTCAACCCTTTGGACACCGCTCTTCTTCGGCCTGCGGCGAATTAAAGGGGCGCTGTTCGCAATAGGGCCCTTGTGGGTCAGCGTCGCTGGCTGCACCGTCACGGCCTTCTCGCTAGATTTCTGGTCAGGGATGGCGTTCGTACCCTATCTCGTCTGGGTAACCGTAGCCGGTGCGCTCAATCTCGAGATGTGGCGCCTTAACCCCAACGTCGAACCGCTCGTGTCGGCTGATCTCTAGGCACGCCCACGCTTCATTTTGCCATTGAACTGAAATCCCGTAGACACCTCATACGCTGTCGTTCGCGCTAGAATTGCCACCCCTTCCGCCTTGGTACCCGTACCGCCAGCATCGGCTTGAGCAACGGTTGTTTGTAGCGGTCCAGATCCAGCGCCTCATGCACGCCCTGCACAGTTTCACCGTTCACCACCGTCTCTACCACAGAGCGGGAGTAGAAGGGCGCGTCCAGCATCGGCTTGATCTGACGCGGCACCGTTCCCGCATCGGCGCGCGTCTCGCGGCGCAGCGCCCAAAGCGTGCGTTTAAACGGCGTGCGGGCAGGGGCCTCTATCAGCTTGGCCTGCCCGTTGCGGTCAAACGCAATCGCTGCATCAAGGGATGTGCCATCACGGCGGTCGGCATCATAAAAACACGTGGCTCCGTCACGTGTGGGATAGCGGCCCCACGTCCAATAGCTGAAATCTTTCTCCAAAGGCCGCGTGCCGAAGTTGGCGTCGAAATAGCCATGCCCGCTCCATTGCCAGTCTGGCGCTTCCAGATCGACCTTGATCCGTGAGGAGGGCGCAAAGGGGCGCCACACATGCGCGCCGTCATGGGTCAGCGGTAGCTCGACGTCCGTCACAGCTTCGGGCGTCACAGTAATCTGACCCCGCACGCGGCTGATGAGGGGGGGCGATGAAATCTCGTTGATATCAATCACCAGCTCGGAGCCATTCCAGTACATCGAGGATGGCCCGACCCGCAGCATGTCAGGTGTCGCATCCAAGGCCGCCTCGCCACGGTCCGTCATGGTAAACCGCCCGCCTGCGCCATAGGTGGCCACATTGATACAGCAGTTGTCGGCGGGATTGCTCCGCCCCGACCAGTGATACCACGGGGAGAAGACAGAGCCGATGAACCCGATGACCGAGACAGCCTTGGTGCCGCAATCGCTTACGCCGTCGACATACCACCAAGCGTAGCCGCCCGCGGGCACGTCGAGGTTAAACATAGGTCGCTGATCATCGCGTCGGCCGCGTGGGCGGCGGAGAGCGTGGCCATCGGCACCCCCGCGCCTGGATGCGCCCCGCCCCCCGCCAGATACAGCCCCGCCATCGCTGTCCGCGCCGTCGGGCGCGCAAACGCTGCCATCATCCCCGCTGGGGAACGCCCGTAGAGAGACCCGTTCGACGCCGGAAACAGAGCGTCGAAGCTGTGCGGCCCCGTCAGGGTGCTGGCCTGCGGTGGCGGGGTAAAGTGTAGACCGAACGCGGCCAGCCTTTCGAAAATCAACGTCTGACATTGGTCGCTCTCCTTTTGGGGGATCGGGGAATGGTCGGCGGCGGGGGGCGCGTTGAGGATGATCTCGAAGCGCTCGGGGCCGTGGGGGTGCGCGCTGACGAAACGGTCTTGGGCGCAGATATAAAGGGTCGGATCCGATTGTAGCTGTCCCTTGGCAAGGGCGACATACTCGCGGGCGGGATTATCCGCGAAAAAGACGTTATGCGCGGTCAGCGGGAAATCTCCCTCAACAGTCGCGGCAAAAGCCTGCACCTGCGCGGACAGGCTGCGTGGCTCTACCGCTCTTGGTGCTACGACTTTGCTGACAGCGTCCCCCAGTATACCCGTCGCCAGCGCGCGTGGATCGCCATTAAACAGCACAGCGTCCACCTCGATCCGTCCCCGCTCGGTCTGCACCGCGCAGGGGGTGCCGTCCTGCGTCTCGATCCGTGAGACGTGGGCGTCATAGTGGAAGGTGGCCCCTTTTTGACGGGCGAGGGTTTCAATTGCTTGGGCCAACCTGTGCATCCCGCCCTGCACATGCCACACGCCGCGCCGCTCCGCTTCCCAGATGAGCGAGAGGATCGCGGGGCATTGTTCGGGGATGCCGCCGACATAGGTAGCATAGCGGGCAAAGAGCTGCGCCAGTCGTGGCTCGGAAAAGCTGCTCCTGAGCGTTTGAGCAAGGGTTTGATGTGGTGCCATCGCGGGGATGATGGACGGGTTGCGCAGGACCGTGTGCGTAAGGGAGGTAAGGCTGGGCGCTTCTTCGCGCATCATGGGCGCGTCGAACGTGTCGAACAGGGCGCTGGCCCGTTTGCAAAACTGGTCAAACTCTTGCACTGCTTGTCCGCCAAAGGCAGCGCCCACATTGGCGATGCTATGCTCATGGTCGGCCATCAGATCCAGCGTTGTGCCATCGCACCAGAAATGACGCGCGAGCAGCGGCTCGCGCAGCAGGGTGACGTGATCTTCCAGCCGCGCGCCGACATCATTGAACAGCGCCTCAAATACAGGTTTCATCGTCAGCACAGTCGGCCCCGCATCCACTGGTCCTGCGACCGAGGGCAGGGTGCGCATCTTGCCGCCAGGCGTGGAGTGGCGCTCCAATACGGTCACACGCGCGCCTGTGTGCGCGAGGCGCAGGGTCGCCGCCAAACCGCCGATTCCCGCGCCAATTACGGCGATATGTGGGGTATTGCTGGGGATAGCACTCTCCAAGGCAGTGATTGACAATCGCTTAGAATGTGTCCAGTTTAGTTTACAGTTGCGCCGTCAGCAACAGTTTACATTGCCGCATGCAACGCTGGAGAAAACCACCATGTCATTTGCCAAAAGAATAGACAGCGCGATCATGCAGGCCATTGCGGAGGGGCAGACCGCGCCCAGCCCTGCCAAGCTTGCCGAGGCGTTGCATTATGCCGTGACACCTGGTGGTGCGCGCATCCGCCCTACGATTTTGATGAGCGTTGCTGCCGCTTGTGGTGATACACAGCCGAGGCTGGCCGATGCTGCCGCGACCGCGCTGGAGCTGATGCATTGCGCCTCGCTGGTGCACGATGACCTCCCTTGTTTTGATGACGCCGACATGCGGCGCGGCAAGCCTTCGGTGCATAAAGTATACGGTGAGGCGCTGGCCGTGTTGGTCGGTGACAGCCTCATCATCATGGCGCTCGAAGTGCTGGCAAAAGCCGCCGCCACGGACCCTGCGCGCGCGGTTGCGATGATGCGCGTGTTGGCCACACGCTCGGGCATGCCCAACGGGATTTGCGCGGGACAAGGTTGGGAGAACGAGAGCGAGATTGATCTGAGCGCCTATCATGCGGCCAAGACGGGGGCGCTGTTTATGGCGGCCACGCAAATGGGTGCCATCGCCAGCGGTCAGGACGGTGAACAGTGGGAAGAGCTGGGCGCGCGAATCGGTGAGGCCTTTCAGGTCGCCGATGATCTGCGCGACGCGCTTTATGACGAGGAGACTTTGGGCAAGCCTGTAGGTCAGGACGATCTGCACGGGCGTCCCAACGCGGTGACGGAATTGGGTGTCGACGGCGCGATCCAGCGGATGCGCGATATTCTGGGCGGGGCGATTGCGTCCATCCCCAAATGCCCCGGTGAAGCAAAGCTGGCCGCGATGGTCACGGCGCAGGCCGAGGTGTTGACGCCCATCAAATGGCGCGCCGAGCAAGCATCAAAGATCGCAGGCGAGTGACCTTCTCAACAGACATGTCGATGGCCGTCTCCAAACCTTCACGCGGGTCATGGTTCAATAGCTTGATGGCTGCACGCGGTTTCCAGAAATGGGCCGCCAAATTTCCACTCACCCGCCGCATCGTGCGCCGTGAGGGTGAGGCGATGTTCGATCTGCTGGCGGGGTTTTGTCATTCTCAGGTGTTGTCTGCGTTGGTGCAGTTGGAGATACCCCAAAAGCTGATGCAAGGTCCGATGGATGCGCAAACGCTGGCGCTTGACGCTCAGATGCCGTTGGAGCGGATGCAGATATTGTTACGCGCTGGTGTGGCGTTGGGCGTGCTCAAATCCAAGCGGGTAGGGCGTTTTGGCCTGAGCCGCACGGGTGCTGCCCTTGTCGGCGTGCCGGGGTTGAGCCAGATGATTACCCATCATGACGTGCTCTACCGCGATTTGTCCGACCCCGTCGCGTTTTTCCGCGGGGAGGTCCAGACGGAGCTGGCGGGTTTTTGGCCTTACGTCTTTGGCGGCAATATGGACCCTGACGTGGCTGCGACTTATTCCGATCTGATGGCGCAAAGCCAGCTGTTGGTTGCCGATGATACGCTGGCTGCGATTGATTTCTCTGGCATTGAAAACCTGATGGATATTGGCGGCGGTTCTGGCGCGTTTCTGACGGCTGTCGGCGCGTCCTATCCCGATCTGGAATTAAGCCTCTTCGATCTACCCGAAGTTGCCCCCTCCGCCGCTAAGCGATTCGCGGAGGCGGGGATGAGCGGGCGCAGCACCATCACTGGGGGCTCATTCCGCGAGGACCCCCTTCCCGAGGGTGTCGATGCGATCAGCCTCATTCGCATTCTTTATGATCATAGCGACGAAACAGTCACAGCATTGCTCGCCAAAATCTATGCAGCACTTCCCAGCGGTG
Source organism: Sulfitobacter sp. (assembly GCA_965660425.1). Lineage (GTDB taxonomy): Bacteria > Pseudomonadota > Alphaproteobacteria > Rhodobacterales > Rhodobacteraceae > Sulfitobacter. The sequence goes on along the minus strand of CBFHZX010000017.1, from coordinate 39,559 downwards.
GGCGGCTCATTGTCTCTGAGCCGATGACGGGAGGTACGCATCCGACCCGTGTGGGGGACGCCTATTTTGCACTCTACACGCTCGCGATGCGCACAGGGCGGACCCGTTCAGCGGATGAGATTGCGGCGCTGTGCCGTGCGGCGGGTTTCGAGGGCATCAAAACGCCTGCACCGCGGCGTGCGTTTGTGACCTCTTGCCTTGAGGCACGCAAACCCTAGAAATCTATCGCCTTAGAAAGTGTCTAATCTAGTTGACACTTTATTATGTCTAGTTAGTATTACAGTCAGTAGAATTGGCCAAAGTGAGTCTGCCTTTGCAGGCATACGGCCCGAACCTGATTTGGAGAACACGTTGCAAACCACTGCCGTTATCCTCAAAGAGCCCAAGACTATCGGGCTTGATGTGTTGGACGTTATTGCGCCCACGCAGGATGATATCGTGGTTGAGGTAAGCCATTCGGGCATTTCCACTGGCACGGAAAAGCTGTTCTGGACGGGTGAGATGCCACCGTTTCCTGGCATGGGCTATCCGCTGGTGCCTGGCTATGAGGCTGCTGGTGAAGTGGTCGAGGCGGGCAGTAACACGAATTTCAATGCAGGCGACCGTGTTTTTGTGCCGGGTGCCAATTGTTTCAACGGTGCATTCGGATTGTTTGGCGGGGCGTCGAGCCTGTTGGTCAGCAACGCGGACCGCGCCACAAAGATTGACCCGATGCTAGGGGCCGAGGGCGCGTTGCTTGCTCTTGCTTCCACCGCACGTCACGCCATGGCGGGGCCGCGCAAGGCTGTGCCTGACCTCATCGTAGGGCACGGCGTTCTGGGTCGCTTGCTTGCGCGTCTGACTGTAGCGGCTGGTGCGCCTGCGCCGACGGTTTGGGAGACGAACCCTGCGCGCCACGCGGGTGCCGAAGGTTACAATGTCATCCATCCCGATAACGATACGCGCAATGACTATATGTCCGTCTACGATGCCTCCGGCAGCGACGGTATACTGGGCCAGCTCTTTGGCCGCATCGCGCGCGGTGGCGAGATTGTTCTGGCAGGCTTCTATCCTGCGCCTATCTCATTCGCCTTCCCGCCTGCGTTCATGAAGGAAGCTCGGTTTCGCATCGCTGCCGAATGGACGCGTGATGACCTGACCGCCACGCGGGCCTTGGTCGAGTCGGGCGCGCTGAGCCTCGGCGGCCTGATCACACACACATCATCGGCAGATGCCGCCGCGGACGCATACGAGACTGCGTTCAGCGATGCGGCATGCCTTAAAATGATCCTCGACTGGAAAGGTCACGCATGACACTTGATATCCCGAATCTCAAAGACGGCGGCACCATCTCAGATTTCGACCAGCGCTTGCGCGATGAGGCGAATGAAGATTTCGCAGACATCGTTCAGGACGAGCCGACCTCTAAAACGCAGATCATCGCGATCTACGGCAAGGGCGGCATCGGCAAATCATTCACGCTTGCGAATCTCAGCCACATGATGGCTGAGCAGGGCAAACGCGTCTTGCTGATCGGGTGTGACCCGAAATCGGACACCACCTCACTGTTGTTCGGCGGCAAGGCGTGCCCGACCATTATCGAAACCTCGACCCGCAAAAAGCTGGCGGGTGAGGAAGTCAAAATCGGCGATGTTTGTTTCAAACGTGGCGGCGTCTTCGCGATGGAACTGGGCGGGCCCGAAGTGGGTCGCGGCTGCGGTGGTCGCGGGATCATCCACGGTTTCGAGCTTCTGGAGAAGCTGGGCTTCCACGATTGGGATTTCGATTACGTTCTTCTCGACTTCCTTGGTGACGTGGTTTGCGGCGGCTTTGGCCTGCCCATCGCGCGTGACATGGCGCAGAAGGTGATCCTTGTCGCCTCCAACGATTTGCAGTCGCTTTATGTGGCCAACAATGTGTGTTCGGCGGTTGAGTATTTCCGCAAGCTGGGCGGCAACGTCGGTGTTGCGGGTCTGGTGATCAACAAGGATGACGGGTCAGGCGAGGCGGCAGCCTTTGCCGAAGCAGTCGATATCCCTGTGCTCGCAGCCATTCCGCAGGATGATGATCTGCGCAAGAAATCCGCCAACTACCAGATTGTCGGCACGATGGAATCGCAATGGGGCGCGCTGTTTGCAGCCCTTGGCGAGGAAGTTGCTGTGGCCCCGCCTGTGCGGCCAACTCCGTTGGATCAGGACGGATTGCTTGGCCTCTTTGACGCCTCCGAGACAGGCGGCGATGTGGTGCTGGAGCCGGCCACCGACATGGACATGCGCGGTAAGAACGCCGCACCGCAAGAGAGCCTCGAGGTGATTTATGACTCAGTATAAAGAGGACATTTTTCGCGAGCTGGAACGGGTTATTGCGAATGCTGCCCCCGAACAGATCGAGCGTTTGCTGAGTGATATTGCGGCGGGCAAGTTTGACGAGACGGCACAGACCCGCGCTGGCAACAATGATGACCAGACGAATGTGACTAACATCAATCACCGCGCAAACCAGCACTGTGATGAAACAGGTGAAGCGCGCGGTGAATGTGATGATCTTTCTGTCACCTCGCGCAGATTGCGTCATGCAGGATTTCCCGCATGAGCGACGAGATGAAATATGACGCCGTCGACATGGTTGAAGTCGACACAGGCACCGAGCTTGAAGGCCGCGATGTGCCGCTGTCTCAAGACGGGCTTGGTTGTCATTCGGGCAACGAGATGGAGAAGGCCGCACGTTTGGCGGGCAACTCCGAGATGCTGGATAAATTCGCCGAGGATTACCCCAAGGGTCCGCACGACCAGCCGCAAAGCATGTGTCCTGCGTTCGGGAGCTTGCGCGTGGGTCTGCGAATGAAGCGTGTGTCCACGATTCTGTCAGGCTCGGCCTGCTGTGTGTATGGCCTCACGTTCGTGAGCCATTTCTACGGCGCGCGCCGTTCTGTCGGCTATGTGCCGTTCAACTCGGAATCGTTGGTCACAGGTAAGCTGTTCGAGGACATCCGCGAGGCAGTCCATGAGCAGGCCGACCCCGAGAAGAATGACGCGATCATTGTGACCAACCTGTGTGTGCCAACTGCTTCTGGTGTGCCGCTGCGTTTGCTTCCCAAAGAGATCAACGGCGTGCGGATTATCGGTATTGATGTGCCCGGTTTTGGTATTCCGACCCACGCCGAGGCCAAGGATGTGCTGGCTGGTGCGATGCTGAAATATGCACGTGAAGAGATTAAGGCTGGCCCGGTGCCCATGCCCGCTTCTGGTAAGTCAGACCGCCCGACTGTGACCTTGTTGGGGGAGATGTTCCCCGCTGACCCGATGATGATCGGTCAGATGCTTGCGCCGCTTGGCCTCGCTGTGGGTCCGGTTGTTCCGTGCCGCGAATGGCGCGAGCTTTACGGTGCGCTCGATTGTGGGGCCGTGGCGGCGATCCACCCGTTCTACACCTCTGCCGTGCGCGAGTTTCAGGCGGCGGGCCGTCCTGTATTGGGTTCGGCTCCTGTGGGCCTTGATGGCACTGCGGATTGGCTCAAGGGCATTGGGGATATCTTTGGCCTGAGCGCCGAAAAGGTCTCCGAGGCGCAAAACATGTTCCTGCCCGCGATCAAGGCGGCCCTTGCGGCGACGCCGATTGACGGGACGATCACGCTGTCGGGCTATGAAGGCTCTGAGCTGTTGGTCGCGCGGCTGCTGATCGAGAGTGGGGCCAATGTGCCTTATGTCGGTACAGCATGTGCCAAGTCCGAATGGTCGGCGGCGGATGCTGCATGGCTGGAAGCGCGCGGCGTCAAAGTGAAATTCCGTGCATCATTGGAAGATGATTGCGGTGCGGTTGAGGCGATCCAGCCTGATCTGGCCATTGGCACGACGCCCGTTGTGCAAAAGGGCAAAGAGCTGGGTATCCCGTCTTTGTATTTCACGAACCTCATTTCAGCGCGCCCCCTTATGGGCGTGGCGGGTGCGGGTTCCTTGCAGGAAGTCGTCAACGCGGCGATGGGCAACAAGGCGCGCATGGGCATGATGAAAGAATTCTTTGAGGGCGTAGGTGCGGGTGACACTGCCGGTGTTTGGGAAGGATCCCCGAATGTGAAGCCAGAGTTCCGCGCGCTTAATGCCAAGAAGCTGGAACGTGCAGCCAAAGCGGCGAAGGCCGCCGAGATGATATGATGAGGGTTTTGTTTTCATATCGTGCAACCGGGGGCCAGCCCCCGCGCCCCCGGGATATTTGTGACCAAAAAAAACATGGGGGTGATTGCTGATGCTTGTTCAGGATCATGACCGTGCGGGCGGATATTGGGGGGCTGTTTATGCTTTCTGTGCCGTTAAGGGTTTGCAATGTGTGATTGACGGGCCTGTGGGTTGTGAAAACCTGCCGGTGACATCGGTTTTGCATTATACTGATGCTTTGCCACCGCATGAATTACCGATTGTGGTGACGGGCTTGGGCGAAGGCGAGATGGGTGCGGGGACCGAGGACGCGATGAAGCGTGCTTGGGGCACACTTGATCCTGCGTTGCCTGCGGTTGTTGTGACAGGCTCAATTGCCGAGATGATTGGTGGGGGGGTCACGCCAGCGGGCACGAATATTCAGCGGTTCTTGCCGCGCACCATTGATGAGGATCAGTGGGAAGCGGCTGACCGCGCGATGACTTGGATTTTCACCGAGTTTGGGATGACCAAAGGCCGGATGCCTAAGGAAGTGAAGCGCGAGGAGGGGGCTGCCCCCTCCGTCAATATTCTTGGACCGATGTATGGCACGTTCAACATGCCCTCCGATCTGGCGGAAATCCGTCGTTTGGTTGAGGGGATCGGGGCCGAGATCAACATGGTGATGCCGCTGGGATCGCATGTGGGCGAGATGCGCAATCTGGTGAATTCGGATGTGAACATCACCATGTATCGCGAGTTTGGGCGCGGCTTGTGTGAAGTCTTGGGCAAGCCCTATTTGCAAGCGCCTGTCGGGATCGATTCCACAACAAAGTTCCTGCGCAAGCTGGGTGAGCTGACGGGGCTTGACCCCGAGCCGTTTATTGAACGGGAGAAGCATTCGACCATCAAACCTGTTTGGGATTTGTGGCGCTCTGTCACGCAGGATTTCTTCGCCACCGCGTCCTTCGGAATTGTGGCAAACGAGACTTATGCGCGGGGTATTCGCGGTTTCCTTGAGGATGATTTGGGGCTGCCTTGTGCTTTTGCTGTGGCACGCACGCGCGGCAAGAAGACCAACAACGACGAGGTGCGCCATCTGGTGCACACCAAGCGGCCGCTCATCGTGATGGGGAGCATCAATGAGAAGATATATCTGGCCGAGATGAAGAGCGGCTTTGGCCCTGCGCCGACGTTTATTCCCGCCAGCTTTCCAGGGGCTGCGATCCGCCGCGCCACGGGGACGCCCTTCATGGGCTACGCCGGTGCTACTTATTTGTTGCAAGAGGTCTGTAATGGTCTCTTTGATGCGCTGTTTCATATCCTGCCGTTGGGCAGCGAGATGGACCAAACCGATGCAACACCCACGCCTTTGCGTCGTGACTTCCCTTGGGATGCCGACGCACAGACCCGCCTCGATGAAATCGTGGCACAACATCCGATCCTGACCCGCATCTCTGCGGCCAAAACCCTGCGCGACGAAGCTGAGAAGCGCGCGCTGGACGAGGGCGCCGAACGGGTGGTTCTGGAAACGGTGAACGGTCTTCAACCCAACACGGGAGCACAGAAATGACTGACTTTACCAATGACACAAGCCTGCCGCGCAAGCGCAGTACGACCGCCAGCCAGCGTGAATACTACGTCTATTTTGCGGTGATTTTTGTGGCCACGCTGCCTCTGGCGGTCCTCACATGGACCCTGTCGGCAGCACGGCAAATGGCAATGCCCGCGCGCGGGCCTGTGAAAGCGGCATGGAGCCAAGCACAGATTATTACGCCACGGATCTTCTCGGCTTAAGCCACCGAAGAGATCCAACGACCAGAGTTTTTGCTTCTGAGGGACCAGGGCATCGAGATATTCGCTATTCCGCTGGAATGGTGGATTAGAGCAGGAGATGACCTCCTGTTGTGACCCGGCCGCGGGGGATGCGCGGCGCCCGACCTATTTTTTCTAGGAGAAAAAACATGGCTGACAAAAACGACCTGTCCTTCACAGGTTTGACGGATGAGCAAGCTCAAGAGCTGCATTCCGTTTACATGAGCGGCTTCATGATCTTCGCGATCGTGGCTTCAGTTGCTCACTTGCTGACTTACTTCAAACTGCCTTGGTTCGCCTGGTAATCGAGAGGAATATATAACATGGCACAGTTTTACAAAATCTGGCTCATCTTCGACCCACGTCGCGTTTTCGTGGCACAGGGTGTGTTCCTCTTTTTGCTCGCAGCGATGATTCACCTCGTCCTGCTCAGCAATCCAGAGACCAACTGGTTCAACCGCGCCTTCGGTGGCGCAGCTGCCAGCGAATAAGCTCACTTGCACGAAATCGCTGTGGGCGGCGCGCGCGATGCGTCTGCCGCCCACGGCAAACCCGTACAAATTTTCAATGCGCACGACTGCCCCACTCGACGGGGTTGGGGCGCTAAAGGAGACAGAAGATGGCAATGCTCAGCTTCGAAAGAAAATACCGCGTCCGAGGTGGGACGCTGGTGGGCGGAGATCTGTTCGACTTCTGGGTAGGCCCATTTTATGTCGGCTTTTTTGGCGTCACGACATTTTTCTTCGCCGCACTCGGAACGATACTGATTCTCTATGGTGCGTCCCTTGGGGACACCTGGAACCCTTGGCTCATCTCGATCGAGCCACCTGAACTCGAGATCGGATTGGGTGTTGCACCCTTGGCCGAAGGCGGGCTTTGGCAGGTCATAACGATCTGTGCGACCTTCGCCTTTATCTCATGGGCCCTACGCGAGGTAGAGATCTGCCGCAAGCTCGGCATGGGGTATCATGTACCTGCCGCCTTTGGTGTGGCGATCTTTGCCTATGTCACGTTGGTGATCATTCGTCCGCTTCTGATGGGCGCATGGGGTCACGGCTTCCCCTACGGGATCTGGAGCCACCTCGATTGGGTCAATAACGTGGGCTATGCTTATGGCAACTTCCACTACAACCCTGCGCATATGGTGGCGATCACATTCTTCTTCACCACGACACTTGCGCTCGCTCTGCACGGCTCGCTGGTGCTGTCTGCGGTCAACCCAGGTAAGGGCAAGACCATCGGCACGCCAGATCACGAAGATACCTATTTCCGCGATTTGATCGGCTATTCGATCGGACCCTTGGGTATTCACCGTCTGGGCCTGTTGCTGGCACTTAACGCCGGTTTCTGGAGCGCCATCTGTATCGTCATCTCCGGCACCATCTGGTTCGACCAGTGGAGCGCATGGTGGGACTGGTATGCATTATTGCCCTGGTGGGCGGACCTGTAAGGAGGACATGAAAAATGGCTGAATATCAAAATATCTTCACCCAGGTTCAGGTCCAAGGACCGCCTGAGATGGGAGTAGACCCTTCGGGGGCGCTCTCGGCAGAACGCACCAACGGCACGGCTTTTAGCAAGCTTGCAGGCGTGTTCGGGAACGCACAGTTGGGGCCGATCTATCTCGGCACCTTCGGTCTGATCTCCCTTGTAACTGGCTTTGCATGGTTCTTCATGGTGGGTCTGTCGTTCTGGGATCAGGTTGACTACTCCCCGGCGCTGTTCCTGCGTGAGCTGTTCTGGCTCTCGCTTGAGCCACCCGCCGAGGAATATGGCCTGAGCATCCCACCGATGGCAGAAGGGGGCTACTTCCTGCTGGCCTCATTCTTCCTGCTCATTAGTGTGATGACATGGTGGGTTCGCACCTATCTGCGCGCCGAAGAGCTGGGCATGGGCAAACATGTTGCATGGGCTTTCGCCTCTGCCATCTGGTTGTTCCTTGTGCTGGGTCTGTTCCGTCCGATCCTGATGGGATCATGGAGTGAGGCAGTGCCATATGGTGTCTTCTCGCACCTTGACTGGACCAACCTCTTCTCGCTGACCTACGGCAACCTCTTCTACAACCCGTTCCATGCGCTCAGCATTGTGTTCCTCTATGGATCTGCCCTGCTCTTCGCCATGCACGGTGCCACGATCCTCGCAGTGAGCCGTTTTGGCGGCGAGCGTGAGATCGAACAGATCGTGGACCGCGGGACAGCCACCGAACGCGCCGCTCTCTTCTGGCGCTGGACCATGGGCTTTAACGCGACGATGGAAGGTATCCACCGCTGGGCTTGGTGGTTCGCAGTTCTCACGACCCTCACGGGTGGTATCGGGATCCTGCTGACCGGCACAGTTGTCGATAACTGGTTCGTCTGGGCCCAAGACCACGGCTATGCGCCGCTTGATTAAGGAGACATGAAAATGAGTGATAATCACGACTATCTGAAAACCTCCGACACCACCTTCCGCCTGCGCGCTGACGTTCTTGCGCTGATGCTGAAGGGGGCAGGCTACGCCGCAGTCTTCTGTATCGTTGTTGGTGTCTTCTTGGGCGCAACCATCTGGATCGGCACGCTTTTGCCTGCTGAATCCAAGGAAGCCCCCGATCCATCCTTGGGTGCGATCGAGATGATCCAGACGACCGCACAGGTCTGATGAATTTGGTGCGGGGCGCGCTGATGTAGCGCCCGCACCACATGAGATCGGATATCTCTGTCCCTAGGGATATCTGGTACTGTCAGGGGCCTCGACCCCCTGACGCCTCCTGTTGGCTACGGGAGACAGAGGGTGAACCGCCTTTGGCGCATGTCACCCTCTGTTCCCTGGCCAACAGGCAACCAAGCCAAAAAGTTCGAGAGATACTTTTGTCGAGAAAAGGAGACCGTCATGCGCAGTCCCACCAAAGCCTCACTGACCCCGCACCTTGACCGTGTGAACGCCCCCTCCGATATGAAATCGCTGACCGATGCCGAGCTGTCATTGCTCGCGGATGAAGTGCGTGAAGACGTCATCGCGAGTGTCGCCACGACGGGTGGGCATCTTGGGTCCTCGCTGGGGGTGGTTGAGCTGACGGTGGCGCTGCATGCAGTTTTTGACACCCCAAGGGACAAATTGATTTGGGACGTGGGCCACCAATGCTACCCGCATAAAATTCTCACGGGCCGTCGGGATCGCATGAATACGCTGAGGCAGGAGGGTGGCCTGTCGGGGTTCACCAAACGCTCCGAGAGTGAATTCGATCCATTCGGGGCGGCGCATTCCTCAACCTCCATCTCGGCTGCGCTTGGCTTCACCATTGCGCGCGACATGGGCGAGGCGACGGGTGATGCGATTGCGGTGATCGGCGATGGCTCGATCAGTGCGGGCATGGCCTATGAGGCGATGAATAATGCAGGTGCCATGGGTCGCCGCATGTTTGTGATTCTCAACGACAACGAGATGAGCATTGCACCACCTGTCGGTGCCATGTCGAATTACATGTCGGGCCTTTCGGGTCTCAAGGATATCGCAAACGGGATCGAAGCGGCCCTGCCTGGTCCGTTGCGCGACCACGCGCGCCGCGCGCGCCAGCTGGTGACAGGTGCGCATGAAGAGCAAAGCACGCTGTTCGAGAACCTTGGGTTTCAATACATCGGGCCGATTGACGGGCATGATATGGGCCAGCTTCTCAGCATTCTGCGCGCCGCGCGTACTCGTGCGACGGGTCCTGTGCTGATCCATTGCTGCACCACAAAAGGTAAAGGCTACGCGCCTGCCGAAGCGTCACACGATAGCTACCACGGGGTGAGCAAGTTTGACCCTGCCACGGGCATTCAGGCCAAATCCAAACCCAACGCGCCCTCCTACACCCAGATCTTTGGCGAAACGCTTGCGGATGAGGCGCGCCGTGATTCCAAGATTGTGGGCATTACCGCCGCCATGCCTGGTGGCACTGGCCTAGATATTTTCGCCAAGGCGCATCCCAACCGCATGTTCGATGTGGGCATCGCCGAGCAACACGGCGTGACCTTTGCCGCTGCGATTGCGGCGGGGGGGTTGAAGCCTTTTGTCGCGATCTACTCCAGCTTCCTGCAACGGGGATACGATCAGATTGTGCATGATGTGGCACTGCAAAACCTGCCCGTGCGTTTCGCGATTGACCGTGCGGGGCTTGTCGGCGCTGATGGCGCTACTCACGCGGGAGCGTTTGATATCGGTTTTCTTGCAGCACTTCCCAATATGGTGGTGATGGCGGCCTCGGATGAGGCGGAGCTGGTCCATATGGTGGCCACCGCCGCCGCCTATGATGAGGGTCCGATTGCCTTCCGCTATCCGCGTGGGGAGGGCGAAGGCGTCATGCTGCCCGAACGCGGCATGCCGCTGGAGATTGGTAAGGGTATCGTCGTGCGTCAGGGCTTTGACGTGGCGATCCTGTCGTTTGGTGCCCATTTGGGCGAGAGCCAGCGCGCTGCCGATTTGATCGAGGCACAAGGGCTGACCGTGACGGTTGCCGATGCGCGGTTTGCCAAGCCGTTGGACAAGAATCTGATTGACCAGCTGGCGCGCAAACACCGCGTGCTGATCACCGTTGAGCAAGGCTCTGAGGGTGGATTTGGCGCGATGGTCCTGCACCATCTGGCCAATGAAGGCTGGCTGGAGAAATCACTGGCCGTGCGCACGGTGACCCTGCCTGACCGCTTCATCGACCAAGCCTCCCCCGATGCGATGTATGCGGATGCGGGGATGACGGCGGGCGACATCGCCGCCACGGCGTTGCAAGCGGCACAAGTGCAGCGGGTTAAAGTGACGGACATCTGAGGTGATAAAATACGTCTATCCAGACGGCACCCATTGTTACCGCCCGCTTCACACGGTGGAGGCGGTCTATACCAATGACGAAGGCAAGTTGGTGTCGCGCGCTCAGGCTGCGGACAAATCCGGCCCTTACACTTTCGAGATTCAGGGCTTCGAGATTTTAGAGGCTGGCGTCTTCTACGACTGATCACCAAAAATCAGCGCGCTATGCTCGGCCATGTAGATGCGCAGCCATGGGGTGAACTTCTCGGGTGTCGCCGCCAGCTCTTCGCGCAGGGTTGCTGTATTGACCCAGCGTGTGTCCATGACTTCTTCGGGGTTAAGCGCGAGGGGGAGATTCTCGCTAGCCTCAACAACGAACACCTCGACCAACTCATGCTCGATCAGCCCGCTACCCACGTCGGCGCGGTATTCGACCTGCCCGCGATACTGGGCCTGAACGCCCATAATCCCCAGTTCCTCTTCCAGACGACGGGTAACACAAACTGCGTCAGGTTCGTCCCATTCGGGATGGGTGCAGCAGGTATTCGCCCATAGACCTGGCGTGTGGTATTTCCCCAAAGCACGGCGCTGGATCAGCATCATCTCACCCACCATGACAAAGACTGACACGGCCTTGTGCCGCAGCCCGCGCAGATGCGCATCGAGCTTCTCCACGGGTTGCAAAGTGCCATCGACCCACGCGGGGATCATGATATCGGTCATTGTCTCTCCGTCGCGCATGGGCCTACACCTTCGTCTCGGCAACAAGTCCCGTCAGGTGCGCGATATTCTTAATGCCGATTTTGAGGTGTGCCAAGGGCCTTGCGGCGACGAGCTTTTTGTTCATGTAGGCCTCGAACGTCAGCTTTTGCACATCAATGTCATGGCACAGCGAGACAAAGCGTTCGCGGCGCATGTCGGATTGGTAGTAGGCGTTTTGCATCGCGCCCAGCACTTTGAACACCTGACCGTGCTCGCCCATGAACATCTTGCGCGAGAGTTTCAGATCGGAGGCCATCCCTGTGCGCAGACGCCGGGCGGTCGCCAGTGCGGCGGAGGTGCCGCAGGCCATCGCGTAATAGATACCTTCGCCAGAGGAGGGGGCTACGACGCCCGCGGCATCACCAGCCAGCAAAACATCTGAGCCGTTGTCCCAACGGTCCAGCGGTTTGAGCGGAATGGGCGCGCCCTCGCGGCGGATGGTTTTGCAGTCGGTGAGGCCCGCAGTTGCGCGCAGATCGGCAGTGGCTTTCTTGAGGTCCACGCCGTCGATGCAGGTGCCCATGCCAACACTTGCAGATTTGCCGTGCGGGAAAATCCAGCCATAGAAATCGGGGCTGATCTTGCCGTCATAGATCACGTCACAGCGTTTGGGGTCATACGCATCGGTGCCGCCTTCGGGCGCTTCAATGATCTCGTGATAGGCGATCACGTAAGGAATTTTGTCGCCACCTTTGACCTCGGCCTTGGCCACATTCGAGCGTGCGCCATCCGCACCAATCACCATGCGACAGGTCATCGAACGGCTCTCGCCGCTTTCCTTATGGCGGTAGTGCACATGCGTGCCTTCATCGTCGCGGGTGATCTTGGTGTAGGTGCCTGTCACGCGCAGCGCGCCAGCCTCCGCTGCGCGCACGCGCAGAAATTCATCGAAATGCTCACGGTCGACCATGCCCACATAACCGTTCTCGATCGGGATATCGACGTGGCGCTGGGTGGGGGAGATCATGCGTGCTGTCTTGATCTTGGCGACGATCTGGCTCTCGGGGATGTCGTAATCCTCGATCATGCGGGGGGGCACGGCACCGCCACAGGGCTTGATGCGGCCGTCACGGTCCAGCAGCGCCACGGAATATCCGCGCTTGGCCAGATCGGCGGCAGCGGTCGCACCGCACGGGCCACCGCCAACGACGACAACGTCAAATTTCTGGGCTGATGTGGTCATATCAAGCATGGGTTATTCTCCAGGAACAAGCGCGGGCTGTGCCGGCGCGGTGGTGCGGTCAAGGATGCGCAGGGCCATCAGGCTTGCGGCGACAAACAAGAACGCTTCGAATGTGAAAACAGCGCCAAAAGCGGCACCATCGGGAAGGGTTGTGCGCAGGATATCAACGGCGGCAGCCCCCGTGAGGCCGCCAAAACCTGCGGCGATCGCTTGGGCGGCGCCCCAAAGGCCCATGCGCGTGCCCTCGCGCCGCTCGCGGCCGTCTGAGGCCAGCGCCATCATGGAGCCGATGGCCGCCACTGCGAACATCCCGTTGAAAAAGCCAAGCAGCGTGACGAGAGGCATGAGGGGGGCAAATGCTGCGCCCGTGCCGTTAAGCGCAATCAGGCCGAGCACGCCAGCAGAGCCCAAGCATCCCGCCGTGACCCAGAGACGCAAGCTGCCCTTCTTTAGGCCCGTCGCCATGATGCCGACCGTGAGCATGCCGATGAACACGCCACCATTTTGCGCGCCGCTCAGCTGTGTGGATTGGCCGAGGGTGAAGTTGAAGACGAGGCCTGCGTAAGGCTCAAGGATAAGCTCTTGCATGAAGTATGCGTTCATCGACAGGAATACGAAGAGGGTGAAGTTGCGCGCACGCGGCTCGGCCCAGATTTCGCGCAAGCCTTCCATGAAGGGGGTCGGCTGCTCCTGCACGGCGACGATCAAGCCACGCTCGATGCGGGCAGAGGCCACGATTGTCAGCAAAAGCGCGGCAGTGACGACCACGGCAACCACGCTCATCAGGCGGGTGGGGGAGTAGGGGTCAAGGAAGCTACCCGCAAGGCCAGCGGTCAGCGCAATGCCAAAGATCATCATCAGCCACGTGATGGTAGCGGCGGCTGCACGGCGATGTGGCGCAGTGGTCGTCGCCAGCAACGCCAGCAGCGAAGTGCCCGACGCGCCAACGCCTAGACCAATGGCAGCGTAAGCGATGAGAGACAGACCAAGCGCCAGCGCATGAGAGGTCGCGAAGAGCGTCACGGCATAGGCAGCCATCAGCCCACCAAGGGCCAGCACGGCCATCCCGCCAATAATCCATTGTGTGCGGTTGCCGCCCTTGTCCGAGATGAAGCCCCACTTGGGCCGTGTCATCTGGATACCGTAGTGCAAGCCAACCAGCGCGCTCGGCAGGACGGCGGGCAGGGCGAATTCCACCACCATCAGACGGTTCAGTGTTGACGTCGTCAGCACAACAATCGCACCCAATGCCATCTGCACAAGGCCAAGGCGGAAGATCTGGAACCAAGTCAGATGCATGCTACACCCCCCGCAGTGCAAAGGCGGCGATCATCATGCCGCTGATGTAAAAGAGAATGCCCATGCCTTGATACCAAGGGGTCTTGCCTTCTGGATCACGCAGCAAAGCGCGCATCGCGGCCAGTTGCACCGCCAGCATCGCGGCAACGCCCAAGCCATGCAGCGGCTTGTCCCACCAGAACAGCAGGCCCATAACGAGCGCTTGCGGCACGGCCATAATGATACAGGCCAAGCGCGCTGCGCGATCAGGGCCGAGTGTAACGGGAAGCGAGCGCAGGCCCATCTGGCGGTCGCCCTCAATCGCTTTGAAATCATTCAGGGTCATAATTCCATGCGCACCAAGACCGTAGAGAGTGGCGATGGTCAAAACCGCCATTGAAGGTGTACCAGCCGCGAGGACGGCGGCCCCTGTCACCCACGGCAATGTCTCATAGGCCAGACCACACAGACCTGGCCCCCACCAACCAGAGCGCTTGGCGCGCAAGGGCTCGGCGGAATAGGCCCACGCCGCTGCGACACCCAAGATTGTCGCACCAAAGCCGAACGGTCCAAGTTGGTAGCCGACAAACAGCGACAGTAAAGTCATCACCAGCGCAATCCACAGGCCCCAACGGCCCGGAATGCGGCCCGAAGGGATCGGGCGGTCAGGCTCGTTTATCGCGTCGACGTGGCGGTCGCACCAGTCATTGGCGGCTTGGGACATGCCACAGACAATCGGCCCTGCGAGAATCACACCGAGCAGCACCAGACCCCATTGCCCCGACGGCGAGATTCCCGAGGACACTGCACCACAAAGATAAGCCCACATGGGTGGAAACCATGTAATCGGCTTGATCAGCTGCAGTGCAGCAGCAGGCTCCGGCAAGCGGCGCAGGGCAGGGGAGGTGGCTAGACTCATAGTGTCAGAATAGTCGGACAGCCTCATATCAGGCAAGTGTAAACTTTGATTGACACATATGGATTTCAGAGGGGGGAAATTGACGCAGCCATGCAGATGCCGGGTCTGTGTCTTGGACCCGGCAAAATTCTATGCATACATCGGCATCCAGGCCTTTACCTCAGCTAAAACAGTCCTAGGTATTATGAGGAAGTATAGGAGAATAAGAATGAAACTACTCGCAGTAACAGCACTCGGCATGACACTCATGTCCGCACCCGCATTCGCAGATGGCCACGCCACAGGCGACGCTGGCGCAGGTGAAAAAGTGTTTAACAAGTGCAAAGCTTGTCACATGATTCAAGACGCCGATGGCAATGACATCGTAAAAGGCGGCCGCACGGGTCCAAACCTTTACGGTCTGCTTAGCCGCGTCGCAGGCTCCGCTGATTTCAAATATGGCAAATCCATCGTTGAAGCTGGCGAAGGCGGCATCGCTTGGAACGAAGAAGAGTTCGTAAAATACGTCGCCGACCCCAAGAAGTATCTTGCTGAAGTCACTGACAACAAGCGCGCGCGCTCCAAAATGGCCTTCAAGCTGAAGGATGCGGAAGATGCGGCAAACGTCTGGGCCTACATCGTGTCCGTGGGGCCAGAGTCCGAAGCAGCAACCGACAGCTGATTCCGACGCGAACAACTAAACAAGAATGGCGGCCTCAAAAAGGCCGCCATTTCTTTTTCAAGACAAGTAAAATGACTAGCTGACGTTTGCACGTGCGACAGCTTGATCCCATGTGTCGCGCGCTTGATCCAATGCGTCGTCGAGGCTGTAGGGTAGGATATCAACACCCATCGCTTCGACTTCTTGGCGTGAAGTCTCAAGGATCGCACCACCGACCATCAGTGAGGCTTCTGGAACGCTTATGCGCAGTGCAACAATCAAGCGAGCCAATTTGGGCAATGAATATTCGCCTCCTGCCGAAAGGCCGATCAGTGTCCTTCTTGACAGTGCAGCATACTGCACAATCTCGTCATGCTCCAAACCACGTTTGAGCGCGATATCCCAACCTGCTTTGCGAAATACATCAGTCGCCATTGAAACACCGAGCTGATGATTCTCTTCTGGCACAGCTGTGAAGAATGCTGTTGGCTTGTCGGGAATGAGCACCGTCGGGTGGAACAAGGGTTTGAGGCCTCGCATGACCGCATAGATATGACCCGTGGCGATTGTCACGTCCGAGAAGCCAATCCTGTCCTCTTCCCACCACCGTCCGAGAGTGCGCGCTGCCGCAGCGAGATAGGCGATGTACACCGTCTCAACAGAGGCCCCCTGAGCACGGACACGTGCGATGAATGCTATGCCTGCTTCGGCCCCGGGCTCCAAAAGAGCTTCGGTCAAGGCGTCGATTTTGGCGTTGGACGGGAAACTAATCGAAGATGTGCGCGCAGCAGGATGGTCCGACAAACGTCTGATGACCTCACGGGCGAGTCCCGCAAACGCTTCGTCTGGCAGTTTTTCTTTTAGTGTCCCTATTTCGGTGATTGCACGCTTGTACAAGCCATCGTGAAATAGAGACGGATCGCGTTCACGATCTGTCATGTTCATCCCCTTAGCGTGGTATGGCTAATACCAACCTCCAAAGGATACCTTGCATGCGGTCGTATGCAAGCTTTTCTGATTTCGCTGCACTAAACTGCGCAATGGAAATTTTGGAAATTTGATAATCTTGATTATGTAAAATACTGGTCATGAATTAGAAAGCACGTATAGCTGAAACAATTTACTGGAAATATCTAGAAAAACACATTACGCAGAGACAAATGTTAGCGCTAACTTTCTGCCTCTAAGCATCGCGGAGTTCCAAAATGACACTTAACCCAATTGTAGAACGCGTGACGCAGCGCATCGTTGAGCGCAGCGCGCCGACCCGTACTGCCTATCTGGAGCGTATGGCTGCAGCGAAATCCAGCGGCCCTGCGCGGGCACATCTGTCGTGCAGTGGTCAGGCACATGCCTATGCCGCCTCTGGTGAAGATAAGGACGGGCTGGCCACAGGCAGTGCTGGCAACCTCGGGATTGTCACCGCCTACAACGACATGCTGTCGGCCCATCAACCCTTTGACCGCTATCCCGATGTGATCCGCGAGGCGGTGCGTGCGATCGGCGGCACAGCCCAAGTTGCGGGCGGCGTGCCCGCTATGTGTGATGGCGTGACCCAAGGCGAGGCTGGCATGGAGTTGAGCCTGTTTTCGCGCGATGTGATTGCATTGTCCGCATCTGTAGCACTCAGCCACAACACGTTTGATGCGGCCGTTTTTCTCGGCGTGTGCGACAAGATCGTCCCCGGATTGATCATTGCCGCACAGACATTCGGGCACCTTCCGGCTGTCTTCCTGCCTGCTGGTCCAATGGTCAGCGGCCTGTCCAACGATGAGAAAGCCAAAGTACGCCAGCAGTTCGCGGCGGGCGAGGTAGACCGCGCAGCGCTTATGGCGGCCGAAATGGCGGCCTATCACGGCCCAGGCACCTGTACTTTCTACGGCACCGCCAACACCAACCAGATGCTGATGGAGTTCATGGGCCTGCACCTGCCTGCGGCCAGCTTTGTCACCCCCAACACGCCCCTGCGCGACGCGCTCACGATCAAAGGCGCGCAACAGGCGCTGACGCTGAGTGCGCTTGGCGATGACTATACCCCCGTCTGTGATATTCTGGACGAGGCAGCCTTTGTGAACGGGATCGTCGGGCTGAATGCGACGGGCGGCTCAACCAATCTGCTGATCCACCTTATTGCCATGGCGCGCGCGGGCGGGATCATTCTGGATTGGCAGGATTTCTCGGAACTCTCCGAGGTGACCCCCCTACTGGCGCGGGTCTATCCAAACGGGCTGGCCGATGTGAACCATTTCCATGCTGCTGGCGGTCTTGGCTATATGATCGGTGAATTGCTTGAGGGCGGTCTGCTGCACCCCGACACCAAGACTGTCGCGGGCGTGGGCTTGCATCAATATACCCAAGAGCCGCAGCTGATCGATGAGACGCTCGAATGGCGCGAGGGCGCAGGCAAAAGCCTGAATGACAAAATCCTGCGCCCCGTCGCTGACCCTTTCCAGCCGACTGGCGGGCTTTCGCGTCTCACAGGCTCGCTGGGCACAGGTGTGATAAAGATCTCTGCCGTTGCGCCAGAGCACTGCATCGTCGAAGCCCCCGTTCGTGTCTTCAACACCCAAGAGGACGTAAAGGCCGCGTTCAAAGCGGGTGAGTTGACCGGTGATCTGGTCATCGTCGTGCGCTTCCAAGGGCCGAAGGCTAACGGCATGCCCGAACTGCACAGCCTCACGCCGCTTCTCTCGATCATGCAGGGGCGCGGCCAAAAGGTGGCCCTCGTCACGGATGGCCGTATGTCGGGCGCGTCTGGCAAGGTGCCTGCTGCGATCCATGTATGCCCCGAGGCCGTGGATGGCGGCGCGATTGCCTATCTGCAAGACGGCGATATCCTGCGTGTGGATGCCGTCGAAGGCGTCTTGGACATCTTGACCGAGGGCGTGCTGAACCGCACAGCAGCCACAGCCGATCTGAGCGCCAACAATTTCGGCACGGGCCGCGAGTTGTTTGCGAACTTCCGTCAAAGCGTCGGTGCTGCCGATACGGGCGCTAGCATCTTTGGAGTATAAAGCATGACCCTGACAGCAACAGAGGCCAGCAAGCGCATCTGCGAAATTTGCAGCCTTGCGCCGATCGTGCCAGTCCTCGTGATTCACAATCCTGCCGATGCGACAGGGCTTGCCAAAGCGCTGGTCGCAGGTGGCCTGCCTGCGTTGGAAGTGACCCTGCGCACCCCCGCATCACTGGAGGCCATTCGCCTGATGGCCCAAGTAAGCGGCGGGTATGTGGGCGCTGGTACGCTGGTCACGCCAGAAGATGTGCGCGCCGCCAAGGCTGCTGGTGCCAGTTTCGGCGTCTCACCCGGGGCGACAGATGAATTGATCGCCGCCTGTGAGGAAGAAGACCTGCCGCTCCTGCCAGGTGCGGCAACCGCAACAGAAGCGATGCGCCTGCTCGCGCGCGGCTATGACATGCTAAAGTTCTTTCCTGCAGAAGCCTCTGGCGGCGCGCCCGCGCTCAAAGCAATCGGTGCGCCCCTGCCCCAGATCACGTTCTGTCCGACAGGCGGGGTCAGCCCGACAAATGCGGCAGACTATCTCGCCCTAGACAATGTGTTGTGTGCTGGTGGCAGCTGGGTTGCGCCCGACAATCTGGTTAAAGAACAGAAGTGGGATAAAGTCGAAGCGCTGGCAAAAGCGGCATCACAGATCGGATAGACCCTAAGGCGTCAGTCGTCGCCACCCGATTTCAAAAGCCCGTATTTGCGCAGCTTCACGTATAGCGACTGGCGCGACAGCCCGAGCATCTCGGCCGCAGCCACACGGTTATTTGACGTAAGCTCGACCGCTGTCTCGATACACATCTTCTCAACCACATCAGTGGTTTTCGCTACGATATCGCGCAGGGACTGGCTGCCGATCAGCTCGATCACCGATTGCATGTCCACTTCACCCAATTGCTGCGTCTCGCTTCGCGCACTGTCCACGCGGCTGATATCACGCAGAATCAGCGCGAACACAGGCTCGGCGCCCGTCTGCACATGCGTTGTCGACACCTCAACAGCACGCTCTGCACCAAACTCACCAGTGACGCGGGTGGTGTAGGCGCGCATGATGCCACTGCGGGCCGCATTCTCGAGCATAACATTGAGATCGACATTGCCGCGCCCAAGGAAATCCACAATCGAGCGCCCTTTGAGCGCTTGGCCGTGGGTCACATCGGCAAGATTCATAAACGCCTCATTCGCGCTCAGAACAACACCGTTAGAATCGACAAATACAATCGCATCCGCACCACGCTCGTAGAGACCCGTCAGATTACTTTGCAGACTGTCGGATTTGAGCGCTTCAGGGGCCATTGCAGTGATGCGGCACAACATTGCCTGATCGCCACCCGTTCGAAACAGAACAGGGTTCAGAGTCACAATCCGTGCAGGCGAGCGGGTCTTCAAGGTCATTTGGGTACTGGCGTTCTCGTTTGCCAATCCAACAAGCCGCTCAACCAAGCCGCCTTTGCCCTTGCCCTCCAGCACCTGCTCCAGCGATGCACCAACCAGATCGCCTCCCTGTTTGCCAAGCAGAACACGCGCAGCAGGGTTGCAGTCTTTCACAATCCCGCTTGGCAGCGAGACAAAAACCATCGCATCATTAATCGACGCCATCAGCACGCGGAACTGCATATCATGCTCGCGCCGCGCCTCATAATCCTTCTCAAGAGTGAGTTGCGCGGCGACCAACTGCTGCTGCATTTCGGCGATTGCGCGCAGATCGCGCCCCATCAACAGGATTTTTCCGCTCTCAGCGATAGTATGAAGACTGTAGCGCACCGGAAAGCTCGGCATCCCGTTGTCGGCTTTGTGGTTAAGTTCGATCGGGCGGATGTGCAGCGGCTCGGCCAGAAACTCCGCCAGTCGCGCATCAAATTTTACTTGGCTCTCGGCGTTGAGCGTATCACGGAACGCCTGCCCCGCGAAACGCGCCACGGCATCCTTTGGCCGGAACGCGGGGTTTGCAAATACGCCCTGCACAACACCCTCAGGGGACAGAACCACACCCAGATCCGCCACGCGCGCGATAATATCGGTAAATATCTCCGGCGCGATGAGCGGCACAAGCCCACTTGTCCATGTATCAACAGCGGTGGTCATTACGTCTCAATTCTTTGTGCACAAAAACTTAGCGCTGTTTGCCAATCATTCGTAGCATAGTCAGCCCCGATCACCGCGCAAAGGTCACAGTCCCGTTCAAGTACGTTTCCACCAACCAAGACAGGTGCCCAAGGGTTCCCCATCCGAACCTTTTTCACGACCAAGCTCAGGAAATCAAGCCGCTCCCAGAGGGATGCAGAAACCATTATTCCCATTGTTGCAGGCGAACTCACAAATTGTGCTATCTCGTCCAGCTTCAGATCGCTGCCCAGATGCACATCATATCCCGCACGCCGCATCTGGCCCGCCAAAATGCTCGCGCCAAGAGAGTGCTGCACGCCGCTCGGCACAATAATGCAAATCTCGCCCATAGTGCCGAATGGTGCCCGCTCGGGCATACACCAACTGGAATCGAGCGTGCGCAGCATCGTATGTAAATTGGACATGCCCACTGTGACTTGGGTAAACTGCATCTTGTCTGTTACCCAAGCCTCGCCCAAACGGCGCGCCACGACTGGAATATAAAAGTCAGCAATATCAGCGTCCCTGATCCCAGCACGGCGCATCGCCCCCAGCAATTCAGTGATATTCTTGGGGTTCGGTTGCGTAAGGGCGGCCTGCATCTCGTCAAGATATCGCACGAGCGCACGCGGCGGCATGTCTGGATAGATCAGCCGCAACTCACTCGACAAAACTGACAATACCTGACGCGCGACGCCGCCCACCACATGGTGGGGCGCTACCAGACAGGGTGGCAAGTCTTCAGTCATCAGGCCTCCGAAAGGGCGCCATGCGCAGGAAATACAGGGTTTCTAGTTAGATCGCGATCTATGGTCTACCCCCCCTATATCATTGTCAATTATTATTGACATGCAATTTAGTGCATTAATTTTTTCCGTTAATTTACAGTATGTAACGCGATTGTCAGGATTTTCTGCAGCTTTTCAGAGGTGTAAATCAAAGTTGACACTTGCGGGATTCAATGTCAGCTTTCTTATACAGATTTAGCCAAAGGACCGATCCATGGGACGCTCCCCACACACCAGCGCCGCAGCAAAGCCGCTCTATACGGCTGCCCAACGGGCACGCCGTGACGGCTCCATCTGGACGCTTGTGCAGGGGATTTTGGCACCCGTTCAATTCCTGATTTTTCTGGTCTCCTTGGCGCTGGTTTTGCGCTTCCTTGCTACGGGTGAAGGCTACTATGCTGCGACCATCTCTGTACTCGCAAAAACCGCCGCTCTCTACCTCATCATGGTGACAGGTGCGATCTGGGAGAAAGTCGTCTTCGGCCAGTATCTTTTCGCACCTGGCTTCTTCTGGGAGGACGTATTCAGCTTTGTCGTCATCGCCCTTCATACCCTTTATTTATATGGGCTGATTACGGGCTCCATCGGGCCTCAAGCCCTGATGCTGATCACGCTCGCTGCCTACATCACTTACGTCATCAACGCAGGTCAGTTCCTGTGGAAATTGCGCATTGCGCGCCTGCAATCCGAGGTTCCCGCATGACCGATCTGACACCCCCGCCCCCCGCTCTGGGATGCCGCACATCGCCCATTCTCAAGCAGCGCGGACAGCGTGAAGTTTTCTGCGGCCTGACGGGCATAATCTGGCTGCACCGCAAGATACAGGATGCGTTCTTTTTGGTCGTAGGATCGCGCACCTGCGCCCACCTTTTGCAATCCGCCGCAGGCGTGATGATCTTCGCCGAGCCGCGCTTCGGCACAGCGATTCTCGAAGAATCAGATCTCGCAGGGTTGAACGACGCCCACAAAGAGCTCGACCGCGAAGTTGCGCGCCTCCTTTCACGTCGCCCCGACATCCGTCAACTTTTCCTCGTGGGCTCCTGCCCGTCCGAGGTGATCAAGCTCGACCTCAGCCGCGCCGCCGAGCGCCTTACACAAGAATTCGCACCCAAAGTCCGCGTGCTGGAATATTCAGGCTCGGGCATTGAGACGACCTTCACCCAAGGCGAAGACGCCTGCCTTGCCTCCATGGTGCCTGTCCTACCAGAAACCGACAAACGCGAACTCCTCGTCGTCGGCGCCCTCCCCGATGTGGTCGAAGACCAGATGATCGGCCTGTTGGACGCAATGGGCATCGGCCCCGTCCGTGTTCTCCCAGCGCGCAACATCGACGATGAGGTCGGCATCGGCGAAAACACCGTCTACGCCCTGACCCAACCCTTCCTCAGCGACACGCATGCCGCCCTTGAGCGGCGCGGCGCCAAACACATCCAAGCCCCCTTCCCCCTTGGCGAGGAAGGCACCACCGCATGGCTCGCCGCCGTGGCCGAGGAATTCGGAGTGGACCGCGCGCTCTTTGACGAAGTCACCGCAGCCCCCCGCCGCCGCGCTCGCCAGGCTGTCGCCGCCGCAGCAGAAACCCTCAAAGACAAGTCGGTATTCTTCTTCCCCGACAGCCAGCTCGAAATCCCCCTCGCCCGTTTCCTTGCATGCGAATGCGGCATGACCCCGTTGGAGGTAGGCTCCCCCTACATCCACGACGCCCTGCACGGCCCCGACCTCGACCTTCTCCCCGAAGGTCCCCAAATCTCCGAAGGTCAGGACGTCGACCTGCAACTCGACCGCTGCCGCGAGGCGCGCCCCGATCTTACCGTCTGCGGTCTAGGCCTCGCCAACCCGCTCGAAGCCGAAGGCCTGAGCACAAAATGGGCGATCGAACTCGTCTTCACACCGGTGCATTTCTACGAACAAGCAGGCGACCTCGCCGCCCTCTTCGCCCGCCCCTTGCGCCGCAAAGACATACTGGAGGCCGCCGAATGATCTCCAACCGTATTCTTTTGGTCAAAAATATCCCGGGAGCGCGAGGGCCGGCCCTCGCTCCAACACCAACAAGAGGTGCAGACGTATGAAACTCACAGTCTGGACATACGAAGGCCCGCCCCATGTGGGCGCCATGCGTGTCGCCACAGGTATGAAAGGCCTGCACTACGTTCTGCACGCCCCCCAAGGCGATACCTACGCCGACCTTCTCTTCACCATGATCGAGCGACGCGACCACCGCCCGCCCGTCACCTACACCACTTTCCAAGCCCGCGATCTAAGCCGCGACACAGGCAGTCTTTTCAAACAAGCCTGCCAAGAGACTTATGACCGCTTCAAACCTGAGGCAATCATCGTAGGCGCGTCTTGCACAGCCGAGCTTATTCAGGACGACCCTGCAGGTCTGGCCGAAACGATGGGCCTGCCCGTCCCCGTCATCCCGCTCGAGCTGCCCAGCTACCAGCGCAAGGAGAACTTCGGCGCGGATGAAACTTTCCTCCAGATTGTGCGCCATCTGGCCAAACCAATGGAGAAGACCGCGCGCATCTCCTGCAACATCCTTGGCCCGACGGCCCTCGGATTTCGCCACCGCGACGACGTGCAAGAAATCACAAACCTGCTCTACGAGATGGGGATCGAGGTCAATGTGACGGGTCCCATGGGCAGCACCCCTACGGATACCGCAAAGATGGGCCAAGCTCATTTCAACGTGCTGCTCTATCCCGAGACGGGCGAGAGCGCCGCGCGGTATTGCGAAAAGACATTTGACCAACCCTACACAAAAGTCGTGCCCATCGGCGTTGGCGCCACAAACGATTTCATTGCCGAAGTGCGCGCCCTGACAGGCAGCACCGCCACGATTGACATGCAAAACTCCCGCCAGACATGGTGGAGCCGTTCGGTCGACAGCACCTATCTCACAGGCAAGCGCGTGTTCATCTTTGGCGATGGTACACACGTTGCTGCCGCTGCACGCTTTGCACGCGACGAGATGGGGTTCGAAGTAGCTGGCATGGGCTGCTACAACCGCGAGTTCGCGCGGCCTATCCGTACGCTGGCCAAAGAATACGGTCTCGAGGCACTCATCACCGACGACTACCTCGAAGTCGAAGCCGCCATTGAGGCGCTCCAGCCCGAGATGATCCTCGGCACGCAGATGGAGCGGCACATCGGCAAGCGCTTGGGCATCCCTTGCGCCGTGATCTCTGCCCCCGTGCACGTGCAGGATTTCCCCGCCCGCTACTCACCCCAAATGGGGTTCGAGGGCGCCAATGTACTGTTT
This sequence comes from Sulfitobacter sp., assembly GCA_965660425.1. Lineage (GTDB taxonomy): Bacteria > Pseudomonadota > Alphaproteobacteria > Rhodobacterales > Rhodobacteraceae > Sulfitobacter. The sequence continues at coordinate 14,932 of CBFHZX010000017.1, read as the reverse complement.
GATACTTGGGTCCATCCGCTTGTGATGGGGCTGGAAGAGCACCTTTTGCACATGTTCCGCGAGGATTTCGAGTTCAACGATGCAGCAGGGCCCTCGCATCACGGCGGCCATGCGCCCGTAGCAACAGGTGCCGAGGCGCAAGCGCCTCGCAGTTTAGAAGGCAAAATGAAGCCCGAGGTTCAGCCCTCTGGTGAGGTTATCTGGCTGCCGTTGGCGGAGAAAGAGCTGAAGAAAATACCGTTCTTTGTACGGGGTAAAGCGCGGCGGAATACCGAGGCTTTTGCTGTAGAAAAGGGTTTGGCCGAGATTTCGGTTGATACTCTCTATGATGCAAAGGCCCATTATGCGCGATGAATTAGGCGTTCCAACCTATAACTTTGTGATTATCACGCTGGACCGGCATGCCGCTGGCCCTGCCGCACGTGTAGCGCCTGCGCTGGCGATGGATTTTCCAGGTTTGAACGTCAAAATTCACGCAGCAGCAGAGTGGGAGAAAAACCCTGCCGCGCTGCAAGAGGCGCTGGATGATATTGCTACGGCCAATATGGTCGTGAACTGCGTTTTGTTCCTTGAGGACCATGTCCGTGCAATTCTGCCTGCGCTCAAGGACCGCCGCGACGCGATGGATGCACTTGTGGGCGTCGTCTCGGATCAGGAGATTACACAGCTGACGCGGATGGGTGATCTGGACATGTCGCGCCCCGCAAGTGGTGCGATGGGGCTGTTGAAAAAGCTCAAACCATCCAAATCATCAGGCAAATCAGGCGCAGGCCAGATGAAGATGCTGCGCCGCATTCCCAAAATTCTCAAGCTTATCCCCGGCAAGTCTCAGGACCTGCGCGCGTGGTTCTTGTCCATGCAATACTGGCTGGGCGGCTCTGACGCGAATATCGAAAACATGATCCGTTTCCTGATCGGGCGCTATACCTCTGTTCCTGCATGGCGCGGCCTGCGTGCTGCGGAGCCTGTCGATTATCCGGATTGCGGGCTGTACCACCCTGATCTGCCCGACATGCACATCACCACAGATCTGGCCAAACTGCCGATCAAAGGCGACGGCCCCACCATCGGCATCCTGATGCTGCGCAGCTATATCCTCTCCTCCGATACCGCGCATTATGACCATGTCATTCGCAGCTTTGAAGCACGCGGCTGTCGTGTGGTTGCAGGTTTCGCAGGTGGTCTCGATGGTCGCCCCGCGATGGAGGCTTACCACATAGGCCGCGTTGACGCGCTTGTCTCGCTGACTGGCTTTTCGCTGGTCGGTGGGCCTGCCTATAACGATAGTGATGCGGCGATTGAGGCGCTCAAGGCGATAGATGTGCCCTACCTTAACGCGCAACCGCTGGAGTTCCAGACGCTGGCCGAGTGGGCCGCAGGTGGTCAGGGGCTGAGCCCGATCGAGACGACAATGCTGATCGCGCTGCCCGAGCTGGATGGTGCCACCAACCCGACTGTCTTTGCAGGCCGTCACGGTGCGGAGGGCTGTTCGCATTGTCCGACACCCTGTGCCGCTGTTGGCGCCGTCAAGGCGATGGCTCCCTGCCCTGAACGTATTGATGCGCTGGTCGAGAAAGCCATGCGCCTTGGCACACTGCGCCGCCAGCGCAATGCCGATAAGACAGCCGCCATTGTCCTGTTTGGGTTCCCACCAAATGCAGGCGCTGTGGGCACGGCGGCTTATCTGTCCGTCTTCGAGAGCCTGCACAACACCCTGCACGAGATGCAGCGCAGCGGTTATGACGTGACGCCCCCTTCTACTGTTGAAGAACTGCGCGAGGTTGTCCTCAACGGCAATCGCGAGGTTTACGGCCAAGAAGCGAATGTTGTAGCCAGCGTCAGTGCCGATCAGCTTGTCAGCCGCACGCCATGGCTCTCCGAGATTGAAGAGGTCTGGGGGCCAGCCCCAGGCAAAGTACAAGCCAACGGGCGTGAGGTGTTTATCCTTGGTGCGCATTTCGGCAAGGTGTTTGTAGGCGTTCAGCCCACCTTCGGCTATGAGGGCGACCCGATGCGCCTGCTCTTTGAGCGCGGCTTTGCCCCCACCCATGCGTTCAACGCATTCTACCAGTATATCAAACACGATCTGGCTGCCGATGTGGTCCTGCATTTCGGCATGCACGGCGCGCTGGAGTTCATGCCCGGCAAACAGAACGGTGTGGGCGCGAAGTGCTGGCCCGACCGGATGATCGGCAACCTGCCCAATATCTACCTCTATGCCGCTAATAATCCCTCCGAGGCGACTTTGGCCAAGCGCCGAATCGGGGCGACGACTGTGACCTACCTTACGCCGCCGCTGCAAAATGCGGGGCTGTATAAGGGGCTGACGTCACTCAAGGAATCGCTGAACCAATGGCGCAGCATGTCGCCTGAGGCGGACCAAAGCGATCTGGAAGAACTGATCGCGGCGCAAGCTGAAGCGGTGGATATGGACGCCTCCAGCATAGACACGCTATGGCTCACGCTGCTGGAGACAGAGGCGAGCCTTATCCCCGAAGGTCTGCACATCGTAGGCAACATGGGCACGCCCGAGACGATTGAAACGACGCTGAACCAGATGAGCTTTGCCACGGCGGAGGAGCGCAAGGCAGCGCAGCGTCACCTGAGCGAGGACGCCGAATTGCCCGCCCTCATACGTGCGATGGGCGGCCAATATATCGCACCCGTGCACGGCGGCGACGTGATCCGCGCGCCTGATATCCTTCCCACAGGCCGCAACATCCACGCCTTCGACCCCTTCCGCATGCCCACCGCCGAGGCGATGATGAGCGGCAAAAAACAAGCCGATGAGCTGTTGCGCACCCATGACTGCATGCCGCGTACCGTGGCGCTGGTGCTGTGGGGCAGTGACAATATCAAATCCAACGGCGGCCCGATTGCCCAAGCGCTCAGCCTGATGGGCTGCACCGCACGGTTCGACAGCAATGGCCGTCTGTGCGGCGCCGATCTGGTGCCGCTGGCCGAGTTGGGCCGCGCCCGCATTGACGTGGTGATGACCCTTTCGGGCATCTTCCGCGATCTGCTGCCGTTACAGACCAAGCTGCTGGCCGATGCCGCGTACCAATGCGCAATGGCGGATGAACCTCACGAATATAACCCCATCCGCGCCCATGCGCTGGCCTTCATGCAGACCAACAACTGCGATATGAAAACCGCCGCGTTGCGTGTGTTCTCCAACGCTGAAGGGGCCTACGGCTCAAACGTGAACCAGATGGTCGACAGCTCTGCCTTTGACGACGAGAGCGAGCTTGCTGATGCGTATCAAGCGCGCAAGAGTTTCGCCTATGGCACCGATGGTGAGGCGAGCCAGCAGACGGCATTGCTGGAAGATACGCTCAAGCAGGTTGATCTGGCCTATCAAAACCTCGAATCAGTCGAGCTGGGCGTCACTTCCGTCGATCACTATTTCGACACGCTGGGCGGCATCGCCACTGCGGTGAAACGCGCGCAGGGCGGCAAAGAATTGCCCGTCTATATCGGCGACCAAACCACGGGCGGCACCAAGGTCCGCACCCTGCGCGACCAAGTTGCCCTTGAGACCCGCGCGCGCAATCTCAACCCAGCGTTTTATGAGCCGCTGCTGAAGCACGGCCATGAGGGCGTGCGCATCCTTGAGGCAAACATCACCAATACCGTCGGCTGGTCCGCCACCACGGGCAAGGTTGATCCATGGGTCTACCAGCGGCTGAGCGAGACTTTCGTGCTGGATGAAGCGATGCGCAAGCGCCTCGCCGATCTCAACCCCCAAGCGTCCATGCGCATGGCCAACCGCCTGCTGGAAGCATCGGACCGCCAGTATTGGACACCAGACGACGCGACACTCGCCGCGCTGCAAGACGCCGCAGACGCAATCGAAGATCAACTAGAGGGCATCGCAGCCGAATGACCTCAGGGAAGGAAACAATATGAGCCCACTTGATAAAGGCATCCCGAACCTTGGCCGCGGCCAGGATGGCGAAGGGTCCGTTCAGGTCCACCAAGACGCCAGCGCACAGATTGAAGGCGCGAAGGTTTTTGCCGTCTATGGCAAGGGCGGGATCGGGAAATCGACCACGTCTTCCAACCTGTCTGCCGCGTTTTCCAAAATGGGCAAACGCGTGCTGCAAATCGGCTGCGACCCAAAACATGACAGCACGTTCACCCTCACGGGCAAATTGATCCCCACCGTGATCGACATCCTCAAGGAGGTGGATTTCCACCCCGAAGAGCTGCGCGCCGAGGATTTCGTATTTGAAGGCTACGGCGGTGTGAAATGCGTTGAGGCTGGTGGTCCCCCCGCAGGCACAGGCTGTGGCGGTTATGTGGTCGGTCAGACCGTGAAACTGCTCAAGCAGCACCACCTGCTCGATGACACCGATGTAGTGATCTTTGACGTGCTGGGCGATGTGGTCTGCGGTGGCTTTGCAGCACCTTTGCAGCATGCGGATCGTGCGTTGATCGTGACGGCCAATGACTTCGACAGCATCTATGCGATGAACCGGATTATTGCGGCTGTTGAAGCCAAATCCTCCAACTACAAAGTGCGCCTTGCAGGCTGTGTAGCCAACCGCTCGCGCGAGACAAACGAGGTGGATCGTTACTGCGATGCGGTCGGTTTCAACCGTTTGGCCCACCTGCCCGATCTCGATGCCATCCGCCGTTCGCGCCTCAAGAAAAAGACGTTGTTCGAGATGGACCTCGATGACGAGATTGCAGCCGTGCAAAAGGAATACATCCGCCTCGCCGAGACGCTCTGGAACGGGACAGAGCCACTGGCCCCAGCGTCGCTGCCTGATCGCGAAATCTTTGACCTGCTTGGGTTTGACTAATGGCAACCCAAGCACCCATTCTGGACCGAGTGTCGCACGCGTTTGCAAGGCAAACGCTTCCGCGCGCCCGTCGCCTCCTGCGGAGACGCCGTTGATGACCTATGAAGCCACCAGAAACCGTGTCGAGACATACTTCGACCGGACGGCGACCAAAACATGGGAGCGTCTGACCTCGGACGCGCCCGTCTCTGGTATTCGGGCGACGGTGCGCAAGGGGCGTAACCAGATGCGCGCCAATATCATCGACGCCCTGCCCGATGATCTGCGTGGTGCGCGGATACTCGACGCAGGCTGTGGCACAGGCGCGCTGGCGTTTGAGCTGGCCGAGCGTGGCGCCGATGTGGTGGGCGTGGATATCTCTCCGCAACTCATTGATATTGCAACTAAACGCACGCCACGCAAGCTGGACCGCAAGATACAGTTTTCCTCTGGCGATATGCTCAACCCCGCGCTGGGGGCCTTCGATCATGTGGTCGCGATGGACAGCATGATTTATTATACCGCCCAAGACATCGCTAATATTCTGGATGGCATCGCACCGCGTCTGGGCGGACGGATGATCTTTACCGTAGCCCCGCGCACGCCTCTGCTGATGCTGATGTGGCGCGCTGGCAAACTCTTCCCGCGCGCAGATCGCTCTCCCACTATGGTGCCACACACGCCTGCTTCCATCGCGAACAAACTCACACGCGGTAAACTGCGTGATCTGGGGCGTGTGACCTCAGGCTTCTACATCTCGAACGCTTTGGAGTTCACATCGTGATGTTCCCGACCAAAAACGGCCTCAAGGCGCTGACGCTCCGCTCGCTCCCCTTTTCGGATGCGGTGAGTGAGGAGCTGCCCTTGGGCCAGCTGTTGCGCATGTCGCTGTTTCAGGTCTCGGTCGGGATGGCGGCGGTGATGCTGCTAGGCACGCTCAACCGCGTGATGATTGTCGAGCTGGGCGTGATGGCGTGGGTCGTGGCGATCATGATTGCCATTCCCGTTTTGGTCGCCCCCTTCCGTGCACTTCTGGGGTTCCGCTCCGACACCTACCGCTCCGCCATCGGCTGGAAGCGTATTCCCTATCTGTGGTTCGGCTCGCTCTGGCAGTTCGGTGGATTTGCCATCATGCCGTTTGGCCTGTTGCTCCTGAACGCCGAACAAGCCGTAGGTCCCGCGTGGGCGGGTGAGATTGGTGCCGCTTTGGCCTTCCTACTCACAGGTCTCGGCATGCATATGACGCAAACCGCAGGTCTGGCGCTGGCTGCAGACCGCGCCACGGATGAGACGCGGCCCCAAGTCGTCGCGCTTCTCTATGTGATGCTGCTGGTCGGCATGGCCGTTGCTGCGATCATAATCGGCACGCTCTTGCGCGATTTCAGCCAGATCCGACTCATTCAAGTTGTGCAGGGCACCGCAGTTGTGACCATCGTGCTCAACGTGATTGCACTGTGGAAACAAGAGCGCATGAACCCGATGACCCGCGCAGAGCGTGAGGCCAGCAAGCCTACATTCTCCGATGCATGGCGCGATCTGACGACGAATAATTCGGCCAAGCGTCTGCTGGTCGCCGTCTTTCTCGGCACGTTGGCGTTCAACATGCAGGACGTCCTGCTGGAGCCGTACGGCGGCGAAGTCCTTGGCCTCTCGGTCTCTGCCACCACGTTGCTCACGGCGATGTGGGCCTTTGGCGCGCTGATCGGTTTTGCGCTCGCCGCGCGCTGGCTCAAGCTGGGCGTTGATACCTACATGATGTCCGCACGCGGGCTACTCGTCGGCATCATCGCCTTTTGCGCCGTAATCTTTGCCGCCCCGCTGGGCAGTGGCACCCTCTTCTTTGCAGGTGCCTTTGGCATTGGCGTCGGCTCCGGCCTCTTTGCGATCTCGACGCTGACAGCGGCGATGACGCTCGAGACTGGCTCCCTCGCTGGCAAAGGCCTTGCCCTTGGCGCATGGGGCGCGGCGCAGGCGACAGCGGCAGGCCTGTCGATCTTCATCGGCGGCGCACTTCGCGATGTGGTCAACTCAGCGGCCATGGCAGGCAGCTTTGGCCCTGGCATGCAAAACGCCACGACTGGCTATTCGATGGTTTACCACATCGAGATCGGCCTTCTTTTTGCGACACTCATTGCGGTGGGTCCCTTGGTACGGACGCGGCGCGATACGACACGACAGGCAGGGCGCGTAGGCCTTGCTGATTTCCCTACGTAACGACAACCCCAACACGGAGGACCCCCTAATGGTTGGCACTGAATTTTTTGGAAACTTCGATCTGGCGAGCGCCGCGATATGGCTCTTTTGGATCTTTTTCGCGGGACTGGTCTACTATCTCCAGACCGAGAACATGCGCGAAGGCTACCCTTTGCAAACCGACGACGGACAGACCGCGCCCAACCAAGGGCCATTTCCTGTTCCAAAAGACAAGACGTTCCACCTGCCCCACGGCCGTGGCGATCTGGTTGTGCCCTCGGGCCAGCGTGGTGACCGCGACAATCTGGCGATGGAGCAGACGTCACAAGCCGCTGGCTCTCCTTTCGTGCCCACGGGCAATCCGATGATCGACGGTGTCGGCCCTGCCGCTTGGGCACCGCGCGAAGATCACCCAGAGCTGGACGCCCATGGCCACAACAAAATTCAGCCTATGAGCAAACTGGATGACTTTGCTGTCTCCGCTGGCACCGACCCGCGCGGCAAACCTGTTGTTGCTGGCGACGGCGAAGTTGTCGGCCGCGTCACGGACATGTGGGTCGATATCCCCGAGCAGTACGTGCGTTTCCTGACCGTGGATCTCAACCCCGAGGGCACTGGCAAGACCTGCTTGATCCCGTTCAACTTTGCGAAGGTGCAGTCTGATCGCGTCGTCGTGCGCTCCATCTACGGGGAGCACTTTGCCGACGTGCCGGGCATCAAATCGGACAGCTCGATCACGCTGCTCGAGGAAGAAAAGATCATGGCCTACTACGGTGGCGGCACGCTTTATGCCGATGCCAAACGCCTTGAACCACAAATCTAAGTAACAACATTCGGGCCCGCACAGCCACGGGCCCGACACGACTATTAGGGGACTACGACTATGCATCACGATGACTTTAAATTCGAACCTATTCACGGCCTTCCCGAAGCATTGCCAGAGGGGGAACACATCCTTTGGCAAGGGGCGCCAACGCCTATGCGACTTGCAAAAGAAGCATGGAAAATGAACTGGGTTATGGGATATTTCGTGGTGCTTGCGATCTGGCGCGCGGGGGTGTCTTCCACCTCCGTGCCGCTGGCCACTGCGATGGGCCACGGCATCCCGCTTCTTATTGCGGGGGCTGTTGTCTGTCTGGTGATCTATTGCCTTGCCCGCGTGCAGGCGAAATCAACAGTTTATACACTCACCAACAAACGTGTCGGCATGCGCATTGGTGCGGCTCTCACGATGACGCTGAACCTGCCATATGTCTGCATCGGCAACGCCGCCCTCAAGACATCCAAGAACGGCCACGGCACCATCAGCTTCGAGCTGATCGGCGGCACGCGCTTTAGCTACCTCATGACATGGCCGCATGTCCGCCCATGGCGGATCAGCAGATCACAGCCGTCCTTCCGCGCCATACCCGACGCCGCCCGCGTCGCTGCAATTTTTGCCGACGCCGCCGAAACGCGCGTGCATGCGCCAAAGATCGAGAGAATTGATTCAAATCAAGGTGCCACAGGCACCGTAGCCGCAGAGTAGTTGCCATGAACCTCACACAAACAGCATCCCTCGCCAATCAGATGAAAGAACGCGATCGCGATATGATCCCGCGGTTCCTGATCATCGCCATGTTCGGCATGATGGCCGCTTCGCTGGCGCTGGTCGCCTTCGCTAGGGTCACGGGGATGGAGCCAACGGCTACCGCGAAGATGCCCGAAATTGTGGCAGAGCGCACAGTTAGCTTTGCAGGTGACCGCAGCAGTGGTATCATTTTGCTAGATGAGAATGGTGTCGAGATCGCCTCCTCATCAGCCAACAAAGCGGGCTTTATCGACGTGGTCTGGGTTGCCGTCATGCGCGAGCGCAAGGTGCAGGACACAGACCCCACCGCCCCGATCCGTATCGTGCGCCGCGAAGGGGGCCGCGTGGATGTTATCGACGATACCACAGGCTGGAACCTCGAGTTGATCGGGTTCGGCCAAGACAATGTCGCAGCCTTCGCCACGCTGATCGACGCCAACTAAGCCACACTAGCCATAAGGGACAAATGAAATGGGTTTCATTACCAGAACACGCGAACAAGTGCCCTGCGAGGTCACGATCTCGCACCGCTTAGAAGAGCTTTCCGCACACGTCAAATTCCTCAACGGGGCCGTCGTGAACCCCGGTGATTCCGTGCTCGTGCACGGGGCCGAGATTATGGCCGCTTACGGTGAGGTCGTCCAAGAGGAACGCATCGCCACCATCACCCGCGCCTCCAAGCTCGAGCAGTTGTGGACACGTGCGACGGGCGATTTCGAATTTATGGAACTGTGTGAATTCTCATTCTCCGAGGAGGTCCTGTCATGAACGTCCAGAACACACCCAGCCACTCTGCCTATGCCGATACCGCTGAAGAGGCGATTGCCGCGCAAGATGCCCTCGACACGGGCATGATCAATTCCGAGCAGGCGACCGAGGTCGCGATGCAGAACACGCTGCTGACGCCGCGGTTCTACACCACCGATTTCGCCGAGATGGACGCGATTGACGTCTCCCTTGTACGCGAGGATTGGGACAAAATGATCGCTGCTATGGCTGCTGATCCCAACAAGGGCCACTTCAAGAAGACCGAAGCTTGGGGCACCGTCGATTGGGAAGGCATGGAGCCAAACCTGCGCGCCGAGTTCATCGATTTTCTGATCTCCAGCTGCACGGCTGAGTTTTCGGGCTGCGTGCTTTATAAGGAAATGAAGCGTCGCGGCTCCAACACCGACATCACACAGCTGTTCCAGCTGATGGCGCGGGACGAGGCGCGCCACGCAGGCTTTATCAATGATGCGCTGCGCGAGGCAGGTATCCGCGTGAACCTCGGGTTTCTGACCCAGCAAAAGAAGTACACCTACTTCCGCCCAAAGTTCATCTACTACGCCACATATCTGTCCGAGAAGATTGGCTACGCACGCTATATCACCATCTACCGCCATCTTGAGCAGAACCCTGACAAGCAGTTCCACCCGATCTTTGGCTGGTTCCGCGAGTGGTGCAATGACGAGTTCTCTCATGGCGAGGCCTTTGCCTTGCTGCTGAAAACAGACCCTAAGTTGACGGAATCATGGGTGAACAAGCTGTGGATCAAGTTCTTCCTCACGGCTGTCTTCTCAACCATGTGGGTGCGCGATCACCAGCGTCCGCTGTTTCATGAGGCGCTTGATGTTGATGTGACGTGGTATGGTCAGGAAGTCTTCCGCAAGACCTCCAACATCTCCAAACAAGTGTTCCCGATGACGCTGGATATCGACCACCCGCGCTGGCGTCCCAACCTCGACCGGATGGAAGCGGCCAGCCGTCAGGTGGCAGAGGCCAAAGCGCGTGGCGGCATTGGCGGGGCGCTGACACGCGTGGCGGGCATGGCAAAAGCGACCTACGCATTTGTCGCGCTCTACACGATCCCCGCGATCAAGAACGAGGTGCCCGAAAGCCCCGTAATGAAGCCCGCCTACTGATGACATCCATCTGGTCCGCCTCCCTTATTGCTGTGTTTGCCTGGTGGTTTTTCACCGGTGCGATCCTGCTCGTGGTGCGGCGGGCCGATGCAACCGATCAGGTGGCGCACGGGCGGAACGTGTTTTTCTCCGTGCCGTTTTTTGCGCTCGGCTTTGCGGGTCTGTGGATCAGCTCGCTCGAGATGACCGTGGGCAATGCCTATCTCGCGTTCATCTCGACCTTGCTCATCTGGGGCTGGATCGAGCTTGCGTTTCTCTCGGGCATCATCACTGGCCCAGAGCGGCGGGCCTGCCCAGAAAGCCTCACAGGCTACCCCCGTTTTGCCCGTGCGTGGGACACGATTTCACAGCATGAGATGCTGCTGGTAGGTGCGCTGCTCGCCGTGGCGCTGATCACGGCGCATGCCGAAAATACGGTGGGCTTCTGGACCTATATCATCCTTTTCGTGGCGCGTATTTCCGCCAAGCTGAACCTCTTTTTCGGGGTGCCTCGGATCAATACGGAGTTCGTGCCAACCCCGCTCGACCACATCAAATCATACTTTCGCCAAGGGCCGATCACGATGGCCTTTCCCATTGGTGTCACTTTCCTGAGCGTCACAGCAGTTTGTTTTGCTGAGCGTCTCATCACCGCCGAGAGCCAAGCCACCATGGTCGGGTTTTCACTTCTTACAGCGCTCGCGGTTCTGGCCGCGATCGAGCATTGGCTGATGGTAGTACCCCTGCCCGATGCCAAACTCTGGCGCTGGATGCTGCCCGACACTGCTACTTCAAGACAGGACCACAAACATGAACTTTGACGCGCTATTCAACGAACAGATCGACCAGCTGAAATCAGATGGCAACTATCGCTATTTTGCCGAGCTTGAACGCAAGGCTGGGAAGTTTCCGCATGCCTCCAACCACGTTGAGGGCGAAAAGCGCGATGTAACGGTTTGGTGTTCAAATGACTATCTTGGCATGGGCCAGAACCCCCTGACCATCGCCGCCATGTGCGAAGCCGTGCAGCGCACGGGCACCGGTGCTGGCGGGACGCGCAACATCTCGGGCACCAACCACGACCACCTGCTGCTTGAAGCTGAACTCGCCGATCTGCACCACAAAGAGGCGGCGTTGCTGTTTACCTCTGGCTATGTCTCCAACTGGGCGGCGCTGTCGTGCCTTGGCTCGCGCCTTGAGAATTGTGTGATCCTTTCGGACGCTGGCAACCACGCGAGCATGATCGAAGGCATCCGCCACTCGAAGGCAAAAAAGGTGCTTTGGAAGCATAACGATGTGGCAGACCTCGAGGCCAAGCTCGCAGAACTGCCCGCCAATGTTCCGAAAATCGTCGCCTTCGAGAGCGTCTATTCTATGGATGGCGACATCTGCCCCATGCGTGAGATTATCGAGGTTTGCGAGAAATACGGCGCGATGAGCTATCTCGACGAGGTGCATGCGGTTGGTCTGTATGGCCCCCGTGGTGGCGGTATTTCTGAGCGTGAAGAGCTTGCCGATCGCATCACCTTGATCGAAGGCACATTGGGCAAAGCTTACGGCGTCGTAGGTGGCTATATCACCGGCTCCGCTGCGCTGTGCGATTTCATCCGCAGCTTTGCCTCGGGCTTTATCTTTACCACCGCCCTGCCCCCTGCGGTTGCGGCGGCGGCCCGCGCCTCGGTCATGCACCTCAAGACATCGCAGGACGAGCGGGCGCGCCATCAGGTGCAGGTTGCCAAACTGCGCGCGCGGCTGGACCAAGCAGGCATTCCGCATCTGATAAACGACAGCCACATCATCCCCGTGATGATCAAGGATCCAGTCAAGACACGGATGCTGGCCGATTATCTGATGAATGAATGGGACATCTACGTGCAGCCCATCAATTACCCAACTGTACCGAAGGGCACGGAGCGCTTGCGCTTTACGCCGTCGCCTCTGCACTCGGATGCGGACATTGAACATCTGGTCAATGCGCTTAGCCATCTCTGGAAGCAGTGCGCGGTGAGCCATGCGGTTGCTTAAATGACAAACGGCCCGCGTTATGCGGGCCGTATTATTTGGATATTTTTGACCAAAAGAAATGGAAAGCCGGTTCGCTGATTGCGGGCCGGTTTTTGTTTTAGCGCCAGTCGAAGAAGTCGGGGCCTGCTTGGGAGAGGAGCTTTTGCGCCATTTCCTTGCCTGCTTTGGCGCCGTCTTCAATGGGACAGCTGAGCGCATCATTGAGGGCTTCGGAGCCGTCAGGGCGCAGGACTTCACCTCGAAGGTGCAATGTACCGCCGTCGAGTTCTGCGAGGCCTGCAATGGGCGTTTCGCAGGAGCCGTCAAGTTCCAAGAGGAAAGAACGCTCGGCCGCGAGGCGCTGGCCCGTTGGAGTGTCGTGGATCGCTTCGAGCATTTCGGCGACATTTGTGTCATCGATGCGCCGCTCAATCCCGATGGCCCCTTGGGCAACAGCGGGAAGCATAATGTCAGTCTCAATCGCGGTGTGAGGCACCTCGTCCATCTTGAGGCGGCGCAGGCCCGCCATTGCGAGGAAGGTCGCCGCCGCCACGCCGTCGTCGAGTTTCTTGAGGCGCGTTTGCAAATTGCCGCGGAACTCGACAACTTCCAGATCACCGCGCTTGAGCATCAGCTGCGCACGGCGGCGCAGACTTGAAGTGCCGACAACTGCGCCCGCAGACAGGTCCGCCAGTGATTTAGCTGTTGGAGAAATGAACGCATCACGCACGTCTTCACGCGGCAGATAGGTATCGAGGATGAGGCCTTCGGGCTGAAGCGTGGGCATGTCTTTCATCGAATGCACAGCGATGTCGATCTTATGGTCGATCATGTCCGCCTCGATTTCACGGGTGAAGAGACCCTTACCGCCGATCTCCTTCAGCGGGCGGTCGATTATCTTGTCACCTGTGGTTTTGATGACGACAATTGTGAACGCCTCGAACGGCAGATCAAAGGCGTGGGCCAATCGCTCACGTGTCTCATGCGCTTGCGCAAGGGCCAAAGGCGATCCACGGGTGCCGATCATCAGCGGTTGGGCGGGAGTGGGTAATTTCAATGTCATAAGTCATCTTTAACGGTGTAAACTAAACCTGACAACTCTTGTATCTTGCATGTGTTTTGACGCAAGGTGTGACAAGCCAAATTCAAAGATAGAGACAGCATATGACCGCCCAGAAAACAATCCTCCGCGCCCTCGCAGGCGAGACCCTTCCTACGCCGCCGATCTGGATGATGCGTCAGGCGGGGCGCTATTTGCCCGAGTATCGCGCCACTCGTGCCGAGGCGGGCGATTTCCTCAAGCTGTGCTATAATCCAGACCTCGCTGCCGAAGTCACATTGCAGCCGATTCGCCGCTACGGATTTGACGCGGCGATCCTGTTTGCTGATATCCTGCTGGTGCCCCAAGCCCTCGGCGCGGACCTGTGGTTTGTCACGGGCGAAGGGCCGCGCCTCTCCACGATCACAACCCAAGCTGAGCTGGACAAACTGGTGCCAGCCGATGCGATCCATGACCACCTTTCCCCCATCTATGAGACGGTCAAGATCCTGTCCAAAGAGCTTCCTTCCGAGACAACACTTATCGGCTTCGCAGGCGCACCATGGACGGTTGCCACATATATGATCGCAGGTCAGGGCACGCCAGATCAGGCCCCCGCCCATGCACTCAAGGCAGAGAACTGCACTGTCTTTGACAGCTTGATGGACCGCATCACCGATGCAACGATCCACTACATGTCCAAGCAAATTGAGGCAGGTGCCGAAGTCGTCAAGATCTTTGATAGCTGGGCAGGATCACTGCAAGGCAATGATTTCATGGACTATTCGATCAAGCCAATGGCCAAAATCACCGCCGCGCTCAAGGACAAACACCCGGGCGTACCCGTCATCGCCTTCCCGCGCGGCGCGGGTGAGAAGTATGTTGGCACGCATGCGGCCACGGGCGCTAATTGTATCGCAGTTGATGATGGTGTCACCGCTGAATGGGCAGCGGCAAACCTGCAAACAGGTGGCTGTGTGCAGGGGAACCTCAAATCCTCGCATATGGTCACAGGCGGCGATGCACTCGTATCCGAGACCCGTCGCACGGTCCAAGCATTCTCTAAGGGCTCACACATCTTTAACCTTGGCCACGGCATCACACCAGACGCAGACCCAGAGAATGTCCAACTGATGATCGATACCATCCGAAACGGCTAACCGCTCTTTCTTTTGGTTGAAAATATCCCGGGGGAATTGCCCCTCGGGCAATGGGGGCTAGCCCCCTCGCCCATCAAATCGGGTTGGCTTCAGCGAATGTCTTGAAGAACGCAAGAAAGGCGCGGTCGGGATCGCGCGGCGCCTCTTTGCCCTTGGCCCAATCGCGCCACTCTCCCTCAACATGGCTTTGTTGCACAAATCGGCTGATGGGATTCACAGTATGAATCCAGCGTGATAGCTCAAGGCATGAGCAGCTGTGCACCCACGAAATACAAGACCAAGAACTGGTCGTCTTA
>CBFHZX010000016.1:0-55371 GCA_965660425.1 Sulfitobacter sp. | reverse complement strand
ATAGACAACGGCTAGTACGGCCAGAGCATATTTCGAATACGTGTGCAGGGGTTTAGGGAGCGCACGGGGTGAGAAAGGGTTCTGGCGGGGTGCCGGAACCCTTTTTTCGTTAGTGTGGCACCAGCCTAAGGATCAGTTTTCCCAAGCGCACAAACCCGTTGCCATTCGTCACGCGAGACAGGCTGCACGGATAAGCGTGAACTGCGCACCAATGCCATTTCTGACAAGGCGGGATCGGCCTTGATCTGCTCAAGCGTGACAGGTTGCGAAAATGGCCGCACGGCGCAGATATCAACACAATCCCAGCGGTCATCATTTGTGGTGCTGTCAGGATGGGCAGCCGCGCAAACACTCACAATTCCCACAACAGCTTTTTCCTTCTGCGAATGATAGAAAAAGCCAAGATCACCAACGGCCATCTTGCGCATAAAATTGCGCGCCTGATAGTTCCGAACGCCGTCCCATTCCTCGCCTGCATCGCCTTTGGCAACTTGGTCATCCCAGCTCCAAACCGAGGGTTCGGATTTGAACAGCCAATAGCGCATTAGCCGATCACCTTTTTCCATTCGGTCAGGGTGACGCTCTCGAACAAACCTGCAAGTGCGTAGGGATCATTCGCGGCCCACTGCTCGGCTGTGGCCATGTCTGGCACATCCAGCACAATCATCGAGCCGCACATGCCGCCCTCCGCATCGATCAGTGGCCCTGCGAGGTGCACATGATCACTGCCTTTCAGGTAGTCCACATGCGCGGGACGGTTCTCCATCCGCACATCAAGTGCGCCAGCTTTATCTTTGGCCATCAAGCATACGAGCATATTATTCTTCCTTCAGTGGTCTGGTGAGCAGGCTTTGCACTGCTGTTTTCACGTCTACCTTTTTATCAATCAATGCGGCAACGGCCATTGTAATGGGCATCTCGAGGTCTGCATCGCGTGCTACCTGTGCCACTGCACGTGCTGTGGCAGCTCCTTCAACTGTTGTGCTTGCGTCAAATGTTTCACCGCGCCCCAAACTAAGGCCAAGTCGGTAATTGCGAGATCCCTCCGAAGTACATGTGAGGGTCAGGTCACCAAAACCTGACAAACCCGCAAGCGTATCAGGATCAGCGCCGCGATGTGTCGCCAATCGCTTCATCTCTGCATAGCCACGGGTCATCAGCGCAGCGCGCGCGCTTTCGCCCATGCCAGCGCCCATCGCTGTGCCGCACGCAATCGCGATTACATTCTTCATTGCACCGCCCAACTCTGCCCCGATGGTATCCGTTGTTCGGTACAATCGTAACGCAGGCGTCGTGAGTTGTTTCTGCAATGCCTCTGCCGTCCCGGTATCCATGGCGGCCAAGGTCAGCGCAGTTGGAAGGCCCAGCGCAATATCGGCGGCAAAGCTGGGGCCCGTGAGCAGAGCGGCCTGCGCATCCGGAACTTCGGTCGTGAGAATTTCGACAGGTCCCGCGCCTGTGCTTAGCTCGATGCCTTTGCAGCAGGCGATCAGCGCTTTGTCGCTCAGCTTGTTCGCGTTTGCGGAAACGAAACTGCGAAGCTGCTGCATTGGAACAGCCAGCAAGAGCGTGTCCGCTTCCATCGCCGTGGCCAGATCTCCTGTGGCAGTTAATCCGTCTGGAAATAGGCAATCGGGCAAACGTTTCTTATTCTCGCGCACATTCTGCATGTCACCTGCGTCACGCGCCCAAAGGGTAACTGGCCCCTTTTGCGCCAATGAAATCGCCAAGGCTGTTCCAAAAGCACCACCACCCAGAATACTGATACTCATGCCTTTGCACCCTTTTTCCCGCTGCCCAGCATTGCAGGCGCATGTTGATCCAAAGGCCAGCGAGGTCGTGCCGACAGGGACAGATCGTCGGGCTCCCGCCTGCCAGCCTGCTCTAGCGCTGCATAAGCGATCATGGCCGCGTTATCAGTACAAAGCGCCAAAGGGGGTGCCACAAACTGCGCACCAGCGGCGGCGGCAAGCTTTTTGAGCGATCCGCGAATTGCCATATTCGCAGCAACACCACCCGCCACGCAAATGGTAGGCGTGTCAGTGAGGGCTGTATACTGCGCCAAAGCGCGGCGCGTTTTCTCGGCTAGCACGTCGACAACTGCTGTTTGGAAGCCAGCGGCAAGATCAGCCTGATCCTGAGCGGCTAACTGCCCTTCGATGATCAACGCGTCCCGCTGCCGCAACACTGCGGTTTTCAACCCCGAGAATGACATATCGCAGCCTTCACGGTCCAAAAGAGGGCGCGGAAACTTGAACCGCTTTGCATCACCTTGATGTGCAAGCTTTTCAATGGAGGGGCCGCCAGGCTGGGGCAAGCCAATGAGGCGCGCCACCTTATCAAACGCTTCACCAGGGGCGTCGTCGATGGTGCCACCCAATCGTTTGAATTCATCTGGCCCCGATACAATCAGGAACTGGCAATGACCGCCCGAGACGAGCAGCATCAAATAGGGAAACGTGACACCGTCGGTGAGGCGTGGCGTCAGCGCATGGCCAGCCAAATGGTTCACACCATAAAGCGGAAGCCCCCGCGCAAGGCTGATCCCCTTGGCACACATCACGCCCGACACAACACCACCGATCAAGCCTGGCCCTGCGGTGACTGCCACGGCGTCAATATCATCCAAGGTCATGCGCGCCTCATCCAGCGCTTGAACCACCGCAGTATCGAGTTTTTCAGCGTGGGCGCGCGCCGCAATTTCAGGCACGACACCGCCAAAATTTGCATGCAATTCTGTCTGTCCCATCACAACGGAGGACAGCACCTCGGCCGCGCCTGCTTTTCCGCGCAGAACAGCTGCGGCTGTATCGTCGCAGCTGCTTTCGATGCCAAGGATGGTGAGGCGGGTCATTTGGGTTGTTTCCGTTGCGAAGAGCACTCTGCGGGGGTAACACTTAGGCGTTCTGCAAACAATCCTGAGAGCGTTCTGCCGCTTATGGCAATGCCCACTCTACTCCTGACCCGCCCCGAGACAAGCGCCCGCGCATTTGCGGCAACGCTTTCGCCTGATGCGCTGGCTGTTGTCCGACTGGTTGTAGCGCCTTTGATGGAGATAGTAGGGATCGGGAATACGCCAGTGCTTGGCCCTGATGATGCAGCGATTTTCACCTCGCAGAATGGTGTGCGTTTTGCGCCAGACGGGAAAGGGCGATTGGCTTTTTGCGTCGGTCTGCAGACCACACAAGCTGCGATAGCGAGAGGATGGAAAGCTACGCAATCAGGCAACACCGCAAAAGAACTCATCGCGAGCCTGGGTGGCTTTGCACCTCAAGCAAGGCTTTTCCATCTCGGCGGAGAGCACACGATCGGTGATATCGCGCAAAAGCTTTCTGCCAGCGGAATTGAGACGCAGCATATTGCGATCTACAAACAGGGCCTTTTGCCCCTTGGTTCAACTGCGACAGATGCTCTGACAAACTGCTGCATTGTGCCGGTTTTTTCGCCACGCAGTGCAGTGCAACTGGCCGAAAAAGCACGAGGATGCCTCGGGAATGCTCACTTGATTGCGCTGAGCGAAGCGGTAGTAGACCCATTCTACGGGGAAAGCACTGCAAGTTGCATCATTTTACCCGCGCCTGAGGCGAATTATATGCGCAAAGCAGTTGAAAACTTGTGCTTAAGTATCGGCCTGCATTGAGGGGCATGAGGATGACAGCTAAGCTGTCTCAGTTGACCCAATCCAACGGGTGAGAATCGAAAAGGTACGTGTTGTGGCATCATCGAAGAAATCCGTTTCTCCAAAAACCAAAAAATCTGACACTGAACTGGTAGAAGCAAGTGTCGAAGACGCAGTGGTTGAAAAAGATGAAAATACGTCTGAACCGATAGAAATAGTTTCAGTTGAAGAGACGACGCCAGAAGATACAACACCTGTAGAAGAACAAGAGGCACAAACTGTTGAGAGCGAAGCGCCCGATGCGCCCGAGAATACTCAAGCAGCCGTAGCGCCCACTCCTGAACCTGAGAAATCGAGTGTTTTCCTGCCATTGGTTCTGGGCGGGATCATTGCAGGCGGTTTGGGCTTTATGGCCTCCGAATATGATGTGTTCGGCAATGCCGATGCCGACATCACGACAAAGCTGCGCGGTGATTTGAATGCCCAGCAAGAGCGCATTGCAGCGTTGGAGCAGGTTGAGGCGCCCACGGTTGATTTGTCCCCCATCGAAGACCAACTGTCCGAGATCGAGACGCGCATTGCCGCTTTGGAAGAACGGCCTGCGGTTGTTGTACCTGAGGGTGTCGATGGCGATGCCGTTGCCGCATATGCTGCGGAACTTTCCGCGCTCAAGGAAGCAGCGGCGGCGCAGCGTAGCGAAATTGAAGCGCTTATTGCCAATGCGAAAAGTGTAGAGGAAGCCACAGCAGATGCTGCCCGTACGGCAAACGGTCAGGCCGCTATTGCAAAAATTGTATCTGCCCTTGATGCGGGTCAGCCGTTTGCGGATGCAGTGGCGACCTTGCAGGGCCTCGATTTGGGCGACATTGATCCAGCCCTTATAAATCCGTCCGCTGAAGGTGTTGCAACGCTCAGCACGCTTCAGTCCGATTTCCCTGATCAGGCACGGGCCGCATTGGCGGCGGCGCGTGCCGCTGGAACGGAAGAGGGTCAACAAGGCATCGGTGGTTTTCTGACCCGCTCCCTTGGGGTGCGGTCTGTTGCCCCGCGTGAGGGGGATGATCCAGATGCGGTGCTATCGCGCGCTGAAGCCGCGATTAAATCCGGTGATCTGGCAACCACATTGACTGAACTCGATACCCTGCCCGAAGACGCGCAGGCCGTGATCGCAGACTGGCGCGCGGCGGCTGATGCCCGCGTTGAAGCACGCGCAGCGGCCGATGCTTTGGCACAACGCCTGACGGCAGACTAAGGAAAACAATATGCTCTGGTCCCTTATCAAAATCGTCTTTTTCTTTTGCATTGTTGGTGCACTGGCATGGGGCGCAGGTTTTCTGCTTCAGGCCGAAGGCGGTCTGCAAATTCGGGCAATGGGGGTTGAGCTGAACCCTGGTCCGCTGGAATCGATCCTGCTGTTAGTTTTGCTGGTCTTCCTTGTGTGGGTTTTCCTCAAGGTGTTGTCGCTGTTGTCGGCGGTCTGGAAATTTCTCAGTGGCGACGAGACAGCACTGTCGCGCTACTTTGACCGTAACCGCGAGCGCAAAGGTTTTGACGCACTATCCCAAGGTTTGATGGCGCTGGCCAATGGCGAGGGCAGTGTAGCGATGGCCAAAGCCGCCAAAGCAGACAAATACCTGAAAAAGCCGGAGCTGACCAATCTCCTGACGGCCCAAGCGGCAGAGATGGCAGGTGACACGCGCAAGGCCGAGGAAACCTACCGCAAACTGATCGAGAACGAGCAAACCCGTTTCGTAGGCGTGCGCGGAATCATGAAGCAAAAGCTGGCAGAGGGCGACACCGAGACAGCGATCCAGCTGGCCGAGAAGGCCTTTGCGCTCAAGCCGAAGCATGAAGAGACGGGCGATCTGTTGTTGCGCCTTCAGGCCGAGAAAGAAGACTGGTCAGGTGCGCGCAAAACGCTGAGCACCAAGCTGCGGAACGGTCAGTTGCCACGCGATGTGCATAAGCGCCGTGATGCTGTGCTGGCCCTCTCTAAGGCGAAAGATATCATTTCTGACGAAAGCTCGATCGAGGCGCGCGAGACAGCGATTGAGGCGAACCGCCTGTCGCCCGATCTGATCCCCGCTGCCGTGATGGTGGCGAACGGGTATATCGGACAGGACAAGGCGCGCTATGCCACGCGGGTTTTGAAAAAAGCGTGGGAAGTGCAGCCGCATCCTGATCTGGCCGCCACTTTTGCTGCGATTGCGCCTGATGAGACACCAACAGAACGGATCAAGCGGTTCAAAGCGCTGACCAAACTGAACGCTGATCACCCCGAAACGAAAATGCTCCTGTCCGAGCTGCACATCGCGAATGAGGATTTCCCCGCGGCCCGCCGTGCGCTGGGCGATCTGGTTGATGCTGATCCCGATGCACGCTCCGTCACGCTCATGGCTGTCATTGAACGCGGCGAAGGGGCCTCGGATACGGTTGTCAAAGGCTGGCTTGCCCGCGCCCTTGCCGTACCGCGTGGTCCACAGTGGATTTGTGACAACTGTCAGCACATTCACGCAGAGTGGAAGCCAATCTGTGAGAATTGCTCCAGCTTTGATACGTTGGCATGGAAACGCCCGCCCGTCTCCGAAGTGACAATGCCCGCTGGTGTGCAGATGCTGCCTCTGATTGTGGGCGCGCTTGAGGATAACACCGAAGCAGTGGTTGAAGATGCCGTTATCGAAGACGCAGAGCTTATCGAAGCTGACGGCGCTGAGGATTCAATGAAACACGAGGGTGATGAGGCTGCGAAATAGCAAACCAGCCCGTCCTGCTGAGGGGTAAATGATGTCCGATACCTTCACGATACGTGTCCAGAATATGTCATGCGGCGCCTGTGCGGCGCGTGCGCAGAAGGCGTTGGACCGCGTTGAAGGTCTGGAGGATGCAGCAGTAAATTTCGCGGACGAGAGCGCTCAATTCACCGTCACTTCGGCGAAATCCCTGAAAGACGCTTTTGCGGCCTTGGAAAAAGCAGGCTATCCAGGATCGCTCAAGGAAGACGAGGACGCGGCGGAGCGCCGAGAGGCCAAAGAGAACGACGTCTTTGCCCTGCGCCGTGCAACGATCATCGCAGCACTTCTGGCGCTCCCCGTCTTTATCCTCGAAATGGGAAGCCACATCTTTCCGGCAATGCATCACGCGATCCACAGTACCATCGGGTTTGAGACATCGTGGCAGATACAATCGGTCTTCACGACGATCCTGTTGCTTGGCCCTGGTTTGAGGTTTTTTAGACGCGGCATTCCTGCGCTCTTCCGCGCCGCTCCTGATATGAACAGTCTGGTAGCACTCGGCACGGGTGCCGCCTATGCCTACTCTGTCTTTGTCCTCGCCGCGCCTGAATTGCTGCCCGAGCAGTCGCGCGCTGTTTATTTTGAATCTGCTTGTGTGATTATCGTGCTGATCCTTCTTGGTCGCTGGCTGGAAGCGCGCGCGAAAAACCAGACAGGGGCCGCGATAGAGCGGTTGATTGGTCTGCGCCCCGATGTAGTTCGTTTGCGCGTTGATGGCGACTGGCAGGACCGACCGCTGGCCGAACTTACTGTCGGCCAAGCTTTCATGGTGCGCGCGGGCGAGCGTATCGCAGCAGACGGTGAGGTGATCGAGGGCAGCAGTGATGTAGATCAAAGCATGCTCACAGGGGAGCCGATGCCCGTAACCAAAACCGTTGGTGACAAAGTTACGGGTGGGACGGTCAATATGGACGGCACGTTGATCTGCACCGCGCAGGCCATGGGCGAGGACAGTAAGCTTGCCCACATCATTCGTCTGGTGGAGACAGCACAATCCGCGCGACTTCCCATTCAGGCTTTGGTTGACCAGATCACGCTGCGCTTTGTTCCAGCTGTTTTGGTGATTGCGGTACTTACGATGGCCGTCTGGGGCATTGTCGGACCAGAGCCGACACTGCCCTTCATGCTGGTTGTTGGCGTTTCGGTTTTGATCATCGCCTGCCCTTGTGCGATGGGCCTTGCAACGCCAGTGTCAATCATGACCGGAACGGGCCGCGCGGCGGAACTTGGCGTGTTGTTTCGGACGGGGAGTGCCTTGCAACATTTGCAACGAACAACGTTGGTTGCTTTTGACAAGACGGGCACATTGACCGAAGGGCGGCCAACCCTGATCGACATCCTGCCTGTGAGCGGGATGGACAAGCAAGCGGCACTTATTGAAATTGCTTCAGTCGAGGCTTCTTCCCAACACCCGGCTGCCCGCGCAATTCTTGAAGCGGCAAAAGGGTTGGACCTCTATGATGTTCAGAACTCCGAGTCTGTCGCAGGGCGTGGCGTCAGCGGAGTTGTAAACGGCGCTGCGGTGGATATCGGGAAACATGCGTGGCTGACCTCGCTTGGTGTTGACCTGAGTGTTTTCGAGGCAGAGCAGGCAGCGGCGGAAGCCAAAGGACAAACCGTGTTCTTTGCGGCGCGTGATGGTGCCGCGATGGCCATGCTGGTGATCTCTGACACTTTGAAATCGGGTGCAAAGACTGCAATTTTGGCCATGCAATCGCGCGGTGTGCGGGTTGCTTTGATAAGTGGGGATAGTGCCGCAGCGGTTGGTCACCTCGCTGCCGAGCTTGGCGTGGATCATATGATTTCAGATGTGCTGCCAGATGGAAAGATCACGGCGTTGGATAGCTTGCGCCGTGACGATGATGTGATTGCGTTTGTCGGTGACGGTATCAATGATGCGCCAGCGCTTGCCCATGCAGATGTGGGCATTGCGG
This sequence comes from Sulfitobacter sp., assembly GCA_965660425.1. Classification (GTDB taxonomy): domain Bacteria; phylum Pseudomonadota; class Alphaproteobacteria; order Rhodobacterales; family Rhodobacteraceae; genus Sulfitobacter. The sequence continues at coordinate 47,026 of CBFHZX010000016.1, read as the reverse complement.
TTGGCACAGGGACCGATGTGGCAATGGATGCGGCCGATGTTGTGTTGATGGGGGGCGACCCTTTGGGCGTCGATGTTGCGATGAATGCCTCGCAAAAGACCATGCGCAATATCAAACAGAACCTTGTCTGGGCCTTTGGGTATAATGTGGCCCTTATCCCCGTTGCTGCTGGTGTGCTCTATCCCATGTTCGGGATGCTGCTGTCACCGGGTCTGGCGGCGGGTGCGATGGGGCTGTCATCGCTGTTTGTGCTGAGCAATGCATTGAGATTGCGAAAGATGAAGGCTTAAGGCCGCCCAACGTCTTGCGGGGCGGCCTTAGGTTTAGAAGTCGAGGTTTTCGACGCTCAATGCATTCTGCTGGATGAACTCACGACGCGGCTCAACTACATCACCCATCAGTTTGGTGAACAGATCATCGGCTTCCGCCATGTCCTCGACCTTTACCTGCAAGAGAGTGCGTGCATCAGGGTCGAGTGTTGTTTCCCACAGCTGGTCGGGGTTCATCTCTCCCAGACCTTTGTAGCGTTGCAAGGAAAGGCCCTTCTCGCCCTCGGTCAGGACAGCGTTCAGCAAATCCATCGGGCCGTTGATCAGCTGTGTGCGGTCTTTGCGCACCAACGTGGCAGGGAGTTTATAGACATCCTGCAAATGTTCGGTGAAGGTGCCTGACTTGCGCGCTTCACCGCCACGCAGCATTTTACCGTCAAGCGTGCGCACTTCCTCGACGCCGCGCAGAATACGGGCCAGTTTGATCCCGTGGTCTTGAGTAATGCGGCCCTGCCAGCCCCGCTCGTATTCGAGCGCGATCAGATCAAGGCGCTTGGCCACGGCGTCGGCAACGCTCTGCAAGTCACTGTCCACAGCACCGGGGACAAAGGCGCCGGCAATGGCGGCCTGTTCCAGAATGTGACGGGGATAATGTGTTGGGAATGCCTCAAGCACGCGGCGCATCTGGCGGGCATTCTCAACCACGCGGACCAAATCGGCGCCTGTGATTTCCTCGCCATTGCCCTGACGCAGCATCGCGCCTTCAATGCCTTGCTCAATGAGGTATTCCTCCATTGCGGCCTGATCCTTGAGATAGACCTCGGACTTGCCACGCGACACTTTGTAGAGTGGTGGCTGCGCGATGTAGAGGTGGCCGTTCTCAATAAGCTGAGGCATCTGGCGGTAGAAGAACGTGAGAAGCAGGGTGCGGATATGCGCCCCGTCCACGTCCGCATCCGTCATGATGACGATCTTATGATAGCGCAGCTTGTCGATGTTGAACTCATCGCGGCCAATGCCGGTCCCCAGCGCCATCACAAGGTTCCCGATCTCCTGAGAGCCGAGCATGCGGTCAAATCGTGCCCGCTCCACGTTGAGGATCTTACCCTTCAGCGGTAGAATCGCCTGTGTTTGGCGGTCACGGCCTGTCTGGGCAGAGCCACCAGCTGAATCACCCTCCACCAAGAAGACTTCGGTCTTTGACGGGTCTTTTTCGGAACAATCCTTGAGCTTACCCGCGAGGAAGTTCACATCCATCGCCGTCTTGCGGCGTGTCAGATCACGCGCCTTGCGCGCAGCTTCACGGGCATGGGCGGCCTCGATAATCTTGCCCACAACGATCTTGGCAATCTGCGGGTTTTCCTCGAACCATTCGGCCAGCTTTTCGTTGACCAAGCCTTCAACAGCAGGACGCACCTCGGACGAGACAAGCTTGTCCTTGGTTTGGGAGCTGAACTTGGGGTCAGGGACTTTCACGCTCAACACACAGGTCAGCCCTTCGCGGGCATCGTCACCCGTAAAGGTGACTTTCTCTTTCTTAGCAATGCCACTGCTCTGGGCATAGTTGTTGATCGTACGTGTCAACGCGCCGCGAAAGCCAGCCATATGGGTGCCGCCATCGCGCTGGGGGATGTTGTTGGTAAAGGGCAGGACGTTCTCGTGATAGCTGTCGTTCCACCACATCGCTACCTCGACGCCGATGTCGTCCTTTTCTCCCACAATGAAGATCGGCTCGGGCAGGATCGATGATTTGTTACGGTCGAGGTATTTGACGAACTCTTTAACGCCACCGTCGTAATAGAGGGTCGTCTCAAGCGGCTCTGATGGGCGCTCGTCCCGAAGAATAATTTTTACGCCAGAGTTCAAAAACGCAAGCTCGCGCAGACGTTTCTCTAGTGTCTCGAATGAATACTCGAGGTTCGAGAATGTCTCGGTCGAAGCGAGAAAGCGGACCTCGGTGCCCGTGCGATCAGTGGCGCCGAGTTGCTCGAGGTGTTTTGTGGTAAAGCCGCCTTCGAAACGTGCGACATGCTCAAATCCATCGCGCCAGACGCGCAGTTCCAGCCAATCGCTGAGCGCGTTGACAACCGACACGCCAACGCCGTGCAGACCGCCCGACACCTTATAGGAATTACTGTCGAATTTACCGCCTGCGTGCAGCTGGGTCATGATGACTTCCGCCGCGGACACACCTTCTTCTTCGTGAATGCCCACAGGCACGCCGCGCCCGTTATCAGAGACGGAGACAGAGCTATCGTCGTGGATCGTAACGGCCACATGGTCCGCATGACCTGCCAGCGCCTCATCAATGCCGTTGTCCACGACCTCATACACCATATGGTGCAGACCCGAGCCGTCATCAGTATCGCCAATATACATGCCAGGACGCTTGCGAACGGCCTCCAAGCCTTTGAGAACTTTGATGGAATTGGCGCCGTAGTCTTCGGGTGATTGCTCTGTCTCGGACATTGATGTGATCCTGTTATTCAACCCGCTAAATATACGGTTTTTCGCGTGGATTGTCACGCGATTGGCACAAGATTTTGTGGTCAGACTTGCAGAGTTTTAGGACTCTAAATTCACTGTAGAAACACCGCTCTCTTCTGATACCAGAATGCTTTGCGCACGGTCGCCCATCGCATCAAAAAGACCGTCTTCCGTCCCTGTCATCCACGCTTGGGCACCCAATGCGATGATCTCGTCATAAAGTGCTGCGCGGCGCCCTGCATCCAGATGTGCGGCAACTTCATCCAGCAGCAACAGCGGCGGCGCACCAAAATCGGCGGCTAACGCGCGGGCATTGGCGAGGATCAGCGAGACGAGCAGCGCCTTCTGTTCGCCAGTCGAGCAATCGCGCGCAGGAATACCTTTTGCGGCATAAGTCCCGATCAGATCGGCACGGTGTGGGCCAATCAGAGTGCGCCCCGCCGTGAGATCGCGCATGCGGTTTTCGGACAGGGCAATGCGCATCTTTTCAACATCGTCGGGCATATCGCAGTCGAGCGCAAGGGATGCGGCGGGAAATGCGGTTTCTGCTGCCTCCTGCGCTTGCGACAAGGCAGCAAGCGCGTGCAAACGGTTATGGTGTATCGCAACGCCTGTCTCGGCCATGCGCGCCTCAAGGGCGGCATACCATGACGGTTCCCGCACCATATCTTTAAGAAGGCGGTTTCGCTCGCGCATTGCCTTTTCATAGGCGAGTGATATCTCGGCGTGGTCTGGAAGGAAGCTCAGCGTCATGCGGTCCAGAAACCGCCGCCGCCCATCTGCGCTCTCAATCCACAGACGGTCCATTGAGGGGATGAGCCACAGCACCCGTGCAATGCGTCCGAGCGCAGTTTGTGGCGCAGGCTTTCCATCAATACGGACCTGCCGTGTCGCACCCTTCTCCGATGTGACTTCAATCTCGCTGACCCCCAAAGGGCCATGCAGAACTGCCGTAACCTTCCATCCCAGACCTTCTGGTCGGCGCGTCATGTGCTCCGCACTAGCGCGGCGTAGGCCACGGCCCGGTGACAGCAGCGAGAGTGCTTCGAGGATGTTGGTTTTGCCAGCGCCGTTATCGCCATGTATTGCCACGGGGATATCGGCCACATCAATCACAGCCCTTTTGTGAGAGCGGAAGTGCGACAGCGTCAGATTAGAAAGATAAAGACCCGCCATCAGAAAGTGGGGTTCTCAGAAATTTCGCAGTCCTCACACACGCATTGGCATGACGACATAAACTGCCGAGGTGTCATTCCCTTCACGCATCAGCGTAGGGTCGCCCGAGGAGTTAAACATGAAAACAGCGTTCTCACGATCTACCTGAGATGCGATTTCGAGTAGGTATTTCGCATTAAAACCGATTTCCAACTTCTCGTCGCTATAGGCCACGGCCAGCTCTTCTTCAGCGGCACCGCTGTCAGGCGCGTTGACCGAGAGGACCAAGCGATCTTCGTCAAGTTGGAGCTTTACCGCGCGGGAACGCTCGGAGCTTACAGTCGCCACACGGTCAACGGCGCGGGCGAAATCAGCGGCATCTACCTCAAGCTTGCGTGTGTTTCCTTGCGGAATAACGCGGGTGTAGTCGGGAAATGTGCCATCAATGACCTTGGATGTTAGCGTAATCTGGGGAGTCGCAAAGCGGACTTTTGTTTCGGAGACAGAGACAGCAATGACCATATCGTCATCATCCAACAGCTTGCGCAACTCGCCCACGGTTTTGCGCGGCACAATCACGCCAGGCAGGTCTGCGGCACCGTCGGGCATATCCGCATCAATCCGTGCAAGGCGGTGACCGTCCGTCGCCACACAACGCAGCATCTTGCCGCCATCACTCTCCGCGATGTGCATATAGACACCGTTGAGGTAATAGCGCGTTTCTTCCGTTGAGATCGCGAACTTGGACTTATCAAACAGGCGGCGCAGCACGGGTGCTTTTGCTGAGAAGTTTGATGCATACTCCGACGAAGCCATTACGGGAAAGTCTTCTTTAGGCAAAGTCGCCAAAGAGAAGTTCGAGCGGCCCGCCTCCACGGTCAAACGACCCGCAGCATTATCTGCAGTGAGGGAAACCAGCGAGCCATCAGGCAACTTTCGCACAATCTCATGCAGTGTTGTTGCGGCCACCGTAGTAGCGCCTGCACGCTCGACCTGCGCAGGGGCTTTGTCAACAACTTCGATGTCCAGATCGGTCGCGCGGAAGGAGACATCGCCGCCCTCTGCCTCGATCAAAACGTTCGCAAGGATCGGAATTGTATTGCGCCGCTCGACCACGGATTGTGCCTGCGAAACGGCTTTGAGCAACGCGGTGCGTTCGATGCTGAATTTCATATGCCTATTCTCCACTGCACAGGGTCGGGACTGGCAAATTACCCGCTTCCCAGCCAATCACAAGACTTAACGCGCACCATGTGCAAAAGGCCGCCTCGTGAAAGGCAGCCCTGTGGCAACACTGCACCGATAATGGGATTATGCTTCGAGCCCGCGGCGCAGAAGTTCGAGGTCTTCTGCGATTTGACCGTCAGAGATTTTCAGCTCTTCGATTCGCTTGACGCCGTGCATTACCGTGGTGTGGTCACGACCGCCAAAGCGCCTGCCGATTTCGGGCAGCGATCTGCTGGTCATGTGTTTGCTCAAATACATCGCCACCTGACGGGGACGCGCAAAGCTGCGCAGACGTTTGGGCCCGATCATATCAGAGAGGCGAATGTTGTAGTGGTCAGACACTTTGCGCTGGATTTCCTCGACGGTGATTTTACGCTCCGAGGCGCGGAGCACATCCGCAAGACAGTCGTGCGTCAACTCCATATCAATGGTGCGCCCTACAAGAGAGGCAAAGGCAAAGAGCCGTGTCAGCGCGCCCTCGAGCACACGAACATTGGTGGAGATGCGGTGGGCGAGGAATTCGAGGATACCGTCTTCCATCTCCAGATCAGGATAGGAGGCGCGGTGCATGTCGACTTTTGTCTGCAGAATGCCTAGGCGCAGCTCATAATCCGTTGGATGCAAATCAACGACAAGCCCGCATTGCAGGCGGGATTTCACGCGATCCTCAAGGTCTTTGATGTCTTGCGGGGCACGGTCTGCGGAGATGATGATCTGCTTGTTCTGATCTACCAGCGCGTTGAAAGTGTGAAAGAACTCTTCTTGTGTGCTGTCTTTGCCCGCGATGAATTGAACATCATCGACCATCAATACATCGACAGTGCGGAAGATTTCCTTGAAATCCATCATCTTGCGATCACGCAAAGCTTGCACAAAACGGTACATAAACTGCTCTGCCGAGAGGTACAGCACATTCAGCTCGGGCTTCCGTGCCTGCAGTTCCTGTGCAATCGCATGCATCAGGTGCGTTTTTCCAAGACCAACCCCACCATATAAGAACAGGGGGTTGAACGTAACGGGCCCTCCTTCGGCGACGCGTTTTGCCGCTGCATGCGCCAACTCATTTGGTTTTCCAACAACAAAGGAATCGAACGAAAACCGACGTTCGAGAGGGGCTGTATAAACTGATGAAGTGTTCGCCGTCTTTGCCGTCTTGGTGCTGTTTTGCGCGATTGCGTCTGTTTGGCGGGAAACGGGCTTGGGACTTGCCTGAGCGACTTCGAACTTCAAACGGGAGATGCTGTCATCAAACGCGCGCATTTCATGGACAATGAGATCGGCAAAGTTCTGGGAAACGTAATTTCCAAAGAATGTTGTCGGGACATTGAGGACAGCGATATCGCTACTGGACTGCGCAAGCATCAAGGGCTCTATCCAAGTCGTAAAATTGTTTTGACCAACTGTTTTCAGCAAGCGTTGTTTAACGTTGCTCCATTCTTCCCGCGTCATTCTTTTACCACCACCATCACCTACGCCGCCCTACGCGACAATCCTCGACAACGCCCCAGAACACCTACAGGCTGGTCTGGTCCCATCAGAGATCAGCCTTGCTCTAGCGGCCCCAAAAGGCTCACGAACCCTGTCAGTAGGTGATTGCACCCCAAACAACGAACGAACCGAACTATATTTAGTGACAGGCAAAACTACTGGCAGCAGTATTTGCAGTTAAACACAAAGAACCTGTGGCTCTCTGGAAAATACCTTGGATCCAAGCGCCGCCTCTAGCAAAACGGTGCCGAACTGTCTGGTCTGTCCCCTGCGATGTGACTCGCACACACTTACTACCAAGGGGTCACATAGCGGTTCAACAGAACTTAATCGTTGACTCTGTCTTTCCTCAAAAAGAATCTCACGGACCCGTGAAAGAGGTCTGAAAACAACACAGGCGCCACCGAAGTGACGCCTGTAAAATTTTTGGTCTTGATCGCGAATTATGCGATTGTTTTGACCCGTGCGGCCAAACGCGACATTTTCCGCGAGGCTGTGTTCTTGTGATAAACGCCCTTTGTCACGCCGCGCATCAGCTCTGGCTGTGCTGCTTTGAGTGCTGCAACTGCGTCTTCCTTCACACCCGATTCGATGGCTTCTTCGACCTTGCGGATGAATGTGCGGATGCGTGAGCGACGTGCTTTGTTGATTGCGAAACGCTTTTCGTTTTGACGCGCGCGTTTTTTTGCTTGTGGTGTATTGGCCATGAGGATCATCCTATCAAATTATTCGTGTCAAAGCGTGCAATCGCTCCCGCTGGGGAGGACACCGATAGGTGATTCTAGCCTGAGCGGGCTGCACGCGCATGTATTGGGTGCGCTATAGCGGGATTTGAATAAGTTTGTAAAGGCGGCAGATGCTCTGCGTGGTCTTGGCGATGTTGTCCTAGCCAATGAAGGGCTTGTTAGCTGCACGGCCAATGCCACTGCTCACAATGCTTAGCAGCGTAAGAAGCATGCCCAGTGTGATGAACGCAAACTTGATACTGGCAAACCCAGAGTAGGGGAGCGCTAACCAATCGGCAAAGCCCGTGGGATTTGCGAGCATGATAAAGGACCATCCGTTCTCGATGGCGTCACAGATCGCACCCAGAGTTACTGAAAGACCGCCATATATTCCAAGACGGCGCCCGAGACTTTCGGGGCGGCTCAGCCGTGCGATTAGCGTAATGACAAACAGCCCCATACAAACTATCGCGAGGATAAAGCCGAAGTCGATGACCTGCGTTTGCCAATAGATGTCCAGCGTCTCAGTGCCTTGCATCTGGGCATAATAGCCTTTGATCGTCTCGGCGCTAAAACTGGTCTGCCCTGTGAAATAGTCCACTGGATGCAAGGACGCCGCATAACTCGCATCAAGCTTCCCTTGGATAAACCGGAAAAAGCCGATCGTACCTATGGCAGCAATGCTGTGCATCCAGATCGGAAGTCGGGTGGCGCGTTGAACGATCGAGGTTGTCACAACTAATTCTCCATTTGCATTCCTTGGAATGTAAATATATTCTTGAGAATATAAGTCAAGTAGGAAAAATTGATCTATGGATAAGCTCACTGGGCCAATGGTGGCGGAATGCTCGACCTGGCTCTCGATTGTCAGTAAATTGTTTGGCACTCGCATGGGGGTCCTGCTTGAACCGCACGGTCTTACTCAAGGCCAGTTCAGCATCCTGCATCACATTGTGCGACAAGGTTCGGATAGTGGCAGCCGCGTGTCGGAAATCGCGGCTGCGGTCGAAGTCGAGCAACCCGCGGTCACCAAAACTCTTGCTAAGTTTCAAAATATGGGGCTGGTCGAAATGACAACAAGCCCGCGCGACAAGCGTGCAAAACTTGTGAAAGCGACGCCACAGGCGGGCCCGTTGTTAGGTAAGATCTATGAGGACATCGGACCTGATCTGTTTCAGGTTTTCAGCGCTCTTGAAGTGAGCGAGGTAGAGCGCTTTACACAGCAGCTCAAAGCTGTAGGCCAATGGCTTGATACAAACCGCCTGAGCAGTCAGCGCCCTAAATAGGGAAGCCTGAGAAAAACGCCTACTGCGTTAATCTATTTGTCGCGGAACTGCGCTTCGCGCTTCTCAAGGAATGCGCCCATGCCTTCGGCCTGATCCTCAGTCGCAAACAGCGAATGGAACATGCGGCGTTCAAACAGCAGACCTTCGCGCAAAGGCACCTCATAGGCGCGGTTCACCGCTTCCTTGACGACCATGACGGAGACCATCGATTTCTCGGCGATCTTATGTGCTGCACCTAGTGCTTCTTCGATCAACTTCTTCACAGGCACCACGCGGGACGCGAGGCCTGAGCGCTCCGCTTCTTCGGCGTCCATGAAGCGACCCGTCAGGTTCATATCCATCGCTTTGGACTTCCCTACAATTCGCGTCAGACGCTGCGTGCCGCCGATCCCTGCCACAACACCGAGGTTGATTTCGGGCTGGCCAAATTTTGCTGTCTCGGAACAGATGATGAAATCACACATCATCGCCAGCTCGCATCCACCGCCCAGCGCGTATCCTGAAACGGCCGCGATTATCGGTTTGCGCACCCGCATAATCTGGTCGGTCTCCGGCGTGAACAAATCCCCTGTGAATGCATCAACAAAGCTTTTGTCTTTCATCATCGCGATGTCGGCCCCAGCGGCGAATGCCTTCTCGGAGCCGGTGATCACGATGCAGCGGACCTTCTCATTGTCCTGACAGCCTTTGAGGCAATCGGCCAACTCACTCATCAATTGATCATTTAGCGCATTGAGCGCATCCGGACGGTTCAACGTCACCAAAGCTACGTGATTGTCGACGTCCAGATTGATCGTTTCATAAGCCATGAGTGCGGCCCTCTATCGTTTCTCGGAAGCTCTTCCATATCATGGCCGCAACTTGGTTCAAGCTATCTTTGGCATTGCGGACAATAGAAAGACGAGCGTCCCGATTGGACCACTCGCGCAATGATTCCCTCACATGCTTCCCGTTTGCAGGCCTCGCCTTCCCTGCCGTAAACATCAAATGAGTGCTGAAAATATCCAAGCTCTCCATCGGCTTGACGAAAATCCTTGAGTGATGACCCCCCCGCGTCAATCGCCTCAGAGAGGACCTCGCGGATGATCGGCACCATCGCTGCAACGCGTGCTCCGGCAATGCGCCCCGCCTTGCGTTTTGGGCTGATGCCTGCCCGAAAAAGCGTCTCGCAGACGTAAATATTGCCCAAACCGGCCACGATCCGCTGATCCAGCAGCGCTGATTTCACGGGCGTGTTGCGCCCCTGAAAAGCATCGACCAGAATTTTGTCATAAAAATCATTGCCTAAGGGCTCTGGCCCCAGCACAGCAAGTAGCTTGTGCTCTGATTCTCTGGCGGTCTCCATCAAATCCATCGCGCCAAAGCGGCGGGGGTCGTTGAAGGTGATGCGCGCACCGTTCTCCATGTGAAACACAACGTGGTCATGTTTCTCGGCTGCGGGATGTTCGTGCACAAACTGTCCAAGCGGGTCACCAGAAATCAGCATGCGCCCCGACATGCCCAGATGGATGAGCAGCGTCTCACCCGAACTCAGATCTGCCAGAACATATTTTGACCGCCTGCGCAGCCGCTCCACCCGCTGGCCTGTCAGCCTCTCGGCCATCCTTTCAGGAAAGGGCCAGCGCAGATCGGGGCGGTTCACATCGGCGCGTGCAATCACCACGCCTTCCATAACTGGGGCAAGGCCACGGCGAACGGTTTCGACTTCGGGTAGCTCTGGCATGACATCTCCTGCGGCAAATGGCGGTTTGCACCTGCCCTTGTGAGGCTATATCCCCAAGACGACAAGATCAGGACCAACATCATGACCGACAACACCACCCATTTCGGCGCTCAGACCATCCGTGAGGATGAGAAGGCAGGTAAGGTGCGCAGCCTCTTCTCGGATGTGGCCAACAATTACGACATCATGAATGACGTGATGAGTGTCGGCATCCACCGCATCTGGAAAGAGGCGATGATGGATTGGCTGGCCCCGCGCGCTGGGCAAAAGCTGCTCGATGTGGCGGGCGGCACGGGGGATGTGTCGTTCAAGTTCCTTAAGCGCGCAGGCTCTGGCCATGCGACGGTTTGTGACCTGACCGAAGGGATGCTGATCGAGGGGCGCAAACGTGCCGAGGCTGAAGCGATGCAAGACAGCCTCGACTGGATCGTGGGCGACGCGATGAACCTGCCATTCGAGGATAATACGTTCGACGTCTACACCATCTCATTCGGCATCCGTAACGTGACCCGCCCCCAAGAGGCGCTGAACGAGGCCTACCGCGTCCTCAAACCTGGTGGTCGCCTCATGGTGCTGGAGTTTTCACAACTGCCCAATCCGATGATGCAAAAGGCATATGATCTCTACAGCTTTAACGTGATCCCCCGCATGGGCCAGATGATCGCGAACGACCGCGACAGTTATCAATACCTCGTCGAATCGATCCGCAATTTCCCTGATCAGGAGACGTTCCTTGGCATGGTACGCGCAGCGGGTTTCGAGAACGCGAAATACCGCAATATGACCATGGGCATTGCCGCCCTGCACTCAGGCTGGAAAATCTAAATGCGCGGTCCGCATAATATCTGGCGACTTATCCGTACCGGTGCCACGCTGGAACGCACGGGCGCGATGAATTTCGTGCTCGATGCTTTTGAGGCACCCAAAGCGGTGCGTCTGGTGGCACGTGCCCTTGCGATTCCGTTCAAGCCGCTGGGGTATAAGGGCGATCCAAACTTGCAGCCTGCCACCCGCGCACTCACGGCGCTGGGCCCTGCCTATATTAAGTTCGGCCAAATCCTTTCGACCCGCCCAGATGTGGTCGGGGAGGAGATGGCCTTGCAATTGCGCGTGCTCCAAGACCAATTGCCCGCCTTCCCTGTTGAGGTCGCAAAGGCGGAGGTCGAGAAAGAGCTTGGCCACCCCATCGACACCATCTTTTCCGAGTTTAGCGAACCTGTTGCCGCTGCCTCCATCGCGCAGGTGCACCGTGCGCGGCTGACGGCTTCGGGTGAGGAGGTTGCGGTCAAGGTTCTGCGGCCCGGCGTCGAAAAAGCGTTCCAAAAGGATGTTGATGCCTTCTATCTCGCCGCGCGTATGGTTGAGCTATTCTCCCCCGGATCGCGCCGCTTGCGTCCGATGGACGTGATTGAACATTTCGATGGTGTGGTGCGCGGGGAGTTGGACCTGCGCCTCGAATCCTCCGCCGCATCTGAGTTTGCGGCCAATACAAAGGACGATACAGGCTTCCAGCTGCCTCTGATCAAATGGGATTATTCGGCGCGCCGTGTGATGACCCTTGGTTGGGCCGAAGGTGTGCCAATGGGCGACAACGCCGCGATTGATGCCATCGGCGTTGACCGTGTCGAGCTGTCGGAGCGTATCCTTGCGCTGTTCCTGAACCATGCGCTGCGCGACGGATACTTTCACGGGGACATGCATCAAGGCAATCTCAAGGTCGCGGCCAATGGGGATATCGTTGCGTTCGATTTCGGGATCATGGGGCACATCGACGAATACACCCGCCGTGTTTATGCAGAGATTCTCTATGGCTTTATCCGCAAGGATTACCGCCGCGTGGCCGAAGTGCATTTCGAGGCGGGTTACATTCCTGCTAATAAGGACGTCGATGAATTCGCCCGTGCCCTGCGGGCTGTGGGCGAGCCGATTTTTGGGATGGACGCCGACCGAATTTCAATGGGGCGTCTGCTGGCCTATCTTTTTGAGGTGACCGAACGGTTTGGTATGGAGACACGTACCGAACTGATCCTGCTGCAACGCACGATGATCGTGGTCGAAGGGGTTGCTCGCTCCCTGAATCCTCAGATGAACATCTGGCAGGTCGCGGCCCCCATTGTGACCGACTACATCACTAAATCTATTGGGCCGAAAGCAATCATCACTGACTTGACCAAGACGGCGCGCGTTCTGTCCCGCTTTGGGCCGCGCCTGCCTGCGCTGGTCGAGGCGGCGTTGATCCGTCAGGCAGAAACGCCGCCGCCGCCGCCGAAACCGTTCAAACGCTACATCGCCCTCGCCGCGGTGTTGGGGGCGGCGGGGGCTGCGATTGTGATCGGCATTCTGGACGCGGTGTTCTGATTACATCCGCTCAATGGCCAGTGCGATGCCCTGACCGCCACCGATGCACATGGTGACAAGCGCGCGCTTGCCTTGAATACGCTCCAATTCATAGAGCGCTTTGACGATGATGATCGCGCCCGTGGCACCCACGGGATGGCCCAACGCAATTGCTCCGCCATTGGGGTTCACGCGCGCAGGATCAAAGCCCAGCGCCTTGCTCACCGCTAGCGCTTGGGAGGCGAAAGCCTCATTGCTCTCGATTACGTCAAAATCGCCCGCACTCAGGCCTGTCTTCTCGAACAGTTTGGTCACGGCAGGGATCGGACCGATGCCCATCACTTCCGGACGCACGCCCGCGTGGGCATAGCCGATGATCCGCGCGAGCGGCTTTAGACCGCTTGTCTGCGCAGATGAAGCACGGGCCAGCACGACAGCCGCCGCGCCATCATTGATGCCTGAGGCATTACCCGCCGTAACTGATCCGTCTTTCTGGAACACAGCGCGCAGCTTGGCGAGTTGCTCGGGCGTTGTGGCCTTGGGGTGCTCGTCTTGCGCAAAGGAGACCGTCTCACGCCCTTTGCGAACGTCGATTGGAACGATCTGGTCGGTAAAATAGCCAGCTTTGATCGCAGCGGCAGCTCGCTCCTGCGAAAGCAGTGCAAAAGCATCTTGCTCCTCGCGGGTGATCTCATGCTCGCCTGCGACATTCTCGGCGGTGACACCCATGTGGCCTGTTCCAAACGGGCAGTTGAGCGTGCCCAGCAACATATCGAGGGAGGCAACATCGCCCATCTTTTGCCCCCAACGGGTGGCAGGCTGGATGTAGGGCGCGCGGCTCATGCTCTCGGCGCCGCCTGCCAGCGCGAAGTCCGCATCGCCCAGCATCAGCGACTGCACAGCAGAGATAATCGCTTGCACGCCAGAGCCGCACAGACGATTCACATTCATCGCGGGCACGGCATCTGGCACGCCCGCTTCCATCGCGGCAACGCGGCTGAGGTACATATCGCGCGGCTCAGTGTTGATGACATTGCCAAAGACGACATGGCCGATCTGCGCACCTTCAACGCCAGCGCGCGACAGTGCTTCGCGTGCGACCGTAGCCCCCATCGTGGTCGCAGGTGTCCCAGCAAGCGTACCACCAAAAGTTCCGATTGCAGTGCGCGCACCACCTAGAATGACGATATCGTCTGACATGTTTTCTCTCCCGATTTTGTTGTCGGGAAATTAGCAAACTACCGCAGGATTTGTCAGGCGCTACGTTCCGTCACTGCCTGCAGAGAGCAAGGGCACAGGCCCCGCGTCCGTCAGGTGCCAACACGCACGCCCCTCAAAGCGAACCGCGACAAGGGGGTTACCGTATCCCGCGCCTGCATCAATGTTGATGCGGTTGCCGTAGTGAGTCACTTCTTTTACCGGAGTATGCCCGTGCACGATGAGCTTGCCATGATCGCGGGTGTCTTGATGGAACTCCTTACGAATCCACAGCAGGTCATGCTCGCTTTGCGCATCCAGTGCGACACCCGGCTGGATACCCGCATGGGCAAAGAACAGATCATCCGTCTGACAGCTGTGCGAAAGGCTGTTCAGAAAATCGATATGTTTTTGGGGCACGGCGGCCTTGGCTTTTTCATGCACAGCGGTTTGGCGCTCTGTCTGGGTCATTTCGATCCCGTAAGAGGCAAGCGTGGTATCGCCGCCAAGACGTTCATGCAGCCAATAGAGGTAGACGGGCAGATAGGCATCATGCAGCGGATAGTCCCGCATGAACCAACTGAACATGCGGTCATGGTTGCCCATCAGACAGCGCCACGGTTTGCCCTGCGCCAGTCCGTCAATGAGCGTATCCAGCACAGCCGCAGAAGCAGGACCGCGATCTGTGTAGTCGCCGATAAAGACGATCTCCGCCTGCGCGCCGCCATCCGCCTCAATCAGCGCCAGAACGCGCAAAAGCTCTTCGTGTTGGCCGTGGATATCGCCAATGGCATAGATGGGTTTGGTCATGCGCTCTCCAATAAAAAAAGGCGCAACCGACTGGGAGCTGCGCCTTTGTGGTCGTGCTTTGATAGGCTTAAGCTACATCGAATTCCAGCAGCTTGATTTGTGTGAACATGCCCGTCTCGTGGAGTTGTTTGATAACAGGCGCTGGCACGGGCGCATCAACGTAAAGAAGGGCAATCGCCTCACCCTTCACGGCTGCACGACCAAGGGTAAAGTTGGCGATGTTAACGTCATTGGCGCCCATCGTCTGGCCCAATGTACCGATGATGCCCGGCACGTCTTCGTTTGTGGTATAGACCATGTGACGGCCCACTTCGGCATCGATGTTGATGCCCTTGATCTGGATGAACCGTGGCTTCCCATCAGAGAATACCGTCCCCGCGATGGAGCGCTCGCGCTTGTCCGTCACGACCGTCACTTTGATATAGCCGTCGAAGGCACCTGACTTGTCCTGATTGGTGGTCGAAATCTGGATGCCTTTTTCCTTGGCCACAACAGGCGCGGACACCATGTTCACGTCGGGGTTTGCGCGCTTCATGATACCTGCGACCACACCACAGTTCAGCGCCTCAAGGTTCATCTCAGCGACGACACCGTCATAAAGAATGTTGATCGCCTTGATTGGCTCGTCCGTCAGCTGGCCAATAAACGCGCCCAGATGCCCAGACAACTTAAGCCATGGCCCCATGACCTTCGCTTCTTCGGCGGTAACGGATGGCATGTTGAGCGCATTGCTCACGGCCCCTGTTAGAAGGTAATCGGCCATTTGCTCAGCCACTTGCAAGGCTACGTTTTCTTGCGCTTCTGTGGTCGCAGCACCCAGATGTGGGGTGCACACAACATTGGGCAGGTTGAACAGAGGGTTTTCTTTCGCAGGTTCTTCCTTGAACACGTCAAAGGCAGCCCCCGCGACATGTCCAGATTTCAGCATGTCGGCCAAAGCCTCTTCATCCACCAGACCACCCCGCGCACAGTTGATGATACGCACGCCTTTTTTGGTTTTCTCAAGGTTTTCGCGGCTTAGGATATTTGCCGTTTGCTCGGTAAACGGCACGTGCAGGGTGATGAAATCGGCACGCGGGAGCAGCTCCTCCAGCTCCACTTTCTCAACACCCATCTTCTTGGCCTTCTCTTCGCCAAGGAAGGGATCATAGGCAATCACCTTCATCTTGAGGGCGCGGGCACGATCACAGACGATCCCGCCGATGTTGCCTGCGCCAATCACGCCCAGCGTTTTGCCTGTCAGCTCAACGCCCATAAAGGCGGATTTCTCCCACTTACCTGCGTGGGTAGAGGCAGATGCTTCGGGGATCTGGCGCGCCACGGCGAACATCATCGCAATCGCGTGTTCTGCTGTGGTGATCATATTGCCGAAGGGCGTGTTCATCACGATCACACCTTTCTTAGAGGCTGCATCTTTGTCGATGTTGTCCGTCCCGATGCCCGCGCGGCCAATGACCTTGAGGTTGTCCGCCGCCGCAATGATCTTTTCCGTCGCTTTGGTGGCAGAGCGGATGGCGAGGCCGTCATATTGCCCGATCACTTCGAGCAACTTGTCTTTGTCTTTGCCAAGATCGGGTTGGAAATCCACGTCGATGCCGCGGTCTTTGAAGATTTGAACAGCGGCTTCGCTGAGGCTGTCGGAGATGAGTACTTTAGGTGCCATGAGATTGGTCCTTTGAATAAATATGGAAGGGCGCGGGGCAGTGCCCCTGCGCGAATTATGCGTTGATCTCGGCGTTGAACGCCCAGTCGAGCCATGGAAGCATGGCGGCGATGTCGGATGTCTCAACCGTAGCACCACACCAGATGCGCAGGCCCGCAGGGGCATCGCGGTAGGCACCGATGTCGAGGGCGACATTCTCGTCCGCCAACCGTTTCGCCACAGCCTTGGCAAATGCCGCGCCATCTGTAATGCGCGCATCATTGAACTTGAGACACACGGAGGTGTTCGAGCGCGTCGCGGGATCAACAGCGAGGAAGTCGAGCCAGTCGTGCGCCTCAACAAATGCAGTGATCGCCGCGGTATTGGCATCGGCCCGCGCAATCATGCCCTTAAGCCCGCCAACAGATTTCGCCCACTCCAAGTCAAAGAGATAATCCTCAACACACAGCATGGACGGTGTGTTGATCGTTTCACCGCGGAAAATGCCCTCGATCAGCTTGCCGCCTTTTGTGAGGCGGAAAATTTTGGGTAGGGGCCATGCAGGCGTGTAGTTTTCCAAACGCTCAACAGCACGAGGTGACAGGATCAGCATGCCGTGCGCGGCTTCACCGCCCAGCACTTTTTGCCAGCTAAAGGTGGTTACGTCCAAACGGTCCCAAGGCAAATCCATGGCAAAGGCGGCAGAAGTCGCATCGCACAGCGTCAGCCCCGCACGATCTGCTGGAATGTCGAAGGCAGCAGGCACGCGCACACCAGACGTGGTGCCATTGTAGGTAAAACAGACGTCATTGTCGAAATTTACACCGTTCAGATCGACGATCTCACCGTAGGGGGCGGTCTTCTCGGTGGCGTCAATCTTGAGCTGTTTGAGCGCGTCTGTCACCCAGCCTGCACCAAAGCTTTCCCATGCCAGCATCTCGACGTGACGCTCGCCCAACAGATTCCACATTGCCATCTCATAAGCGCCCGTGTCGGACGCAGGCACGATGCCAATTTTATAGTCGTCAGGGATGCCAAGGATTTCGCGCGTCTGCTCGATCGCGGCCAAGAGCTTTGCCTTACCAGGTGCTGCGCGGTGGCTGCGGCCCAATGGTGCGTCAGCCAGCTTTGCCAGATCAAATGTGGGGGGTTTCGCGCAAGGCCCGGAGGAAAAACGCGGATTCGTCGGACGGATGTCCGGTAGTGTAATAGCCATTGATGCTACCCTCTCAGATAAATGCCCTTCGTTGGGGAAGGGTGTCCCACGGATGGGATTACGGTGCATTGCCCTCTGGCACAAGCGACAATTGAGGGCTAAACCGCCGTTTGAAAACTCTTTTGCGACCTCGTTGGTGCTGATCGGAAACATTAATATGAACACTGCTGTGCTTCTTTGTGCGCCAAGCCTGCGCAATCTTGACCCTGCTCTTGTAGAATCGCTGCGCAATGCGTGGGGCGGGGGGGATGCGGTCTGGCTTGCTCCTGATGAGGCGGCGGAATTCGGGTTGGCGGGCATGCCTGACAATTTCGATGACGTTTGGCAAAGCTGTCAGGCGCTGGGCGTTGATCTGGTGATTGTCCCGCAGGACGGGCGCCGCAAGAAGATGCTGCTGGCAGATATGGACAGTACGATGATCCAGCAGGAATGCATTGACGAGCTTGCTGATGAGGCTGGCGTGGGTACGCGGGTCAAGGACATCACGGCGCGGGCAATGAACGGTGAGCTTGATTTTGACGGTGCCCTGCGAGAGCGGGTTGGCCTGCTCAAAGGTCTGCCCGAGACCGTTATCGACAAGGTTCTGGCCGAGCGGATTACCATGATGCCTGGTGGCGCGGTCTTACTTGCCACGATGAAAGCACATGGGGCCTATGCGGCCTTGGTATCAGGCGGCTTCACGGCGTTTACGTCTAAAGTGGCCCAAGAGCTGGGTTTCGACGAGAATCGCGCAAACACGCTTTTGGTGGAAGGCGGCACGCTGACAGGAGACGTCGGGCTGCCCATACTTGGCAAACAAGCCAAGGTCGACGCGCTGGAGGAGATCACAGCGCGCCTTGCGCTGTCGGATGCGGATGTCATTGCCGTAGGTGACGGGGCCAATGATCTGGGGATGCTCACACGGGCGGGCATGGGTGTTGCCCTCCATGCGAAGCCCACCGTTGCCGCGCAATGCGATGTGCGGATCAACTACGGTGACCTCACCGCACTGCTCTTTGTCCAAGGCTATGCGAAAGGCGATTTCGTAGCCTAGGCAAGCAATCCTGCGGCTGGTTTGAGAGCCCCTGTCGTCAGACTGTCCCAGTTCTTGATGGGCGCGTTGATCCGTTTGAGAGTGGCAGGATGATTTGCATCCAGCACACCCAAACGCACCAGAAGCGCCGCAATCGCCACCTCTGCAGCGCGGGTCGTGCCACAGGCGGCCTTGAGCGCGATGCCGATCTTACGCTCTGGAATGATTGCGATGAAGAAACCCTCAGCACCCGTTTTTAACGCCACCTTGCCTTCACATGCGCGCATCAGCTCGGTACAGGCGCGAGTCTCTCCTGCGACTAGTTCGGGGTGCAGGCGCATCGCCTCGTGCAGGCGCGCCTCTGCGGTGCCCTCGGGTGCGGCGGCGAAATGTGCCATGGCGCGGCCCATCCCGTGCAGGGTGGTTGCATGGTTCGGGGCCGAGCAGCCGTCGATCCCGAAACCGGGGCTGGTCATTCCTGTCACTTCTTCAAACGCCTCAAGGCAAGCGCGCTGCACTGGGTGGTCAATGGCCACATAATTCTCATCCCCGCCTAGATGTTTGGAAAGTGTGAGGAACCCCGCGTGTTTGCCCGAACAATTGTTGTGGATGCGGCAAGGGCTTTCATGCGCCCTGATCTGCGCCTCACGCACCTCAAGATCGCGGGATTGTTCGGGACCGCAGCGAAAGGCGTCATCGTCCAGCCCCAACTCCTTGAGCCATGCGCCCACGCCATCCAAATGAATTTGCGCGCCCTGATGGGAGGCGCAAGACAGGGCCAATTGTCGCCTCCCGAGGCCAAACGCATCTGCCGCACCCGAGCGGACAAGCGGCAAGGCTTGAATCATCTTGGACGAGCTACGCGCCAGCACAACCGCCTCAGGATTGCCCCAAGCCTGCACGATATCGCCATTCTCATCACAGATCACAGCGTGTCCTGAATGTACGCTTTCAAGGAATTCACCGCGCCAGATTTCGGCAAAGGGGGCAGGAGAGGTCATGGGAGGGTCCTTTTCGTAGGATTTATGCGCGAAAACCTGCCAATGCGGGGTTTCGGTACTCGCGTCTTTCGCGTTAAGGTGTTTTTTGTCTAAAGAGACGTAAACCATTGCATAAGAACGACCCAGTCAAAAGTGGTTGGAGCAGTGTTTTGCATTAAGTTGGGGCATAAGACGGCTGGAGAGTTGGACAGATGGCATTTTTGAAAATGGGTGTGGCTGCAGCATGCATGGCGGCCCTTGTTGCTGGTAGCGCATTTGCGCAAAGCCAAAGCAGCAACCGCGTCGCGGCAAAAACGGACTGGAGCGTGTTTGTAGAGGATAACCCGACAGAGTGTTGGGGCGTCTCCACGCCGAAGGAAACAGTGAACTCGCGCGATGGCCGCGTGGTTGCAGTGAACCGTGGCCAGACATTGCTGATGGTGTTCTACCGTCCGAGCGCTGGTGCAAAGGGTCAGGTCGCGTTCACAGGCGGCTATCCGTTTGCCAGTGGTTCAACTGTGCGCCTCGACATTTCGGGCAACGCGTTCGAGTTGTTCGCCGAGGGCGAGTGGGCATGGCCTGCGACCACCGCCGATGATGCAAAGATCATTACCGCGATGAAGCGGGGTGCGGATGCCAAGCTGACAGGCCGTTCGGGTCGCGGGACAAAGACTGAAGATACATTTTCGCTGCTGGGCTTTACCGCTGCCGTGGAAGACGCGGCCAAACGCTGCGGCGGCTAAGACAGCCACCTGAATCTATGCGGCCCTGCCTGATCAAGGCGGGGCTGTTTTCATTTTAACGCCCCAGCCCCTATATAGCGTATAGCCCAGATAGGAATCGCACCCATGTCCGCACCGATCACTCAAGACGTTCACACCATGCCGCGTAAATTGCCCGAGGGGCCAGCGAACCTTGTGGGCATGACGCGGGAGGCCATGCGTGAGGCGTTGATCGAGATTGGCACACCTGAGAAGCAGGCCAAGATGCGTGTGGGTCAGATCTGGCAATGGATTTACAATTGGGGTGTGCGCGATTTCGACGCCATGACCAATCTGAGCAAATCCTTCCGTGCCGATCTGGCAGATCACTTCGTTGTTGAGGTCCCCGAGGTGGTGACCAAGCAGGTGAGTGAAGATGGCACCCGCAAGTATCTTGTGCGCATCGCAGGTGGTCACGAAGTCGAGGTTGTCTACATCCCAGAGAGCGATCGTGGCACGCTATGTGTGAGTTCTCAGGTCGGCTGCACGCTGACCTGTTCGTTTTGCCACACAGGAACGCAAAAACTCGTCCGTAATCTGACAGTGGGGGAGATTATTGGCCAAGTCATGGTGGCACGCGATGATTTGGATGAATGGCCCAAGTCTGGCACGCGCACCTATGAGGCGCGTCTGCTGTCCAACATCGTGCTGATGGGAATGGGCGAGCCGCTTTATAATTTCGAGAACGTGCGCGATGCGATGAAGATCGCCATGGACCCAGAGGGCATCCAGCTAAGCCGCCGCCGCATTACGCTCAGCACTTCGGGTGTCGTGCCAGAAATTGCGCGCACTGCCGCTGAGATCGGCTGCCAGCTTGCTGTTTCGTTCCATGCCACAACAGACGAGGTGCGGGATAAGCTAGTACCCATCAACAAGCGCTGGAACATCGAAACGCTGCTGGACGCTCTGCGCGAGTATCCCAAAGTATCCAACTCCGAGCGGATCACGTTTGAGTATGTCATGCTGCACGGCGTGAACGACAGTGACGAGGACGCGCACCGCCTGATGAAGCTGATCGAGGGCATCCCCGCCAAGATCAACCTGATCCCCTTCAACGAATGGCCTGGCGCGCCCTACAAGCGGTCCTCGAACAACCGCATCCGCGCCTTCTCCGATATTGTGCATAAGGCGGGATATGCCTCACCCGTGCGTAAACCGCGTGGGGAAGACATCATGGCCGCCTGCGGTCAGCTCAAATCCGAGACAGAGCGCGCGCGCAAGTCTAAGCGCCAGATCGAGGCGGAATCAGGGATTGTTCAACGCTGACGTCTGGTCAGAGTGTAAAAACCTCTCTTCTGCCATAATCGCAGCCGAATCCTGACACGGTGACAAAACAGACTGTTTCCTGAGACGACTTAATCAGGAGACTAACGATGTCTATCATTATCAAACAAGACGCCTTTGTCGCCGACGAGGTGATGCAGATCGTAACCCGTGAGCGCAGTGCAGTCCTGTCCGCACGCGAATGGAAACACCGCCTTGCTGGCTATGGCTACTCCATCCGCGATACGGATGACGGCAAACATGTTTTGGAAACACTGCCGCATCGCGTTGCATTGTGTGAATTGCCCGAAGAGCTGTTTCACTAATCTGCCAGACTGATTATCGACCGGGGACACTATCGCGCGCCGATGGCTCGCCCCAGTTTTCAATCATTTCGATGGCCTCTTGTGCTGTTTCGACAAAACAGAACAGATCAAGGTCCTCGGCAGAGATCGTGCCCGCATCGGCAAGTGCATCCCAATTGATGATGCCCTGCCAAAAATCGCGGCCAAACAGCAAGAATGGTACCCGCTCCATCCGGCCTGTCTGGATCAGGGTGAGCGCCTCGAACAATTCGTCCATGGTGCCAAAACCACCGGGAAAGACGCAGATCGCTTTTGCGCGCATCAGGAAATGCATCTTTCTGATCGCGAAATAGTGGAAGTTGAAGCACAGATCTGGCGTCACATACTCGTTCGGTGCCTGCTCGAACGGAAGCACGATGTTGAGGCCGATTGATACGCCGCCCGCATCGACGGCACCGCGGTTGCCTGCCTCCATCACACCCGGACCGCCGCCTGTGACGATGACATCATCGCGCCCGCCACCCTCCATTGATTTCAGCGTCATAAGCCGCGCAAATTCCCGCGTCTCATCATAAAATCGCGATAGATCGGCCAGCGTTTTGGTCCGCGCCTCACCTTTCTTGGAAGGTTCGGGAATGCGCGCACCGCCGAAAAGAACAATGGTGGAATCGATCCCGTATTCATTTAGCATCACCTCGGGCTTGAGCAGCTCAAGCTGGAAGCGTACGGGCCGCATATCGTCGCGACACATGAAGTCAAAGTCGTTGAACGCGAGCTTGTAAGCAGGTGCTTGAGTTTGTGGTGTGACGGGAACGCCATCTGCTGCCTCACGGTCCGTACCTGCATCGCGTAAAGGGTGCTGGGTTTTCTTGCTCATCTTGTCCTCAATTCAATTGCTCTTTCGCCCACCATGCACAAAATTGATTTGGCGTGCTACGCCATTCCGCATCGCGGCAAATTGCCCTTAGGATTGCGCGGAAAGGCAGGGCGGCGTATAGCGCGGGCTAACACTTTTTTCTCAACGGAGCATCATCCATGTCCAACGCACAGCTTGAAACCGCAATTGAATCCGCATGGGACGCCCGCGACACCATCACGCCCGACACAAAAGGCGAGACGCGCGATGCGATCGAGGCGACGCTGGCGGCCCTCGACAGCGGCAAGCTGCGTGTGGCCGAGCGTCAGGAAAACGGCGATTGGCATGTAAACCAGTGGGCCAAGAAGGCGGTCCTGTTGGGCTTTCGTCTGCAAGACATGGAAGAGCAGGCAGGCGGGCCACAAGGCTCGAACTGGTGGGACAAGGTCGACAGCAAGTTCAAGGGCTGGGGTCTGGCGGAATGGAATGCTGCGGGTTTCCGCGCTGTCCCTGGCTCCATCGTGCGCAAGTCGGCCTACATCGCGCCCGGTGCGGTGTTGATGCCATCTTTTGTGAACCTTGGCGCAAACGTCGGCGAAGGTACGATGGTTGATACATGGGCCTCTGTTGGCTCCTGCGCGCAGATCGGCAAGAATGTACACCTCTCGGGTGGCGTTGGCATCGGCGGTGTGCTTGAGCCGATGCAGGCAGGCCCGACAATCATCGAAGACAATTGCTTTATCGGGGCACGGTCCGAAGTCGTTGAGGGTTGCATCGTGCGCGAAGGCTCTGTTCTGGGCATGGGCGTCTATATTGGCCAATCTACGAAAATCGTTGACCGTGAAACAGGTGAAGTCATGTACGGTGAAGTGCCGTCAGGCTCTGTCGTTGTTGCAGGCTCCATGCCGTCCAAGAACAACGTGAGCCTTTATTGCGTAGTGATCGTCAAGCGCGTGGATGAGAAGACCCGTTCGAAAACCTCGATCAACGAACTGCTGCGCGACTGATGCGTGCTGCCCTGCTCATACTTTTGTTGTCGGTAACGGCAGCAGGCGTATGGGCGGGGCCCTATGACGGCCGCTACCGCCCCGATCATCCCTCTGGCGACAGTTGGGACTGTACCAGCATCGGTAAAGACGGCGGCGCGATTTTGTTGACGTCCAACATCTTTTTTGCCCTTGGCAGCCGCTGTAATCTGCGCGATGCGACGCGTGTAAGCGGGATGGACGCCACTCTGTATAACGCGATCTGCCGTGCAGATGGCACACCGTTCGAGCGGCGGATTATAATCATGCGGACGGATCCGGGCATCGCTGTGATACAAAAAGGCGCACGGATCAGCATGCTGCGCAAATGCGAATAGCCCGTTCAGGACTAAAAAATGACCGAAGAGAAAAAGCCAAAGAAGCCGTCGCGCCAGCAAGTATTTACTTTGTTGGTCGAGATTGGTCGCAAGACAGGCGATGGCCTGCCCGATAAATCAACGGGTGCCGCCCTGATGTGCTTTGCTTCTGGCGTTGATGAAGCTGAGGCCGTCCGTGAGACTGTCGCGATCCTTAAACAAGCGGACACGGCACCGCTGGATGTGACGGGTTATGGCACACTGGCAGAGCGTGAGGCCGAGGGCGAAGAGATTGACGCAGAAGAGCGTGCGCTGATGATGCGTGCGCTTGAAGAGAACTCGGTCATCATTGCGCAGATGACGCCATTCTTTGACTAGGCAGCACGCCTTTTTGCGAGATGGATTGCTTCATACCACTTGAGCACCTTGTGCGATGGCGTCCTGTGTTCTGGAAGATCATTACGATCTACGCCGAACATCACGCTTGAGGCGAGCTGGTGTGTATCGCGGCGGATGCGGCCGATATACATGCTCTCCAGCGGTGCGCCGCCCGCAATGAGCGCTTCGTGCTGTGGCAGGATAAGTTGCGTGTATGTGATCAATTGTCCGCAAGGCTCGGTGCGGGCGGCGAACCCATTTACCAAGTGGCGCGCAGGCGTGAGCACTTTCTCGCAAGAGAACAGATACTCCACCTCTGGCCCGTCGATCACCACATGCTGCTCGGGGGCTACGACGATATCATCCTGTAGGCCGTAATAAGGCGCGCGCATGCGAATAGGGGCAAAGCTGCCGCGGGCTGGAACAGTCCTGCTCACAGTTTGCAGCACAGGCCCAACGGAGCCATCGGTAGTATAGACTGTGTCCCCGCGTTTGAGCGAGCCGATATCGCGGTAGCCCCAAGGGGTGGCAACAGGCGTTTTGGCCGAGAGGGTGGGGTTGACCCCGATCGCCTCAATCTGATCCGAGAGAGCGGCAAACACCATGTCTTGGGCATAGGTATGGCTGCCGCGTCCCAGCATCAAATCTCGTGCATCATCCAGTGTGAAGGTCAGGGGGTTCTCTACAGCGACGCTTGTCACTGTACGCTCGCCTTCCTGCTCAAGCGCCAGACGCCCCCAATTGTATTTCGTGTCCCACGCATAGGTCAGGCGCAGCACTTCGGTACGGCCCGAGTTGCGGTGCGCAATTGCGGCGTGGGCAATCTTGTCACCCTGCACATGCTCCATCGCAACGCCGCCTCCTGGAATTGCCCGAAACACAAGGCTGCGGTGGCTGGGATGCGGGGTGGTAAAACCGAACAGAACTTGTGGCTTGCTGTCTTCGGCAACCTGCGTCTCGAACACGATGCTGCCGCGTGTGATCTCGGTATCCGGGTGATCTACAAGGATCAGCTCATTGCGTTTCTCATGGCCCAGCCCGCGCAGGGAGAGACGTCGCTCAGAATGATCAGTCAGTGCAAGCCAAGTCATTATGCCACCTTCGCGGCGCGCAAAAGCTCCGCCTCATATCGTTTCAGGGTGAGGCGTGCCGCAGGGGGATATCCCTCGCCCGTATCAGGGTCTAATTCAGGGAAAATGCTGTAGATCTCCTCGACAACCTCCGCCTCGAAACTCTCGGCGGTTTGTGGTCCGGGGAGGAAGCTCTCGGTCTCTAGACCTTCGGAGAACACGACTTGATGGCGGTCAAACAGCAGATGGACATATGTCACCTCTCCGCCTGCGCGTCGCGTGATTGTGTGGTCGTTTACCAGATCACGTGCCGCAACCAGCACCTCGGCCTCGCCAAACAAAAGCTCTGCCAGATTGTCCTTGATCAGCACGCGGTGCAACGGTGAGACAAGCAGATCGCTGTACTGTCCCAGCGTATTGGCGCGGATATGGATCGGGGCAAAGTCACCTGTTGCGGCCACTTTGCGCGATCCGATCCAGCGCAAAGGCTGTGGCCCATCATCCTTCGTCAGAATAAAATCACCAGCCGCCAGATGATCGACGCGGCGGCGGCCCTGTGGCGTCGCGATGAGTGTTCCTGCAACGAAACATGGGATCGACGTAGCGTTGACCAAACCCACATCCGTGTTGGTCCCGTTGTCTACCGTATAGGTAAAGTTGAAGTCTTCGATATCGCTGTCGCCCACGACACCAAAGGTGCCGTCCGCGTTGAGTGTTACCTGTTGCCCTGTCGGAAGGGTAGTGGCTGTGCCAACGGTTGCGGGCTGGCCATTGATGTGCGTGATGGTCATCGTGCTGGTCCCATTGTTCACATCGTTCGCCAGCACATCGACAGTGGTCGTCCCTGTGGGGTACACATTGACAGCATCGGTGAGAGCGACCAGTTCAGTTTGAACAGAGTTTCCCGCAATAAGGACATTTGAATCATAATTTGAGTCAGATACGTCCGCGATGGCGATACGGATTGAATTCACCACATCGGGATTGACCGCCATGGTCAGTGTCATCGTAACGGTAAAGCCGTCCATTTCCGTATTGAAGTCATCGCTAGTGTTATCGACGTACATGTTGATGTTAGAAGTTGTGTTGATGTTGCCAGGATCCGTATCGCCGTTGCCGACGGACAAGGGGACAAGCTGACCATTGACCCAGACGCCAAAGAAATCCTGATATTGGGACGTTGCAAATTTGGGGTATTCTGCCGAGCTAAAGACGAATTGCATCGTCATCAGAGCCGAGTCGGGAATGAAATCAACATCCAGCGTTGCGGCGTCATAGGTCCGCGCACCCGCAGCATTATTGTATTGGCTGACGTTATTGCTACCTGAGGTGTTGGTGGATGTATTGGTGCTCTGGTTCGATTGACCGTTGGAGTTCGTAAAATCTTCGACTTCACCTGTCGAAAGAATTACGCCCGTTTCGCTCGGAGCGACCCCTGGCGCGGTATTGTTACCGTCGGAATAAATGCCAGCACTGTCTCGGTTACCAGTATAGGTGGCACCGGTTACGGTTACCCCGTCTCCGAAAATCTCGTTTGCCATGTCAACTGCGGAGGTGCCTTCACGCACCGTATCAATCGGGAGTTCCGACGCTGCTAACATATCACTGCCTCAAACCGTTATATGAGACAGCACATCATGCAGTCGGACGGGGGTTTGCCCCTATTCCTGATTTGTCTGTTTATCAGACGTTTCCACCCCTGTTTTCAGGTGATGAAACTGCTTTTGCCCTGCCTCGGGTCATTTTTTATCTATATAGATAAACACAATTTTGCCGCAAATGAAGCGCGATTTATGGCGTGCTGTCGGGGCTGGCACTTTTGCACCACAGGAGGGATAAAGGGGCAGCACTGTCGTGAGGAGCTTTGCCTGATGTCTCAATTTCCACCTGTTGATCCCGTCGATCTGACCGCTGCTTTGGTCCGATGTCCCTCTGTGACGCCTGCGGATGCGGGCGCTTTGGATATTCTGCATGACTTGCTCAGCGATGCAGGGTTTAGTTGTGCATGGGCGGATCGCGGCGGCATTCGCAATCTGTTTGCGCGCTGGGGTACGCAGGGGAACACACGCAGCTTCGGCTTTAACGGTCATACCGATGTGGTTCCCATCGGCGACGAGGCCGCGTGGACCATGCCGCCCTTCGGGGCCGAGATTAAAGACGGGATCATGTATGGCCGCGGCACGACGGATATGAAATCAGGTGTCGCGGCCTTTGCCGCCGCTGCGATTGATTTTGTCCGCAACACGCCGCCCGACGGCTCGGTTGTGATCACGATCACAGGTGATGAGGAGGGGGAGTCTGTAGATGGCACCCTCGCGCTGTTGGAGTATATGGAAAAGAACAACGAGCGGATGGATGTCTGCCTTGTGGGGGAGCCGACCTGCCCCAATACAATGGGTGAGATGATCAAGATCGGGCGCCGCGGCTCTATGACGATCAAGTTCCGCGTGGTGGGAAAGCAAGGCCACTCTGCTTATCCGCACCGCGCCAATAATCCGCTGCCTGCGATGATGCGCCTGATGGACCGTCTGGCCAGTCACGAGCTTGACAGCGGCACCGATCACTTTGACGCTTCGACCCTTGCTGTTGTGACGGTTGATACGGGCAACCCCGCCACTAATGTTATCCCTGCCGAATGTAGCGCTTCGGTGAACATCCGTTTTAACGATACCCATTCCGGTGCAAGCCTGAGCGAGTGGATTGAGGGTGAGGTTGCTTTGATCCGCGAGGCATATGGCGTGCAGGTCGAGACGCAGATCAAGATATCGGGAGAAAGCTTTATCACCCCGCCCGGTGAGCTTTCGACGATGGTTACGAACGCGGTGGAGGCCGTCACAGGTGTCACGCCAGAGCTGTCGACAACGGGTGGTACGTCCGATGCGCGCTTTGTCAAATCGCACTGCCCCGTCGTTGAATTCGGCCTTGTTGGCCAGTCCATGCATCAGGTCGACGAGCATGTAACCGTGGCGCATATCCATGAGCTAAAGGCAGTCTATACGCGCATCTTGCAGGACTACTTTGCTTGATCGAGATCGCGGAAACCCAAGACAGACAAACCTGCTATGCCTTGCGGCATGAGGTGTTCGTCCTTGAACAAGGCTATACCGCCGAGGGTGAAGTTGATATGTTGGATGCAGTCAGCCATCACTTGTTGATGCGAAAGGATGGCACACCGATCGGGACTGCGCGCGCCTACATCGACGGGGACACGGCCAAGATCGGACGAGTTTGTGTGTTGGCTGCGCAGCGTGGCACGGGCCTTGGGGCTGAATTGATACAAAGCGCTGTTGCAGTCGCAAAAGAGCAAGGTGCGACACGTGTCATTCTTGGCGCTCAGCTGCACGCGGTTGGTTTCTATACCAAACTGGGCTTCACGTCTTTCGGTGACGTTTATGACGATGAGGGCGAGCCACATCAGATGATGGAAATCACAGTGTGAACCGTACCCTTGTCGTGATGCTGAAAGTGCCACGCGCGGGACGTGTGAAAACACGGCTGGGCCGTGACATCGGTATGATTGCCGCCACGTGGTGGTTTCGCCATCAGGTGCGTGGATTGTTGCGCCGCGTTGTGGATGCGCGCTGGGAGGTTGTGCTGGCTGTAGCGCCTGACCGCGAAGGGATGATGTCACGTGTATGGCCCGCGCAACTGGCTCGCATCCCGCAGGGCCGCGGCAATTTGGGTGACCGCATGGGCCGCGCTTTGCGGGGTGCACCAAGCGGACCGTGCTGTGTGATCGGGGGGGATATCCCCGCAATCAACCGCGACCGAATTGCAGAGGCTTTTGCGGCGCTGGGCCGCCATGATGCTGTTTTCGGTCCAGCGCCTGATGGGGGCTACTGGCTCATCGGTTTACGGCGGGTCCGTTCCGTCCCGCCTACTCTCTTCGCTGGTGTACGCTGGTCAACGGAACATGCTTTGGAAGATACCATTGCAACCTTGCCTGATCATAGCATTGCGCGAATTGCGACCCTGCGCGATGTTGATACCGCCGCTGATCTAAAATAATGTGACGCGGCTCTATGTGCGTGCTACCTGCACAGGCATGAAAAATATTCCCACCAAACAAGAGATCCTGCAGTGGATCGAGCAGAACCCTACGCTTACGGCCAAGCGTGACATCGCTAAAGCCTTTGGCATTAAAGGGGCTGCGCGCATTGATCTGAAGCGGCTGTTGAAAGAGCTGGCCGCCGAGGGCCACCTTGAGAAGCGCAAGAAATCCTATAGCGACCCGGAGCGTTTGCCGCCTGTGAGTGTTCTGACGGTCACGGGTCCTGATGGGGATGGTGATCTATATGCCAAGCCGATGGAATGGGGCGGTGAGGGCGTGGAGCCTGTTGTCCTGATGATCCCCCGCGCCGCTGATCCTGCGCTGGGCGAGGGGGACCGCATTCTTGCGCGGCTTACCTTGGTCAAGGGGGAGACGCACCACTATGAGGGGCGATTGATCAGGCGCATCGGGAGCAATCCCAAAAAGATTTTGGGCATTTTTCGCAAGCTTGCCGAGGGTGGCCGCATCCTGCCCATCGACAAAGGTGCGGATAAGGAGTGGGCCGTCCCCGCAGACGCCACTGCTGGGGCCAAGGATGGTGAGTTGATCGAAGCAGAATTGGCGGGGCCGAAAGGGCGCATGGGCCTGCCGCGTGCGCGTATCGTGCAGCGTCTGGGCGATCCTTCTGCGCCCAAAGCCGTCTCGCTCATTGCGATCCATCAACACTCTATTCCCGATGATTTCCCCGATGATGTCGTGGCAGAAGCGGATAGTGCAGAGCCGAAAGGCTTGAAGGGTCGCGAGGATCTTCGTGATGTTCCGTTGGTTACAATCGACCCGTCAGATGCGCGTGACCATGATGATGCTTGCTACGCCGAAGCTGACAACGATCCTGAGAATAAAGGGGGTCACATCCTTTGGGTCGCGATTGCAGATGTCTCTGCCTACGTGCCGCCTGGCTCCGCCCTTGACCGTGAGGCGCGCAAACGCGGAAACTCGACATATTTCCCTGATCGCGTGGTGCCTATGCTGCCTGATGTGCTGTCGGGCGATCTTTGCTCGCTGCATGAAGGAGTGGAGCGGGCCTGTATCGCAGTGCGTATGGTTCTGGACGTAGAGGGCAATAAACTGCGACATGACTTTCACCGTGGCATCATGCGCTCGCCCGCGAGCTTGCATTATGAAGAGGTGCAGGATGCGATGGATGGCAACCCGAATGAGCGCACCGAACCATTGTTAGAGCCTGTTATCAGGCCACTCTATGCTGCCTACGCCTCCCTTGTCGCTGCGCGTGAGCGGCGCCAACCACTTGACCTTGATCTGCCAGAGCGGCGGATCGAGTTGGCAGATGATGGCACTGTGCGCTCTGTGAACTTCCGTGAGCGGCTGGATGCGCACCGTCTGATTGAAGAATTCATGGTCCTCGCCAATGTTGCTGCAGCCGAGACATTGATTGAGAAAAAGACCCCGTTGCTATTCCGCACGCACGAAGAGCCAACGCCTGAAAAGCTCGATGCGCTGCGCGAGACGGCGGCGGCGGCGGGCTATAATCTTGCGAAAGGACAGGTCTTGCAAACCGCGCATCTCAATCGTCTGCTTGAGCAGGCAGCGGGAAGCGACGATGCAGAGCTGATCAACATCTCCACGCTGCGCTCCATGACGCAGGCCTATTATGGACCAGACCAGATTGGCCATTTTGGCCTTGCGCTGCGGTCGTATGCGCATTTCACCTCACCTATTCGGCGCTATGCTGATCTGATCGTGCACCGTGCGCTGATCACGGCGCATGGCTGGGGCAAGGACGGGCTGTCCCAACACGACATGGACGATCTTGAAGCGACAGGTGCGCATATCTCGGACACTGAACGCCGTTCGATGATTGCAGAACGCGATACGACGGATCGTTATCTTGCGTCCTATCTGTCGGAGCGTGTGGGTAACGAAATGTCAGGCCGCATCAGCGGGATCGCGCGGTTTGGTGCTTTTGTGAAGCTGGACGAAACAGGGGCCGATGGTCTCATTCCGATGCGCAACATCGGGCGGGAGTATTTCCACCATGATGCCGATGCTGGCACACTTATGGGAGCTGACACAGGCATGACGATTGGTCTGGGCCAACGCGCTACTGTGCGTCTGTCAGAAGTTACGCCCGTCACGGGTGGGATCGCACTGGAGCTGTTGGAGATCGAAGGTGAGGCGATGCCGCAAGGCCGCCAAAGCCCTGCGGGTCGAAGCCCACGCCGAAAAGGTGCAAGGGCAAAGGGCAAAAAGGCAGCAACCAAGCGTAAGGTTACACGAAGCCGCCGCTGACCGATCGTGGCTTCGCGCCAAAATCTTGGACAGTTTCGACGTCTCAATTATCCACGGCACGGCCCAAAGTAGCTACGGATGGTGTTACTGCCTGCGACAGATTTGCTGTTTCTTGCACGAAGAGCAGCGACGCGCCAAAGACCGCCCATTGGATGTGTCATTGCTTTTCTGACTTTGCAATTGTCGCTAGATTGGAAACATTACCAGAAAGAAAGATGCCCGTATGCGCCGTGTTTCGATACTTGCTTTGATGCTTTTGGGGCTGCCTGCGTTGTCTCAAACACTCACACCGCCAGCAGAGCAAAGCAATGCGGGACTACAAGACTGGATAGCTGAGTTCCGTCCTACGGCGCTCGCTGCGGGGATCGAACCTGACGTCTTTGACAGTGCAATGTCGGATGTGACCTTTGCCCCAAAAGTGGTGGAGCGTGATCGAAATCAATCCGAATTTACCAAGACGATTTGGGATTACCTTGACACTGCGGTGTCGGATTTGCGGGTCAGCAATGGAAAAGAAGCGCTTCGCCGTGAGCGCAAAGCGCTTGATGCGGTTGAGGCAAAATATGGCGTCCCTACCGAGATTATTACCGCGATCTGGGGGCTTGAGAGCGCTTATGGCACATTCCGCGGCAGTGACTCTGTCCTGAGATCCATGGCGTCCCTTGCTTATGACGGGCGGCGTGCTGCATTCTTTGAAGAACAAGTGATTGCAGCACTCTCAATCCTTCAAAACGGAGACACGGATGTTGCGCGACTGCGCGGCAGCTGGGCAGGTGCCATGGGGCATACGCAATTTATGCCCGGATCGTTCATCGAGCATGCGGTGGACTGGAACGGTGACGGCAAGCGCGACATTTGGGGCGACGATCCGCGTGATGCGCTGGCTTCGGCTGCAGCTTACCTTAAGGCCAATGGCTGGGTGACAGGTCAGCCTTGGGGGGTTGAAGTGCATATTCCAGAAGGTTTCGACTACCTACTCGCCAATCGGGAGGTGTTGAAAACTCCATCTGAATGGGCTGCGCTGGGGATTTTGGATACGGAAGGGCGCGTTGTTCCCGATCACGGTGTGGCGGCTATTCTATTGCCTGCGGGCGCGGAAGGCGCGGCATTTATGGTGTTCGAGAATTTTGAGGTAATCGAAAGCTACAACACTGCTGATGCTTATGTGATTGCCGTTGGGCATCTGGCCGACCGCATTGCGGGGGCAAGCGCGCTTCAAGGGAGCTGGCCGCGTCAGGATCGCGCGTTGAGTTATGCAGAGCGCATCGAGCTTCAGACCGAGCTTACGGCACAGGGTTTTGATACTCAGAAAATAGATGCCAAGATTGGTCCGCTGACAGTGAATGCAGTTCGGGCGTGGCAGGTGTCGCAAGGGGAGGTGCCAGACGGCTATGCCTCCCCCCAGCTTCTTGAGCGGTTGCGCTCAAGCAGGTGACATCCCGCGCAGTCGCTCAGAGCGACGGCGCAGCAGCTCAACCACTGTCAGTAGGCAGATTGAGATTATCACAAGGATTGTCGCCACAGCCAGAATGGTCGGGCTGATCTGTTCGCGCAGGCCGATGAACATCTGCCATGGCAGCGTCTTTTGGCCTGCTGATCCGACAAACAGAACGACCACAACTTCATCGAACGAGGTAATAAAGGCGAACAAGCCGCCTGAAATAACACCTGGTAAGATCAGGGGCATCTGAACGCGGAAGAAGGTTGTTACAGGGTTGGCACCCATGTTTGCCGCCGCGCGTGTGAGGGAGTTGTCAAAGCCAACCAGCGTGGCGGTCACGGTGATAATGACGAACGGGATACCCAGAGCTGCATGCGCGAGAACGACGCCGATGTATGTTCCCTGCAAACCAACGCGGCTGTAGAAAAAGTACATGCCTGCCGCGGAGATGATTAGTGGTACGATCATCGGAGAGATCAGTACTGCCATGATTGCGCGGCGGAATGGCACATGCGGCTGGCTCAGACCAATCGCAGCGAGAGTTCCGAATGCAACCGACAAGAGTGTGGCCACGGGCGCAATCTGGAGAGAGTTCCTCATTGCGTCTTGCCATGCATCGTTGGTGAAAAAGTCCTCATAATGCTTGAGCGAATAGCCTGCAGGATCAAAGCGCAACATTTCAGGGGTAAAGGTAAAGAAGTCCTGCGCGTTAAAGCTCAGCGGCATGACCACAAGGATTGGTGTGATCAGGAAAACAAAGATTGCGCCACAGATTGTGCGGAAGGCGAAGTGCCATAGAACCTGCATCGGCGTGAGATAGGGGGGGATCTTGGCGCGGTAGCGGCCCTCGTAGAGCCAGAAGATCAGGAAGCCGAAGAACCAGCCAAAAAAGATACCGATCAGCAAACCAGGCAGACCTGCGAGGGCGAAGCCTCCCAGAGCAATCAGGACTGTGGTGGCCCAACGTCCGATGGTTTCGTTCTTGATGACTTTTGTGAGAACAAGAGCCAGCACTGCCATAAGGATGGCACCACCTAGAACGCCAGCAATCAGGCTCCCCTGACCAGTGCCAATAAAGATGCCAAAGAATGCGCCAAACGCTGCCGTAACTGATACATAAAAGCTCGGAGCAGTGCGCGAGATGGGTGTGAGTGCTACCATGGGTTCGCTCCTTATCCGAGTTTCACGTTATCAATGCCGACGATCTTGTCGTAGGCGTAGTACAGCAGCAGAACCGCTGCCAAGAGGATTGCACCGAGTGCGGCACCAAGGCCCCAGTTGAGCGAGCTTGAGATGTGGTAAGCAATGCGGTTGGAGATGAATGTCCCTGACGTGCCGCCCACAATCTCGGGGGTGATGTAATAGCCGATGGCAAGAATGAATACGAGGATCGAGCCCGCACCAATACCCGGAATGGATTGAGGGAAATACACGCGCCAGAAGGCGGTCCAATTCGTTGCACCAAGGCTCTTTGCCGCGCGTAGATAGCTTGGTTGGATGGTCTGCATGACGGAATAGAGCGGTAGGATCATAAAGGGCAACAGGATGTGCGTCATCGCGATAATCGTACCCGTCTGGTTGTTGATAAGCGCCAAACGGTCATCGGTGGCCACAAGCCCCAACCAGACTATTGTGTCGTTGATCACACCTTGCTGTTGCAACATGACTTTCCACGCTGAGGTGCGCACAAGAAGTGAGGTCCAGAAAGGCAGCAACACGAGGATCAGCAGCAGGTTTGCCTGACGTGCAGGCAGGTTCGCCAAAATCCACGCGACAGGATAGCCGAGGATGATGCAGGACAACGTGATTGCGACTGACATCACCATCGTGCGCCAGAACAGGATGCCATAGATTTGCTCGTTCTCGGGGCGCATCTCCACGCCGTCCGCTGACTTTTGCATGTCGATAGCATTCAGGAAATAGCCCGAGGTGAGCGTGGGGCTGTAGACTTTGATCGTCTGCCACACGTCCATTTTGAGCCAGTCATCGTCCATCTTTTCGAAGGCTGCGGTATAGTCGACGGTCTCAAAGGACGCAGCGGCAGTCGCGGCGGCGTTGAGCTGTTCACTCGCGGGTCCAGTGTAGGACGCCAGCCCGTTTTCGCCTGTCATGTCCTTATGAAGCGCGGAATACATGATCGCCCACGGATCTTCCTTATAGAGATTGTCACCATCCTCGTTCTGGATGAAATCCGCAAAGCGGCTGAAGGCGGCGGCGGTCCCTGGCAGGGCCTGTGCAATGCTTTCGCGCATCTCAAACGCAGGCTGGTTGCCATCGGCCTTCTTCCAACCGTCCATCGCAGCAAGCCACGCGTCACTGGCCATAAAGCTGTTCCAGTTTTCGCCCGTTTTCCAGAAATCGTCGAGGTCTTCGAACTGGTCTTGATAGACTTCGCCCATGTCTTCAACGCGGCGGCCTGATTTGCGGAACAGGGACGACACGCCCGTCAGCTCATAGTTCAGGCGGGAGCCGAGGCGGGTGTGCAGCTTTGCCTCTTGGGCAAAGAACATATCGTCATAGAGCGCCTCAAAGACGGCCTCATCAGGTATCTCGGATCCCTGTTCATCCCACTCGACCAGCATCGTTGTCGTCTTGGGCAGTGTGCTTGACACGATGTCGTTCTCGACCGAGCGGAACAGCATATCGGCAATTGGAGCAATGAATGTGACCAGCACAAAAATAAGGAGCGGCGCAATGAGCGCGAGCGCGCGCATCTTTTGCATCCGCAAGGCGCGGTTGAGCGATTTTTTCAGCGGTGTTCCGTCAGCGGCAAGCATCGGACCCGTGTGTGCGGCATCCGCAATACGTGCGGCAGCGGCAGAAGATGATGCTGTTTGGCTTGGTGTGGCGTCGCTCATGGTGTCCCCGCGCGAAGAGTAATTCAGTATCGGATAAAGTGCGGAGAGGGCCGCAATGGGCCCCCTCCTTTAAGCAATCAGATGCTTACTTGACCAACCACGCCTGGAATTTGGCGTCGATGTCGTCACGGTAGTCTGCCCAGAACTCGTAGTTATAAAGGAACGTGTTCTTTGCGTTCTCTGGATCGGTTGGCATGTGTGGTGCCATGTCGATGCCCAGTGTTGCGTGCTTGCCGACCAGTGGTGCAGAAGATTTGCGCGCAGGACCGTAGGAGATGTACTTGGCTTGATCGGCCAGACGCTGTGTGTCTGTCGCGAACATGATGTAGTCAAGTGCACGTGCTTTACGCTCGTCGGACAGGCCCGCTGGGATGATCCAACCATCAAGGTCGAATACCTGTGCGTCCCACATCATGGCAACCGGCTGCTTCTGCTCTTCGATCAGAGAGAAGAGACGACCGTTGTATGTGGAGCCCATGACGATCTCGCCATCAGCCAACAGCTGTGGTGTGTCGGCGCCTGCGGACCACCAGATGACATCGCCTTTGATGGTCTCAAGCTTGTCGAGCGCTTGCTGCTGGCCTTCGGCTGTTTCCAGCACGTCGTATACGTCGTCTTTTGCAACGCCGTCACAGATCAAAGCCCATTCCATGTTGCCGATTGGACGCTTCTCGAGCGCACGCTTGCCTGGGTAGGCGGCAGTGTCGAACATGTCACAGATGGATGTTGGCGGTGTGTCACCAACAAGGTCTGTGCGGTAGCCAACAGTTGTGGAGTACACGATCTGCGGGATGAAGCAGTCGCCAACCAGCAGGTCGCCGAAGTCCTCGGATGCAGGTGTGCCATCGGGCGCAGGTGCCAACATTGTGTCTGGGTCGATTTCCATCGCCAGACCTTCGTCGCACAAACGCAGAGCGTCGGCTGCAACAACGTCAACAACGTCCCATGTCACATTGCCTGCTTCGTTCATCGCGCGCAATTTGGACACGGCCTCGGCGGAGGATTCGTCGTTGATGATTTTTACGCCGGTCTTCTCG
Organism: Sulfitobacter sp.; assembly: GCA_965660425.1. Taxonomy (GTDB): domain Bacteria; phylum Pseudomonadota; class Alphaproteobacteria; order Rhodobacterales; family Rhodobacteraceae; genus Sulfitobacter. The sequence goes on along the minus strand of CBFHZX010000016.1, from coordinate 9,860 downwards.
GAGTAAGGCGTGTGATACGCGTTCTGCTGTGAAGCGGAGTATGCACCGCCCCACGATACGATTGTCATCTCGTTGGCCATGTGGCCGTCGGAGTGTGCCATGCCAGCTGCAACTGTAAGTGCAGTGGATGCCATCAGTGTTTTAGTGATATTCATTAGATATCTCCCAGCTTAGTCCCGTTTTGGTAATCCAAGGTAGCAACAACGGGTTTAGTCGCCACCTCTTATTGATCACGCCACGCTGTTAGGGCGGCGCGATATGACACGCGAAAGGGGCGCTATGCGTCCAATGCGCGGCAATCTTCGGGCAACCAGCCAATCTCGATCTGGCTGCCGGGTGTCAGGCGGACCTGATCAGGGGCGTTGCGTGTTTTCACAACGAAATCATCGGTTCCTGCGACACGCAGGCGCGTGCGGAAGATGTCACCCATGTAGATAAATTCGAGCACTTCGGCCTTGAGCGTGAATGCGCCCTCTTGCATCCGCGATTTGTCAAACTCCACACGCTCTGGACGGATGGAGACGCGGGTACGCTCGCCTGCTTTGGTGACGTTAATGGGCTTAGCCTGGATCACTTCGCCACTGTCGAGCTTGACTGTGGCAACATCGCCTTTGATTTCCTGAACGACACCTTCAAGGGTGTTATTCTCACCGATAAACTGCGCAACAAAGCTGTTCTCGGGCTCTTCATAAAGCTTGTCAGGCGGGGCCAACTGCTGAATGCGGCCATCGTCAAACACGGCGACGCGGTCCGACATCGTAAGCGCTTCGGTCTGGTCGTGTGTTACGTAGACGACGGTAATGCCCAGATCATGTGCTAGCTTGGTGATTTCGAACTGCAATGTCTCGCGCAGTTGTTTGTCGAGCGCGCCAAGCGGCTCATCCATCAAAACCAGCTCAGGCTCAAACACCAGCGCGCGGGCCAAAGCGATCCGCTGTTGCTGACCGCCCGACAGTTGCGCAGGACGACGGCCTGCAAAATCCTGCATCTGGACCATGTCCAGCGCGCGCATCACTTTCTCTTCGCGTGTCGATTTTCCGATTTTGCGAACTTCCAGAGGGAACGAAAGGTTCTCCGCAACCGTCATGTGCGGGAACAAGGCATAGTTCTGAAACACCATGCCAATGCCGCGCTTATGCGGTGGAATGTTATTGATAGAGACGCCATCGAGGCGGATATCGCCGTATGTGGCCGTCTCGAAACCCGCAAGCATCATCAGGCAAGTTGTTTTGCCCGATCCTGAGGGTCCAAGCATTGTCAGAAATTCGCCCTTGGGCATGCTTAGGTTGAGGTCTTTGACGACAAGGTTCTCACCGTCATAACTCTTTTGCACACGTTCAAACTCAACAAACGCATTGCCAGATTTAGTATCGGCCAAATTTATGGCTCCCCGTAGACTTAGGTTATATTTCGTTGGCGACGACTAAACTCGGGCTGCTATTATTTTGCAACTACATAAATCTAAATCAGGGCAGAGCGGATGAATTCGAGGCGTATTCGCTAAAAATATGTAAAAAAACAGCAACATTTCCGCCAAACGCGGTAAATTTAAGCCAATTGTCGTACCGACCATTATGTGTTATAATTCTGCTTTCAGCAGATCGCCGTCTTTGAGTGCCGTATATGTTTCATCCAGCGCCGTCCTGGCGCGGCTATGAAACACTTCTATCTCCTCGGGCGTGATCACAAGTGGCGGGGATATGATCATTCGATCTCCCACATGGCGCATCACAAGGTTGTTGGCAAAACACCGCTCGCGGCACATGAAGCCTGCGGTGCCTGTATCCATCGCGAATTTGGCGCGCGTTTCTTTATGTGGCGTAAGTGGTAGGGAAGCCATCATACCTTTGACATTCAGTCCGCCCACCAGTGGATGTTCGACCAATTGATCCAGCACGGCATGGAATGCAGGCGCAGCCACGGTGTTCACGTGGTCTAGCAGGTTGTCATCTTGCATAATGCGCAAGTTTTCGAGAGCGACCGCAGCGCATACGGGGTGGCCCGAGTATGTGTAACCGTGATTAAATTCGACCGCGTTGATGACCTCGGCAATCTCGTCACACACAATCGAGCCGCCAATCGGCACATAGCCCGAGCTTAGACCTTTAGCGATTGTCATAATGTGTGGCTTGATGCCCATTGTGGTGGAGCCGAACCAATTGCCCGTGCGTCCAAAACCGCAGATGACTTCATCCGCGATGATCAAAATGTTGTATTTGTCGCAAATGCGCTGGATCTCGGGCCAATAGGTGCTTGGCGGTACAATAACACCACCCGCGCCTTGCACAGGCTCGGCAATGAACGCGGCCACTTTCTCGGCGCCAAGCTCAAGGATCTTCGTCTCAAGCTCTTGGGCGCGCAGCAGGCCGAATTCTTCGGGCGTGTGATCACCCCCTTCTGCGTACCAATCAGGTTGCCCGATGTGGTGAATGCCTGGAATGGGCATACCCCCTTGCGCGTGCATGTATGTCATACCACCGAGGGAACCTGATCCGACGGAAGATCCGTGATAGGCATTTTTGCGACTGATGATGTGGGACTTCTCTGGATGCCCTTTTTCGGCCCAATAGACGCGCACCATCCGCAGGTTGGTGTCATTCGCCTCCGAGCCTGATCCTGCGAAAAACACGTGGTTCAACCCTTCGGGCGCCAGCTTTGCCAGCTCACTCGCCAAGGCAATCGCAGGCGTGTGTGTGGTGTTGAAGAAGGTGTTATAGTAGGGCAGTTCCTGCATCTGGCGCGCCGCCACCTTCACCAGCTCGTCACGGCCGTACCCCAGGTTCACGCACCAAAGGCCTGCCATCGCATCGAGGATTTCGTTGCCCTCGCTGTCGCGCAGATACACACCCTTGCCGCTCGTGATAACACGTGCGCCACGGTCCTTAAGCTCGTCGTTGGTGGTGAATGGATGCATGTGGTGCGCACCATCAAGTGCCTGCAACTCCGACGTTGGAAGATGGTTGGAAACAAGAGTCATGAAGTGCACCTATGTATCATTTATCTGGCTCAGGCCAAAATATGATCAAATTCTTGCACGGTCAATCGGCTTGAGCAAGCGTGCAGCCTCCTACCTGGTCAAGTTTGAGCAAAAATCGTGCATCGAAACGCCATTATTGATGAATCGCCTTGGCAAGCCCCCCAAAATTTGATCACGTTCCTTGCAATGCTGGGAATAGACCAGCGTCACCTATGGGAGACTCCTAAATGATTAAGACATTTTTGACTGGCACCGCCACGCTTGCCCTAATCGCGAGTACGGCACTTGCAGAAGAAGTGCGCGTCTACAACTGGTCCGACTATATCGACGAAGATCTGTTGGCCAAATTTGAGGAAGAGACAGGCCTCAAGTTGGTCTATGATGTCTTTGACAGCAATGAAGTGCTCGAGACAAAGATGCTTGCGGGCGGTTCGGGCTATGACGTGGTTGTGCCATCAGGTACGTTCCTTCAGCGTCAGATTTCCGCGGGCGCGTTTCAAAAACTTGATGCCTCGAAGCTGTCAAACACGGGCAACATGTGGAACGTCGTGATGGAGCGGACGGAGCAGTACGACCCCGAGAACGCATATTCGATCAACTACATGTGGGGCACCACAGGTATTGGCGTGAATGTCGGCAAGGTTCAGGAGCTTCTTGGTGAAGATGCGCCGATTGATTCCCTTGAACTAGTGTTTAACGCTGACAACATGGCAAAGCTGGCCGAATGTGGCGTGCACTTCCTTGATGCGCCCGCCGAGATGTTGCCCATGGCGCTCAAGTATCTGGGCGAAAATCCAGACAGCCATGACCCAGAGGTGCTGGCAAAAGCCGAAGATGTGTTTGGCGCGGTCCGTCCGCACATCCAGAAGTTCCACAGCTCTGAGTATATCAATGCGCTGGCCAACGGTGATATCTGCGTGGCCGTAGGCTGGTCCGGGGATATCCTGCAAGCGCGCGACCGCGCTGCAGAGGCTGAAAATGGCGTCGAGATTGCATACCATGCCGCCAAAGAGGGTGCGCAGATGTGGTTTGACCAGATGGCCATTCCTGTGGATGCGCCAAATCCCGAGGGGGCGCATAAGTTCCTGAACTTTATCATGGACGCACAGAACATGGCCGCTGCATCCAACTACGTTTACTACGCCAACGGCAATGAGGCTTCACAGGAGTTCCTGCTTGAGGATGTAATCGGCGATACGGCGATTTATCCTGATGCAGCGACGCTGGAGAACCTGTTCACCACACGCCCCTACCCGCCAAAGGTACAGCGGGTCGTGACGCGCAGCTGGACCAAGATCAAATCAGGCACCTGATCTGATCGCAAGCAAAGAGGGCGGTGCAAGATGCGCCGCCCTTCCCACTTAAGGACCCTGCAAGGAACACATTTGTGAGCACGCCTGTTTTTGCACCGTGGAATAACCCTGATGAGACGCCTTTGATCCGGTTTAAGGGGGTAACCAAACGCTTTGGCGATTTCACAGCAATCGACGATCTTTCGCAGGACATCTATGCAAAGGAATTCTTTGCGCTTCTTGGTCCGTCAGGCTGCGGCAAGACGACAATGATGCGCATGCTTGCGGGGTTTGAGACCGTTACCGAGGGTAGCATCGAATTGGCGGGTCAGGACATTGCGTCAGTGCCGCCGAACCAGCGCGCTGTGAACATGATGTTTCAGTCTTACGCTCTGTTTCCGCACCTCAGCGTTTACGAGAATATTGCTTTTGGTCTGCGCCGTGACAAGCTGGCGAAAGACAAGATCGATGCGCGTGTGGCCGAGATGCTCAAGCTCACGCGGCTTGAGAAATTCACCCGCCGCAAGCCCCACCAGATTTCAGGCGGCCAGCGCCAACGCGTGGCTCTTGCCCGCAGCCTTGCCAAAGGGCCGAAACTCTTGCTGCTGGATGAGCCGCTGGGCGCGCTCGATAAAAAGCTGCGTCAGGAAACCCAGTTTGAGCTGATGGACATTCAGGAAACCACTGGAACAACTTTTGTCATCGTGACCCATGATCAGGAGGAGGCGATGACTGTCGCCTCCCGTGTGGCAGTGATGGATGAGGGGCGCATCATTCAGGTGGCGACACCGGACGGCATCTATGAGACCCCAAACAGCGTCTATGTCGCTGATTTCATTGGTGATGTGAACATCATTTCAGGCACTGCAAAGGTCAATGGGAAGGATCAGTATTTTGTCGATTGGGGCGTCAATCAGGCCCCCATCCTTGCCCATTCCGAGCGGCCCTTTAGCGAGGGTCAAGAATGTCACCTCGCTATTCGGCCTGAAAAGATCAGTATCACAAAAGAGAAACCTGCCGAGGCGGAGAATGCGGTGAAGGGTAAAGTCCTCGATATCGCCTATCTCGGTAACCTGAGCACTTATCATGTAGAGCTGCCCGGCGGGCAGGTGATCAAAGCCCAGACCGCCAATACCCGCCGTCTGTCGCGTAGAGGGATCACATGGGAAGACCCCGTTTGGATTCGTTGGAACGCCACTGCTGGCGTGTTGCTGGAGCACTGAGGGATGCGCCGTTTTGCCCTGATCGCGGTTCCTTGCGCATGGCTTCTGGCGCTGTTTTTGGTGCCGTTCCTCATCGTCTTCAAAATATCACTGTCGGACATCGCCCTCGCGATTCCGCCTTATACGCCGACGATAAAAGACGGTTTTGCTGCGTTGATCCAAGGGTTGGATTTCGAGAACTTTGTCTTCCTGACTACGGATGACCTCTATTACAAAGCGTATCTGAGCAGCCTGCAAATCGCGCTGATTTCTACGAGCCTTACCCTGCTGGTCGGCTATCCGATTGCTTATGCGATGGCCCGTGCGCCGTTGGAATGGCGCGCCACGTTGATGATGCTGGTGATCTTGCCGTTCTGGACCTCCTTTCTGATCCGCGTCTATGCGTGGATTGGCATCCTGAGCAATGAAGGTTTCCTGAACCAGTTTCTGCTCGGCACTGGCCTCATCTCAGAGCCGCTTACGATTCTGAATACGAATACTGCCGTATATATCGGTATCGTCTATACTTATCTGCCCTTCATGATCCTGCCGATCTATGCAGCACTTGAGCGGATGGATGACAGTCCCATCGAGGCGGCAGAAGACCTTGGCTGTTCGCGGCTCACGGCCTTTTGGCTCGTTACCATCCCACTGTCCAAGAACGGCATCATTGCGGGCTGTTTTCTTGTGTTCATCCCTGCGCTGGGCGAGTTTGTCATCCCGTCGCTCTTGGGCGGCTCTGGCACGCTGATGATCGGCAAGGTGCTTTTTGAAGAGTTCTTTAATAATCGCGACTGGCCGGTTGCCTCGGCAGTCGCAGTGATTCTTCTGTTGATCCTGATCATCCCAATTGTGCTGTTCCAGCGGAACCAGCAGAAACAGGCGGAGGCAGAAGCATGAAGCGGCTGAGCACCTTCAACGTCACCTCTCTGACGCTAGGGTTTGCGTTTCTCTATCTGCCGATGCTGCTGTTGATTGTCTACAGCTTCAATGCCTCGCGTCTGGTGACAGTTTGGGCGGGTTTTTCGACGCAATGGTACGGAGAGCTGTTGCGCGACGAGGCATTCCTGAGCGCCGCTTGGGTGACGATCAAAGTGGCTGTTATGTCCTCCACCATTGCGACGGTACTGGGTACAATGGCGGCCTATGTCCTCGTGAACGCGGGCAAGTTCTTTGGCCGCACGCTGTTCTCGGGAATGATCTATGCGCCGCTGGTCATGCCCGAGGTCATAACGGGTCTGTCGTTGTTGTTGTTATTCATCGGCCTAGGCCTTGATCGAGGCATTCTCACAATCGTGCTGGCCCATACGACATTCTCGATGTGCTTTGTCTCGGTTGTTGTTTCCTCACGGCTGGTCAGCTTTGACCGCTCGCTGGAGGAAGCTGCCCTTGATCTGGGGTGTAACCGTTTTGAGGCGTTCCGCCTTGTTACCCTGCCCATTATCGCGCCTGCTGTCATCTCGGGCTGGCTGCTTGCCTTCACGCTCAGCCTCGATGATCTTGTGATTGCGTCTTTTGTGTCAGGGCCCTCCTCCACAACTCTACCGATCAAGATCTGGAGCTCCGTCCGCCTTGGCGTGACGCCCGAGATTAATGCGCTGTCAACGCTTATGATTGCGATTGTTACCATAGGGGTGGTCACGGCATCGCTGATCTCCAAACGCAGTGCCGTTCGTGCACAGCAGGATGTGCAGACCGCAGAACGCACCGCGTGAAGCGACTGTTCGGGGCATATGCCTATGGCGAGGGACCGCGCGCAGGATGCTGGTGGGATGAAACAGCAGATGTCCCTGAATTTCCCGCACTCGTGCAGGACGAGCGGACCGATGTGGCAATTATCGGTGCAGGGTTTACAGGTCTTGTTGCAGCGCTTGAGCTGGCGCGCGCAGGGGTCCGGGTTTCAGTCATTGAGGCGAGGCGGATAGGATGGGGTGCATCGGGTCGAAACGGCGGGTTTTGCTGTCTGGGTGGGGGCATGCTGGAAGATGCCGCGCTGGATAAGCGGTTCGGCCGTAAGGGTCGCATCGATTTCCGCCGCACGGAGCTTGCAGCGGTACAGTTTGTCGACGCACTGATTGGTGAGCTGGGATTGGATGTTGATCGTCATTCTGATGGAGAAACAGTGCTGGCCCACCGCCCTAAAGACGTTGCAACGCTAAAATCCCATGCAACGGTTTTGCGCGAAAACTATGGTGTTGAACATGAATTTATTGTGGCGCATGCCCTTGCCGACCGAGGTTTGGCAGGGCCGTTTCATGGAGCGCTGACCATTCAAGCTGGTTTTGGCCTTAATCCGCGAAAATATCTTGGTGGGTTGGTTGATGCGGCTATACGTGTGGGTGTTAAGCTCTATGAAAATAGCCCCGCTAGTTCGGTAGACCGTGAAGCGGAGGGATGGGCATTGCAGGTTGGCGAACTTGTATTACGCGCCGACCAAGTCGTTTTGGCAACGAATGGCTATTCCTCCGAGAATATTCCGGATTGGTTTGCTGGTCGCTATTTGCCGAGCCAGTCAAACGTGATTGTGACGCGCCCCCTGTCGCAGGATGAGTTGGAGGCAGCGGGATGGACCTCTACGCAGATGGCTTATGACACGCGAAACCTGCTTCATTATTTTAGATTGATGCCGGATAATCGTTTTCTGTTTGGCCTTCGAGGTGGCGTTTTTACGGGGCCTCACGCTGAACAGCGCGCTCGTGCAAAAGCCCGTAGGGATTTAGATCGGATGTTCCCTGCGTGGAGCGCTGTAGAAACACCTCACAGTTGGTCAGGCATGGTCTGCCTCGCGCGCAATATGCTGCCTTTTGTCGGTGCGGTGCCCGACCATGACGGCCTGTGGGCTGGCATGTGCTACCATGGCAACGGCATTGCTATGGGCAGCTACAGTGGTGCGTTGCTTGCCCAACTGGTGCAAGGTAAGCAGCCTGACTTGCCTTACCCTGATGCCATCCGCGCTCCACTTAAACGGTTTGAGCTGGGACGATTTCGCCGCGCGGCAATGCCCTTTGCCTATGGCGCCTTCATGCTTGCGGATCGTTAACTGGCTCCCTCACGCAAAGCAGTGGTAGCGCTGGCTGGCGCTTCAGCACCGCCCTCAAAGATTACCTGCGCCTCGGTCCCAATGTTCTGCACTTCAATAATGCGGGCATAGGTTTCGGCCTGTGTTGTTGGGAGTGCGACACCAGCGGCGCCCGTTGCTTCAATCTCAAATCGGTAAAGACCTGGTGCGACGGGTTGCCGGTTCTGTTGCACACCTGCCCAAAGCACTGGATTAGAAGAAACAGGAAGTGCGCCGCGGTCTACTTCACGCCCCAGTGTACCATAGACGACAAGTGCCATTTCCTGTGCGCCAACAGGAGGGTCGGGCAGAACAGTTATCGGCGCGCTATCAAAAGCAACCGCCGCCGTGGTGCGCCCTGCCATTCCGATCCAACCTGCCATCTGGCCCATGTTGCCACTGCCGATCTGGGTCGCCAAAGAAGTAAGCAAATCGTTGGAAAGAACCTGCTGTTCCACCATCGAGAATTGCGCCAGCTGCGCTGCATATTCCGAACTGTCCAGTGGCTCTAGCGGGTCTTGGTATTTTGCCTGAGTGGTCAGCATTTGAATAAAGGTTTCAAAATCTGATGACAAAACGGCCTTAGCCTGAGGAGAGTTGGCTGCCGTGCTGGCAGCTCCGGTAAAATTGGATGAAGTGAGCGTGGGAGAGATCATAGGAGTTCCTTACAAACGAATATCTACACCCTGCGTTGTCGCAGAGGTGACGTGGATGACTGGATTGGCATTTTCTACGGATTTTTTGCTGTCCCTGTGTGTGTGAGCATCTTTTTCCGAGGAGGCGTGGTGTGTATTCTTGTCGGAAGTTTCATCCCCATGCGTGCCATGGCCAAAGGCAAAATTGATTGAGTCGTAGCCCATACTTCGGAGGGTCTGAGCCAGCCGATCAATATGGCGACGCATAAGATCAAGGGTTTCGAGACGCTCTGCGAGGATGTTGATGGTCACGGCTCCGTCGTCTGCTAGGACAGACATCTGCACCCGCCCAAGCTCTTTAGGAGAAAGGACGATCTCGGTGGGTCGGTGCGACGCTTGTGTCATCGCTTCACCAATCTGGCGCGCAACATGCGGAGCCAAATCTGCCCTTAGCGGTATTGTAGAGGCCTGCGTCGAAGCGTTTGTGCGAATTTGATCCCAGCTCATGCTCTCGGGTGCAACGCTTGGAATAAGGAGTGATAAACTTTGCTCAATGCTGCTTTGAAATGTGCTAGAAACGGGGGATTGAGCCGCCAATTTAAGAGATATGGCGGTAGGTTGTTGAATGTCATTGAGAACTGACCCGGTAGCCCCATAAATTGTCACTGAGAATTGACCCATGTGAACACATTGCCC
>CBFHZX010000015.1:0-59295 GCA_965660425.1 Sulfitobacter sp. | reverse complement strand
CACTGATGCGCAGCGCGCATGCTACCCGTCTGTAGAAACCAAGAACCAATTCGGATCATCCGAGCCAATATGGCGGGCAAATACCCACGTGTCTTTTTGCTTTTTAACGTCTGTCAGGCTGCCCTCAATAATCTCGCCTTCAGCGTCACGCACGGCTTGCGTCAACTCAGCCACGAACTTGAGCGTCAGCTCCGCTTCTTTCGTATCGGGGTCCAGCGTCACATTCTCAAGACTCATCTCGCGCACGCCGATGAAGTTTGCCTCGATGGTCACGCCCTGATCTTCGCGCGCGGCAACACCGTCAACGAAACTTTCGTATATTTCCTCTGACAGGAACGGCTTTATGTTATCAAGCTCGCCCGTCTCATATCCCATGACGATCATCTCATAGGCCCCGCGACCCCCAGAAATGAAATCAGTAACGTTGAACGAAGGCTCGATCCGCTTCATCTCGGCCAAGGCGCGCGCATCCGCAGTACCCTCGTCAAAATGATCAGTGATATCCAGATCGGGACCGCCCTCGATAACCTCGAACGCAGGGCCGCTGCGTTGCAGGGTAGGCGCAGGGACGGGCGGTTTCTCAAATCCTTCCCGCGTGCCAAGGACGTTTCGGAGGCGTAGAATGAGGAAAACCGCGATTGCGGCAAGCACCAGAAGCTGGATTAGCGGCGAATTCATAAAGACCTCTTGTAGGCTAGGCGTGGAAACATAACGTGTTGACCCTTATGTAGGTGTGGAAGGGGTCCAAGTCCACTGTATGGCCCTATGAAAGGAAGCAATAAGATGTGGCTTTTAATCGCATTCATCGCTGTACCGATGATCGAGATCGCTTTGTTCATTCAAGTCGGCGGGTTCATCGGCCTGTGGTGGACCCTTTTGATTGTGCTGGGAACCGCCATTACGGGTGCTTATCTGGTACGCATTCAGGGACGCCTTGCACTGGGCCAGCTTCAGCAATCTTTTGGCGAGATGCGTGACCCGACAGAGCCGTTAGCCCATGGTGCGATGATCCTGTTTTCAGGCGCGCTTTTGCTCACACCCGGTTTTTTCACCGACTTTATCGGTTTTTCGCTTTTGGTTCCTTCGGTGCAGGCAATGGTTTTCAAATCAATTCTCGCCCGCATGAATGTGCAGAGCTTTAGCGCAGGGCACCCCCACCAACAGCAACATGATGCACATGATGATGTTATCGACGCAGAATTTACGGAATTGCCTGATGATGATGCGCCCCGAGGCACATCAGGCTGGACCAAAAACTAAGCGATTGAGCGCTGTGATATGACCTGTTAAGCCGACCCGAGTAAATTTCACCCTCCAAAAAGGAGTGCCGTCCATGGCCGAGGCCGAAGCAACACCAGCACCATCCCCACAACTGCGCGTTTTGGGTCAATTCATCCGCGATCTGTCATTTGAAAACATCATGGCACAAAAAGGCGCGCCCAGCGATGTGCAGCCTGACGTGCAGGTTCAGGTGAACCTCGATGCGAAAAAGCGCACTGCCGAGAACCAGTATGAGACAGCGATCAAACTCAACGTGACATCCAAGGCGAAAGAAGGCGATGCAACGCTCTTCGCGCTCGAGATCGACTATGTCGGTATCTTCGACATTCAGGAAGTACCCGAAGAGCAGTTGCACCCGTTTTTGCTGATCGAGTGCCCGCGCATGATCTTCCCATTCCTGCGCCGCATCGTGAGCGACGTGACACGCGACGGTGGTTTTCCGCCTCTCAACCTCGAGAACATTGATTTCGTATCGCTGTATCGCAACGAAATTGCGCGCCGCCAGTCAGAGGCCCAGCCCGCAGACGCCTAAGCGCTCAGGCTTTTAACCACAAAGCATCGCCGCCCAACTTGCCGACAAATTCGGCGTGGGCGGCGTTTTCTTTTTCCGTGAGCCGTGAAGGTAACGCAGTCGCGCGCGGGCGCGGTGCCCACTCGGTGTTGATATCCCCAGCCTTTGGCTCTGCGCGCGTAGATAAGCCAAAATCAGGCTGCTTGCCCCCAATAAGCTCCAGATAAACCTCTGCCAGAATTTCACTGTCGAGCAAGGCACCGTGAAGCGTGCGCGCATCGTTGTTAATGCCAAAGCGACGGCACAGGGCATCGAGCGACGAGGGAGAGCCCGGGAATTTCTTACGTGCCATGGCGAGCGTGTCGATTGCCTGCTCCCACGGGAGCTGCCGCAACCCCATTTTGCCCAGCTCGAAGTTCAGAAACTTGATGTCAAAGGCAGCGTTGTGGATGATCATCTTGCTGCCCCCTACGAAATCCAGAAATGCCTGTCCGACTTGGGCAAATTTCGGCTTGTCGCGCAAAAAGTCATCGCCCAACCCGTGCACTTCAAACGCCTCTTGCGGCATGCCGCGTTCGGGGTTGATGTATTCGTGAAATGTCTTGCCCGTGGCCACATGGCCGATCAGCTCAACCGCCCCGATCTCAACGATCCTGTCCCCTGTTTTCGGGTCAAAGCCTGTGGTTTCAGTATCGAGGACGATCTCACGCATGAATCTGGCTCCGTATGGTCTGGACGATATTTTGTACCTGCGCGCGCGCGTGTTCAAGGGTGTCCGTTTCAATCACAAAGGTCGCGCGGGCGCATTTCTCTGCCGCAGGGAGTTGCTTTGCCTTGATCGCGTGGAACTGCGCGAGGGTCATGGTCCCCCGCGCCAAAACGCGGGCCTCTTGGGTCGCATCATCCGTGATGACACAGGCCGTCGCGTCAACACGTGCCTCTCCGCCTGTCTCGAACAGCAGAGGGATGTCGAGCACGACAATATCCGCGTTGGCGTTCCCTAGAAATTCAGCGCGGTCCTCACCGACCAGCGGATGCACAATCGTCTCGATTTGTTTAAGCGCGGTGGGATCACGCGCTATGATGTCTTTGAGGGCAGGGCGCGACACTGCCCCGTCAATAACAGCATCGGGAAACGCATCCTCAAACGGCGCAACTGCGGCGCCTCCCTTTGAATAAAGCCGGTGAACGGCCGCATCTGCATCCCAGACGGCGCATCCTTCATCCGCAAACATCTGCGCGGTCGTGGATTTGCCCATCCCGATGGAGCCTGTCAGCCCAAGCTTGAACATCACCGCAACGCTGCCGCACGGGTAGCGCGGTCTACATCGGGGCGACGGTCAAACCAGCGCTCAAACGCGGGAACTGCCTGGTGAAGCAGCATCCCAAGGCCATCGACAGCCACACATCCCGCTTCTTCAGCCGTCACGAGGAGCTTTGTCTTGAGCGGGGCGTAGACAAGATCAGTCACAACAGTCGTTGAGCGCAATCCGTCGAGCGGTACGCGCAGCTCGGGCTTGCCGGTCATCCCGAGCGAGGTCGTATTCACCAGCAGCGCTGCATCATCAATCATATTGCCAGCCTGCAACCAGTCAAACACGCGGACGCGGCTGCCAAAGTCCTTTTGCAAAATCTCTGCACGGACACGGGTACGGTTTGACAGCAAGATCTCGGGAACGCCCGCTTCAAGAAGAGACGAGATAACAGCCCGCGCGGCACCTCCCGCGCCAAGAACAGCAGCAGGACCGCTTCGCGGATCCCAGGACGGCGCACCAGCTTTCAGATTTTCAAGAAATCCGTAACCATCTGTATTATCAGCATGGATCTTGCCGTCTTTACGGAAAATCAGTGTGTTCGCCGCACCGATCAAGATCGCTCGATCTGTGATCAGGTCAGCAATTCCCATGACTGCCTCTTTATGCGGAATCGTGATGTTTACCCCGACAAAACACATGGTGGGCAAAGTGCGCAAAACATTTTCGAGATTGTCAGAACTGACATCCATAGGAATGTAATGGCCCGATATCCCATAAGTCTTCAGCCAATGACGGTGCAGCTGTGGCGATTTTGAATGCGCGATAGGGGAGCCGATGACACCAGCGAGGGGAATACGGGGAAGTTCGGTCATTGAGCAATATCTCCACGTAGAGTGAGGTAGTTCAGGATTTCCAACAAAGGCATGCCAAGAACATTAAAGTAATCGCCCTCAATACGCGAGAAAAGCCGCACACCCTCTTCCTCCAGCTTATAGGCACCCACAGCGTGGCGGATGCTGTCCCAGTTGCGCGCAACGTAATCCGCGAGGTAGGCATCGCTCGCATCGCGCATCCGCAGTCGGACAATCCCGATATGACGCCAAAGCGGCTTGCCATCTTCATAAATTACAGCAGCCGACAGAAGCGTATGCCGATCACCGCGCATTGATTGAAGCTGTGCCAGCGCTTGTTCAGGCGTTTTAGGTTTGCTCAGGAATTTTCCACCGTGCTCCAAGATCTGATCACAGCCGATAACCAAGGCACCAGCATTCTTGTCACTGATCTTCGAGGCTTTCATCTCGGCCAACGCATCGGCAATATCACGGGGCGGGGCGCCCTCGGCAATGAGCGATGCTTTGATCATCTCTTCGTCCACACGCGCGATCTGGACCTCATGCGGGACAGCAGCCTGTGTCAGCATCTGGGTGCGAATGCTTGAACCAGAGGCAAGGATGATGGGGACACTCATGGGGATAACTCGTGAATAGTCTTAAGGATTTCTTAACAACAAGGTGTCGACAATTGGAGGGCTAAGTTCAAGAGGGGAGAAAGCGAGGAGTTCCATCCCGAAATCACCAGATTCCCCCACCGTGGAAAAGGATAAATTTACGATTTGGTAACTATAGTGAATCCATTGAAGTACACAGGTTTATACACACCTCCTCTCAAGCACATGAGCAACTAAATACATATATTATAATAGAAAATTTTGATCCCTGAGAGATATTCATGCTTCCGCCTCTGGTTTTTCGAAGTCTCCACGGAACTGGGGATAAATATTTGATCCACAGTTTTTCGGCTGCCTACTTAAAACTACAATCTTTCTTTCTTTACTTATTATTATAAAGAGAGGGCCAAGAGCGGAGAGATGACTATGGGCGATATCCTGAGCACGGCCTATCCTTGGATTAAGGGTATTCACATTATGGCGGTCATCTCATGGATGGCAGGGCTGTTCTATCTCCCCCGTTTGATGGTCCATCATACGGAGCGTGTGGGACTTAGCGGAGAGACCCATGATCTGTTTGCGATGATGGAATACAAGCTGGCCAAAGTCATCATGCAGCCTGCGATGATGGCTACGTGGATATTCGGCCTTTTGCTGGTCTCGACGCCAGGGGTCGTATTCTGGGGCGATGTTTGGCCATGGCTTAAAGGGGCGGGCGTCATCGCGATGACCGTATTTCACATCTGGCTCATGCGGCGGATGCGTGGATTTCAGGCAGGTGAGAACACCATGACGGGCAGGCAGTACCGCATGATGAACGAGGTGCCGACGCTGTTGATGATCCTGATCGTCTTCTCGGTGACAGTGAAATTCTAAAACCCATCTTGATTGACAGCTAAGGGCAGGTGGCGTATTGCGAAAGCATCGCCCCGTCCGGGGATGATGTAACCCGTTTAAAATTTGTAAGACCGACCTGACGGCGCTGTTGCGCGGGGTTAAGGATATTTCCATGACACAAGAAACACTCAACCTCGCTGACCTAAAGAAGCAATCGCCGAAGGCATTGTTGTCTATGGCCGAGGAGCTGGAGATCGAAAACGCATCAACGATGCGCAAAGGCGAGATGATGTTCCAGATCCTGCGCGAGCGTGCGGATGAAGGCTGGGAGATTTCGGGTGATGGCGTTCTTGAAGTCTTGCAAGACGGTTTTGGCTTCCTGCGCTCGCCCGAGGCAAACTATCTCGCGGGTCCGGATGATATCTATGTCTCTCCTGAAATGATCCGCCAGCACTCGCTGCGCACGGGTGACAGCATCGAGGGGCTGATCAAGGCCCCTGACGATGCCGAACGGTACTTTGCCCTTACAGAGGTCACCCAGATCAACTTTGAGGAGCCAGAGAAGGCCCGTCACAAGGTAGCGTTCGAGAACCTCACGCCGCTTTATCCTGACGAGCGTCTGACGATGGAGATTGATGATCCCACAATCAAGGACCGCTCTGCGCGGATCATTGATTTGGTGACCCCGATTGGTAAAGGGCAGCGTTGTTTGATCACAGCACCTCCGCGTACGGGTAAGACGGTTCTGATGCAGAATATCGCCAACTCGATCGAACAAAATCACCCTGAGTGTTATTTGATCGTCCTGCTGATTGACGAACGTCCCGAGGAAGTCACGGACATGCAGCGCTCCGTTAAGGGAGAAGTCGTCTCCTCGACCTTTGATGAGCCAGCAACGCGTCACGTAGCAGTTTCCGAAATGGTCATTGAAAAAGCCAAGCGCCTAGTAGAGCACAAGCGCGACGTTGTGATCCTCCTCGATTCTGTCACGCGTTTGGGACGTGCGTTTAACACTGTGGTTCCGTCGTCTGGTAAAGTTCTGACAGGTGGTGTGGACGCCAACGCGCTGCAACGCCCCAAGCGATTTTTCGGTGCGGCGCGAAACATTGAGGAAGGCGGATCGCTTACGATCATCGCAACAGCCTTGATCGACACGGGGAGCCGCATGGACGAGGTTATCTTTGAGGAATTCAAAGGGACTGGTAACTCCGAGATTGTTCTGGATCGCAAGATTGCTGACAAACGTGTCTTCCCGGCGATTGATATCCTTAAGTCTGGCACGCGTAAGGAAGATCTTCTGGTTGATAAGGTCGATTTGCAAAAGACATTTGTCCTGCGTCGTATCCTTAATCCAATGGGCACCACAGATGGGATTGAGTTCCTTATCTCGAAGCTCAAACAGACAAAGACCAATTCAGACTTCTTCGACTCAATGAACACCTAAAATAATTTAAATTCAAAGGCTTACGTCTATGGATACCATCTTCGCGCAAGCAACAGCAATGGGCCGCGCGGGCGTATCTATCGTGCGGGTGTCTGGGCCACTGGCGCATTCTGCTTGCGAGAAGTTAGTAGAGCGTTTGCCCGCGCCGCGGGGGTCAGCCCTTCGGATGGTTAAAGATCTGAGTGGTGAATTTATTGATCAAGCGCTGATCCTTCGCTTTGATGGTCCTGATAGTTTTACGGGCGAAGATGTTGTCGAACTTCATGTGCATGGCAGCATCGCGATCATCCGACGTGTTCTGGATGTTCTGGGGCAGTGTGACGGTTTGCGCCTCGCTGAGGCAGGGGAGTTTACGCGGCGTGCCTTGGAGAATGGCAGGCTTGATCTGGTTCAAGTCGAGGGGCTTGCCGATCTGATAGAAGCGGAAACCGAGGCACAGAGAAAGCAGGCATTACGTGTACTTTCAGGCGAGTTAGGCTCGAAAGTCGAGGAATGGCGCAGAGCGCTTATTCGTTCAGCTGCATTGCTCGAGGCAACAATTGATTTCGCGGATGAAGAGGTCCCCGTTGATGTATCTGATGAAGTTCGGGACTTATTGTCCAAAGTTCAAAGCGAGCTTGAGCGTGAGATTGAGGGGACACTAGCAGCCGAACGGATTCGTACAGGCTTTGAGATCGCGATCGTGGGTGCTCCGAATGTAGGAAAGTCCACTTTGCTAAATCGTCTTGCTGGTCGTGATGCTGCGATAACATCAAGTATTGCAGGGACAACGAGAGACGTCATTGAAGTCAGAATGGATTTGGGAGGGCTGCCTGTAACTCTTCTGGACACTGCTGGTATCAGGGACAGCGATGATGAGATCGAAGCGCTGGGCGTGAAGCGGGCTTTGGCTAGAGCAGAGCAGGCTGATGTGCGCGTAGTTCTTCTGGACAATGGTTGTGATGCGCCGTTTGACGTGAGAGCAGATGATCTTATTCTGGAATCCAAGGCTGATATCACAGGTAAAGCTTATCCTGCTATTTCTGGTAGCTCAGGTGCAGGTGTTGATGAGCTTTTGGAAGATCTGGGTGGAAAGCTGTCGCAGCTGGCGTCGAGCGCTGGCTTGGCCACGCATGCACGACATGCTTCCGCTATGGGTATTGCTTTAGGTGGGCTCAACACTGCTGTTGATTTACTTGATAGTGGCCCCGATCATTATGATATTGCCGCAGCAGAACTACGACTGGGAACGCACGCACTCGAGGCACTTGTTGGTCGCATAGATGCGGAGAATCTGTTAGACGAAATATTCGCAAGCTTTTGTCTGGGTAAATGAGGATTGTTTCACGTGAAACATTTTGATGTCATTGTGATTGGTGGCGGCCATGCTGGTGCAGATGCTGCGCATGCAGCCGCCCGACTTGGTGCGAATACTGCGCTTTTGACGATGTCGCGGAAAACTATCGGCGTGATGTCCTGTAACCCCGCGATTGGTGGCCTTGGGAAAGGTCATCTTGTACGGGAAATTGACGCGTTAGATGGCGTGATGGGTCGAGTTGCCGATGCAGCAGGTATCCAGTTCAGGTTGCTGAATCGCCGTAAAGGGCCCGCTGTTCAGGGGCCGCGCACGCAGGCTGATCGTGAACTCTATCGCAGACATATGCTGGCTGAAATCGACAACCACCCTTTGATAACCATAGTTGAAGGTGAGGCTATTGATTTCAAACTCAGCGGTAATCGTGTTGTAGGCGTTAAGATGCAGGATGATACTGAGCTGCACGCTACTGCGGTAATCTTAACAACGGGTACATTTCTGCGCGGTGTGATCCATATTGGGGATGTTCAAAAGGCGGGGGGCAGACTGGGTGATCGACCCTCTCAGTTGCTCGCAAAGCGAATTGATGACTTTGGTTTGAACTTGGGGCGTCTGAAAACGGGAACGCCGCCACGTTTGAACGGAGATACAATCAATTGGCAGGGCTTGGAGATGCAGCCAGCTGATGACGTGCCTTCCCTATTTTCATTTTTGTCCAAAGGTCCGAGCGCCCGTCAAATTTCTTGTGGGATTACTCATACGAATGAAAAAACTCATGATATCATTCGAGAAAACCTTGAAAGCTCTGCGATGTATGGTGGCCATATCGACGGAGTAGGCCCTCGATATTGTCCTTCAATTGAAGATAAGGTTGTTAGGTTTGCTGATAAGACGTCTCATCAGGTTTTTCTCGAGCCTGAAGGCCTGAATGTATCAACGATTTATCCGAATGGTATTTCAACATCT
This sequence comes from Sulfitobacter sp., assembly GCA_965660425.1. Taxonomy (GTDB): domain Bacteria; phylum Pseudomonadota; class Alphaproteobacteria; order Rhodobacterales; family Rhodobacteraceae; genus Sulfitobacter. The sequence goes on along the minus strand of CBFHZX010000015.1, from coordinate 50,259 downwards.
TTGCCTGAGACGGTTCAGGAGGAGTATGTAAGATCTATTGTCGGTCTTGAAAATGTTGAGATCATGCAGCCCGGGTATGCCATTGAATATGACTATGTAGATCCTCGCTCACTCAAGCTAACCATGGAGGTGAAATCTGTCCCTGGATTATACCTCGCGGGCCAGATCAATGGCACGACAGGATACGAGGAGGCGGCAGCGCAAGGTGTTGTAGCCGGACTTAATGCAGGGTTGGCTGCGAAAGGGCGTGATCCGATCGTATTTAGTCGAACTAACAGTTACATTGGCGTCATGATTGATGATTTGACGACGCGGGGTGTTACCGAGCCGTATCGGATGTTCACGTCTCGCGCCGAATTCAGGCTGTCGTTGAGGTCCGACAATGCCGATCAGCGACTGACGCCTCAGGGCATTGATATTGGCTGTGTTTCAGACATGCGCCGTGATCAGTTTGTGCTCAAAATGGATAAGTTAGGCGGTTGTCGCGATCTTTTGGACAGCAAGAGTTTTTCTCCCAAGGAAGCAGTAGAAATAGGCATTCCCCTTAGTAAGGATGGACAGCGACGTACTGCTTTCCAACTTCTCGGGCTGCCTAAGGTTTCTTTTGAGCTGGTTAAGTCCCTTGATATGGATTTCGTGGAGATTGAAGATAGCATAGGAGAGCAAGTGGCTAATGATGCGCTTTATGCAAACTATGTGAAGCGGCAGGAGAACGACGTTGCCGCGCTCCGTAAAGATGAAAGTGAACGTATCTCGGAGGATTTCGATTATTCTTCTATAGATGGTTTGTCGAATGAGCTGAAATCGAAGTTGTCCTTGGCACGCCCAGAGAATCTCGCTCAGGCTTCCAGAATTGACGGTATGACACCTGCAGCTTTGACGCTTCTTTTGGCGATCATTAGGCGCGACAAAACGAAGAAGACCGCATAGTGGCCGACATTTTGGAAAATGTTTCACGTGAAACAATCGATGATCTTCGAAAATTTGAAGAACTTGTTCTTAAGTGGACCAAGAAAATCAATCTAGTGTCCAGCTCGGATGCTGCCCAAATATGGGACAGACATATTCTGGACTCGATCCAGATCTACAGCCTTGCTGAGAAAAGTGGCGATTGGTTGGATATCGGGAGCGGGGGAGGTTTCCCTGGCATTGTTGCGGCGATCCTGTCCAAGGGAAGCGGGGATGAGAGATCCTTTACACTTGTTGATAGTGATCAGCGTAAATGTGCATTCTTACGTACTGTTACCAGAGAGATCGGCCTAGATGTCAAAGTTCTGGCAAGCCGTGTTGAAGAAATGGCGCCGTTTAACGCATCGGTTATGTCTGCCCGGGCTATGGATAGCCTCAATAGTCTTCTTTCACACTGCGAGCGCCATCTTGGCGAAGGAGGCATAGCGTTGTTTCCAAAGGGCGCGCGATGGGAGCAGGAGCATGAGCTTGCGCAGCAGAATTGGACCTATAGCTTTGAAGCAGTTCCAAGCATGACTAACCCGAATGCGACCATATTGAAGATTAAGGAGCTATCGCGTGTCTGATTTATCTCGCCCAAAGGGGCCAAAAATCATTGCGATTGCGAACCAAAAAGGGGGAGTCGGTAAGACGACGACGACGATCAACCTTGCCGCAGCTTTGGCAGAGAAAAAGCAGAAGGTTCTGGTTATTGATCTTGATCCTCAAGGGAACGCCTCCACGGGTTTGGGGATTGATCTTGAGGATCGAGAGTTCACGACCTATGAGCTGCTCCTCGAAGATATTGATCTAAATGATGTTATTCTTGAGACGCCGACAGCCAACTTGTTTGTTGTGCCAGCTACCGTTGACTTGAGTTCTGCCGACTTGGAGCTTCTCTCAAACGAGAAACGAAGCTTTTTGTTGCATGATGCCTTGCGGCAAACGCAGATGGATAGCTTTGAGTTCGACTATATTCTGATTGATTGCCCGCCCTCTCTCAACCTATTGACGGTAAATGCAATGATCGGTGCCCATTCTGTTCTTGTGCCGCTCCAAAGTGAATTTTTCGCTCTCGAAGGGCTGTCTCAACTCATGCTGACAATCCGAGAGGTGCGCCAGACAGGGAACAAAGACCTGCGGATCGAGGGTGTTATTCTCACAATGTATGATCGACGGAACAACCTGTCGCAACAGGTGGAGCAGGACGCCCGCGATAATCTGGGAGAGCTCGTCTTCAAGACGATGATCCCTCGCAACGTGAGAGTCAGCGAAGCGCCCAGCTTTGCAATGCCAGTTTTGGCATATGACTCTCTGTCGAAAGGCGCTAAAGCCTATCGTGATCTAGCCGCCGAATTATTGTCAAATAACGAAGTCAGCGAAAACGAGGTGCAGAATGTCCAATAACAGAGACCGTAAGAGAGGCCTTGGCCGCGGATTGTCTGCGTTGATGGCCGACGTGAATGAAACCGAAACGGTTGCGCAAAAAGGCCCGTCAGCCGCGGATCAGCTCATTCCGATTGAGCAGATTTCCCCGAACCCTGATCAGCCGCGCAAACAATTTGTTCAGGATGATCTGGACGATCTCGCCGCCTCAATAAAGGAGAAGGGTGTTCTGCAGCCTCTCATTGTGCGCCAGACGGGTGAACAAAAGTTCGAAATCGTTGCAGGTGAGCGTCGGTGGCGTGCTGCACAAATGGCTCAGCTGCACGCGTTGCCTGTTATCGTCCGCGAGTTTAGCGACATTGAGGTGCTTGAAGTTGCAATCATCGAGAACATTCAACGTGCTGATCTGAATGCAGCGGAAGAGGCGGTGGGCTACCGCCAGCTGATGGATAAATGCGGACATACTCAAGAGAAGATGGCCGAGGCGCTTGGCAAAAGCCGTAGCCATATCGCAAATCTGCTTAGACTGCTGAACTTGCCAGAACCCGTACTTGCTTTGCTCCGTAACGGGCAATTGAGCAGCGGGCACGCGCGTGCGTTAATCCCGGCCCAAGATCCTGAAAAGCTTGCGCAGCAGGTGATCAAGGGCGGCCTCTCTGTTCGCGCGACAGAGGCATTGGTTAAGAATGAACAATCTGGATCAACGGATAAAAAGCAATCTGCAGGTACTCTTTCAAGTGAGAAGGATGCCGATACCAAAGCTCTGGAGGGTGATTTGGCAGCGAACCTCGGGATGAAAGTCTCTTTGTCTCACAAACCAGGCCAAGAGAATGGACAGCTTTCTATCCAGTACAAGTCCCTTGATGAGCTTGATGAGCTGTGCCGCCTCTTGGGAGGGCGCTAGTCTTCAAGAAGGGCGCCGATAACTGAATTCAGAACCTTAAATCCTTGATTTGTAACAGTTAATCTGGATTCAGTGGCATCGATCATGCCGATGTCGGTAAGGTGAGCCAGCTTTTCTACGCTAAGCGGCTTCTGCGCAAGAGATCGGTATCGGTTCAGATCAATACCATCTCGCAACCGCAGGCCCATCAATAGAAATTCTGTTCCTTCGTCAGAACGATCAAGTTGATCCCGCGATTTCTCTGCCGCGTTGCTGTCTACAGTCTCGAGCCAGCGTTTGGGATTGCTGAAGCAAACCGTCGCGTGGCGATGACCATCTACTGTCAAGCGTCCATGCGCCCCGGGCCCAATCCCGAGATAGTCACCGTATCGCCAGTAAATCAGGTTGTGTCGTGACTGCGCACTGTCTCGCGCATGATTTGACACTTCATAGGCTGGCATCCCCGCGGCCCCGCAAAGGTCCTGAGTGAGGTCGAACATATCAGCACTCAAGTTCTCATCGGGCAAGCCTCGCAACTTCCCCAAAGCGTATCGATCACCAAAGGCCGTACCATCCTCGATCGTGAGCTGATAAAGTGAAAGGTGGTCTATGGATAGCAATAGGGCCTGATTCAGCTCGGCTTCCCATTGCTTCAGGGTTTGATCCTGACGGGCATACATCAGATCAAAGCTGACGCGGTCAAACGTATTTCGTGCAATCTCAAACGCCTTAAGCGCTTCAGCCGTCGTGTGGATGCGGCCCAGTCGCTTGAGATCAGTATCATTGAGCGCCTGTATCCCCATCGAGATGCGCGTGACACCGCCGTCGCGGTAAGCTTCAAACCGACTGGCCTCTACCGACCCTGGGTTTGCCTCCAACGTAATCTCAAGATCATTTGCTGTCGGCCAAAGCGCCTTAATCTCTGCAATCACAGCCGCCACAGTATCAGGGTTCATCAGGCTGGGTGTGCCACCGCCAAAAAATACCGATGTAACGATGCGCCCCTCGGTCTCCACCGCGTATCGCTTTAGCTTATGTAGATAGGCCGCCTTCCACGCGGATTGATCAATGCTGCGCGAGACATGGCTGTTGAAATCACAATACGGACATTTCGCCTCGCAGAACGGCCAATGGATATAAATTCCAAACCCGCCATGTCGCCAGTCTTCAGTCAAAGCACTTTGCCAGCAGCTTTTTGAATGCGTCTGCGCGGTGGCTTAGTGCGTTCTTCTCATCATGGCTCATTTCAGCAAAAGTTCGATCATGCCCCAATGGCTCGAATATAGGATCATAGCCGTGCCCCGTCTGGCCCCGCATCGGCCAGACAAATGTGCCATCTACAAAACCTTCGACAACCTCGTCATGCCTATCGGGCCAAGCGAGCACTAAAGTCGCACAAAAGCGCGCAGCGCGGGGATGAGGCGCATTAGCTTTCTCTAGCAGATCATGCGTTTTTTCCATCGCCATGATGAAGTCACGCCCATTGGGCGTTTCGGCCCAATCGGCCGTGTAAACACCTGGAGCATTGTCGAGGGCAGCCACCTGAATCCCGCTGTCATCGGCCAACGCGGGAAGGCCTGTTGCCTTTACTGCTGCATGCGCCTTTATCCGTGCATTCCCGATGAACGTGTCTTCGGTCTCGTCAGGCTCATTGAGGTTCAGCTCTTTGGCGCCGACGACAGTGATGCCAAGCGGGCCAAAAAGCTCCTGCATCTCTTCAAGTTTGCCTGCGTTATGCGTGGCAATCAGAATGCGGTCGCCCTCAAACTTGCGGCTCATGCGCAGGCGGCTTTCTGGATTGCTGTCAGTTCCGCGATCCCCTTCTCGGCCAAATCGAGAAGTTCGTTCATCTGCGCGCGCGAATAGGTTGAGCCTTCGGCGCTCATCTGGGTTTCAATCATTTGACCGCTTTCGGTCATGATGAAGTTACCATCAACACCCGCTTCGGAATCCTCTGGGTAGTCGAGGTCAAGCACGGGCTGGCCTGCATAGATGCCACAGCTGATCGCAGCAACAGGATCAACTATCGGATCGGTAATCACATCACCCGCTTTCATCAGCTTGTTCACGGCAAGACGCAGCGCGATCCAACCACCCGTGATCGAGGCGCAGCGCGTGCCACCATCAGCTTGAAGCACATCGCAGTCGATGGTGATCTGGCGCTCGCCCAAGGCAACGCGGTCAACACCTGCACGCAAGGACCGCCCGATAAGGCGCTGAATTTCAACAGTGCGCCCGCCTTGTTTGCCCGATGCGGCCTCACGGCGCATCCGCGTGTTCGTTGCGCGGGGTAGCATGCCATATTCCGCGGTTACCCAGCCAAGGCCTGATCCCTTGATAAACGGCGGCACACGATCTTCAATCGTGGCGGTGCACAAGACATGGGTATCACCCATCTTGATCAGCGCGGACCCTTCGGCGTGTTTGGTAAAGCCCACCTCAACAGAGACGTCGCGCATTTGATCAAGTTTCCGGCCGGATGGACGCATGGGATATTCCTTTTGTTTGATTTAGCTAAGGGGATAGCGCCCGATCCCTTGCGGATGCAACCCCTGCACCTTTAATGTGACGGTATGACCGATACATCTGGGCTTTTGCAGGAAATGAACGACCGCTCGCGCGAGGTTTTCCGCCGCGTGGTTGAGGGGTATTTGGCCAATGGTGATCCTGTTGGTTCGCGCACCCTGACACGTGACTTCTCCGAGAAGGTGAGTGCGGCGACGATCCGCAATGTGATGCAGGATCTTGAGCATCTGGGCCTGCTCGACAGCCCCCATGCCAGTGCTGGTCGTGTCCCGACGCAGATCGGGTTGCGCATGTTCGTGGACGGTCTGCTTGAGGTGGGAAACCCTGACGACAGTGACCGTGCGCAGATTGATGCAACGATGGAACGTAATGAAGATGACGTGACCGGCATGCTCGATCGTCTTGGCACTGCCTTGTCTGGTGTGACGCATGGCGCGTCACTTGTCCTTGCGCCCAAGCATGAAGCGCCGATCAAGCATATTGAATTTGTTTCGCTGTCGCATGATCGTGCGCTGGCCGTTCTGGTGTTCTCGGATGGTCATGTCGAGAACCGCCTCTTCGCCCCACCTGCGGGCCAAACCCCCAGCTCCATGCGCGAAGCGGCGAATTTCCTCAACTCGCTGGTCGAAGGGAAAACCCTGAGCGAACTCACCCGCACCATCAAGACCGAGATGGCGAAACGCCGCCAAGAGATCGACACCCTTGCTGCTGAATTGGTCACAAGCGGTTTGGTCATTTGGGAGGATGGGGATGATCACCCCGAACGTCTGATCGTGCGCGGGCGTGCAAATTTGCTGACGGGAAGCGGCGAAGCCCATGACCTTGAGAAGGTCCGGAGCCTGTTTGATGACCTTGAGCGCAAGCGCGACATCGCCGATTTCCTCGAATTGGCGGAAGACGGCGACGGTGTGCGCATTTTTATTGGTTCAGAGAACAAACTTTTCTCACTTTCGGGTTCCTCTTTGGTGGTTTCCCCATATATGAACTCGGATCGTAAGATCATTGGTGCTGTGGGTGTGATTGGCCCGACGCGCCTGAACTATGGACGTATCGTGCCGATTGTGAACTACACGGCGCAACTGGTCGGGAAAATGATTTCCGATCGGAGTTAGAGGTGAAATATGGCAGACCCGAACGATTTTCTGGATGACCCCGAAGCGGCAGAAGCAGAAGCCTATGCGGATGAAATGAACGAGATTGACGAGGGTGAACTGGCCCTCGAAGAAGTCATGGCAGAGCGTGACCAGTACAAAGACCGCTGGACCCGCGCGCTTGCTGATGCCGAGAATGCCCGCAAGCGTTCCGAGAAGGACCGCCGCGAGGCCGAGAATTATGGCGGGTCAAAGCTCGCCCGCGATATGCTGTCCGTGCATGACAACATGAAGCGTGCGCTTGAAGCCGCGACCGAAGAACAGCGCGCTGTGTCTGGTCCCTTACTGGAGGGGATCGAGCTCACCATGCGCGAGCTTTTGTCGGTCTTCAAAAACCACGGGATCACGCCGATCCTGCCCGAAGTTGGCGATCGTTTTGATCCTAAGCTGCATCAAGCGATGTTCGAGGCCCCCGTGCCAGATACGAAAGCGGGCGATATCATTCAGGTCGCGGCGGAGGGTTTCATGTTGCACGACCGCCTCTTGCGTCCCGCGCAGGTTGGCGTTTCGTCCACCCCAGGCTAAGCGCCGCAGCCATAATTTGTGAACAGGAGGCGGTCAGTTTTTGGCCGCCTCTTTTAGTTTATAGATAAGGTCGAGCGCTTCGCGCGGGCTAAGCTCGTCTGGCATGATGTCATCCATCATCTCGTCTACTGCGGATGCTTTGGCAGCAGGAGGCGGAGGCGCAGGCGTCATCGCAAACAACGGCAAATCGTCGATCAACGTCTTCTGTGTCGCACCCCCTTCACGCTCGCCCTTCTCCAAAGCTTCCAAAACAACGCGCGCACGGGAAATGACAGCAGGGGGTAGGCCAGCAAGCTGTGCGACCTGAACCCCATAGGAACGATCCGCAGCACCCTTCTTCACCTCATGAAGAAAGATCACCTCGCCCTCCCATTCCTTTACGGTCACCGTCGCATTGTCGACGCCGTCCAGCTTTCCCGCCAGCGCTGTCATCTCATGGTAGTGCGTGGCAAACAGCGCTCGAGAACGGTTCACATCGTGCAAATGCTCAAGCGTGGCCCATGCAATCGACAGACCGTCATAGGTTGCCGTACCCCTCCCGATCTCGTCCAGAATAACCAGCGCGCGGTCATCTGCTTGGTTCAGGATGGCTGCCGTCTCCACCATCTCGACCATGAATGTCGAGCGGCCCCGCGCCAGATCATCGGAAGCACCCACACGGCTGAAAAGCTGGCTTACAATGCCGATATGTGCGGAATGCGCAGGGACATAGCTTCCCATCTGTGCAATCAAAGCGATCAATGCGTTCTGTCGCAGGTACGTCGATTTACCTGCCATGTTCGGCCCCGTCAAAAGCCAGATCGCAGCGTCGATATCGGCGCTCAGATTGCAATCATTCGCGACAAAGGGTGTTCCCGATTGCTGCGCCAAAGCCTGTTCGACCACAGGGTGCCTGCCGCCCTGAATATCGAAGGCGCGTGAGGTATCGACTGTCGGTTTGACCCAATTTTCCGCTTGCGCCAGATCAGCCAAGGCCGCGGCAAGGTCAATTTCAGCCAACGCCGCAGAGGTCTCGCCAATCTCGCCCGCTCTCTCGAGAACAGCGCTTCTCAACGTTTCATAAAGACGCTTTTCCAACTCAACCGCATGGTTCCCTGCATTGAGGATTTTTGTCTCAAGCTCTGACAGCTCAACCGTCGTAAAACGCACTTGATTTGCTGTGGTCTGACGGTGGATGAACGTATCTGAAAGCGGGGGAGACAGCATTTTCTCTGCATGGATCGCTGTGGTTTCAATAAAATACCCCAGCACATTGTTGTGCTTGATCTTGAGCGACGAGATCCCCGTATCTGCACTAAACTGTGCTTGCATGTTGGCGACAACACTGCGCCCTTCATCGCGCAATTGTCGAACATCGTCCAACTCCTCACGATAACCGCTGGCGATAAACCCGCCATCGCGCACCAGCAATGGTGGCTCTGCGATGAGCGCCTCATCGAGCAAATTTATAAGATCATCATGACCAACGGTGCTTTTATGTGCATCCCTCAACAAAGTTGGCATGCCATCATTATTCAACATCCGATGCAAATGGTCAGCTTCAATTAGTCCATTCCTGACCGCGGCCAGATCACGCGGGCCGCCGCGGTCCAGTGAGATGCGCGACAGCGCACGCTCCAGATCGGGAACATTGCGCAAAACCTGTCGGATATCATGTAACAAGCCCGTGTTGTTTAGCATGAAGTCGACTGCATCCAGACGGGCATGAATAGTCTCTAACACACGCGACGGGCTCGATATCCGCCGCTCCAGCAGCCGCGCACCGACAGCTGTAACCGTTCGATCCATCACTGAGAGAAGGGAGCCAGCGCGGCCGCCCGTCAGGGCATGGGTCAGTTCCAGATTGCGGCGCGTTGCGGCGTCAATTTGTACCGTTCGTGCTTCGGCTTCCTTGACGGGTTTACGGAGCAGCGGGAGGTTACCTTTCTGCGTTAAATCTAGATATTCAATCAACGCGCCCATTGCAGAGACTTCTGCGCGCTCGAAAGCTCCGAAAGCATCAAGCGATGTAACCCCGAACAGTTTGCAAATCCGCGCCTCGGCACCCGTGCTGTCAAAACTTGCCCGCGCAAGGGGTGTTAGTGACAATCCGAACTCATCTTCAAGATCGCGGTGCTCGATCTCTCTACCTTCGGCGATCAGCAGCTCTGACGGTGAAAGCCGTGCAAGCTCTGGACCCAGCCGCACCACGGGTAGGCTCATCACATGAAAGGCCCCCGTTGAGATATCGACCCAAGCCAGCGCATGCGCATCGCGGACCTCTGCAAATGCAGCAAGGTAGTTGTGGCGACGCGCCTCAAGGAGCGATTCCTCTGTCAGCGTTCCAGGTGTTACAAGCCGCACAACATCGCGCTTCACAACTGATTTATGCCCGCGCTTTTTCGCTTCTGCAGGTGTCTCTAATTGCTCACCCACAGCGACCCGAAACCCTTTTCGGATGAGGGTAAGCAGATAACCCTCAGCGGCATGGACGGGGACACCACACATGGGGATGTCGTTGCTGTCATGTTTGCCGCGCTTGGTCAGTGTGATATCCAACGCTTCGGCGGCGGCAACGGCGTCATCAAAGAACAGCTCGTAAAAGTCACCCATGCGGTAGAACAACAGCGCATCGGGATAGCCGGATTTGATCTCCAGATACTGCGCCATCATCGGTGTAACTGGCGTGGTGCTCATGTGCGTTCCCCCTGCGTCCCTTGTCTGTACAAAACCCCAGCATCATAGGGAAGGGGCCTAACCTTCTGGACGCAATCCGCAGGTGCGTTAAGACGGGTTATCCAATTTATTCGGAAAGATATTTAAGACAGTGCGTAACAAGATTGACCTTTTGGCCGACCCCGACGCGCTGTTCCTCAATTTATGGAAAGCCCGTGCGCTGAAACTTCTGGAGCCACCCGAATATATCTGGCGGGAGCGCGAAGGCGGTACAATCGAGGGGTTTGCTGTCAGCGACCACGAGGTGATCACCGCCAAAATAGAAGCATTCGTTCGATCAACGAAAAAGCATAAATCGTTTCGAAAACCCGTTGAAGTCAATGCTTTTCCAGCGGTTATAGAGCGGGCGAGCTTTCGCAAATCCCACGTCTATGCAGGCGAGAAACTGATCTTGTCCGGAGCGTCCGCAACGCGGCTGTTCAACGCCTTCTGTGGAGAGCAACCCGAGGGTCATGTTGAGGCAGGAAATGTACTAAGCACGTTCTTCAAAGACTGCCGTAAAGCTAACATTGGACATCAATTTCCAGTCGAAAGTATATTTTTAGAGTCTGATCTTGATTTTGCGGTCGAGTGTCGGAATACGTTCAATTATTATCACTTCATAACGGAATCCCTCGCTCAGCTTTGTGTGTTGGATGGTGTTGGATTTCAGGGAAACATCTACTTTCATTTTCCCAACGGCGAAGAAAAACAGCTTCCGTTTGCCCAGAAATTTGTAGAAGCGCTGTTCCCGGAATATGCAGGCCGCGTGTTTTTTGAGCGCGCGCCAAAAGACTATGATCTGGTTCTGACGGCCTTTGAGTTTATCGGCGGCATGGGACAAGTTCCGCAGGCACAGCTCAAAGGCATCACCCGTCTTGCGCCAGACGACAGCGACGTGGGCAGCGTCGAGTTTCACCCCGTTCTGGCGATGAACATGGTGAATAGAACATTGCTGGATTTGCGCGCACGTGCGCTCAAAGCGATTGAGGAGCATGATTTCAGTCACCTGCCAAAGCGCTTCTTTGTGGGGCGCAGTTTGGACCAAAGCCGTTCAAGACCGTTGGCAGGGCAGGATCTTTTGCTCGAACACCTGCTCGCCTTTGGCTTTGAGCATGTCGTCTTTGAAGATTACTCCCCCCCTCGAGCAAATTGCGTTGATGGCGCAGGCCGAAATGATGATCTCGTATCACGGTGCGGGATTTACGAACATGCTGTTTGCATCACCAGACGCTTACGTAATCGAGCTTGGAACCCTCCAAACCGCACAGTTTCGCTGGGCGGATTTTTGGCCGCTGGCGAACGCGTCTGGCTGCAAATACATCAGCTTCTTTGCTGACTTTGCCGCCGAGGATCAGCTAAAAGAGCCAAAGTTCAGTGTTGATGGTATCGTTCCGACATTTGTATCGGAAAAAGAAACTGCGCAGGTTGTGGCGTTTGTTGTAACGATTTTAGGGCAATCGCCGAGTATACCTGATGCGAAAAAGCTTGCGGAATTGGCAGGCCGTGTGTTGCGCGCTGGTGCCGCACCGCAAGCGATCACAGTTTTGGCCAACCATAGAGATATAGTCTAAAACGACGGCGCACTTTGCCTCTTGCTTGCGGATTGTCACAAAGCGCTGGATGAGCCGAAGTCAGAGCTTTTGGCGCTAGAGGCTGCGTTCAAAAATGATCCGCCCCGCGGCAAACACTGGTTCGAATCATTGGTGCGCCAATCGTATCAAGCGGCCTGAGGTCATCCGCTGGGCATTATCGAATCTCGCCACTGATTTTCCAGAACGTCACGATGCGTTTGTCGCAAATCACGATTGGGTTCGTTTCGTCGGTTGATTGTACGTGCTGCTGCGAACCATTATGACAGACGAAACAATCAGCTATAGTGGACAGTCCGTGAGCAATACTAAAGTAACTTCTGAGGAGGCTCTTGCCTTCCATCTTGAGCCGACGCCGGGCAAATTTGAAATCACCGCGACTGTTCCCATGGCAACCCAGCGTGACCTGTCGCTTGCCTATTCTCCGGGTGTTGCTGTCCCTTGCGAGGCGATCGCGGGCGATCCCCAGCTGGCCTATGACTACACCAACAAGGGCAATCTGGTTGCCGTGATCTCCAACGGGACGGCGGTGCTGGGTCTGGGCAATTTGGGTGCTCTTGCGTCCAAGCCTGTGATGGAAGGAAAGGCGGTCCTGTTCAAACGCTTCGCCGACGTAAACTCCATCGATATTGAACTTGATACCGAGGACACCGAGGCGTTCATCAATGCGGTTAAACTCATGGGCCCGACGTTTGGCGGCATCAATCTTGAGGATATAAAAGCGCCTGAGTGTTTCATCATCGAACAACGCCTCAAGGAAGAAATGGACATCCCCGTCTTCCATGACGACCAGCACGGGACGGCAGTTATTTGCGCGGCGGGTCTGCTCAACGCGCTCAAGATTTCGGGCAAAAAGATCGAGGACGTGAAGATCGTGCTCAACGGTGCGGGCGCCGCTGGCATCGCTTGTCTTGAACTGCTCAAGGCGATGGGGGCCAAGCATAACAACTGCATCATGTGCGACACCAAAGGCGTGATTTATCAGGGCCGCACCGAAGGCATGAACCAGTGGAAATCGGGTCACGCCGCCGCCACAGATGCGCGCAGCCTTGCGGATGCAATGGACGGTGCTGATGTCTTCCTCGGCGTTTCGGTCAAGGGAGCCGTCACGCCCGAGATGGTGGCGAGCATGGCGGACTACCCCGTCATCTTTGCCATGGCGAACCCCGATCCCGAGATTACGCCCGAAGAAGCCCACGCCGTGCGCGCCGACGCCATCGTGGCCACAGGGCGCAGCGACTACCCAAACCAAGTCAACAACGTGCTGGGCTTCCCCTACCTCTTTCGCGGCGCGCTCGACATCAACGCGCGCGCGATCAACGATGAGATGAAGATCGCTTGCGCCCATGCCCTTGCCCAGCTTGCGCGTGAGGATGTCCCCGATGAGGTTGCTCTGGCTTATGGCAAAAATCTCAGCTTTGGGCGGGACTATATCATTCCCACGCCCTTTGATCCGCGCCTCATCCACCGTATTCCGCCTGCGGTTGCGAAGGCGGGCATGGACACGGGTGCTGCACGGCGCCCCATCATTGATATGGATGCCTATGAGCAAAGCCTGAAGTCCCGCCTTGACCCCACCGCCAACATGATGCGCGGGATCAATGCGCGCGCGCGGACCAATCAGGCGCGGATGATCTTTGCCGAAGGGGATGACCCCAAGGTGCTGCGCGCTGCAGTAATGTATCAACGTCAGGGATTGGGAAAATCGCTAGTTGTCGGGCGCTCCGATGATGTGAAGGCAAAGCTGGTCGCCGCAGGAATGGAGGATGCCATTCGCGAGTTGGAAGTTGTGAACGCGGCCAACACCCAGCATTTGGATACTTACAAATCCTACCTCTACAACCGTCTGCAAAGGCGTGGCTTCGATAGCAAAGACATCCACCGCCTTGCCGCCACGGACCGTCATGTGTTTGCAGCACTCATGCTGGCGCACGGGCATGGCGATGGCTTGGTCACAGGGGCCACACGCAAATCGGCGCATATCCTTGACCGCATCAATCATGTGTTTGATGCCACCGCCCAAGGCGGTGCCGCTGGCATCACGGCGGTTCTCCATAAAGGGCGCATTGTTCTCATCGGCGATACGCTCGTGCACGAGTGGCCCAATGACGAAGACCTCGCCAACATCGCTGAAAGCGGTGCGCGCGTGGCGCGGCATCTGGGGCTGGAACCGCGTGTGGCCTTTGTCAGCTTTTCAACCTTTGGCTATCCCGTCTCGGAACGCGCCGAGAAGATGCACCTCGCGCCCCAAGTCCTTGACCAACGCGGCGTTGATTTCGAATATGAAGGCGAAATGACCGTAGACGTGGCGCTTAATGTCGAGAGCCAGAAGAATTATCCGTTCTCGCGTCTGACAGGGCCTGCGAACATCCTTGTGGTTCCAGCGCGCCATTCGGCCAGCATTTCGGTCAAGCTGATGCAGGAAATGGCGGGCGCTACAGTGATCGGGCCAATCCTTACGGGGCTGGATCAATCCATCCAGATTGCCTCGTCTACGTCGACAACGAATGACATCCTCAACATGGCCATCCTCGCAGCGTGCAAGGTGGGCGGATGATCTGGAACCTCGGGTCGATCAACATCGACAATTTCTACGAGGTATCGCACCTGCCTGCTGCGGGTGAAACTTTAGCCGCGTCCAGTTTCGGTTTTGGCCTTGGGGGCAAGGGCGCAAATATGTCGGTTGCTGTGGCGCGTGCTGCGGCGCGCATCTCCCACATCGGCGCTGTAGGAGTGGAAGGGCGCTGGACCCGTGAACGGCTAATGGAATATGGCGTCGATACGCCCCATATTGCAGAGCTCGATATCCCTACAGGCCACGCCAACATCGTGGTCGAGAAGGGTGGCGAGAATAACATCGTTCTGTTCCAAGGCGCCAATGTTCATCTGACCGAGGCCATCATCGGCGGTGCCCTGACCGAAGCATCTCCCAAAGACTTCCTGCTCATGCAGAACGAAACCAACGGGCAGGAATATGCGGCGACCACCGCGCAGGCATTGGGCTTGCGTGTGGTTTACGCTGCAGCACCGTTTGAGGAAGACGCGATTACGCGGCTGCTGGGGCGGATCGATATTCTGGTATTGAATGAGGTCGAAGCACGACAGCTTGAAGCGGCCACTGGAAAAGATATCGTGGCGCTGGGCGTGCCTGATGTGGTTGTCACCTTGGGCGCGAGCGGGTGCAAATGGGTCTCTAACACGGGCGAAAAGCAGTTTCCCGCCTATGTTGCAGAGGCGGTAGATACCACTGGCGCAGGCGATACCTTCACGGGCTATCTGGTCGCGGGCCTTGATCGTGGCATGGATATGGAGGCCTCGATTGATCTCGCGCTCAAGGCGGGGGCGATGATGGTAATGCGGCGCGGCACCGCCGATGTGATCCCGGACCTCAAAGAGATTCAGGATCGGTATGGCCTTTAGCCCGCGAAAGGTGCTGCTGACCCCAAAAGCTCTTTGACGCGCGCATCGCGACCACAGGACTTGCGGTAAGCCTTATATGCGTTCGCTTTGCTCTTGGGGCCAAAGCGGGTGAGGATGACCTTGCTGCTTTTTGCGTAATCCTGATGGTAGGCATCCGCGGGATAGAATTTGGTTGCTAACAGAACGGGCGTCACAATTTGTCGGCCGAGGTCTGATTGCGCTTTGGCCTTTGCGTCTGCTGCGGCTTGCTTTTGACTTGAGGTTGCAAAAATTGCTGTGCGGTAGCTGTAGCTGCGATCACAGAACTGCCCGCCCGCATCTTTAGGATCAACGGAGCGGAAAAATAGGTCAAGAAGCTGGCTCGCGCTCACGACTGAGGGATCAAACGTAATTTGAACGGCCTCATAATGACCCGTACCGCCCGATGTCACTTGTTTGTAGGTCGGGTTCGCGGCGCTACCCCCAGCAAACCCTGAAACTGCTTCCTTCACACCGCGTACTTTTTCAAAGTCCGCTTCGACGCACCAGAAACAGCCACCAGCGACAGTGAGCGTTTCTAACCCTGCTGCATGGGATGGCATGCTTTGGATAAACAGACCTACTGCAATCAGCCCCGCCAGCACAATTGATTTAACATCACTAGATTTGCTCATGTCGTTCTCCTTTCCTTTCAGGCTGATGGTTGAAGCGGACTTTCGCAATCAGAGTTTGCGATACTCACGCAGTGGTGAATGTAGTTTACCGTGACGTGCACGGTGCTATCACTGCGCCTAATGCAAAATAACAAGAAGGTCCCGCTATGAAGATCGCCATGTGGTCTGGTCCGCGCAATCTGAGCACCGCGATGATGTATGCGTTTGGTGCGCGGGATGACTTTGCCGTCATGGACGAACCGTTCTACGCGCCCTACCTCGCGGCCAGCGGTGCAGATCATCCCATGGCAGCCGAAATCATTGCAGCGCATGAAACAGACCCCGAGCGCGTTGCGCATAGATGTCATACAGGGGGTGTACAGCATGTGTACATGAAACATATGCCGCATCACATGCTTGAAGGCTTCCCGATGGCGTGGGCGCAGGATTGCATCAATATCCACCTCATTCGCCATCCAGCCCGCGTTATCGCCAGCTATGCCGCCAAACGCGAAGCGCCAACGTTGGAGGATATCGGCTTTGTTCGGCAAGCAGAGGTATTCGAGCAGCTGGGCGGTATTGTGATCGACGGAACAGACATTCGTGCCGACCCTGATACGATGCTGCGCAAGCTGTGTGATGCGATTGGCTTGCCGTTTGATCCGTCAATGCTGAGCTGGCCGGCGGGACCGCGGCCCGTGGATGGCATCTGGGCAAAGCACTGGTACGGGGCTGTGCACAAAAGTACAGGATTTGCTGGGGCGGAGGGCGATCTACCGATTGTGTCCCCCAATTTGGAGCCAATTTTGCAAGCGGCTCTTCCCTACTACATCAGGTTAAAAGAGCGCTGCCTTTCCCCGTAATTGAATTAAACCGCGTGGTAAATGTTCAGCATTCTTAAATGGTATGTCTGTATGACATTTATAGTGCCGGCTTGCCGGTTTAGTAACGAGTAGGCGGCTCAGGCATGCAAATGCTTGGGCCGTTCGTTGTATTGGCCTCTCAGAGACAGCGAACCGACCAGATCATACCAGTCGGTCCTTCAAGTCTACTTCATCCGTTTGTCACGGGCTGCCATCAGCTTGAGACGCAATGCGTTGAGCTGGATAAATCCTGCCGCGTCTTTTTGATCATACGCGCCTGCATCGTCTTCAAACGTCACATGTGCCTCGGAATAGAGGCTGTAATCAGACCAGCGGCCAACCGTGCGCACATGACCCTTGTATAGTTTCAGGCGAACGGTGCCTGTCACGTGGGTTTGGCTGGCATCAATCGCCGCTTGCAGCATTGTACGCTCTGGCGAGAACCAGAAGCCATTGTAAATCAGCTCGGCGTATTGCGGCATCAGCTGGTCTTTGAGGTGCATGGCGCCACGATCCAGCGTGATTGATTCGATGCCACGATGCGCTTCAAGCAACAGTGTACCTCCAGGTGTCTCGTAGATGCCGCGAGACTTCATTCCTACAAAACGACCCTCGACCAGATCGAGACGGCCACAGCCGTGCTTGCCACCCAATTCATTGAGCTTGGTCAGCAGTTCGGCAGGCGACAGCTTTTCACCATTGATAGAGACTGCATCGCCGCGCTCGAACCCGACTTCGATGTATTCGGGTGTATCGGGCGCATCCTCGGGGTTCACAGTCCGCTGGTAGACATAGTCGGGCGCGTCAACTGCGGGGTCCTCAAGGACGAGACCCTCGGAGGAGGTGTGCAGCAGGTTCGCATCCACGCTGAACGGCGCCTCGCCGCGCTTGTCCTTGGCGATCGGAATCTGGTGGGCTTCGGCAAATTCCAGCAGCTTTGTGCGGCTGCTCAAGTCCCACTCACGCCACGGCGCGATTACCTTGATATTTGGGTCCAGCGCATAGGCGGCCAGTTCAAACCGTACTTGGTCGTTACCTTTGCCTGTCGCACCGTGCGCTACGGCATCCGCACCCGTCTCATGCGCAATTTCAACCAGACGCTTAGAGATCAGCGGCCGCGCGATGGACGTGCCCAACAAGTACAGCCCTTCATAAACGGCATTGGCGCGGAACATCGGGAAAACAAAATCACGCACAAACTCTTCGCGCACATCCTCGATGTAAATTTCCGATGCACCCATCATTTCCGCTTTGGCGCGGGCGGGCTCAAGCTCTTCTCCCTGACCCAGATCGGCGGTGAAGGTGACAACCTCACAACCATACTCGGACTGGAGCCATTTCAGGATGATCGAGGTATCGAGGCCACCGGAGTAGGCGAGCACAACTTTCTTGGGTGCAGACATGATCTTTTCCTTTGTCGCGATTTGCGGGTTGGGTAACGCGTTTTCTGCGTCACAGCAAGTGAGATGGCTTCATTGACGAGGGTGCACCAGACACCTATCCAAGGTGAGCGCAATACAAAGGCAGATGTCGATGAGCGAAGATTTCCAGATGGGCGCAATCGCCGCCACCCGTGCGATGCGCGCGGTCTTTCCAGCGACCCCGCTCCTCAAGAATGAGCATCTGTCAGAGAAGTATGGCGCCGAGATTTATCTCAAGCGTGAAGACCTCAGCCCCGTGCGATCCTACAAGCTGCGCGGCGCGTTCAATGCAATGCGCAAATTGATCCCCGAGCACCGCGTGTTTGTCTGTGCATCGGCAGGCAACCATGCCCAAGGCGTTGCATTCATGTGCAGCCATTTCGGTGTGCAGGGCGTCATCTATATGCCAGTCACCACGCCCCAACAGAAAATTCAGAAGACCAAGATGTTTGGCGGCAACCATATCGAAGTGCGCCTTGTGGGGGACTATTTCGATCAAACACTGGCCTCGGCCCAGCAATTCTGTGCGGATGAGGGCGCCTATTTCCTCTCCCCCTTTGACGATGACAATGTGATTGAGGGTCAGGCCTCTGTCGCAGTTGAGATTGAGGACCAGCTTGGGGCGGCACCCGATCATATCATTCTGCCTGTAGGCGGTGGTGGCCTGTCCGCTGGGACGCGCGCGTTTTTCGGGGATCGTTGTGCCTATACCTTCGTTGAGCCCACAGGCGCGCCCAGTCTTACGCGCGCGCTTGAGCATGGCACACCCACGGACGTCTCCCCGATCAACAGCTTTGTGGATGGAGCTGCCGTTGCCAAGCTTGGGATGCGGACGTTCGAAAAACTCAAAGACGCCAAGCGGTCTGATGTCGTGCTTTTGAACGAGGATCGAATCTGCGTCAGCATCATTGAAATGCTCAACATCGAAGGCATCGTGCTGGAGCCAGCAGGCGCGTTGAGCATCGAGGCGCTGGGCGAAGTGGCGGAACAGATCAAGGGCAAGACCGTGGTTTGCATCGCCTCTGGCGGGAATTTCGATTTCGAGCGTTTGCCCGAAGTGAAAGAACGCGCGCAGCGTTACTCTGGCCTCAAAAAGTATTTCATCCTGCGGATGCCGCAACGGCCTGGTGCGCTTAAGGAGTTCTTGAGTATTCTTGGCCCTGATGATGACATTTGCCGCTTCGAGTATCTTAAGAAATCGGCACGCAACTTCGGCTCGGTCTTGATCGGGATTGAGACGCAGAACCCCGACACCTTCCCGCGCTTCCTGAGCCAGCTTGATGACGCAGGGTTCACCTATACAGATATCACCAATGATGAGACGCTTGCCCAATTCGTAATTTAGGGGGCGATCATGGATATATCGGGTAAGTCAGTTGTTGTCACAGGCGGGGCGAGCGGTATTGGTGCCGCCCTTGCGCGACAAGCAGCGGGTGCAGATGCCAAGGTGTGTATCGCCGATCTTAATCTGGACCTTGCCCAAAGCGTGGCCAGCGAAATTGGCGGGATCGCCGTGACTTGTGACGTAACTCAAGAATCCCAAATCATTGCGGCGATTGAAACCGCTGAACGCGCACACGGCCCTGTTGATATTTTTGTCTCTAATGCGGGGCTTGGGCGGGGCGATCCGTCTCATGCCGCCTCTGCTCCTGATGCGGATTGGATGCTGAACTGGAATGTACATGTGATGGCCCACGTCTGGGCGGCGCGCGCGTTGCTTCCTGCGATGATCGCGCGGGGGTCGGGGCATTTTGTGAATGTGGCTTCTGCTGCTGGTCTGCTGAACCAGATTGGGGATGCGGCTTATTCCGCGACCAAACATGCCGCCGTCAGCTTTGCAGAGTCCCTGCTGATCACCCATGGAAATGATGGTATCGGCGTTTCGGTTGTCTGTCCGCAATATGTTGCCACACCGCTGCTGGGGTTGGGCGATGATGATGCGCAGGGCAACCTGCTCACGGCGGGTGATGTCGCAAAGTCTGTATGGCAAGGTGTTGCAGACGGTACATTCGTTATCATGCCGCATCCCGACGTGGCCAAGTACAATGCACTGCGCGGATCTGATCCGTCCCGCTGGATCAAGGGAATGCAGATGTTGCGCGCAAAAGCGCTCTCCGAGCATGGCGGTATCAGCGTCTCGGAGTTCTATAAACTCGTCTAGGCGGCGGCACCTTCTGCAAGGCTGGACAAAAACGCCTCTCTGCTGGTTTCAAATGAACCCAAGATCGGCTGCAAGACAATCTCTTCTGCGCGACCCTCACTGGCCAGTGTTTCACCTGTTTGGCAAAGGTCTGCGAAGTGAGTGAAGCCAAGGTTGAGCGCGCTCCCCTTAACAGCATGAAGGTCAGCGCCAAGCGTATCCAGCTATGGGTTGCTGCGCAGCCGTTCGACTATTTCTGCGACCTCTTCGATAAAAATCTCAACAACTTCTTCAAAGTCTTCTGCACCGACATCGTCGGGCAACGCCTTGATTTGTAGCCAGTCAATCATGCGGGCCTCCTCTGAGCAGCCATCATTACCCGTCATCGGTTAATCTCGCGTAAGCATCAGCATATGGTCCGCTTCATTGGCTGTTAATCTGCTCGGGGTAAGGAGGTCGGGTTCTGAAACTGTGAAAACCATATGCCCCCTGTGTCTATACAACCCCTGTCGAAGTCTTCCTTCCCACGGGAGGGGGCGATACGACATGTGCTGGTTGTTGATGACAGTAAGCTGCAGCGCAAGCTTTTGACGGTTGCGCTCAAGCGCTGGGGTTTTGATGTGGCTGAGGCAGAGAGCGGGGAGCGAGCACTTGAACTTGCCAGCGCGCGCCGCCCAGACCTGATCCTGAGTGACTGGATGATGCCCGGGATGTCAGGGCTTGAGTTGTGCCATCGCTACCGCGAGATAGAGGGGGATGAGTATTGCTATTTCATCCTGCTCACCTCCAAAAGTGACAAAGCCGAAGTAGCACGCGGCCTTGATAGTGGGGCCGACGATTTTCTGAGCAAACCCGTTGATAATAATGAATTGCGTGCGCGCATTACTGCTGGGGAACGCTTGATCGAGATGCAACGCAACATGGCGCAGGCAAACCGCACGCTCAGCGCGACCTTGGGTGAGTTGCAGCAACTTTATGATAATATCGACAGTGATTTGCAGGAGGCCAAAAAGCTCCAGCAATCATTGGTGAAAGAACGGTTTCGCGCATTGGAGGTTGGCAATCTGTCGCTCCTCTTGCGCGCCTCTGGACATGTGGGTGGCGATCTGGTCGGCTTTTTTGAAGCGGGCAGTAGGCACATTGGCCTGTTCGCGCTGGATGTGTCGGGTCATGGGATCAGCTCTGCTTTGATGACTGCGCGGCTGGCGGTATATCTGTCCAGTGCGGCACCAGATCAAAACGTCGCTTTGCAAAAGAACGCGAATGGTGAATTTGAACCGCGCCCACCAGAAAAGGTGGTCGCCGATCTTAATAACCTCGTTCTGGATGAGATGGAGACAGAGCATTATTTCACGCTCCTGCTGGCCCACGTGGAATTGGAAACAGGCCATATGGTTCTATCCCAAGCAGGCCACCCCTATCCTGTTGTGCAGCGTAAAGACGGGCGGATCGAGATAATTGGAACAGGCGGTTTCCCTGTGGGGCTCCTTGCAGGAACCAGCTTTGAAAAATTCGAGGTAACACTTGATAAAGGTGATCGCATTCTCATCCTTTCAGATGGCGTCACGGAATGTCCGGGGCCGAATGATACCATGCTGGATGAGGACGGGCTGACAGAACTCATGCATGATCTGGCCCAGACGCGCGGCCCTGCTTTCCTCGAGGCTCTGATATGGCGGCTGACCGAGTTTAAAGGCGGTGATGATTTCCCCGATGATGTCTCAGCGATCCTGTTTGAATATCAGGGCCTGCCGTCCACATAGCGGGCAAGAAAACCGCGCCCGCCGTCACAGCCCAAGGCAGCCAGCGCATCATCTGTATCCAGAATGAGTGTTTCGTGGTCTGGCTCTGACGGGGCTTCAATGTATCTGGCAGGGTGTGCAACATAGATGTGGCAGATTTTTTCGGCCCATAAATCGTAGTCAGGCATGAAGACAAATCTGCGAAATGCTCCCAAGCGGCGCGGTTTGCTGATCGACCAACCGATTTCTTCACGGACCTCACGGTAAAGCGCCTGCAACGGGCTTTCCCCTGGGTCAATGCCACCACCGGGCAGCTGGATATCCACGATATCCGTGATTTGTGCTGTTAGAAGAAACCTGCGCTTGATCGGCAGAATTGCATATGCACCCGCCCGTACTTTATAGGTTTGCTTGCGCTCTGGCGCTTCACCAATACGTCTTATCGTTGCAGCCCCTCTTTTGGTCACACCTTGTGCGCCCTACATAGGGCGTGTATGGCAAGCGCCTTGCGGTAAGGATAGACGAAAATGACAGATGTAAACAGCAGCGAATGGGACGATACGGTTCTGCCGTTCCAGCTTGATAATTCCGATATTCGCGGACGTATTGCGCGCCTTGATACGGCACTTGCAGGTATTTTGAAGCAGCATAATTATCCGCCTGTGGTCGAGGCGCTGGTGGCGGAGATGGCACTGCTCACAGCGCTGATCGGTCAAACCATGAAACTGCGCTGGAAGTTGCAGTTGCAGGTCCAATCCAAAGGCCCCGTGCGCATGATCGCGACGGATTACTACGGCCCTGAGGAAGACGGCAAACCCGCGCGCATCCGTGCCTATGCCAGCTATGACGCCGACCGCCTTACCGACGCGCCCCCGATCGAGCAGGTCGGTGAGGGCTATTTCGCTTTGATGATTGATCAGGGCAAAGGCACCACGCCTTACCAAGGCATTTCCCCCCTCTCGACCGAGAGCCTCTCAAAGTCAGCCGAAGGTTATTTTGCCCAGTCCGAGCAGTTACCCACGCGCTTCGAGCTGAGTTTTGGCAAGTCGACCACCGCTGATGCGCCCGAGCATTGGCGCGCTGGCGGTGTGATGATTCAACACATGCCCAAAGCGTCTCCCTTCGCGGCTCAGGCCGAGGGGACAGGCGAGATACTCCAGCCTGTTGATCTGCTTGATGAGGACGAGAAAGAAAACTGGAACCGCGTGAATATCCTGCTCGACACCGTCGATGATCTGGAGTTAATCGGCCCCTCGCTGGAGCCGTCGGATGTCTTGCTGCGCCTGTTCCACGAGGAGCGCCCGCGGGTGTTTGATAAACAGCGCGTGCATTTTGGATGTAGCTGTTCGGAAGATCGTGTGCGGCAAAGCCTGTCGATCTATTCCGCCAAAGACATCGCAACCATGACCACGGATGAGGGGCGCGTAACGGCGGACTGTCAGTTTTGCGGGGCGCACTACGACATTGATCCTGACACTGTAGGATTTGATGCCGCCAAGGATGCTTGAAACGCTCGACCATATTCGCTCATCGCTCCGCCGTTCCGGTGTCGGGTCTTCTGATTTTGATCTAAACCCCGACACCGTTTTGCCTGAGGGGCGTGTGCTGCGGCCCGCGGGTGTGTTGGCCGCGATCATGGAGACGGAGTGCGGCCCAAGCCTTCTGCTCACAAAACGCGCCGCCGCGCTCAAGCACCATCCAGGCCAGATCGCCTTTCCGGGCGGTAAGCAGGATGAGGGTGACGCTGATATCATCGCAACGGCTCTGCGTGAGGCGGACGAGGAGATCGGGCTTAAGCCTGAAAATGTCGAACTCCTCGGGACGCTGCCACCCCATGAGACTGTGACCAGCTTTGACGTCACCCCCGTCGTTGGTTTTGTTAAAGATCCGTTCACTATCATGCCCGAGCGGGGTGAAGTGGATGAAGTGTTTACCGTGCCACTGGATCACGTGCTCAATCCCGACAACTACCTGATCCAGTCGCGGCGCTGGCGCGGGCACAAGCGCCAATATTTCGTAGTGCCTTACGGGCCCTATTACATCTGGGGCGCAACTGCGCGTATGCTGCGGGCATGGACCGAGATTATTCAAAAATAACGTATGATGATGCGCCGTGGCTCGCGGCTGCATCCGCCCGTGCGGTGTGCGATGCAATCGGGGCGGGCGGGCATCAGATTTTCTATGTGGGCGGCTGCGTGCGCAATGCGCTGTTGGGTGTGGCGGCTAGTGATGTGGACATGTCCACTTCGGCGACGCCTGAGCAAGTGATTGCATTGGCAGAGGCAGCAGGATTGAAATCCATTCCAACAGGGATCGAGCATGGCACGATTACGGTTGTCTCGGACGGGATTGGATATGAGGTCACCACCTTCCGCCGCGATGTTGAGACAGACGGTCGCCGCGCCGTTGTCGCGTTTTCGGATGATATTGCCGACGACGCCCGCCGCCGCGATTTCACGATGAACGCGATCTATGCCGATGCGGATGGAGCGATTGTCGATCCGTTAGGCGGCATGGATGATCTGCGTAGCCGCCGCGTCAGGTTCATCGATAACGCGGACCAACGTATCCGGGAGGATTATCTGCGCGCGCTGCGCTACTTCAGGTTCTTCGCATGGTATGGGAATACCGCCGAGGGTTTGGATGCCGAAGCGCTTGCTGCGATTTCATCGAATTTAGACGGGATAGAGACACTTTCTGCAGAACGTGTGACTGCGGAGATGCGTAAACTGCTTGAGGCGCCTGACCCATCACAGGCGATTGCTGCAATGGCTCAAACTGGTGTGTTGAGCACCATTTTAACTGGCAGCGATATCCGCTTCTTCCTTCTGATGATCCACGGCGCCGATGCTCTTGACCGCTCGCCACACTGGCTGGGCCGTTTGGTAGTGCTTGGTGGTGAGGAAACACTGGAGCGGCTGAGGCTCAGCAAATCCGAGCAGCGGCAATATCAACTCATCAAAGCAGCAGCGTTTGAAGGTGTGCTGCTGCCAACGGCTGCCTATGAGCATGGAGCAGACATCGCCGTTCAGGCCTATCTCATCCGTTGCGCCATTGCCGAGAGCATGCCTGATCCTAACCAGATCGCGCAACTGACCGATGCCGCAGCGCAAATCTTCCCGATAGCGGCAAGCGACCTGATGCCTGACTATACGGGGCCAGCATTAGGCGCACGGCTCGCGCAACTCAAAGCGGCATGGATCGCATCCAACTTCACCCTTGGCAAAGCGGACTTGCTCGCCTTGCCCGCGCCATAACACTGCTTTGAATGATAACGGCATCGCGATGATCGAGCGTCTATTCAAATATTTCGAGAACTTGGTGGACCCTTATGTGGACTACCATGCGGAAGACCGCCCGCCACAAACCCTGTGGCCGTTCTTCAAAGGGTACAGTCAGCCATTTAAGAAGGTTTTCGCGCTGACGGGTTTCATGTCCATCCTTGTCGCCGCGATCGAGGTGGGCCTGATTTACTACATGGGGCGGATTGTCGATGTGCTGGACCAAGGCCCCGAGCAGATGTGGGCGAAGCACGGGACCGAGCTGATCATCGTCGGGCTTTTCATCATCTTTTTGCGCCCTGTGCTGCAGGCGCTGGATGTGGCGTTGATCAACAATACGATCCTGCCCAATTTTGGTACGCTCATCCGCTGGCGCGCGCACCGTCAGGTGCTTCGGCAATCTGTGGGATGGTTCGAGAATGATTTTGCCGGCCGCATCGCCAACCGCATCATGCAGACGCCCCCCGCGGCGGGGGAGGTCGTGTTTCAGGCGTTTGATGCGCTCTCCTTCTCACTGGCGTACCTGATCGGGGCGGCGATCCTGTTGACCACGGCGGACCCGCGCCTGCTGATCCCGCTGGTGATCTGGTTCGCGCTTTATCTGACGCTCACGCGCTGGGCGATCCGCCGTATTGGCCCTGCGTCCAAGGCCGCGTCGGATGCGCGCTCGAACGTGACGGGGCGGGTGGTGGACGCCTATACCAATATCCATTCGGTGAAGATGTTCGCGCACCACGAACGCGAAGAGCTTTATGCAAAAGAGGCCATTGAGGAGGCCCGCCGCACGTTCCAGATCGAGCAGCGGATTTTCACCGTGATGGATTTCTCACTCGTGGTGCTCAACGGTCTGCTGATCGTAGGCGTTGTGGGTTGGGCGCTTGCGCTTTGGTTCCAAGGGCAGGCGAGTGTCGGCACGGTCGCCGCCGCTGCGACGCTGACCCTGCGCCTCAATTCAATGACTGCGTGGATCATGTGGGCGCTGTCCGCGTTCTTCCGACAGCTCGGTGTCGTGGCCGAAGGTATGGAGACGATTGCGCAGCCCATCACACTTGTCGATGATGCAGGTGCCAAACCGCTTGCCCTGACCGACGGGCGGATCGAGATGCGCGGGCTGACGCATCACTATGGGCGTCAGTCTGGTGGGTTGAACTACATTGATCTGGTGATTGAACCAGGTCAAAAGATCGGTCTGATTGGGCGGTCTGGTGCGGGGAAATCGACCCTACTTAAGCTTCTTTTGCGTTTTTATGATGCTGAGGCAGGCAGGATCGAGATTGACGGACAAGACATCACAGCGGTGACCCAAGACAGCCTGCGCCGTCAGATGGGTATGGTGCAACAAGACAGCGCACTGCTGCATCGCTCTGTTCTTGAAAACATCCGATACGGTCGTCCCGAGGCGACAGAGGCCGAGGCGGTGGAGGCCGCGAAGCAAGCCGAAGCGCATGAGTTTATTGAGGGTCTCGAAGATCCCGAAGGGCGCAGCGGCTATGCTTCCCGCGTCGGCGAGCGCGGTGTGAAATTGTCGGGCGGACAACGCCAGCGGATTACCCTTGCGCGGGTCATTCTTAAAGACGCGCCAATCCTGTTGCTGGATGAAGCGACAAGCGCGCTCGACAGTGAGGTCGAGGCCGCAATCCAGAAAACGCTCTATGGCATGATGGAGGGGAAGACCGTGATCGCGATTGCGCACCGCCTGTCGACCATTGCACAGATGGACCGCATTCTGGTTCTGGATGAAGGGCGGATCGTTGAAGATGGCGATCATCACGCGCTTTTGGCGGCAGGCGGGCTATATGCTCGGTTCTGGGCGCGTCAATCGGGCGGGTTCCTGAAAACGGAAGATGATAACGCGTGAATATTGGAGACTGGATCAACCCCTTTCGCCCTGCGGACGGGCCGCCGCCCCAAACGCTGGGTGCGTTCATGCGCTGGTGTTTGTCGGGGGCGTGGCCAGCGCTTTGGTTGGCCGCGGCGTTGTCAGCGGCGGCGGGCGCGCTTGAGGCGGGTACTGCGCTGATCCTTGGTTGGGTGATTGATGCGACGGTAGCAAGCGGGCCTGCTGCGTTCTTTGACGGGCGCAATACTGCGGTGATTGCCATTTC
This sequence comes from Sulfitobacter sp., assembly GCA_965660425.1. Lineage (GTDB taxonomy): Bacteria > Pseudomonadota > Alphaproteobacteria > Rhodobacterales > Rhodobacteraceae > Sulfitobacter. The sequence goes on along the minus strand of CBFHZX010000015.1, from coordinate 22,950 downwards.
CATCGGTTTTTTCCTTATCGCTCGACCGTTGTTCTTTGGCCTGTCTGCGGCGTCGAATGCGATCATCGTCCAGCCTAATGTGAACCCGCTGGTCCTGTCGCGGCTGCACCGGTGGTCATTGGGTCAGAATGTGACGTTCTTTGATGACGACTTTGCGGGCCGCATTGCCCAAAAGCAGATGCAGGCAGCGCGGGCGGTGACCGATGTCGCGTCCGAGACGATTAATGTGGTGGCCTTTGCGATTGCCTCTCTTGTCGGTTCGGTGCTGCTGCTGACGGCTATCAACGTCTGGGTTGCCGTGGGTTTGGCCGTTTGGCTGTTCTTTTATTTTGCCCTGATTAAGTGGTTCTTGCCGCGCATCAGGATGCGCTCTGCCGCGCGCGCGGGCGCGCGGTCTTTGGTGTCAGGGCAGGTTGTTGACACGATAACAAATATCAAAACGGTGAAACTGTTTGCCCATGACGATCATGAGGACCGCGCAGCGCTTGACGCTATGCAGAGCTTTCGCCACCGTTCGCTCGAATACGGCTACCTCGCTGCGGGGTTTCGGTTTTCATTGATGAGTCTTGCGGGGATTTTGCCAGTTCTTCTGATCGGTGCGACCGTGCTGCTCTGGCAGCGGGAAATGGCCAGCGCGGGTGACATTGCAGCGGCAGGGGCGATCTCGATCCGAATTGCGCAAATGACGGGCTGGGTCAGTTTTACGATGATGGCGATATATTCCAACATCGGTGAGATCGAGGACGGGATGCGCACGCTCACACCGCGCATACGTCTTGAAAATGAACCAGACGCGACAGAGCTGAACGCAGCCCAAGGTGAGCTTCAATTTGAGAACCTCGGCTTTTCCTATGGGCGAAAGACAGGCGGCATTGACCAGATCGACATGACAATCGGCGCAGGCGAAAAACTGGGCGTTGTTGGCGCGTCGGGTGCGGGTAAATCCACCTTGGTTGCCTTGATGTTGAGGCTCTATGAAGCGGAAAAGGGCCGTATTCTGATCGATGGGCAGGATATTCGGGACGTGACCCAAGAGAGCCTGCGCCGCTCGATTGCGATGGTCACGCAGGAAACGGCGATGTTCAACCGCTCGGCCCGTGAAAACATTATGTACGGGCGTCCAGATGCCTCCGAGGCTGAGATGATCGAGGCTGCAAAGCAAGCAGAGGCGCATGAGTTCATTCTGCAACTTGAGGATCACAAAGGGCGTACGGGGTACGATGCACACTTGGGTGAGCGCGGTGTCAAACTGTCGGGCGGCCAGCGCCAGCGCATCGCATTAGCCCGCGCCATTCTCAAAGACGCGCCTATTCTGGTGTTGGACGAGGCGACAAGCGCGCTCGACAGCGAAGTGGAGGCGGCGATCCAGTCTGCTTTGGAGCGGGTGATGGAGGGTAAGACCGTTATGGCCATTGCGCACCGCCTGTCTACGCTGCGCGAGATGGACCGCATTGTTGTGCTAGATCAAGGGCACATCGCCGAGGCGGGCAGTCATGATGAACTGCTGGCATTGGATGGCCTCTATGCTGGCTACTGGGCGCGTCAGTCTGGCGGCTTTCTGGATATCAAAGCCGCAGAATAGGGGCTGGCGGTGATGCGGCTGCAGCGCTATGGCGGGTGTATGACAGAATATAGCATCAAACGCCTTGGCATTTATGGGGACGGCATTGCCGATGGTCCCGTATTCGCACCTATGACTTTGCCGGACGAAGTGGTGACAGGTACGCTTGAGGGCACACTCCTGAAAGATGTGAAGATCGTTACACCGTCAGAGCATCGCGTCGCCCCGCCTTGTCGGCATTTCAAATCTTGTGGCGGGTGCCAGTTGCAGCATGCTGCCGATCCGTTTGTGGCGGATTTCAAGACGGCTATCATCGCCCAAGCGCTTGCTGCTCAGGGCATCACCGCTGAGATACGGCCGATCCTCACCTCGCCTGCGCAATCGCGACGCCGTGCAACATTTGCAGCGCGCCGCACAAAGAAGGGGACGATGTCGGGCTTCCATGGCCGTGCATCGGGAACCGTGATCGAGATCCCCGATTGCAAGCTGGTCGAGCCTGAATTGCTCGCTGCGCGCGATATTGCAGAGTCGCTTGCTGAGCTTGGCGGCAGCCGCAAGGCAACGCTTGCGGTGATGGTGACTACATCGCGGGTCGGACTGGATGTGCAGGTCAACGGTGGGAAGCCTATCGATGGCCCGTTGCGCATCACGCTTGCAGCGCTGTGCGACAGCCGCGGTTTTGCGCGTCTGACGTGGGACGACGAAGTGATCGCCCAGCGCGCACCGCCTGTTCAGCGTTTCGGGAAAGCGGACGTTTGTCCACCGCCAGGTGCCTTTATACAGGCAACAGCACACGGCGAAGCTCAGCTCCTCGCTGCTGTACAAGAGGCTGTGCAGGGCGCGAAACGTGTGGTTGACCTTTTTGCGGGTTGCGGGACGTTCACACTGCCCTTGGCCGAGAAAGCAGAGGTGTTCGCCGTGGAAGGAGAAGCCCAAATGGTTGCTGCGCTCGATAAAGGGTGGCGGATGGCGCAAGGGCTCAAAACCGTGACTCATGCGGCACGTGATCTGTATCGCCGCCCGCTGCTGCCTGATGAATTTCTCAAATATGACGCTGTGGTTATGGATCCGCCGCGCAACGGGGCAGAGGCCCAAACAAGCGAGATTGTGCGCAGCGGCATAAAACGCGTGGCCTACGTCTCTTGCAGTCCGGTGACCTTTGCACGCGATGTTGCACAGCTGATCGCTGGTGGTTTCGCGCTCGATTGGGTGCAGCCCGTTGACCAGTTCAGATGGTCGTCGCATGTCGAGATTGCAGCACAGCTTACCCGCGACTAGGTGATGGCAGTATCCAGCCTATCAATCATTCTGCGCCTACTAACGTCTTTGTGATCTGAATATTTCTTGGTATCGTGTAGGGAAGAAAAATCCTGAATTGGGTGAAGTGAGAGCAGTGATATGAAGCGTAGACATCTTATCCTCGGCGGTGCTGCCGTCGCCACACTTGGCGCATGTTCTCCGAGCAAGTTCAAACGCTATACGGGTCCCGATGTAACGGCCATCGTTGTGAACAAAGGTGATCGAAAGATGTACCTGCTTAACGAAAGCCGTATCCTCAAGGAGTACGATATTGTGCTTGGCTTTGCCCCCGACGGGCATAAGCAAATCGAGGGTGACGGTAAAACGCCCGAGGGCCTTTATTATATTGACCGCCGCAATCCTAACAGTCGGTTTCACCTGTCATTGGGCATTTCCTATCCAAATGAAGAGGACAAACGCATCGCCGCTGAATTGGGAGAGTCTCCTGGCGGTGAGATATTCATTCATGGACAACAACACCCCCTGAAGAAAAACAAGCATGACTGGACGTGGGGCTGCATTTCCGTAAGCAACAAGGAAATGGAAAAGATCTATGCGATGGTCAAAGACGGCACGCCTATCGCGCTTCGTCCCTAACCGCGTTCGGCCTATGGATGCCTGTTCAGCTCAGTTCCCCAGAACGAGCGTCCACCATATTTTGCCGTTCTCTTCCTGATACCACGAGAAACCCATCTTGGTTGCCTGAGGGGACATAATAATCCGTCTGGTATCAGGCTGGCCCATCCAAGCGCCCAATGTCACAAGCTCGGTCTCGTATGTCTCGGAGATGACTTCGCCGACAAGTGTTCCTGTAAATCCAACGCGGCGCACACGGTCTACAGGTGAAGATCCATCAGACCCGAAGTGCCAAGGTCTGTTCTGGACCTGCATATCGCGTGAATGCGTCGCCGCTGCCGCAGTGAGCTGTGCATCGAGAACCAGCTGGGGTAATCCAGCCGAACTGCGCAATGCATTGACGGAGTCGAGCATACGGAAAGGGATTTTCCCAGCTTCGCGTTGTCCGATTTTGAAGGCTACGGGCAATGGCTGTCCGTCAGAACCCAATGGTGGAGCAGCAGGCTGACAGGCCGCCAGAGCCATGCCTACAATGAGCAATAGAGTGGAAAGACGGATCATTATGCTACTCCGAGCGAGCGGTTGTGGGATTGCTTTACATGCTGAGTTGCAACAGTTCAAACGTACTTCGCGGGGTTCCGCTTATCTCACGTCTGTTTGATTTGAAAACGTGTCTTTGTAACAATATACGGTGTTCTAGACGGTTATTTAACTGGAGACATTAAATGTCGGAAAAAAAGATCAAAGTCGAAACGCGTCGTGGGTTCCTTGCAGGCACTGCGGCGATGCTTGCGACACCCGCAATTGCACAAACAGCCACAGATAGCGTGAACAGTCAGGCAACCACTGAAGGTGAGCGTGATCTGAACGAAGTTGTGCGCCGCAATATCTCAAGCTTCCGAACGCTTAACTGGCAGCCCTACTTTGACAACACCAAGAATGGTGCGATCCTTGTCGATATCGACAGCCGTGCGGTGCATTACTGGTCCGAGGACCAAAGCATTTATAAGCTGTATCCCTCAAGTGTACCCCTGACGGCAGACCTGACACGGCGTGGACGTACGAGGGTTATCCTGAAAGACCCGAAACCGTCATGGCGTCCGACCCCCTCCATGCTTGAGCGCAACCCCGAGTGGCCCAAATTTATTGGCCCTGGTCCTGATAATCCACTGGGTACACGCTCCTTGCACCTGACGTGGACCTATTACCGTATTCATGGCACCCATGACACACGCAAGATCGGCCGCAGATCGTCAAATGGTTGTATCGGCCTTTATAACGAGCATATCGAAGAGCTTTTTGAGATGGCCAACGTGGGCACTCAAGTGTTGCTAATTTGACAAAAATATGGCGCCGCTCTTGAGGGCGGCGCTGATCACAGTTCCCTTTTTGGCATGGTAATGCTTAGAAAAAGATACAGTACTGAGTTTTTTGCGTTTTTGCTGAGATGTAGAAACGTTTTACCCTTGAGTGACCCACTATGAAAAAAATCGTTCTCGCCGCTGCTTTGGCTGCTGCTGCTTCTACTGCCCACGCTGGTTCCTACTCGGATCCAATTATCGAAGCACCCGTAGTCATTGAAGAAGCAACAAGCTCTTCCGCAGGCGTTCTTGTGCCACTGCTGCTGCTGGTTCTGGTTGCGGCTGCTGTTGCCGACTAACTTTCTGGTCTTTGACCAATAAGAAAGGCGGCGCAGTGCGCCGCCTTTTTTGTCACCTCTGCCTATAGATTCAGATCCAACCTTGCAGGTTTTCGCGGATCACATTCGACAGTGCGGTTATGTGCGCATCATCGTCATTGAGGCAGGCAATATAGGTAAACTCTTCCCCGCCTGCTTCTTCAAAGCTCTCGAAAATCTCTTCGTTGATTTCTTCAAGCGTCTCGATGCAGTCGGCTGAGAATGCGGGCGCGCAAACGGCAATGTTCTTTTTGCCCTGCTCTGCAAGACGGGCAACTTCCTCAACAGTGTAAGGTTGCAGCCACTCTTCGGGACCAAACTTGGACTGGAAGGTCGTCTTGATCTCGGTGTCGTCCCAACCCAGCCGTTCCTTGAGAAGGCGCGTCGTTTTCTGGCACTGACAATGATAGGGATCCCCCTCCATCAGATACCGCTTTGGCACGCCATGGTAGGAGCACACCAGAATATCGGGACGCGTTTCCAGCTCGGCGTATTTGGTCTCGATCGACTTGGCCAACGCGTCAATATAGTCGGGGCGGTCGAAATAGGGCTGTACCGTGCGGCTGGCGGGCTGCCATTTCTCTTTCTTCAAGGCGTCGAAGAATTTGTCACATGCCGTGGCCGATGTTGCCCCAGCGTAGTGCGGATAGAGTGGGAAAAACAGGATTTTGGTGCAGCCCGCTTTGACCAGCGCCTCAACACGGCTTTGTGTTGATGGATTGCCGTAACGCATGCAGTATTCGACCATGACATCATCGCCATAGGTCTTTTTCATCTCGGTGGCGATCTTGGCCGTTTGGGCCTTCGTGATGGTGAGCAGGGGGCTCTCGTTTTGCTCTTCATTCCAGATCGACTTATAGGCCGCACCAGAGGTGAAAGGCCGCTTGGTCAGGATCACCAGCTGCAACAAGGGCTGCCAAAGCCACGGGGAATAGTCGATGACACGGCGGTCTGACAGGAATTCACCCAAATAGCGGCGCATGGACCAATAGTCATAGTTATCAGGTGTCCCGAGGTTCCCGACAAGCACGCCAACTTTGGGGCGTGGCACCGGTGGATGGTCCGCATCCGCATGGATCGGGCATGTCGCTTCCTGAGCTGAATTCATATCTTTCATGGAACTATCCTGCATACTGTCGGTCTTCACATAGTTAGATTTCCCGTCGGGTCAATCTTGTAGCGGCTTTTCAGGTGTGCCCAAAGCATCGGAAAGTCGTTTTTGGGCCGATCCGGGGCGCAATGGTTGAGGTTGGGAGGCGTCAGGCGACCAACCCGTCAAGACTTGAAGCTCAAAGCTGGCGCGCAAGCGGCCTGAGGGTGCGGCAAAATGCGCAGCATAGAGTTTTTGTGCAGCCTCGAAAACCGCGCGCCGTGTAGGACGGCGCAGGCGCGCAGTCATTGCGTTGGTTTCTCCCATCGCCCGCAGGTCGCGCATCAGGTGCCAGATATCGCGATACTCTACCGTCAGTGTCACCGTATCCGCCACAGGCAGCGCGAACCCTGTGCGCTGTAGCAGTCCGCCTAGATCGCGCAACTCGGGTAGAGGGGCGATGCGCGGGGACAGACCGCCAGTGACAGCAATCTCTGCCTCGCCCAGCGCACGGCGGAGCTCTTGCAACGTATCGCCGCCAAAGCTGACTGCGATGAACAATCCGTCAGGCCGCAGCGCGCGGCGGCACTGGATGAGTTGGCCCACGGGGTCATTGGCCCAATGTAGTGCCATCATATGGGAGACCATGTCATGAGACTGCTGTTCCAGCGCCAATGTTTCCGTATCAGAAACAATCAGCGCATCGCTGTGCTGCCCTGACCAGAAATCCGAAAACCCCGTCACAATTGCCGCAGACGTAAATGACTTGTTAACCATATCGAGACGATCCTGTAGCTCATCCGCCGCGGCGGAATGCAGAAACAATCCGTCGGCTGTGGCGCGGGCGCGGTGCGCCATAAGGGCGGCTCTGTCTGTCATGGGTGTGGTCATAGGGGGTACATAGGCTGGTGTTGGCGCAACTTCAAACCGCAGTTTCCCTCATCTATCCGCCGCGCTGCATCACCTGCGGCGATATGGTGGAAAGCGATTTCGGGCTTTGTGGCACCTGTTGGCGCGACACGCAGTTTCTGGGTGGCATGATTTGTGATTGTTGCGGTGCTCCGCTGCCTGCGGGTGGGGAGGGGAGCGTGCATCATTGCGACGCCTGTATGCGATCGCCCAAGCCATGGCTGCAGGGCCGTGCCGCGCTGATGTACAGCGATACGGGGCGCAAGTTGGTTCTCGCGCTTAAGCATGGCGACAGACAGGAAATGGCCCGCCCGGCAGGGCTTTGGATGGCGAATATAGTGCGCAGTATCGTCACCCAAGATACTCTGGTCGTGCCTGTTCCGCTGCATTGGTCGCGGTTGCTCAAACGGCGGTATAACTAGTCCGCACTTTTGGCGAAATCGGTTGCCGGCAAGCTTGATCATGCGTGGTGCCCCGATGCGTTGATCCGAAGCAAACGCACCCCATCGCTTGAGGGGCTGAGTTACGCGACACGGTTCGAGACGCTTGATAATGCGATCCGTCCGCATCCCAAACGGGGCACTGTGATGAAGGGTAAGCCGATCCTGCTGATTGACGATGTGATGACGACAGGCGCCACTTTGGTTGCCTGCACGCAGGCTTGTCTGTCAGCTGGTTCAGGCCCCGTGCGCGCACTGACCCTAGCAAGAGCGGTCAAAGAGGCTTAAATCCTTTTTCCAACAGATGTTGAAAAGGATCACACCATGCAACCCGTCGAAATCTATACCTCCCCGCTGTGTGGCTTCTGCCATGCCGCCAAACGCTTGCTCACTCAAAAAGGCGTGAGCTTTTCCGAAGTGGATGTGTTGGCAAATCCTGACCGCAAGCCCGAGATGATCAAACGCGCCAATGGCGGGCGCACTGTGCCGCAAATCTTTATTGGTGACATCCATGTCGGCGGCTGTGACGAGCTTCATGCGCTGGAACGTGTAGGCAAACTCGACGCGCTGCTGACCGCATGAAGGCGGCGATCCTCCAGCTGAACGTAAGCGATGATCCCGTTGCCAACTTGGCAGCGACGCGTGCGATGCTTGGGGATGCAGTCGCGCAAGAGGCCGAGTTTGTCCTGACACCTGAGGTCAGCAATTGCATCTCGACCAATCGCGCGCACCAGCGCGATGTTTTGCACCACGAGGAAGATGATCCAACGCTTGCCGCGCTGCGCGGGGACGCAAAGGCGCTGGGCGTATGGCTGTTGATTGGATCGCTTGGCCTCAAGACATCTGATGCTGACGGGCGATTCGCCAACCGGTCATTCCTGATTGATCCGCAGGGTGGGATCGTCGCGCGATATGACAAGATCCATATGTTCGATGTTCAGGTCACGCAGACGGAGACGTGGAAAGAATCAACCGCCTACCGACCTGGCGCAGAGGCTGTACTTGCGCAGACCCCTTTTGGCGCCATCGGGATGACGATCTGCTATGATGTCCGCTTCCCTGCTTTGTTTCAAAGGCTCGCTCAGGCGGGTGCGGATATCCTTACAGTGCCTGCAGCGTTCTCGCCTGTAACGGGGGAAGCGCATTGGCACACCCTGCTCCGCGCACGTGCGATTGAGACAGGGTGTTTTGTGATCGCTCCTGCCCAAACGGGAGAGCATGCAAGTGCGCTGCATAAGACGCGCAATACCTATGGCCATTCGCTGGTGGTCGCCCCGTGGGGTGAGGTGATCCTAGACGCAGGGATCGAGGCTGGCGTATACGTGTTCGAATTAGATATGGAGCAGACCGCAGCAGCGCGTGCGCGTGTGCCAAGTATCAGCCACATAAGACCATTTGACGGACCCGTATGAGTGATGATGCAAATAAACTGGCAGTGATGCTGTTCAGCGAAGTCCTGGGCGCGGACCAAATGCTGCGCAGTCGCCTCAGCAAGGTCTTGCCCAAAGGTATGGAGATTTCCCATTTCGCTGTTTTGAACAATCTTGCATGGCGCGGAGCGGAGCGTTCTCCTGCGCAACTGGCCGAGATGTTTCATGTAACGCGCGGTGCAATGACCAATACTTTGACCAAGCTGGAATGGGCAGGATACATTCATATCCGCCCCGATTGGGACGATGCCCGCCGCAAGAAAGTAGCGATCAGCCCTGCAGGTCGGCAAGCGCGTGATGCCGCGCTAAGCTCGATTGCCCCGATGATCACCAAAGTCGTCGAAGACCTTGGCGAAGAGAAAGTGCGCGCAGCCCTGCCAATCCTGCGCGAGCTGCGCACACAAATGAACTAGGCCTTTGGCTTCAGACTGGCCGTCACATAATTCACGCTCAGGTCTTTGGCTGAGAGGCTCCAACTCCATAAGATCGGATTAAACACAAACCCTTTGCGGTCGACAGGCTCCAGCCCCGCGTCTGTGAGAAGTTGATAAAGCTCGTCTGGCGTGATGAATTTGGACCATTCATGCGTGCCCTTGGGCAGCCAGCGCATGACATGCTCCGCTCCGATAATCGCCACCAGATAGGATTTGGGATTACGGTTGAGCGTGGAACAGATGTGCAGCCCGCCTGGCTTCAAGAGTTGGCGACAGGCAGTGAGATAGCTGATGGGAGAAGCGACATGCTCGACCACCTCCATATTTAGCACCACATCGAATTGCTCGCCCGCTTCGGCCAGCGCTTCGGCGGTGGTGTGGCGGTAGTCAATCTCGAGACCTGATTGCTCCGCATGGATTTGCGCCACAGGGATATTCCCTGCGGCGGCATCTGCGCCTACCACGCTCGCCCCCAAACGCGCCATCGGCTCGGACAGCAGGCCGCCGCCGCAACCGATATCAAGGATGCGTAGCCCTTTGAACGGCTCGGGCGCGGTCAAATCGCGGTCAAACTCGCCAGCGATCTGCGCTGTGATATAATCGAGGCGGCACGGGTTGAGCATATGCAGCGGCTTGAATTTACCCTCGGTGTCCCACCATTCGGCGGCCATCGCCTCGAACTTTGCGACTTCGCCATCGTCAACTGTGCTTGTCCGCGCTTGCATTTCTGCGTTCCTCTATTCAATGTCCACTTTCACGTTATATAGGCACGTAATGGATAAGACCCCTGATCAAAAGCGCGCAGTGCAGTATTTGTATCCGCCGATTGACCCGTTCGACAGGCGCATGCTGCCTGTGGGGCAGGGGCATACCGTCTATGTGGAGCAATGCGGCAATCCTGACGGTATTCCTGTTGTGGTGCTTCACGGTGGCCCGGGTGGCGGGTGCAGCCCCTCAATGCGGCGCTATTTCGATCCGGCGAAATACCGTGTAATCTTGTTTGATCAGCGCGGCTGTGGCCGCTCGACGCCCCATGCGTCTTGCACGGACAACACCACATGGCATCTGGTCGCGGATATCGAGCTGATTCGCGAAACGCTGGGTATTTCGCAGTGGGTTGTGTTTGGCGGCAGCTGGGGTGCGACGCTCTCGCTGATCTATGCGCAAACCCACCCGCAGGCTGTGCGCAATCTGGTGCTGCGTGGCGTCTTCCTGATGACACAGGCGGAGCTGGATTGGTTCTATGGCGGCGGTGCGGGCAAATTCTGGCCCGAGGTCTGGGAGAAGTTCACCGCGATTGTGCCGCAAGACGAGCAGGATGATTTTATAGAGGCCTATCACCGCCGTCTGTTCTCCGATGATATGAGTCAGCAGACACGTTATGCCCGCGCATGGTCTGGGTGGGAGAACGCGCTGGCCTCGATCCATTCGGCAGGCCAGATGGTTGAGGGGCCGGGTGAATACGCGCGTGCCTTTGCGCGGCTTGAGAACCATTATTTCATCAACAACGGCTTTCTGGACTATGATGGCCAGATCCTTGCCCAGATGGACCGTATTGCTCATATTCCTGGAGTTATTGTGCAGGGCAGGTACGACATGATCTGCCCGCCCGCCAGCGCTCATGCCATTCACCGTGCTTGGCCGAAATCAGAGCTCAAGATGGTACGCAATGCAGGGCATGCCCTGAGCGAGCCAGGAATCAGTGCCGAGCTTGTCCGCGCTATGGACAGGATTGCTGTCACATGACCCGCAAACCCCTTGATAGACGTGCTCTGTTTGCCAGCGGTGCAGCGGCAGCTTTGCTTGCTGCTACGGGTTTGAGCGCGGGCAGTTTGCCACAGCGTGGAGGCAAGCTGTGCCTTGCGCTATCGGGGGCGTCGCGCAGTGACACGTGGAGTTCGGGTCAGGGATTGTTCATGCGGCTGGCTCGTCAGGGTCTGGTTTTCGACACGCTCACCGAGATTGCGCCCGATGGTACATTGCACGCTGGATTGGCGACGGAGTGGCAAGCCTCGGTTAATGCACGTTATTGGGAGTTCACCCTGCGTAATGACGTTACGTTTCACGATGGTGTGCCCTTTACCGCGCGGGATGTCGTTGCAAGTGCGGCAGATTTTGAAGGCGGCACAGTGCAGGCGATTGATACGCACCGTGTTGCCTTCACACTGGATGTGGGCGATTCCAATCTGCCCATGAGGCTGGCCGCGCCTGACTATTACATCGCTGCGGCCCATGCGATGGGCACGGGCATTGGCACAGGTCTTTACCGTGTCAGACATTTCGCAGCGGGTCAGCAGCTGCTGGCGGAGCGTGTCGAGAGCCATTGGAAGGATGGTCAGGCGGGTTGGTTTGACCAGGTCGAGCTTGTCTCGATCCCATCGGATGCGGTGCGGGCGCAGGCTGTTGCAGAATACCTTGTCGACGGGGCCGATGTGGCAGACACAGGCGCATTGCAGGGCTTGAGTGATTTAGTGGTCTGGGATGGGCAGGCCGTTTCGCGCAGTGTGGCAATGCCTGCCACATTGGGGCGCGACGTGTTCGACGATCTGCGCGCACCGCAGCGGTGGTGGGGGGCTTGATGTATCCGCCGTCTACGCGTATATCAGCGTCAACAGCGCGGCATCGGGGTCCAAACCCGACACCCACCGAACCTGATATACGGGCCGCGCGCCCGTTTTTTTGTGCCTGAAGGCCAGTGAGATTATGAACAACGATTTGATTGCAAAAGCAGCGATGGACCGCCGTCTGGCGGAGATCATCACCCCCGTCATTGAGGATATGGGTTATGAGTTGGTGCGCGTGCGGCTGATGTCGGGCAAGACATCGACGCTGCAAGTCATGGCGGATAAGCCAGAGGGCGGGATTGAAGTCGACGACTGCGCCAAGATCAGCACAGCTATCGGTGCTGTGCTGGATGTCGAGGACCCGATTGTGGACGAATACGCGCTTGAGGTCAGCAGCCCCGGTATCGACCGCCCGCTGACGCGCCTCAAGGATTTCGCGAATTTCGAGGGCTATGAGGCCAAGATCGAGACCGACGATATGATCGACGGTCGCCGCCGCTTTAAGGGTGAGCTGGCAGGCGTTGAGGGAAACGAGGTTTTGATCAACATCGAAGAGGGCACCGTGGGCCTGCAATTCGAATGGCTGTCAGATGCCAAGCTTGTGCTGACCGACGAGCTGATCAAGGAAATGCTGCGCCAACGGAAAGCTGCTGGTGCAATCGACGAAGAACAATTTGATGAAGTGCAGACGCATATGTCTGACGAGGGAGAAGACTAATGGCCATTACATCCGCAAACCAGCTTGAGCTTTTGCAAACTGCCGAAGCAGTGGCGCGTGAAAAGATGATTGATCCCGCGCTGGTGATCGAAGCGATGGAAGAGAGCCTCGCCCGTGCGGCCAAGTCGCGTTATGGCGCGGAAATGGACATTCGCGTGGAGATTGACCGCAAAACAGGTCGCGCCACCTTTACCCGCGTACGCACGGTTGTTGCCGATGACGAGCTTGAGAACTATCAGGCCGAATTCACCGTCGAGCAGGCCAAACAATACATGGATGCCCCCGAGATCGGCCAGCAGCTGATCGAGGAAGTCCCCCCCGTTGAGATGGGCCGTATCGCCGCGCAATCGGCCAAGCAGGTGATCCTCCAGAAAGTCCGCGAAGCCGAGCGGGACCGCCAGTTCGAGGAATTCAAGGACCGCGCGGGCACGATCATCAACGGTCTGGTCAAGCGTGAAGAGTACGGCAACGTCATCGTCGATGTGGGTGCAGGCGAAGCGATCCTGCGCCGCAACGAGAAGATCGGCCGCGAAGCATACCGCCCCAATGACCGTATCCGCGTCTACATCAAGGACGTGCGCCGCGAGCAGCGCGGCCCGCAGATTTTCCTGAGCCGCACCGCGCCCGAGTTCATGGCAGAGCTGTTCAAGATGGAAGTGCCCGAAATCTATGACGGCATCATCGAGATCAAAGCCGTCGCCCGTGATCCCGGTTCGCGCGCGAAGATTGCCGTGATTTCTTATGACGGCTCCATCGACCCTGTGGGTGCCTGCGTTGGTATGCGCGGCTCCCGCGTGCAGGCCGTTGTGAACGAGCTTCAGGGCGAGAAGATCGACATCATCCCGTGGAACGAGGACACGCCGACCTTCCTTGTGAACGCATTGCAGCCTGCCGAGGTCTCCAAGGTTGTTCTGGATGAAGAAGCAGGCAAGATTGAAGTTGTCGTCCCTGAGGAGCAGCTGTCCCTCGCGATTGGCCGCCGTGGCCAGAACGTGCGCTTGGCATCACAGCTGACAAACCTCGACATCGACATCATGACAGAAGAGCAGGAATCAGAGCGCCGTCAGGCCGAGTTCGAGCTGCGCACCAAACTGTTCATGGACAATCTCGATCTGGACGAATTCTTTGCCCAGCTTCTGGTCGCTGAAGGCTTCACCAACCTTGAAGAAGTCGCTTATGTCGAGATTGACGAGCTGCTTGTCATCGACGGTGTGGATGAAGCGACCGCAGGCGAATTGCAGGCCCGTGCGCGTGATGTGCTTGAGGCGCAGAACAAAGCAGCACTTGACGCTGCCCGTGCGCTGGGCGCTGAGGACAGCCTGATTAACTTTGAGGGGCTTACCGCGCCGATGATCGAAGCGCTGGCTAAGGATGACGTCAAAACGCTGGAAGATTTTGCAACCTGCGCGGATTGGGAACTCGCTGGTGGCTGGACCACCGAGAACGGTGAGCGGATCAAGGACGACGGAACGCTTGAGCCGTTCGAGATGACGCTGGAAGAAGCGCAGGACCTCATTATGACCGCGCGTGTGATGCTGGGTTGGGTTGATCCGGCCGAGCTTGAGCCAGCTGTTGAAGAAGCTGACACAGACGAGGAGGCCGAGGCCTGATCGCAGGCCTCGGGAGAGCAGCATGGGACGCGGTGGCGCATCCAAAGATCGTGAGAGCGGGGCAGAGCGTAAGTGCCTCGCCACAGGCGAAGTGCAACCAAAATACCGCATGGTGCGTTTTGTTGTAGGTCCTGAAGGTCAGGTGTTTGCTGATGTGATGGGCAAATTGCCGGGTCGTGGCATGTGGGTGAGTGCGGATCGCGCTGCTCTGGAGCTTGCGGTGAAAAAGGGTGCCTTCTCGCGCGGGGCCAAGCAATCTGTTAAGGTGCCTGACGATCTGGTGGCCGAGGTTGAAAAGCAATTGGCCCGCCGTGTGGTCGACCTGATCTCGATGCAGCGCAAGGCGGGCAAGGCCGTCGCAGGCTATGAGAAGGTCAAGACGTGGCTGCAAACGGAAGAAGCCTTGGTGCTGATTCAGGCCGTGGACGGATCGGGCCGCGGCAAATCGAAACTGAGTACGCCGCATTACGGCCATTACATTGGTTGTCTGACGGCGGATGAATTGGGTTTGGCATTCGCACGCCAAACTGTGATACATGGGGCGCTCGCCTCTGGTGGACTTACTCTGCGTGTTGTAGAGGAAGCCCACAGGCTTAACGGCGTGCGACAAAACGAGGCTGGTAGCGACCAGCCGAAAGGATAGACGAGCTAGATGAGCGATAATGACGGCAGAAAAACACTGGGCCTTGGCGGCTCACGTCCCAGCAACGTAAAGCAAAGCTTTAGCCACGGGCGGACCAAGAACGTAGTCGTAGAGACCAAGCGCAAGCGCGTTGTGGTGCCAAAGCCGGGTGGGCAAAAGCAAACTGGCCCGGGTGCGGGTCCTGTAGGTGACCCGTCCAAGCGTCCCGCAGGCATTACAGATTCGGAAATGGATCGTCGCCTGAAGGCTGTTCAGGCTGCAAAAGCGCGTGAGGTCGAAGAAGTGGCCAACCGCGAGGCCGAAGAGAAGGCCCGCGCTGAAGAGCGTGAACGCCGCCGCGCCGAGATCGAAGCTAAAGAGGCCGAAGACCGCGAGCGCGAAGAAAGCCTTAAGGCGAAAGCTGAAGATGAAGCACGCGCCAAGCGCGAGGCTGAAGCCGCCGCACAAGCAGCAGCCGCTGCGCCTGCGAGTGCGCCTGCCGCTGCGCGTCCTACGCCAAACAAATCAGCCCCGGCCGCCACGCCGCGCAAAACGGACCGTGACCGCGAGGAGACGAATAAAAAGAACCGTCAGGACGATGATCGCCGTTCAGGCAAGCTGACGGTGAACCAAGCGCTTCGCGGCGGTGAGGGCGGTCGCCAACGCTCCATGGCGCAGATGAAGCGCAAACAAGACCGTGCTCGCGCCAAAGCGATGGGCGGCAATGTCGAGCGCGAAAAGATCATTCGTGATGTGCAGCTTCCTCCGGCGATTGTTGTGTCCGAGCTTGCCGCGCGTATGGCCGAGAAGACAGGCGCTGTTGTAAAAGCGCTGATGCAAAACGGCATGATGGTCACGCAGAACGAGACGATTGATGCAGACACAGCCGAGCTGATAATCGAGGAGTTCGGCCACAAGGTTGTGCGCGTCTCTGACGCTGACGTTGAGGACGTGATCAAGATCGAGGAAGATGATGTAAAGGACCTGCAAGGTCGTCCTCCTGTCATCACCATCATGGGCCACGTTGACCACGGTAAGACGTCCCTGCTCGACGCGATTCGACACGCCAAAGTTGTGGCAGGTGAAGCGGGCGGCATTACCCAGCACATCGGTGCATATCAGGTCACAACTGATGGCGGTCAGGTGCTCTCGTTCCTCGACACACCCGGTCACGCGGCGTTTACCTCGATGCGTTCACGCGGTGCACAGGTAACGGACATCGTTGTTCTGGTGGTTGCGGCGGATGATGCTGTGATGCCCCAGACGATTGAGGCGATTGCACACGCGAAAGCTGCCGAAGTGCCGATGATTGTTGCGATCAACAAGATCGATAAGCCCGCGGCCGATCCTGACAAAGTGCGCGCCGCATTGCTGCAGCACGAAGTCATCGTCGAGAAGATGTCGGGTGACGTGCAGGATGTCGAAGTCTCTGCCATCACGGGCCAAGGCCTTGATGAGTTGCTTGAAGCCATTGCACTCCAGTCTGAAATTCTGGAACTGAAAGCCAACCCCGACCGCGCCGCCATTGGTGCCGTGATCGAGGCGAAGCTGGACGTGGGCCGTGGTCCTGTTGCGACTGTTCTGGTTCAGAACGGCACGCTGCGTCAGGGTGATATCTTTGTTGTGGGTGAGCAGTACGGTAAAGTGCGTGCGCTCATCGACGATCAGGGCAATCGCATCAAAGAAGCTGGTCCATCTGTTCCCGTTGAAGTATTGGGCCTTAACGGCACTCCCGAAGCAGGTGACGTTCTCAACGTGACCGAAACAGAGGCGCAGGCGCGCGAGATTGCGGAATACCGTGAGAACGCAGCCAAGGACAAACGCGCCGCTGCTGGTGCCGCGACCACGCTTGATCAGCTGATAGCGAATGCCAAAGCGGATGAGAACGTGTCTGAGCTGCCCATCTTGGTCAAAGCGGACGTGCAAGGTTCTGCCGAAGCGATTGTTCAGGCGATGGAGAAGATCGGCAACGACGAGGTCCGCGTACGCGTGCTGCACTCTGGCGTTGGCGCGATCACCGAGACGGATGTCGGCCTTGCCGAAGCGTCAGGCGCACCGATCATGGGCTTTAACGTCCGTGCCAATGCGTCAGCGCGCAACACTGCCAACCAGAAAGGTGTCGAGATTCGCTACTACTCGGTCATCTATGATTTGGTAGACGATGTGAAAGCGGCCGCCTCTGGCTTGCTCAGCAACGAGATCAAAGAGAACTTCATCGGCTATGCGTCGATCAAGGAGGTCTTTAAGGTCACGGGCGTTGGCAAAGTTGCTGGCTGTCTGGTCACCGAAGGGGTGGCGCGACGCTCCGCTGGTGTACGTTTGCTGCGCGACAACGTGGTCATTCACGAAGGCACGCTCAAGACGCTCAAGCGCTTCAAGGACGAAGTGCCAGAGGTTCAGTCTGGTCAGGAATGTGGTATGGCCTTCGAGAACTATGAAGACATCCGTCCTGATGACGTGATCGAAATCTTCACGCGCGAAGAAGTCACTCGCACGCTTAGCTAGGCTTTTGGTGATAGAATCAAAAAGGGACGGTGCAGCACACCGTCCCTTTTTCTATTTGGAGTCAGTCTTGATCAGTTTTTGCTGACAGGAACGCCAGAATAAACAGTATTGTCGACCTGAACCGCGATGCGGCCATCAGGCATTGAACGGACAAAAGTCCCCTGAACGGAGACACAGCTCCCGAGTGTGATCGTACGCAGCATTTCAACCCTCCCCAGTGTTAATCTGTCGCCCATCTAAATTCAATTGTTCGTAATTCCAGCACAACCTTCCGTAGAAATTCCGAAATATAACAAAAAATCGAAATAAAATGAGGCTGAGCTATAGCCAATCCCGCAAAACGGAGATGAGCGGGATATCTGCTGCGGGCATGGGGTAGTCGCGCATCTCTGATGGCTTCACCCATTTCAGCACCTGCCCCTCGCGGGCACGTGGCGTGCCCTTCCATTTGCGACAGGCAAAAAGGGGCATCAGCAGGTGGAAATCATCATAGCTGTGGCTCGCGAAGGTAAGCGGCGCAAGGCACGAAGCCCATGTATCAATCCCCAGTTCTTCCTGAAGTTCGCGGATCAGTGCCGTCTCAGGGCTTTCACCGCTCTCGACTTTGCCACCAGGAAATTCCCACAGACCCGCCATGGATTTCCCTTCGGGCCGCTGCGCAAGCAGGACACGTCCGTCTACGTCGATTAGGGCAACTGCCGATACGAGTACGACCTTCACGAGCGGTAGTCCGCATTGATAGAGATATAGCCGTGGGTCAGATCACAGGTCCAAACGGTTGCAGCACCTGTACCGATCCCGATATCAACGCCAATCACAATGTCCGTGCCCTTCATATGGGTGGCTGCGGCTTCTTCGGAATAATCCGCACTGCGCCAGCCGTCTTTTGCCACCTCGACATCGCCAAAACGGATGCTTAGGCGGTCGCGGTCTGCTGCTGCCCCTGATTTACCCACTGCCATAACAACCCGCCCCCAATTGGGGTCTTCGCCTGCAACGGCGGTCTTGATGAGCGGTGAGTTCGCAATCGCCATCGCGTGTTGCTTTGCGTCTGCGTTCGTTGCGGCTCCTGTTACGATAACCTCGACGAACTTGGTGGCCCCTTCGCCGTCCCGCACGACCTGATGCGCGAGATCCAGCATGACGCCATGCAGCGCGTCTGCAAATGCGTCCTGCCCCTCGACATCCACGCCACTCGCTCCTGTCGCGGCGACAATGAGGCTGTCAGAGGTGGAGGTGTCGCTGTCTACGGTGATGCAGTTGAACGTCTGGGCGTTGCTGCGGCTGACCAACGTCTGTAACGCATCTTGCCCGATCAGCGCATCGGTAAAGATATAGACCAGCATCGTGGCCATATCGGGGGCGATCATACCCGACCCCTTCGCGATCCCTGCAATAGAGACGGTTTTGCCGTCAATCTCAATCGATGCGGAGGCTCCCTTGGGGAAGGTATCGGTGGTCATGATGGCTTGAGCTGCCTCCGCAATGCCCTCAGGCGATGCACTTTTGGCAAGCGTATCAAGCACTCCTGTGATCCGCTCATGGGGCAACGGCTCCCCGATCACACCTGTTGAGGAGGTGAACACGCGCTCTGATGGCGCACCGCAGGCTTGTGCCGAGGCTGTAGTAATTGCCTCGACGGACACAACGCCGCCCTTGCCCGTGAACGCATTTGAATTGCCCGAGTTTACAACAATCGCAGCCGTTCTATCGCTTGCCCCGCCCAGCTTTGCCTGACAATCCAGCACAGAGGCCGAGCGTGTGGAGGAGCGTGTGAACGCCCCCGCCACAACTGTTCCAGCGCTTAGCGTGGCCAGCATGACATCTGTACGGCCCTGATATTTCACCCCAGCCGCAGCCGTAGAAAAGGCCACACCGTCAATAACGGGTAGATCTGGAAAGGCCGCAGGGGCCAGCGGCGAGACGACTGTGATGCTTGCCATGATGATGCTTATTCCAGAACTGTTGTTTGCTTGATGACCTCCGGCGCGATGCCTTCGGCTCCGCTGCGGTCTACGTCGGCGGCGGCGGTCACGGCCTCGATCTCGGATTGCACACGGATCTGGCGCAGCTGAAGCTCGATTTGTTCGCGTACCTCCTCAAGGGCGGGTGCATCTTGAATGCGGCTCTCGTTGAGTGTGATGATATGCCAGCCGAACTGGGTCTTAACGGGCGCGGATACTGCACCAACTTCCAGCTCGACAACCGCTTGTTCGAACTCGGGCACCATGGCCCCCGTGCCAAACCACCCCAGCTGTCCGCCGTTGGGGCCTGACGGGCCAGTAGATTTTTCGCGCGCAACAGCAGCGAAATCCGCGCCGCCTTCGATCTCTTCAATCACGGCCAGTGCGGCCTCTTCTGTCTCAACAAGGATATGGGAGGCGTTATATTCTGTTTCTTGCTCGGCGTTGCCATAGTCCGCTTCATAAGCGGCCTGAACATCGGCTTCATCCAGTGGCTCTTCCATCAGCTGGTTAATGGCCTCGCCTGCAGTGAGCGAGCGGCGCTCGTTTTCGAGTTGCAATGGGATGCGAGCGGGCAGCTCACCGTCGAACTTTTGCTCCAATGCGCTTTGCTGCACCAACTGGTCGAGGATGCCTTTGAACAATACATCATCGGGCAGACCCTGATACTGTTCCGGCAGGCTGGCCCACGCGACAATCATGTGCCCCACAGTAATTTCCGTATCGCCAACGGTGGCCACAACCGTGGATGGATCAACGGTTACTGTGTCCTGTGCCGTGGCAGGCAGCGCAAGCGCCGCAACAAATGCCAGCGGGGCCAGAAAAGTGAGTCGTTTTTGCATGGATCATCCTATCATCACGGCGCTTTGGGGCCGGTTACATTGACACGCTATAGGGCGGCGCTTACATCGCTAGTGAACACGGCGCGAGCAGCCCTTCTCCCTTTCTATTTATGGACTGGGTGTTTGCGGGGCAAGCAGATCGCGCGAATGAATTTAAACTTCGGCTGGAGATCGCATGCTGGGACTCGGGAACATCACCAAAAAGGTTTTTGGCACGCCAAATGATCGCAAGATCAAGGCCGCGCGCCCGCTGGTGGCAAAGGTCAATGCGCTGGAGCCTGAATTCGAGAAGCTCAGCGATGCGCAGATCATAGACAAGACAGAAGAGCTGGCCACCCGCGCCCTGAAGGGCGAGAGCCTGGATGATCTGCTGCCCGAAGCCTTTGCCAACTGCCGCGAGGGTGCGCGCCGCACGCTGGGCCTACGGGCGTTCGATACACAGCTTATGGGGGCGATCTTCCTGCACCAAGGCAACGTGGCCGAGCAGAAGACGGGTGAGGGTAAGACGCTTACCGCGACCTTCGCCGCCTACCTCAATGCGCTCACGCACAAGGGCGTGCACATCGTCACAGTGAATGAATATCTGGTGAAACGTGACGCGGAATGGATGGGCAAGGTGTTTGCCTCATTGGGCCTGACCACGGGCTTTATCTATCCCAACATGAGTGAGGACGAGAAGCGCGACGCGTACTCTTGCGACATCACCTACGCCACCAACAACGAGCTTGGATTCGACTATCTGCGCGACAACATGAAATCCGAGCTGAGCCAGATTTTCCAGAAAGAGCATAACTTTGCTATCGTGGACGAGGTCGACAGTATCCTCATCGACGAGGCGCGCACGCCGCTGATTATCTCTGGCCCATCCGATGACCGCTCGGACATGTACCTCACGATTGATGCTGTGATCCCGTCGCTGTTGCCCGAGCATTACGAGCTGGACGAGAAAACGCGTAATGTGACCTTCACCGACGACGGTACGGAGTTCCTTGAGGAACAGCTGCGCGTGCGTGGATTGATGGAGGAGGGCTTTACCCTTTACGATCCCGAGAGCACCTCACTGGTGCACCACGTCAACCAGGGCCTGCGCGCCCATACCTTGTTCGAGAAGGACAAGGACTACATCGTGCGCGATGGTGAGGTTGTTTTGATCGACGAATTCACAGGCCGCATGATGGCGGGTCGCCGCCTTGGCGATGGCTTGCATCAGGCGATCGAGGCCAAGGAAGGCGTCGATATCAAGCCAGAGAATATTACCCTCGCCTCTGTCACGTTCCAGAACTACTTCCGTCTCTATGACAAGCTTGCGGGAATGACAGGGACCGCCCTGACGGAGGCGGATGAATTCAAAGAAATCTACGGCCTTGGCGTGGTCGAAGTCCCCACCAACGTGCCTGTGGCCCGCGTTGATGATGACGATGCAGTCTACCGCACTGCCGCCGAGAAATATGAGGCCATGATTGTAAAGGTGAAGGAAGCCCATGCGAAGGGCCAGCCCTGTCTCGTCGGTACCACCTCCATCGAAAAGTCCGAGATGCTGAGCAAGATGCTCGAGGCCGAAGGGATCAAGCACAACGTCCTGAACGCGCGCCAGCACGAGCAGGAAGCCCAGATTGTGGGTGATGCAGGTAAATTTGGCGCGGTGACCATCGCCACCAACATGGCGGGCCGTGGCACCGACATCCAGCTGGGCGGCAACGTCGAGCTGCGAGTGCTTGAAGTGCTGGCCGCGGATCCCGAAGGCGATCCCGTTGTGATCCGCAGCCGAATCGAGGCCGAGACAGCCGAGGAAAAGAAGAAGGTGCTGGAAGCAGGCGGCCTGTTCGTTCTGGCCAGTGAGCGTCACGAGAGCCGCCGCATCGACAACCAGCTGCGGGGCCGCTCTGGCCGCCAGGGGGATCCGGGGCGGTCGTCTTTCTTCCTGTCGCTGGAGGATGATCTGATGCGCATCTTCGGCTCGGAAAAGCTGGAGAAGGTGCTGACCACGCTGGGCCTTAAGGAAGGCGAGGCGATCATTCACCCGTGGGTCAACAAATCGCTGGAGCGTGCGCAGGCCAAGGTCGAGGGCCGCAACTTTGACATGCGCAAGCAGTTGCTCAAGTTCGACGACGTGATGAACGAGCAGCGCAAAGTGATCTTTGGTCAGCGTCGTGACATCATGGAAAGTCAGGACCTGCATGAGATCACCGAGGACATGCGCCACCAGCTGATCGACGATCTGGTCGATGAGTACATGCCGCAGAACACCTATGCCGACCAATGGGACACGGAAGGCTTTTATGCCGCCGTGATTGAGCAGCTGGGCGTGGATGTACCCGTCATCGCGTGGTGTGAAGAGGATGGCGTGGACGACGATGTGATCCGCGAACGTCTTGTTGAGGCGACGGATCAGCTCATGGCGGAAAAGACCGAGCGGTTCGGTGTCGACACCATGCGCAACATCGAAAAGCACTTCCTGCTGCAGACTATCGACGCCAAGTGGCGTGACCACCTACTCACGCTTGAGCATCTGCGCTCAGTTGTGGGGTTCCGTGGCTATGCGCAGCGTGATCCGCTCAACGAGTACAAGAACGAGTCGTTCCAGCTGTTTGAAGGTATGCTCGACAGTTTGCGTCAGGATGTGACACAGCGCCTGTCGCGGATCGAGCCTGCCTCCGAGGAAGAACAGCAACGCGCCTTAGAGCAAATGATGGCACAGCAGCAAGCTG
>CBFHZX010000014.1:0-68326 GCA_965660425.1 Sulfitobacter sp. | reverse complement strand
CTTCAACGAGCTGCTGCTTCAGGCGAAGGGCGAGCTTGACGAGAGCCTGCGTGCCGAGATGTATCGCGAGATGTGCGTGCTGATGCGCGACGATGGCGGCACGATCATCCCGTTCTTCAACAACTGGGTCTATGCCCGTGGCAAAGGTGTGGAGCGTGGCGAGGATGTCGCGGCCAGCTGGAGCTGTGACGGTGCCCGCGCCGCGAGCCGTTGGTGGTTCTCGACATAACGCCCTGATCCGGCCCGGTCCCCGAAAAGGGGGCCGGGTCTTTCACTGCCGGTGGCGGGTCTGTCCTGCCTCCGGTTTCGCCAATCCGGTCGCACTCGCAAATACCAAAAAACAAAGCGCGACCGCAGACACAGAACACTGTGCGCCTGAGCCGAAAACGGCCCGCCGGAACAAGGCGGCAGGCAGAAACAGCAGGAGGGAAAGATGGGGGACATCCTAGGGCTCGTTGCGAAACGGCTCGGTCTCGGACTGATCATCCTATTGGTCATATCCGTCATCATATTTTTCATGGTCGAGCTTTTACCCGGTGACATCGCCGAGGCGGTGCTGGGGCAGGGCGCGACGCCCGAAAACCTGGCCGCATTACGCAAGGAGATGGGCCTCGATCAACCGGCCATCGTGCGCTACCTCGACTGGTTGTCGGGTGCGGTGATGCTCGATTTCGGCAATTCCATCGTGACCGGCACGAGCGTGTCGGAGACGATCAGCGAACGCTTTGCCAACACGCTGTTTCTGGCGACCTACGCGGCCGCCATCGCGGTGCCGATCTCGATCGTTCTGGGGATCATCGTTGCCCTGCTCCGCAACTCGATCTTCGACCGGGTGGCCAACGTGGCGACGCTCACCTCGATCTCCAGCCCCGAATTCTTTCTGGGCTATATCTTGATCCTCTATCTGGCGGTCAAGACGAGCATGTTCCCGGCGATTGCCAGCCTGAGTTCTGACATGGATTTCGGCGATCTGCTCTATCGCACCTTCCTGCCGGCGCTGACGCTGGTGCTGGTGGTGACGGCTCATATGATGCGGATGACGCGCGCGGCGATCATCAACCTTCTGGCCTCACCCTATATCGAGATGGCCCGGCTCAAGGGCACACCGCCCTGGAAGGTGATTGTCAAACACGCCCTGCCCAATGCCTGGGCCCCGATCATCAACGTGGTGGCGCTGAACCTTGCCTATCTCATCACCGGCGTGGTGCTGGTGGAGGTGGTGTTCGTCTACCCCGGTATCGGACAGGCCCTCGTGGACGCGGTCAGCAAACGCGACTTCCCGGTGGTTCAGGCCTGCTGCCTGATCTTCGCGGCGACCTTCATCCTGCTCAATCTGGCAGCCGATGTGGGCGCGATCCTGACCAATCCGCGCCTGCGGCATCCGAAATAAGGGGGCAGAGACATGAGTGTTTTCGTCATTATCTACTATACTCTGCTACTCGGCGCGTCCTGCCTTGCGGCTTACTTCAACAAGAGGTCGGCGTTCCTGCTGATCTTCTCGCTGACCCTGGTGTCGTTCATCCTCGGCATCGTTGGCGGACCGGGCGCACTGCGCAGCGTGGCGATCGCGGCGGGGCTTCTGGCGCTGGCGGCGATGGTCTCCTATGCCTTCCGCGAGTTCCTGATCGCCATCGCCTCGACCAACATGGCCAAGGAGTTGCGCACGGCACCGCTGACGGCGGCCTTCGGGATGTTCGTGATCTTCACCTATGCGATTGCAGGCATTTTCGCGCCGGTGATCGCGCCGTTCGGTGAGGCCGAGATCATTTCCTCGGCCTTTGCGCCAGCGGATGAAACAATGCTGCTGGGGGCCGATCAGCTGGGCCGCGACATGTTCAGCCGGATCATCTACGGCGCGCGCAATACTGTCGCGCTCGCGCTTGCGGGGACGGTGCTGGCCTTCCTTCTGGGCGCGCTCGCGGGGCTGCTGGCGGCGGTCAATGGCGGCTGGTTCGATCAGCTCATCGCGCGCACCTCGGACGTGATCATGTCGATCCCGTCGCTGATCTTCGCGCTACTGATGCTGTCGATCTTCGGGGGCGAGTTGGCCAATGACACGACGAGTTTCTGGTTGCTGACCGGGTTCATGATGGTGACCGGATTGCTGGTCGTAACGGCGGTGTTCGAGAACAACATCATCGGCTGGGCCATCGGGCTGGCGGCGCTGGTTGGGGTTTCGGTGGCCTTTGCCGGGTTCATGCTGATCATCTTCAACCCGTCCGAGATCATTCTCGTGCTGGTGGTTGCGGTGATCTACAGCCCGCGCGTCTTCCGCCTGACACGGGCGGTCGCGGGCAATGTCGTGGTGATGGACTATATCGAAGCGGCCAAGTTGCGCGGTGAAAAGACATGGTATCTGATCCGCCGGGAAATCCTGCCCAACTCGACCGCGCCGCTGGTGGCGGAATTCGGACTGGAATTCTGCTTCGTGTTCCTGCTGATCGCGGGCCTGTCGTTCCTCGGCCTCGGCATTCAGCCGCCGACGGCGGATTGGGGCTCGATGGTGCGCGAGAACGCGACGCTGGTTTCGTTCGGTGAGATCACGCCGCTCATTCCTGCGGCGGCCATCGCGCTTCTGACCGTCGCGGTCAACTTCGTGGTGGACTGGATGCTCTACCGCTCCTCTGGACTGAAGGTGTAATCGTCATGATCAAGAAACAAGACGTATTGCTGAAAATCCGTGACCTGAAAATCCAGGGCTATTCGGATGAGACCTGGGTCGATATCATCAAGGGTATCGACCTGACCCTGCACCGGGGCGAGGTGATGGGGCTGATCGGCGAGTCGGGTGCGGGCAAATCCACCATCGGTGCTGCCTGCATGGGCTATGCTCGCGACGGCACCCGCATTGTCGACAGCTCGATCGAGTTCGACGGGATGGAATTGACCACTGCCACCGAGGCCGACCGGCGCATGCTGCGCGGCTCGCGCATCGCCTATGTTGCGCAATCGGCGGCGGCGTCCTTCAACCCGGCGCACAAGATCATCGATCAGCACACCGAGGCGCCACTCCAGTACCGGCTCAAGAAACGGATGGAGGCGCAAGAGGACGCGATGGAGCTTTACGAAAAGCTCCGGCTGCCGAATCCGCAGGAAATCGGATTTCGCTATCCGCACCAGGTCTCGGGCGGGCAGCTGCAGCGCGCGATGACCGCGATGGCGATGTCCTGCCGTCCCGACCTGATCATCTTTGACGAGCCGACGACGGCGCTTGATGTGACGACGCAGATCGAGGTTCTTTCGGCGATTCGAGACATCGTGGACGAATTCAACACCGCCGCGATTTACATCACCCACGACCTCGCGGTGGTGGCGCAGATGGCCGATACGATCAAAGTGCTGCTCAAGGGCGAAGAGGTCGAGGAGGCATCGACCCGCGAGATGCTCGAGAACCCGAAAGAGGATTACACTAAATCCCTCTGGGCCGTGCGTGGCTTCAAGAGCCCGCAGCGCCATCGGCCCGATGACGGCTCGCCGCCGCTGATCTCGGTCAAGAACGTGGACGCGTCCTATACCGGTGGCGAGAAGGTGCTCGATGATGTGAGCTTCGACATCTACCCCGGCATGACCGTCGCGGTGGTGGGCGAATCCGGCTCGGGCAAATCCACCACGGCGCGCGTCATCACCGGCTTGCTGCCGCCGTCCAAGGGCGAGGTGCTGTTCAAGGGTGAGCCGTTCCCGCCCGATTACCGCAACCGCACCAAGGACCAGTTGCGCCAGTGTCAGATGATCTACCAAATGGCCGACACCGCGCTCAATCCCAAGGTGCGGATCTCCGAGATCATCGGGCGACCGGCGGCGTTCTATTCCGGGCTCAAGGGGGTCGCGCTCAAGAACCGGATCGACGAGCTTCTCGACCTGATCGAGCTTGAACCGGCGCAGTATTACAACCGCTACCCGGCAGAGCTTTCAGGGGGGCAGAAACAGCGTATCGGTATCGCCCGCGCCCTCGCCGCCGAGCCGACCTTCATCGTGTGTGATGAGGTGACATCGGCACTCGATCAGCTTGTGGCCGAAGGGATTCTGCGGCTGCTCGACCGGCTCCAGAACGAGCTGAACCTCGCCTATATGTTCATCACCCATGACCTTGCGACGGTGCGGTCCATCGCCGACGAGGTGGTGGTGATGCAGCATGGCAAGGTGGTGGAGCAGGGGCCCAAGGACGAGATGTTCACGCCGCCGCACCATCCCTATACCGACC
The DNA here is from genome assembly GCA_965660425.1 of Sulfitobacter sp. Taxonomy (GTDB): domain Bacteria; phylum Pseudomonadota; class Alphaproteobacteria; order Rhodobacterales; family Rhodobacteraceae; genus Sulfitobacter. The sequence goes on along the minus strand of CBFHZX010000014.1, from coordinate 64,125 downwards.
TGTTGCTCAGTTCGGTGCCCGAGATGGATCCCGACTGGCTGACCACGCTTCTGGAAGAGCGCGGCGTCGATAATGTGGGCGATGCGGCATCGGCCAAGATCGACCCGAAAGACGCCAAGGTCACCTGACCTTGGACGAACAACAAAACGGCGGGGGAAGCCTCCGCCGTTTTCATGTCGGACTCTGCGTTGTCTGGGGTGCTTAGAGAACCGCCATGGCAGACAGCACGAAAGTGCCGATGATCGCGCCATAGACGATCACCACGGCCTGCCAGGAGGCCGAGTGCATACGCAGTTCGCGGTTCAGTTCGTCGCGTGTCATGGGCTTGCCTCCTGCCTCGGGGTTTCAGATGCAAACGGCGCGCCGCTCACAAGGCGCACATAAGCGATAATTGTGGCGGCGCAATGATAAAAGCGCCGAGAATCCATGCATTTTCGACAACCCACATGGGCGTTTTCGACATATCGAGCGAATGCGAAGAGGCGTGGTCTGAAAGCGACGTCGCAATTGGCCTGAGTCTGTTATTTATCGAACGGAATTTTCGAAAAATTCCGTTCAAGAAAACTTGAAGTTTTCTTGTCCGTTTTCTTTTGAAGAAAACGGCGGCGACCCGAGACCGAGCGGTTCGGTCCAGGCCAAAGGCCCGCCGCCCAATCGGTCAGGCGGTATTGCCCTGCAGCGGCATCACCGACAGCTCGCCCTCCTGCCGTGCCTTGATTGCGAGCGCCGCCGCATGCGACCCGGCCACGGTGGTGAAATAGGGGATCTTGTCATAGAGCGCGACCGAGCGGATTTCGCGGCTGTCCTCGACCGCCTGCATGCCCTCGGTGGTGTTCATCACCAGCGCGATCTCACCATCCTTGAGCAGGTCGACGATATTGGGCCGGCCCTCATAGACCTTGTTGACCACCTCGCAGGCCAATCCGGCCTCGGTCAGGAACGCCGCCGTGCCGCGTGTGGCCACAAGGGTAAAGCCCAGATCCGTGAGCACCTGCGCGGTTTCCACAAGCTGCGGGGTCTTGTCGCTGTCCTTGATCGAGACGAACACGCGGCCCCCCTCGGGCAGGTCCACACCCGCTCCCATCTGCGCCTTGAGGAAGGCACGCGGGAAGGACACGTCCCAGCCCATCACCTCGCCGGTAGAGCGCATCTCGGGGCCGAGGATCGTATCGACACCGGGGAAGCGGGCAAACGGCAGCACCGCCTCCTTGACCGAGAACCACGGCATGTCGGGATCGGCCAGCGTCATCTGGTCGGCCATTGGCAGACTGCCGGGCCGGGTGTCGCGCGGGTAGGGGCCGCGATAGGGGAAGGACGCCATCGTCTCGCCCGCCATCAGCCGGGCGGCGATGGAGGCGATGGCGCTATCCGTTGCCTTGGCCACGAAGGGCACGGTGCGGCTGGCACGCGGGTTGACCTCGATCAGGTAGATATCCTCGCCCTTGACCGCGAATTGCACGTTCATAAGCCCGACGACATTGAGTGCGCGAGCGAGCGCCTCGGTCTGTGTCTTGATCTCGGCGATGGTGGCGGCGGAGAGCGAATAGGGCGGCAGCGAGCAGGCACTGTCGCCCGAATGCACGCCGGCCTCCTCGATATGCTGCATGATTCCGGCGACATGCACGTTCTCGCCGTCGCAGAGCGCATCGACGTCGCATTCGATGGCGCCCGACAGGTAGCTGTCGAGCAGCACGGGGCTCTTGCCCGAAACGACCACCGCCTCGGCGATGTAGCGTTCCAGATGGGCCATGTCGCGGACGATCTCCATCGCGCGGCCGCCCAGCACGTAGGACGGGCGGATGACCAGCGGAAAGCCGATGCTTTCGGCAATGGCGAGCGCCTGCGCGTCCGTCGAGGCGATGCCGTTCTTCGGTTGCTTGAGGCCCAGCTTGACAACTAGATCCTGGAACCGCTCGCGATCCTCGGCCAGGTCGATGGCGTCGGGGGTGGTGCCGAGGATCGGAATGCCCTCGGCCTCCAACCCGCGTGCCAGCTTCAGCGGCGTCTGCCCGCCGAATTGCACGATCACGCCGTGTAGCGTGCCGTTCTCCTGCTCGACGCGCAGGATTTCCATGACGTGCTCAAAGGTGAGCGGCTCGAAATACAGACGGTCGGAGGTGTCGTAATCGGTGGAGACCGTCTCGGGGTTGCAGTTGACCATGATTGCCTCATAGCCCGCGTCCGTGAGAGCGTAGCAGGCGTGGCAGCAGCAATAGTCGAACTCGATCCCTTGGCCGATGCGGTTCGGGCCACCACCCAGAATGACGACCTTTTTGCGGTCGGAGGGTCGTGCTTCGCATTCTACGTCGCCCATCATCGGGGCCTCGTAGGTGGAGTACATATAGGGGGTTTGCGCCTCGAACTCGGCGGCGCAGGTGTCGATGCGTTTGAAGGATGCTTTGACGTCGAGGGCCAAGCGGGCGCGGCGGACGTCCTGTTCGGACTGGTCCATGAGCAGGCCAAGGCGCGCGTCGGTGAAGCCCATCATTTTGAGCGCGCGCATGGCGGCCTCATCGGTGGGCAGACCGTCTGTCCGCACACTCTCTTCGGCCTCGACGATCTCGCGGAAGCGGTCGAGGAACCAAGGGTCAAACATCGTGGTGGCGTGGATGTCGTCGTTGGACATGCCGTGCCGCATGGCCTGCACAATGGTGCGCATGCGGTCGGGCGTGGTTTTGGCGATGGCTTTTGTGATGGCGGCGACGTTTTCGGGCGCGTCTTGGGCGGCGTTCGCGTTAAAGCCGGGGATGTCGATTTCGTCGAAGCCTGTGAGGCCTGATTCCATGGAAGCCAGCGCTTTTTGCAGGCTCTCGTGGATGGTGCGGCCGATGGCCATCGTCTCACCCACAGACTTCATCGCGGTGGTGAGGTACGGCTCGGAGCCTGGGAATTTCTCGAAGGCGAATTTTGGGATTTTGGTGACGACGTAGTCGATTGTGGGCTCAAAGCTCGCGGGGGTGACGCCTGTGATGTCATTGTCGAGCTCGTCGAGGGTAAAGCCCACGGCAAGCTTGGCGGCGATCTTGGCGATGGGGAAGCCTGTGGCTTTGGAGGCCAGCGCGGAGGAGCGCGAGACACGCGGGTTCATCTCGATCACGACCATGCGGCCATCGGCAGGGTTCACGGCCCATTGCACATTGGAGCCGCCCGTCTCCACCCCGATTTCGCGCAGCACGGCGATGGAGTGGTTGCGCATGATCTGGTATTCTTTGTCCGTGAGCGTCAGGGCAGGGGCCACGGTGATGCTGTCGCCCGTGTGCACGCCCATCGGGTCCACATTCTCGATTGCGCAGACGATGATGGCGTTGTCGGCGGTGTCGCGCACGACCTCCATTTCGAATTCTTTCCAACCCAGAAGAGATTCGTCGATGAGGATCTGGCCCATGGGGGAGGCGTCCATGCCCGAGCGGCAGTAGAACTCGTAATCTTCACGGTTGTAGGCCACGCCGCCGCCTGTGCCACCCATGGTAAAGGCAGGGCGGATGATAGCGGGCAGGCCGATGTCTTCGAGGCTTTCCAGAGCGAGGGCAACGCCTGCGACTAGGTCTTTCTTCCCGCTTGCATCCATTGGCGCGGTGCAGATGGTGGCGCGGGGGTTTTCGATGCCCAGGCGGTCCATCGCATCGCGGAAGAGCTTGCGGTCTTCGGCCATCTCGATGGCTTCGCGTTTGGCACCGATCATTTCGACGCCGAACTTCTCAAGCACGCCCATTTCTTCAAGCGCAAGCGAGGTGTTCAGCCCTGTCTGGCCGCCCATTGTGGGCAGGAGCGCGTCGGGGCGCTCTTTCTCGATGATTTTGGCGACCATTTCGGGGGTGATCGGCTCGATATAGGTCGCATCCGCCAGCCCCGGATCGGTCATGATTGTGGCGGGGTTGGAGTTGACGAGGATGACGCGGTAGCCTTCCTCTTTGAGCGCCTTACAGGCCTGAGCGCCCGAGTAGTCGAATTCGCAGGCTTGCCCGATGACAATAGGCCCCGCACCAATGATCATGATCGACTGGATGTCGGTTCTCTTTGCCATGGCTATGGCCCCCTATGAATTTCGCAAACTTTTGTGCTTATAGGCGCTGGGCGGCGGGGTGCAAGGTGGAATCTGGCCGCTTGGGAGCTTTGCGGCAGCGTCTCGAACTTACTGCGTTTTTACGCGTCCAGATACGTCCGCACAGCAGCTTCGAACGCGCGGGGTTTGTCGGCGTGGAGCCAGTGGCCCGCGTCTGGGAGTTTGGCAAAGCGTGCGCCGGGAAAGAGGGATTTTATCAGGGGGCGATGTTCGGGAAGGACGTAATCGCTGTCTTTCCCTGTGAGAAAGAGGGTGGGGTTCGGGAATTGACCCGAGACTTCGGGAAAGCCGATAATGTGGTCCATCTGCGCCTCCAGTACGTCGAGGTTGAGGCGCCATTGTTTTCCCGCCACATCGAGAGACTGGGTGAAAAAGCTTTGTAAGGCGGGTTCAACCCCTTGCGCGCCGAGTTGTTCTGCGGCCTCGGAGCGGCGGGTGATGTTTGACAAATCAACAGCGCGCATGGCGGCGATCTGGTGGGACTGGGTGTGGTCGTAGGGGACAGGTGCGATGTCGGCGACGATGAGGCGGCGCAGCAGGTATGGGTGCTGTAGCGCCAGCACCATCGCTGCCTTGCCGCCCATGGAGTGGCCGACGAGGTCCACGGGGCCGCCGATATGGGTGATCAACTCTGCCAGATCCTCCGCCATATCCTCGTAGGTTTGTGTATCCGCGCGCGGGCTGTGGCCGTGGTTGCGCATGTCGGGCGTGATGACGCGGCGGGTATCTGACAGGCGTTTGGCGATCACGCCCCAATTGCGCCCCGAGCCATAGAGGCCATGTGCGATGATCAGGGGCGGGCGGTCAGGGGAGCTTTCCCCGAATTCGGTAAAACTGAGCATGATCCCAGAGGTATCTGCATTGCAGCGCCGTGACCAGCCGCTTAGACAGGGTGTATGATCACGGATAAGGATATGGCCGTCAAATCGCGCAAGCTGCGCGGGCTGAGGCAGCAAAAGGCTGGATGTGCGCGGGCGCGATCTGCGCCAGTCTTTGCGCCGTGCGGGGCGTCGCCTGCCCAAATCCGTGCGCAAGCGCGTCGCGGCGTTGATGCGCGCCGAAATGTTGGCCCATAATCCCAAGACGGCGCGTCAGGTCGATGCTGAAGCGGTTGAGCGCGATTATGAATACGTGCGCGCCCATCTGGTCGCGATTGATGTTGACGAGCTGCGCAAGTCACGGATTTTGAGCGTGACAGGCGCGGTGGTGGCCAATCTGATTGTCGTCGTCGTATTGTTCATCGTCTGGCTGTGGTGGCGCGGCTACGTCTGACGGCCATACTCGTTGTCTGTCACGTGTTCCATCCATGTGACGGCTGATCCGTCGAGTTCTTCCTGAAGGGCGGTATGGGTCATGGCGGTGGTGGGGGAGGCCCCATGCCAGTGCTTCTCGTTTGGCTCAAAATAGACCGTATCGCCGGGGCGGATGGTTTGGATGTCGCCGCCCTCACGCTGCACAAGGCCCATGCCCGATGTGACGATCAGCGTCTGGCCCAGCGGATGGGTGTGCCACGCCGTGCGCGCGCCAGCCTCGAATGTCACGGTAACACCGCGCAGGCGGGCGGGGGCAGGAGTGCTGATCAGAGGGTCCATACGCACGCGGCCTGTGAAGTATTCGGCGGGGCCAGTGGCCGACGGGCGGGAGCCTGCGGGGTGGATGATCATGGGCGCGTCCTTTTGGATTAGTCGGTATCGCTGGCATTGTGTTGTAAACGTGCTGACAAGAAAAGGGGCGCTAGGGCAAGGGATCTTCGTCCTTTGCATGCTCAGCCGCCCAATTAGTAGCATCTTCCACCGCAACAATAGAGGCTGTGGGCACGAGGTTCACATAGGCATCTGTTTGCGAACCAGGGACGGGATCAGTCTGCGACATGCGGTAGAGCGCGTAGAGCGCTATGGTCACAAAGGTGCCCGCCAGTACAAGCCAGAAGGCAAAGGGGCCAAGCGTCTCCATTGCAAAGCCCATGCCAATCGGGCCAAGGATAGCACCCAATCCAAAGGTAAACACCAGACCACCGGAAATTGCGGGCATATCTTCGGCAGCAACATTATCGTTGGTATAGGCGAGCAGCAGCGCATAGAGCGGCGTGGTCATGCCACCTGCAAAAAAGGCAGCACCCATGATCGGGATGAGTGGGTCGAGGGCGAGCCAGACAGGTGGGCTTTGCGCGATCCATCCGAGCCAACAGGCCGCAGCTCTAAGAATGGCCGTGCCACAAATGACCCAGCGCCGGTCGGTCCGGTCGGACAGCCAGCCGATGGGCACCTGCAGCAAAAGTGCGCCCCCAAACAACATTGCAACAAAAAGTGCGATCTGATTGGCGCTCATGCCGATCTCGCTGCCGAATACTGCGCCCATGCCGGATTGGCTTGCATAGATGCTGCCCAAAAAGAAAATCCCCACAGTGCCCAGCGGGGAAGCTTCCAACAGGTCCTTGAGGCCACCCGGTTTGGTGACTTCAATAGCGGGAGCGGGCTGGATCGACAGCAGGATTGGGGCGAAGGAAATGGAAACCAATATTGACGCGCCGATAAACAGCGCAGCATTTGCCGCATCTCCAAGCGTCAACAGGCCTTGTGCGCCGATAATGCCCAATGTCTGTGCGATCATATAAACCGACAGCATCTTGCCACGGTTCTCGTTGGTGGTGGCGTTGTTGAGCCAGCTCTCTGCGGTGACATAAACGCCTGACATGCAAAAGCCGATGATGATCCGCAGGATTATCCAGCTCCATGGCTCCGCCCAGAGGGTGAAGGCAATCAGTGCGGCGGAGATAAAGCTGCCGAGGGCTGCGAAGACGCGCACATGGCCCACGCGCTGTATCAGATCGGGGGTATAACGTGCGCCCGAGAGGAAACCGAGAAAATACGCCGAGGTAACGAGTGAGAGCTCGGCCTAAGAAAACCCCTCAATACCGTCGCGCAGGCCCATGAGTGTGAAATGCATCCCGTTGCCGAGCATGATCAGCACAATGCCCACAAGGAGCGCCCAGACAGAAGCGAGCATGTTTGTCATTGAGGGGATCCCGTGAAGGTTTGGCAAGACTTGGGCAAGCATACAATGAGTGGGTGGCACCGGGGTATGCCAGAACGCCGCATGCACCGTGTTTCGCGACATGTTGCGAGCGAAGCACTTGGCCTGCCCATAAAAAAGGCCCCGCACACTGCCGGGGCCTTTGTTCAGTCTATTGTGGGCGCTTCAGAGGTTCGGGTAGATCGGGAAGTTGGCGCACATGGCTTCTACTTCCGCTTTTACCTTGGCCTCTACGGCGGCGTTGCCTTCTTCGCCATTGGCGGCAAGCCCGTCGACCACCTCGATGATCCAGTCGGCGATTTGGCGGAATTCATCCTCGCCAAAGCCGCGTGTGGTGCCCGCGGGGGAGCCGAGGCGGATGCCTGAGGTCACCATCGGCTTTTCGGGATCAAACGGCACGCCGTTTTTGTTGCAGGTGATGTGGGCGCGCTCGAGCGCCTTCTCGGTCGCGTTGCCTTTCACGCCTTTGGGGCGCAGATCGACCAGCAGCACGTGGGTGTCGGTGCCGTGGGTGATCGTGTCGAGGCCGCCTTTGATCAGCTGGTCGGACAGCGCTTGGGCGTTCTTGATGACCTGCTGGATGTAGGTCTTGAACTCTGGCTGGAGCGCTTCACCAAAGGCCACGGCCTTGGCGGCGATGACGTGCATCAGGGGGCCGCCTTGAATGCCGGGGAAGATGGCGGAGTTGAATTTCTTGGCCAACGCCTCGTCATCCGTGAGGATCATGCCGCCGCGCGGGCCGCGCAGGGTTTTGTGTGTGGTGGTGGTGGCCACATGGACGTGCGGGAAGGGGTTGGGGTATTCGCCCGCAGCGATCAGCCCTGCAAAGTGGGCCACATCGGCCAGCAGCCATGCGCCGACAGAATCAGCAATCTCGCGCATTTTTGCGAAATCAATCGTGCGCGGAATGGCGGAGCCGCCAGCGATGATCATCTTTGGCTGATGCTCGGTCGCGAGGCGCTGGACTTCGTCGTAATCGAGCAGGTTGTCCTCTTTACGCACGCCGTACTGGACCGCGTTGAACCACTTGCCCGACTGGTTGGGCTTGGCGCCATGTGTCAGGTGGCCGCCTGCGTCCAGCGACATGCCGAGGATGGTGTCACCGGGCTGAAGCAGGGCTTGGAACACGCCTTGGTTGGCTTGGGAGCCCGAGTTGGGCTGCACGTTGGCAAAGCCGCAGGAGAAGAGCAGGCACGCGCGGTCGATGGCCAGTTGCTCGGCCACGTCGACATGCTGGCAACCGCCGTAGTAGCGGCGGCCTGGATAGCCTTCGGCGTATTTGTTGGTCATCACGCCACCTTGGGCCTCCATCACGGCGGCGGAGACGATGTTCTCGGATGCGATCAGCTCGATCTCGGTGCGCTGGCGCTGCAGCTCTTTGTTCGTGGCCTCGGCAATCGCGGGATCGGTGTCGGCAAGGCTGCGGGTGAAGAAGTCGGATGTTTTGGTCAACATGTGCAATGCTCCTTGAGCGTGAGGTCTGTTTGCAGGTTTCGTATAGGAAACTGCGCATCAGGTGAAGACAGGAAAGCGACAGGGTGAGCAATAGATGCGCCACCTGCCAGATGCACCCTGCGTTTTGTCGCAATCGGGGAAATCGAGGGCAGCGCTGGTGCGTGACGGAATATTGTGCTTGTCTTAGTGGAACGCGGCGCAGATCGGAAACACCATGCCACAGAACATCGCCTTTTTGGCCAGCCCAACCCCTGTGGCGCAGACCGCGCGAGCGGCGCTGATCGGGCGTTATGGCAATGTGGCGCCTGAGGCGGCGGATGTGATTGTGGCGCTGGGCGGGGATGGTTTCATGCTGCAAACCCTGCATGAGACGCAGGAGTTGCCCGCACCTGTCTACGGGATGAACCGTGGCACCATTGGGTTTTTGATGAACACATATGTCGAGAGTGATCTGCCCGCGCGCCTTGCTGGGGCGGAGGAGGCGGTGATCCACCCGCTGTCGATGACCGCCACCCATGCGGACGGGCGGGAATCACGCTCGCTCGCGCTGAATGAGGTGGCTTTGTTGCGGCAGGGACCGCAGGCGGCGAAATTGCGGATTACCGTGGACGGGCGGATGCGGATGCAGGAGCTGGTCTGTGACGGGGCGCTGGTGGCGACGCCTGCGGGGTCGACGGCCTATAATTATTCTGCGCATGGGCCGATCTTGCCGATTGGTGCGGATGTGTTGGCACTCACGGCAGTTGCTGCATTTCGGCCACGGCGCTGGCGTGGGGCCTTGTTGCCCAAGACGGCCACGGTACGGTTTGACGTGCTGGAGCCTGAAAAGCGGCCCGTTATGGCGGATGCGGACGGGACCAGCTACCGCGATGTGGCTTCGGTAGAGATACGCTCGGAGCCGAGCATATCGCATACAATCCTGTTTGATCCGGGCCACGGGCTGGAAGAACGGCTAATCTCGGAGCAATTCAGCTGATGCAGGGGTACAGCCCCCCGTGGGGGGCTGTAAAATTCTGCTAGAGTTTGGGTGTAAAGTCTCTGCGAGACGGCTGCGTTATCCTTTGGCGTAACCGATGGTTTGAAGCGCCGTCTTGATCTCGTCCAGAATGGCAGGATCGTCGATGGTTGCGGGGAGTTTGAAATCCTCGCTGTCGGCGATTTTGACCATCGTGGCGCGCAGGATTTTGCCCGAGCGTGTTTTGGGCAGACGGTCCACCACCAGCGCCAGTTTGAACGCCGCCACTGGCCCGATCTGGTCGCGGATGCGTTTGACGCATTCGGCGGTGATTTCATCATGGGGCCGGTTCACGCCGTTGGTGAGGCAGACAAAGCCCATAGGCGCTTGGCCCTTGAGCGGATCGCTCACGCCGATGACGGCACATTCGGCCACATCGGGATGCCCTGCGAGGACTTCTTCCATGGCCCCCGTGCTGAGGCGGTGGCCCGCCACGTTGATGACGTCATCCGTGCGCGCCATGATGTAGAGGTAGCCATCTTCGTCGATCATGCCTGCATCGCCTGTCTCATAGAAACCGGGGAAGGTGGTGAGATAGCTTTTGCGAAAGCGGTCTTCGGCGTTCCAAAGCGTCGGCAATGTACCAGGGGGCAGGGGGAGCTTTACGGCAATCACACCCAGCTCGCCTGCGGGCATGGGGTGGCCTGCCTCATCGAGGATCTGCACGTCATAGCCCGGCATCGGCACTGTGGGGGAGCCGATCTTGACGGGCAGCGCCTCGAGCCCAGCGGGGTTGCCTGCGATGGTGTAGCCTGTCTCCGTCTGCCACCAGTGGTCGTACACAGGTTTGCCCAGCACGTCCTGCGCCCAGATGATCGTGTCAGGGTCGGCACGTTCGCCTGCGAGATAAAGTGCGCGCAGGTTTGAGAGGTCGTATTTGGCGACCTCAAGCCCTTTTGGGTCTTCGCGTTTGACGGCGCGGATTGCGGTGGGTGCGGTGAAGAAGCTGCGCACATTATGCTCGGCAATGACGCGCCAGAAGGTGCCAGCGTCGGGTGTGCCGACGGGCTTGCCCTCGAACACCACGGTCGTGTTGCCGTGGATGAGTGGGCCGTACGCGATGTAGCTGTGGCCCACTACCCAGCCTACGTCAGACGCGGCCCAGAACACATCACCGGGATCGACCTGATAGATGTTTTTCATGGTCCAGTTGAGGGCCACAAGATGACCCGCCGTGTGGCGCACCACGCCTTTGGGGGCGCCTGTGGTGCCTGAGGTGTAAAGGATATAGGCGGGGTGGTTGCCTGCGACGGGGACGCAATCGGCGGGTGTGCCTGCGGCTTTCGCGGCTTCCCATTCGATGTCACGGCCCTCGATGAGGGTGCATTCATGCTGGGGGCGTTGCAGGATGATGCAGGTGTCGGGCTTGTGATCCGCCAGCTCAATCGCGCCATCGAGGAGAGGTTTGTATTCAACTGTGCGGTTCGGCTCCAGCCCACAGGAGGCGGCGATGATGGCCTTGGGAGTGCAGTCGTCGATGCGTACGGCCAGCTCGTTCGCGGCGAAACCGCCAAAGACCACGGAGTGCACGGCACCGATGCGTGCACAGGCGAGCATGGCTTCAATCGCTTCGGGCACCATGGGCATATAGATGATGACGCGGTCGCCTTTGGTCACACCTTGGGCGACGAGTGCACCTGCGAGGGCGGCAACACGGGTCTGCAGCTCGGCAAAGGTGATGGTTTGCTTTGTGCCTGTGATCGGGCTGTCATGGATAATCGCGGCTTGGTCTGCGCGGCCGTTCTCGACGTGGCGGTCGACAGCGTTGTAGCAGCCGTTTACCTGCGCGTCGGCGTACCACTCATAAAGGTCGGCACCCTTGTCAAAAAGGGCCTGTTGGGGAGGCTTTACCCAGTCGATGGCCTTCGCTTGATCGAGCCAGAAGCCCTCTGGATCATTTTGCGCGGCAATGTAGACTTCTTTGTAACCCATAACGGTATCCTCCCCTTGATTGGCGCAGGTTTAGGCGCAGGGAGGCGCGGGCGGCAAGGATTTATCGCTCCTGCCGCGCAATTGGTGTGAATTTATTTACTGATGCGGGAGCGCAGATCAGCCGTATTGCGCGACAGGCGTGCCTGCAATCGCCGCCATGTTCAGCAACCCGCGTGCGGTGATCGAAGGCGAGACCACATGCGCGCGGTTGCCCATGCCCATCAGGATCGGGCCAACCTCCAGCCCGCCGCCCTTCATTTTCAGGATGTTGCGCACGCCAGAGGCGGCATCGGCATGTGCAAAGACCAGCACGTTGGCGGGCCCTTCCATACGGTTCTCAGGAAAGAGCCGCGCGCGCAGATCGGGGTCGAGAGCCGTGTCGATGTTCATCTCGCCCTCATAGCAGAAGTCGTGGTTGCCCTCATCCAGAATGCGGATGGCGCGGCGCAGACGTGAGCCCGAGCCTTCGCCCTGATTGCCGAATTGCGACTGCGAGCACATGGCGACATTGGGGGTCAAGCCAAAGCGGCGCACGTGGCGCGCGGCCCCGATGGCGATCTCGGCCAACTGTTCTGGTGTGGGGTGCTGGTGCACCTGCGTGTCGGCGATAAACAGCGGCCCGTCCTCAAGGATCATCATTGACAGCGAGCCATGGGCGCGGTTGCCGTCGCGGCCCAAGACTTGTTCGATATAGTTGAGGTGCCAGCGTGTCTCTCCGAAGGTGCCGCAGATCAGGCTGTCGGCCTCGCCACGGTGGACCATCACCGCACCAATCGCGGTAGTGTTGGTGCGCATGATTGCACGGGCAATATCGGGCGAGACGCCGCGCCGCGCCAGCAGGGAGTGGTATGTCTCCCAATAATCGCGGTAGCGGGGGTCGTTCTCGGGGTTCACGACATCCACATCCCTGCCCAGTTTGAGCGTCAGGCCCGCCCGCTCCATCCGCCGCGCGATGACCTCGGGGCGACCTATGAGGATGGGACGCTCGGAGGTTTCCTCAAGCATGGCTTGGGAGGCGCGCAGCACGCGCTCGTCCTCGCCCTCGGCAAAGACAATGCGGCGGGAGGTGGCGCGGGCGGCTTGGAATACGGGGCGCATCAGCAGGGCGGATTTGAAGACCGAGCCGTCGAGGTTGTTCTTATAGGCCTCAATGTCGGGGATGGGCCGTGTGGCCACGCCCGTCTCCATTGCGGCCTTTGCCACGGCAGACGACACGATGCCCACAAGGCGTGGATCAAAGGGCTTGGGAATGAGGTAATCTGCGCCGAATGTCAGCTGCTCACCCTGATAGGCGGCGGCGGCCTCGGCGCTGGTCGTTTCACGCGCAAGGGCCGCGATGCCTTCGATGCAGGCGATCTTCATCTCGTCGTTGATGGTGGTGGCCCCCACATCGAGCGCGCCACGGAAGATGAAGGGGAAGCACAGCACGTTGTTGACTTGATTTGGAAAATCGGAACGGCCTGTGGCGATGATTGCGTTTGGAGCAACAGCACGGGCGGCGTCTGGCATGATCTCGGGGTTGGGATTGGCCAGTGCAAAGATGATCGGTGCATCGGCCATTTTGGCGACCATCTCGGGGGTCAGCACGTTGGGGCCAGAGAGGCCGAGGAACATGTCGGCACCGTCAATCACATCATCCAGAGTGCGCAGATCGGAGGCCTGCGCGTATTCGGATTTGATCGGGTTCATGTCGACCTCGCGGTCCTCATGCACCAGCCCGTGAATGTCGCAGAGCCAGACGTTCTCGCGCTTCACGCCGAGCTTGACCAGCATGTTGAGGCACGCGATGCCCGCAGCACCGCCGCCTGTCGAGACGATCTTGATATCTTCGAATTTCTTTTTGGCTACAAAGAGCGCGTTGGTGGCCGCAGCGCCCACGACAATCGCCGTGCCGTGCTGGTCATCGTGGAAAACGGGGATATTCATGCGCTCGTTACAGATACGCTCTACGGTAAAGCAATCGGGGGCTTTGATGTCCTCAAGGTTGATCGCGCCGAAGGACGGCTCCAGCGCGCAGACGATCTCGGCGAGCTTTTCGGGGTCAGGTTGGTCCACTTCGATGTCAAAGCAATCGATGTTGGCGAATTTCTTGAAGAGCACCGCCTTGCCTTCCATGACAGGTTTGGAGGCCAGCGCGCCGATGTTGCCAAGGCCCAGCACGGCGGTGCCGTTGGTCACCACTGCGACAAGGTTGGCGCGGGAGGTATATAGGGCGGCGGTCGTGGGGTCATCTTTGATCTCGATACAGGCCTCCGCCACGCCGGGACTATAGGCACGCGCCAGATCGCGCCCGTTCGCCAGTGGCTTGGTCGCGCGCACCTCAAGCTTTCCGGGTTTGGGGAAGGCGTGATAATCGAGTGCTGCTTGGCGGGTTGAGGGCTTTTCGGTCATGAGGCAGGCCTTATTCTGAAGTTAGTTTAGTATTAAACTATTTTTTGGGATGTGCCAGCAGGCATTTGTTCGGGGCGGTTTTGCGCCAGTCTAGATCGGGGGAATTAAAGACTGGAAAACCCTTCGCATCTTCGCGCAGGCACCGCTAGGGTTGTAGGTCAGAATTGAAGGAGAATCCCCCATGACCGAATTAAGAGAAGCAGCAATGGCGGTGCGGGAGAATGCCTATGCGCCTTATTCGGGCTTTAAGGTGGGCGCTGCGCTGCGCGGGGCGTCGGGTGCGATTTACAGTGGATGCAATGTCGAGAATGTCGCTTACCCCGAAGGCACGTGCGCCGAAGCAGGTGCGATTGCCGCGATGGTCGCTGCGGGGGAGACATCGTTCACGGCTGCCTATGTGGTGGCGGGATCGCCGCTGCCTGTGACGCCCTGTGGCGGGTGCCGTCAGAAGCTGGCGGAGTTTGGTGCGGGCGACGTGACGGTGCAGATGGCCACGGTGGACGGGGTTGAGCAGGAGATGAGCATCGCCGATCTGTTGCCCGGTGCGTTTGATCCCTCGTTTCTGGGGGGCTGAGATGGACGCGCGCGGTATTCTGGCCAAGTTGCGTCACGACGAGACGCTGAGCGACGAGGAGCTGGCGTGGGCGGCACGGGCTTTGGCCGATCAAACGCTCAGCGATGCGCAGGCGGGCGCCTTTGCGATGGGTGTGTGCCGTAACGGGCTGACCCCTGAGGGCCGTGTGGCGCTGACGCAGGCGATGTGTGCGTCGGGCAATGTGCTGTCGTGGGATTTGGACAAGCCTGTACTCGACAAACACTCCACAGGCGGCGTGGGCGATTGTGTGAGCCTCGTGCTGGCGCCTGCGCTGGCGGCTTGTGGCGCTTATGTGCCGATGATTTCGGGGCGCGGTTTGGGTCACACGGGCGGCACGCTGGACAAGCTCGAAGCAATTTCTGGTGTGGGCGTGATGCTAGATGAGGGGCGCTTGCGCCATGTGGTCGGGCAGGTGGGATGCGCGATTGTCGGTGCGACAGCCGACATCGCCCCTGCGGACAAACGCCTTTATGCGGTGCGCGATGTGACCTCGACGGTGGACAGTCTGGATTTGATCACCGCCTCCATCCTGTCCAAGAAGCTGGCTGCGGGGCTGGAGGGGTTGGTGCTGGACGTCAAAGTTGGCTCTGGCGCGTTTATGAAGAACGCAGCGGCGGCGCGTGATTTGGCGCAGGCGCTGGTGGGGACCGCGAATGCGGCGGGATGCCCGACACGCGCTGTGATCAGCGATATGAGCCAGCCCTTGGTGCCCAGCCTTGGCAATGCGCTTGAGGTCGCGGAGGTCATGCGCGTGCTGCGGGGTGAGGACGGCGGCCCGATTGTCGAGCTGTGCGCAACTTTGGGCGGTGTGCTGCTAAGCGGTGCAAAGCTCGCCAAGGATGCCGAGGCGGGGGCGGCGATGATCCGCAGCGCCATCGCGCAGGGCCGCGCAGCGGAGCGCTTTGGCGCGATGATCGCTGCCCTTGGAGGCCCCGTGCGCTTTGTCGAGGACTGGCAGCGGTTTTTGCCCGAGGCGACTGTGGTGCGCGAGGTCACAGCGCGGGAGGCGGGCGTGGTGCAGGCCATTGACGGTGAAGCGCTGGGCCTTGCAGTTGTGGCGCTAGGCGGGGGCCGCGTGGTGGAGCGGGACGTTATCGACCCTGCCGTGGGTCTGAGCCGTTTGGTGCTCCTTGGGGAAAAGATTGCCAAGGGGCAGCCGCTCGCCGTCATCCACGCCGCACGGCCCCAGCAGGCCGACCGTGTGGTGGAGGCTGTGCGCGGGGCGATCACGCTGGGTGCGGGGGCTGTCCAAGTCCCTGATTTGATTGTGGAGCATATCAGCTGATGGCACGTGCATTTCTGGTGGTGATGGATTCGGTTGGCATTGGCGGCGCGCCTGATGCGGACCAGTTCTTTAACGGCGATGTGCCTGATACGGGCGCCAACACGCTGGGCCATATCGCGCAGGCCTGTGCGGAAGGTGCAGCGGAAGAGGGGCGGAGTGGCCCGCTGCATTTGCCGCAGTTGAGCCGTTTGGGTCTTGGCCCTGCGCTGCGTGCTGCGAGCGGGATGCAGGTTGCTGCATTTGATGTGCCTCTTGAAGGGACATGGGGGGCAGCCTCAGAGATATCGCAAGGCAAGGACACGCCGTCGGGTCATTGGGAGCTGGCAGGCCTGCCTGTGCCGTGGGCTTGGAGGTACTTCGAGCGCACGGCAGGCTCGTTTGATGCGGAATTGATCGATCAGGTCTGTGCGGCTGCGGGGACGGACGGTATCTTGGGCGATTGTCACGCGCCTGGCACGGCGATCATTGAACGATTGGGCGCGGAGCATATGAAATCGGGCTGGCCTATTTGCTATACTTCTGCGGACAGCGTGTTCCAGATTGCCGCGCATGAGGAGATATTCGGGCTGGAGCGGTTGCTCACGCTTTGCAAGGACATAGCGCCCGTTCTTCATGCGCAGCGCGTGGGGCGTGTCATCGCGCGGCCCTTTGTGGGGGATGCCGCAGCAGGGCTCACCCGAACACCGAACAGGCGCGATTTTGCGATCATGCCGCCGCGCCCTGTGCTGAGCAATTGGGTGCAGGACACAGGCCGCGCCACTTTTGCGGTGGGCAAGATCGGGGATATTTTCTCGATGCAGGGGTTCGACGAGGTGCGCAAAGGCACGGACGTCGAGCTGATGGGCCATCTCGGCGATCTGGTGCGGGATGCCCCTGACGGCAGTCTTGCGTTTGCCAATTTAGTGGAGTTCGACAGCCTCTATGGCCACCGCCGCGATGTGTCGGGCTATGCCCGTGCCCTTGAATGGTTTGACCGCGAGATTGGTGCAGTCATTGCGCAGATGCGCGCAGGCGATATCATGGTGCTGACCGCAGATCACGGCAACGATCCCACATGGACTGGCACCGACCACACGCGCGAGCGGGTACCTGTGCTGGTCGCAGGTGCGGGCGTAGGCAGCCTTGGCCAGATCGGATTTAGCGATGTAGCGGGTTTTGTTGCTGCCCATCTCGGGGTAGATGTGCCTCACGCAATTTAGGAGCCTGACATGAGCGACCCGCATCTGACGATCGTTGACCACCCGCTGGTGCAGCACAAACTCACCATTATGCGCGACAAGGCGACGCCGACGGCGGTGTTTCGGCAGTTGCTGCGCGAGATCAGCCAGCTTCTGGCCTATGAGGTGACGCGCAATTTAGCGATGACAACCAAGCAGATAGAGACGCCAATGCAAGTGATGGATGCACCCACGCTTGATGGCAAAAAGCTGGCGCTCATCAGCATTTTGCGCGCGGGCAACGGTCTGTTGGATGGTGTGCTGGAGTTAATCCCCTCGGCGCGTGTTGGCTTTGTCGGGCTCTATCGCGACGAAGAGACGCTGCAGCCCGTGCAGTATTATTTCAAGGTTCCCGACGCGATGGAGGACCGTTTGGTCATCGCCGTTGATCCCATGCTGGCCACCGGCAATTCATCTGTCGCCGCGATCGATCTTTTGAAAGAGGCGGGGGCCACAAACATCCGTTTTCTTTGCCTTTTGGCCGCACCCGAGGGTATCGCGCGGATGAAAGAGGTGCACCCCGATGTGCCGATTGTGACGGCCTCAATGGACAAGCGCCTGAACGAGCTGGGCTATATCATGCCAGGTCTGGGCGATGCGGGCGACCGAATGTTCGGCACGAAATAGGCGATTCTCGCCACGGGTGGCAGGCGTCGGGTAATTCTCGCGTTTGTCGCGCGTTGCTTTGGAGTTATCCACAGATAAGCTGCAATGTGACTGCAGCTTTCAGGTGTAAATTAATGATAATGTGGCGAAATTAAGGCGATTGTTGCCTCGGACGCTAGACTAACCTGTGGCGCTTTGTCATGGTTCTCCACAGTATTCTGTGGGGGCATGAATGAAACTTACCAAACTTGTCGCAATCGCCATTTTCTCTGGTGCTGTTGGTGCTTCTGCTGCATCGGCCCAGACCCGTCTAGGCAGTGAGCCAGCCGAATTTCCACCAGCGTCCTTTTTGGGTAAGCAGTACGTGGACAGCGCGGGATGTGTCTTCATTCGCGCGGGTATCGACGGGAACACGTCTTGGGTGCCGCGTGTGACGCGCTCACGCACGGGTGTGTGCGGGTTCAAGCCGACATTCGCGGGTCAGGTGGCGGAAGCGGCCTAGCCTGCTCCGGCGCCTGCGCCAGCGCCCGTGCAGACCGCAGCAGTTGCCCCAGCCGTTGCTGCTCCTGCACCAGCAGCCGCAGCCCCCGCGCCAAAGCCGCGCCCCAAGCGCGTGGTGCGCCGCGCTGCACCCAAGCCTGCGCCCAAAGTTGTCCGTCAAGTGGCCAAGCCCCCTGCACCCGTTGTTAAAAAAGTTGCTGTGCCGCAACCTGCTATCGTGAACGCCCAAGGATCAGCGGCCTGTGCGGGTTTGTCAGCTTTGAGCAGCCAATACATGCGTAGTGGCAGCTTGCCCGTGCGCTGTGGCCCACAAGGCGCTGCGATTGCGGGTGCCACAGCGGCGCCTGCGCAGGGCGATCTTTTTGCATCGCTGCGCAAGCCGCAAGAGCCGACCATTCAGGTTTCCCCCAACCGCCGCATCGTGCCGCGCCATGTGGCGGTCAACCGTGTGAACACCAACAACGTGCAGGTGCCTCATGGATACAAGAAAGTCTGGACGGATGGCCGTCTGAACCCCAAGCGTGCAGAGCAGTCACTGGCGGGTCACAAGGCAATGGGCCTGATCTGGACCTCAACCGTGCCACGCCGTCTGATCAATCAGTCCACAGGCAGGGACGTGACGGCGAGCGAGCCGCTGATCTACCCCTATGTTGATTACGCAACCCAGCAGCGTGAGTTGGGTCAGGTGACAATCGTTAAGCGTGATGGCCAGATCCTCAAGCGTCTGGTGCGCAATGTTCAGGGTATCTTTACGCCGCGCCAGCGTCAGGCAAGTGTCGCGACTGTTTCGCGTCAGCCTGTGTATTCCAGCCGCTCTGCCCCACAGCGCGCAGCGCCCAAAGCGGCCGCACAGCGCGAACAGCGCAAGGCCGAAGTTGCAGGGCGCGGTTTTGTTCAGGTGGGCGCGTCTTTCACCGACACCGCCGCTGCGCACCGCTTGGCCAAGAAAGTGCAGCGCATGGGACTGCCTGTGCGGGTCGGCCGCTACACGCGGGACGGTCAGACCACGCGTTTGGTCATTGCAGGGCCGTTTGGCGGCAGCAATGGCGTCACCAATGCCGTGACCCGTTTGCGCGGCGCTGGGTACAACGCCTTTGCGCGCTAACTGCGAACCACAGCTTTTCAGATTGGCCCGTCAGTGATCATCTGGCGGGCCAATTTTTTTGCCCATGCTGCATAGATCACTGGCCCGGGGTGAAAGCCGTCTTCGGCCATGTCGTCCGCGCTGAGATCATCGGGCAGCGTGATGTAAGTTGTATCGTGCTCTGATGCCAACGCAGCACGCAGGGCTGCGTCAAAGCGGTTGGCGCGGCGGCCCAGAAGCCAGCGCAGCGGGTTGGGAAGCAGCGGGAATGCGCCAAGGGGGGGCACTTCGCTGATGTAGAGGTGGCGTGCGCCTGTGCGGTCGCGCAACAGGGCGCGCAGAGTGGCGTGCGTGCGCAGCCATGCGGATTGCGGTCCGCTACGTGTCACATCGTTCACGCCAAGGATGATCAACACAATATCTGCTCGGGGCAGCGCCTCGGACTGGAGATGGGCCAGTGTTGTGGGAGTGGTCGCGCCCGTGCTGGCGATGAGATGCCAGTGCACTGTGTGCTGCGGGGCCAGTGCAGCACCGAGTTGACCTGCCAGAGCCTGTTTCTGCGTAGCGACCCCCACGCCTGCCGCCGAGCTGTCCCCGACGATCAACAGGCTGATAGGGGGGCCGTCTCCTTGGGTAGCAGTTCGGGGTCCTAAGGCTTCTGGCAGGCGCAGGGCGCGTTTGCGTAGGCGCAGCGCTTGCACCAGCAGGAGTGGCGACAGGGCAAGTGCTGCCACCGCGTCAAGCAGGATCATCCGCCGCAAATGCCTTGCAGGCGCAACCATGTGCTGTCGGGGATGAGGGGATCAGTGGCCACGCCCAGAAGCGGGTCAGCCTCGATCAGGTCCAGCACGCTTTCGCCTGTGATGTCGCGCGCGCGGGCGTAGGGGGTGGCGGGCACGCCCGACCCTTCAAAGAGAGCTAGCAGATTTGCGGTGTCAGGTGTGCCAGCGGGCACGGTCATCAAATGTTCGGCATAGGCGTCGAGTGCGTTCGCGTCGATGTTGCCCGTGGTCAGAAGGCGGAAATTCTCACGCGGGCTGACCACATCCAGCAGATCGGCCATCGCGTCCCGTTCGATCTGGAGGGCGAGTTCGGCCAGAATATAGCCTGCGGCCACATCGGGCTGTTCCCAATCCTCAAACACCGAGCGGTCAAGCACGATCACGCCGCCCGGCAAATGCAGGGCAGGGCGGCCCAATGCAGGGACCACCGCAAGCTTTGGCGTGCCGAGGCGCTCCCCGAGGCGCGTGAGCGCGCGCAGGCCAGCGGCATCGTTGCACATGGGGCCTGTAACGCGCTGCATTTGTTCAATGAGGGTGACGCCAAGCGCTTCGCGCTTGATCTGGGGGACCACGCGCAGGGTGTTGTCGCGCATCGCCCCTGGCAACCAGAAGATCGCCAGCGCTGCAACAGCCGTGATGGAGGCGATGACGCCCAAGCCGCGCAAGCGACCGGGACGGGGGCGCACTTTTGCGATGACTTTGCGCAGGCTCTCGATGGCCTCGATCATCTCGTGTTCGTTCTCGGACAGCTCGAGGGTTTCGCCTGCATCGCCATCAGGGTGGAAGACGGCGGGCAGCGCATCGGGGTTTGCGCGCTCGATCGCGGCGAGGGACCAATGGGTGATCGCGGTGTCGTTCATGTCCGAGATCACCAACGTGGCATTGCCAATAGACACAATGACTTCGCGCCGCTGCCCTTCGGGGTCAGGGCGCCACAGGCCTGTGGCCTCAAGGCGGTCATATTTGGTCAGGGCGGTCATGGCTGTTGTGCTGCTTGGGCTTGTTATTGCCCTACAGTAGCAGTTGAGTAGGACAGAGCAATGGGAGGTGCGCAGAATGCAGATCAGAAAAGCAATCGAGGCGGATGTGCAGGTGATTGCCCAGATGTGGCATTTGGGCTGGCATCAGGGACATGCGGCGGTGGTGGCTGCGGAGTTGGTTGAATTGCGCACGCCTGCGGAGTTTGTGGACCGCACGCGCGGACATCTTGCGGCCACATCTGTTGCGATGCGCAGGGGCCGCATAGTTGGGTTCTTCATGGTGGAGGGGAGCGAGCTTTATCAGTTTTATGTCGATCCTGATTTGAAGGGCAGCGGTGTGGCCGCTGAGTTGATGGGCCATGCAGAGGCTGCACTGGCAGGTCAGCGCGCGCATCTGGCCTGTTCGGTTGGCAACGCGCGCGCAGCCGCGTTCTACCGCAAAAGCGGGTGGGAGTTGGTGCGCACAGGGCCCTACGTGGTCGAGACCTCGGCAGGGCCGTTTACCGTGCAGGAATGGCGCTTCGAGAAATCGCTTTGATCAGAGTGTTGCGGCTAGCTTACGCAGCTCGAACTTCTGGATTTTACCTGTGGAAGTTTTGGGCAACTCTTGGAACACGACTTTCTTCGGTGCCTTGAAACCTGCCAGCGTCTCCCGTGTGAAGGCGATGAGCGTGGCTTCATCCACCTGCGCACCAGGCTTTAGCTCGATAAAGGCGCAGGGGACTTCGCCCCACTTCTCATCGGGTTTGGCCACCACAGCGGCGAGCATCACCGCATCATGGCCCATGAGCGTGCTTTCCACCTCGACTGACGAGATATTTTCGCCGCCCGAGATAATGATGTCCTTGGCGCGGTCCGCGATCTGGATGTAGCCGTCGCTGTGCTGCACGGCCAGATCGCCCGAGTGGAAGTAGCCGCCCGCAAAGGCTTCCTGCGTGGCCTCGGGGTTCTTGAGGTATCCCTTCATCACCGAGTTGCCGCGGATCATGATTTCGCCCTGCGTGGTGGCGTCACGTGGCACTTGGGTCATGTCGTCCTTCATCACGGTGATATGCTCCATCATCGGGAAGGCCACGCCTTGGCGTGCTTTGACGGCGGCCAGCTCGGATTTCTCGAGGGCGGCCCAGTCTTCCTCGCGCCAGATGCATTCGGTGACGTGGCCGTAGGTCTCGGTCAGGCCGTAGACATGGGTTACGTTAAAGCCCATGGCCTCGAACTTACCCAAGGTTGCTGGGGCGGGGGGCGCGCCAGCAGTGAAGACCTCGACCGCGTGATCGAAGTCGCGCCGCTCGGACGCATCCGCGTTGACCAGCATGTTGAGCACGATGGGGGCGCCGCCGAAGTGGGTGGCTTTCTCATCTGCGATGGCGTCAAAGATGGCCTTTGCCGTGATGTCGCGGCTACAGACCAGCGTGCCGCCGATCAGAGGCATCATCCACGTGTGGTTCCAGCCGTTGCAGTGAAACAGCGGCACGATCTGCATAAAAACAGGGTGCAGCACCATGCGCCAAGACACCACCGTGCCCATGGTCATCAGATACGCTCCGCGGTGGTGATAGACCACGCCCTTGGGCCGTCCCGTGGTGCCGGAGGTATAGTTGAGCGCGAGGCTTTCCCATTCATCCTGTGGCATGTGCCATGCAAATTCGGGATCGCCAGAGGTCAGCACATCCTCATAGACAGGATGACGCCCTGTGGCGGGAAACCCTGCGGGGGCGTCGGGGACTTCGATGATCTGGGGCGGTGTGTCGAGGCGAGCGCTTGCTGCCTCGGCCAGCTCGATGAACTGGGTGTCGGCAAGCACCACGGACGCGCTACCATGATCGAAGATATAGCTCACCGTATCAAGATCAAGGCGGGTGTTGATGGTATTGAGGACCGCGCCGCAGGCGGGCACGCCGAAATGTGCTTCGGCCTGAGCGGGGGTGTTGGGCAGCAGTGTTGCGACGACATCGCCCGCCGCCACGCCCATCGCGGCGAGCGCCGAGGCAAGGCGGCTACAACGGTCATAATACTGTGCATAGGTGACGCGATGATCGCCATAGACCACGGCGGTGCGCGGGGCGAAAACATCCGCTGCGCGTTTGAGATGAGACAGGGGCGTCAGCGCCACATAGTTGGCATCGCATTTCTCAAGTCCGCGCTCATCCTTCATCCAGCCCATGTCATGCTCCCGCCCGTGATAAGATTATTGCCAAAGCGCCCCAAACGGATATGCAGGACGCGTCCGGACACGATATTCAGGACGGGCAAAGATGCAATGGCCAAACACCAGCACTGCAGGGAGAAATGCATATGAATGATACAGCACTGCACCCGCGCTTGGCGGCGGCCTCAATTCTCGGAGGGATGTTTGTGCTGGGGATCACGGATAACTTCGTGCCCTATATCTCGGAGACGGGATCGTTGTGGCAGTTCCATATGGTGCGCGGCGTGCTGTCGGTTGTCCTGTTGGCGCTGATCGCGGCGGTGGGCATTGGCGTGATCCGCCCTTTGAGCTGGCGTGCGGTGTTGGCGCGCTCGCTGTTTCCTGCCAGTGCGATGCTGATTTATTTCGGCTGCCTGTCGGTGCTGCCAATTGGCGTTGTCGTGGCAGGGCTGTTCACCGCGCCGCTGTTTGTGCTGCTCATCAATGTGGTTTTCCAAGGTGAGCGTGTGGGGCTGGTGCGCATTGGTACTGTGCTGTCGGGGTTCATCGGCGCGCTGCTGGTGATCCAGCCTGACCCAAGCGCGCTGGACCCCGTAGCCTTTGCACCGATTGTGGCGGGGGGGCTCTATGCCATCGGCGCGGTGGTCACGCGGCTGTGGTGTGCGCAAGAGAGTACCATCGCATTGTCGGCAGGGTTTTTCGGCATGTTGTCTGTGTTCGGGCTGATTGGACTGCTCATCCTGCCTGCGGGCGGGCCTGCGGGTTTTGAAGGGTTTGTCTTGCGCGGTTGGATGCCGCTGACGCCCGAGATGTGGTTCTGGATTGCGGTGCAGGCGGTGGGCTCGATCCTCGGGATTGGCCTGATCTTTCATGGCTATCTGCTGGGCGAAGCGGGGCATGTGGCGGTGTTCGAATATTCGCTACTGGTCTTTGCCAGCTTCTGGGCGTGGGTGCTGTGGGGGCAGACGGTGGGGCCGCTGGCCCTGTTCGGCATGGTGATGATCGCTGTTGCTGGGGCTATGATTTCGTTGCGCAGTGAGGAGGCTGTGCCTGTGCGTGCGGTCAAACTGCCCGAGGACGAGCACGTATGATCCTGTCGCGGGGGCGCAAATATCTGTTCATCCACGCGCCCAAGACGGGTGGCACTTCTATGGCGCTGGCGCTTGAGGCGCGGGCGATGAAGGACGACATCATGCTGGGCGACACGCCCAAAGCGCTGCGGCGGCGTGGACGCCTCAAGGATGCGCAAGCTGCGGGGCGGCTGTGGAAGCACAGCACTCTGGCCGATTTGGACGGTATCGTGCGGGCGGAGGAGCTGTTCATCTTTACCATGGTGCGCAATCCGTGGGACCGCATGGTGAGCTATTATCATTGGCTGCGTGCGCAAAGCTTTGATCACTCGTCGGTAGGCCTTGCCAAAGCGTTGGCATTCGATGCGTTTCTTGCCGAGCCAGCAATTGTGCAGAGTTTCAAGTCCGCGCCTGCGGTGACTTATGTAACGGATGCAGCGGGAGTAGCGCGTGCAAACCTCTATATCAGGCTCGAGCATCTGGTGCAGGATATGGCACCGCTTGAGGCGCATCTGGGGTTTGCGCTGGAACTCCCCCATGTGAACCGAAGCGCGCGGCAGGCGGATTACCGCGATGCCTATTCTCCCGATAGCATTGCGCGGGTCGCAGAGAGGTGCGCGGCGGATATCGCACAGTTTGGGTACCAGTTTGAGACCTAGGCCGATTCTCTTCTGAAGGATGTCGAGGGGAATTTCGTCGGCCTTTTCCCGAAAGCAGCATTTTCGGGGCTACTATTGTGCATTGTTTTGACTAAAACTTCGGAGTTTGGCGAGGATTGTTCTCTGTAATGCATCAATGCCTTGAGACTGCCCAATTCTCGGCCCTTGGACGCCCTACGAGTCTTGGAAATTGAGGTTAGGAAAACAAACGCGCTCCAATGAGGGCGTAAACTAAGGGGAAGATGAAATGTTTGGACTGGGATACAAGTTTAGACTGCCGCTGCGCCGCGCTGTAGAAATGACAGGCGCCTATGACGGTGGCCTCGCCATGCTGAGCCATGGTTTGATGGCGGACACGCGGGTTGCCAGCAATCTGGGCCTGCGCGCCATTGGCGATCTGTCGGTCGGTGACAAAGTGCTGACATTCGATCATGGGATGCAGGTGATCAAAGAAATCCGCCGTGCCCACATGTGGCTGGATGGGCCAGATACAGCCGAGGTACTGTGGCCTGTCGTGATCCCAGCGAATGCGCTGGGCAACCGTAAGGAGCTGACACTGCTGCCCGATCAGGGTGTTATGGTCGAGAGCGATGCCTCACAGAACACGCACGGTGACTCGTTTGCCGTACTGACCACACAAAGCCTTGTTGGTCTGCGGGGCATCCACCAGCGCCAGCCGATGCAGCCGATGCAGCCGATGCAGCCGATTGAGTTGATCGTCGTTTATTTCGCTGGTGACGAAGTGATTTTTGCCGAAGGCGGCACTTTTTTCCACTGCCCAACCAATACCTCCACGTTGGACAAATTCCTCGAAGCGGGTCCGCAAAGCTATCCTATTCTGAGTGGTGCAGCGGCAGATGAGCTGGCTGCTATGATCCGTCTGGAGGACCAAATGATGGTCCCGACCCAAAGCGCAGCCGTTCAAGCAGCCATCTAGGGCGGCCTACTTTACACGATCAATGACCATTCCCCTTGGTCGAAAAAAGGGTCGCTTTGGCGGCCTTTTTTTGTGGATGGGATATCAGCATGGGGGGTGCGCACTATCATCTGCGCTATAGTCTGTTACGCATGAAAAAAGGGCGCCTGAGCGCCCTTGATCGTTGACTATGATGTTAGTGCTATGCGGCTTTTTCGGCCTTTGGGCCAAAACGGCCATAGAAGGTCTGGTTCTTCTCGGCCATCTCGCGCAGCAGATCGGGGCATTTGAAGCGCTCGCCGAATTGCGCCTCGAGCTGGTCACAGCGCTCGGCGGCGTAGGGTGTGCCGATCATGTCGAGCCACGAGAGCGGCCCGCCTGACCAAGGCGCAAAGCCCCAGCCAAGGATTGCGCCCACATCGCCTTCGCGGATGTCCATGAGCACACCTTCCTCCAGCGCGCGCACGGCTTCGAGCACCTGCACAAACATCAAACGGTCCTGCACGTCTTGTAGTGGCGGCTGTTCTTCGGCCAGCGGATATTTGTCCTGCATACCCTTCCAGTAGCCCAAGCGCTTGCCCTTTTCGTCATAGTCGAAATAGCCCGCTTTGGTCTTGCGGCCCAAGCGGCCTTTCTCTTCCAGCCAGACGATCAGCTCATCTGCCTCGGAGGTGGGATAGGCATTGCCCATCGCGGCCTTTGTGGCGCGCATGATCTTGGTGGCGAGGTCTACGGAGGTCTCGTCGCCCAACTGCACAGGTCCCACGGGGAAGCCCAGCATTTGTGCCGCTTGGTCGATGTACCACGGGGCAATACCCTCGGTGATCATGCGGTTCGCCTCGCCGCCGTAGGGGATGATGCAACGGTTGGCATAGAAGAAGCGCGCATCGTTGACTACGATCGGCGTCTTGCGGATTTGACGCACGTAATCGAGCGCTTTTGCAACCGCGCGGTCGCCTGTCTCGGCACCCTTGATGATCTCCACCAGCAGCATGCGTTCTACGGGGGAGAAGAAGTGGATGCCGATGAATTGGTCTTGGCGTGAGGACGCCTTGGCCAGATCGGTGATTGGCAGAGTGGAGGTGTTGGAGGCGTAGATGCAATCCTCGGGGATAACGGCCTCGACCTTCTCGGTCATCTCGGCCTTCACCGCTGGATCCTCGAATACCGCCTCGATGATCAGATCGCAGCCTTTGAGCGCGTCGAGATCGGGCGTGGCGGTGATTTTCGAGAGCAGCGCTTCCTTCTTCTCCACCGTAGTTTTCTTACGTGCAATGCCCTTGTCCATATAGGCTTCGGAGTAGGCTTTGCCCTTGTCGGCAGCCTCTTGCTCACGGTCGATCAAGACGACTTCGATGCCTGCCTGCGCAGAGACAAGTGCTATGCCCGCGCCCATCATGCCCGCGCCCAACACGCCGAGCTTTTTGACGCGCTGGTCAGGGATGCCTTCGGGGCGCATTGCGCCTTTTTCCAGCGCTTCCTTATTGAGGAACAGCGAGCGGATCATGGCGGAGCTTGTGGGGTTCATCAGGACAGAGGTGAACCAGCGCGCCTCGATCTTGAGCGCCGTGTCAAAGGGAACGAGTGCTCCTTCATAGACGGCAGACAGCAGCGCCTTGGCCGCAGGGAACACGCCCTTTGTCTTGCCGTTGACCATAGCAGAGGCTCCGACGAAGGTCATGAAGCCCGCAGGGTGGTAAGGCGCGCCGCCAGGCATTTTGTAGCCCTTGGCATCCCATGGCTTGAGGATGTCGGCGTCCTTGGCCGCAAGCACCCATGCGCGGGCATCGGCCATCGGGTCATCGCTGACCTCGTGGATGATCCCTGCTTTTTGCGCCGCCGCAGGGGCCAGCATTTTGCCCTCCAACAACAGCGGAGAGGCGGCCATCGCGCCCAGCATGCGCACCAGACGGGTCGTGCCGCCCGCACCCGGGAAGATGCCAACCTGAATTTCGGGCAGGCCGATGCGCGCCTTGGGATTGTTGGCGACAAAGATGCGGTGTGTCGCCAGCGGAAGCTCAAGCCCGATGCCAGCCGCCGTTCCGGGGAGAACGGAAGCGATAGGCTTGCCGCCTTTGTTGGTCTTGGGGGCCATGCCTGCACGCTCGATCTTGCGCAGGAGGTGATGCATCCGCATCGTACCCTCGAACAGACCCTTGGCAGGATCATCGCCCGCGTCCTGCTTCATCTTGGCTAGCAGATTGAGATCCATCCCGCCTGCAAAGCTCCCCGCCTTGCCAGAGGTGATGATGATGCCTTTGACGGCTTCATCGGCCAATGCGGCGTCAGTTAGTGCGTCCAGCTCTTCGAGGCCCTCAACGCTCATCACGTTCATGGATTTGTCTTCGCAATCCCAAATGATCGTGGCAATGCCTTTGGCATCAATGTTCATTGTGAAGTCGGTCATTGGTCTGTCTCTTTCTTGTTTTCGGCTGTGCCGACTGGTGCCGCTGTGCTGTCAGCGTCTTGGTCCCAGTTTTTCAGTGCACGTCCTACGGTTGTTTCATTATCCACGGCATATTGGGTATCGGTGCGCTGCCAACGGCCATCGATGTATTTGATCACCGAAAAGCCAGGGAAGGGTTCGATCACGCGTTGACTGCCTGACATCATGTGGCTGATATGGGTCGCCTCGATCGTGGTGAGGTCCTTATACTCAGCCACTTCGCAAAAGCGGATGATGTCGGTGATGTTTCGGTGACGGTAGTCCGCCACCACCCTGAAGAACATCAGGCTCAATGCGCTTTTTGTTTTCAAAGTGGTTTTGCGATCTGGGGTGTCGATTGTATGGGGCAGGGCAAAGCATTGGGCGAAAGTTTCGAAATCCCCGCTCAAGAGCGCTTTTCCCGTCTTTTCCAATAGCATCTGGGAGACGTCTTTCGCCTGTAGTGACTCTGGCTTGCCCACCTCGCTACACCCGCTCGATGATCGTGGCGGCACCCATGCCAGAGGCGATGCAAAGCGTGGCAAGGCCCACCTCTTTATCCGCGCGCTCCAGCTCGTCCAGCAGTGTGCCGATGATCATGGCACCCGTGGCACCCAGCGGATGGCCCATCGCGATGGAGCCGCCGTTCACGTTGACCTTATCGTGGTCGACATCGAATGCCTGCATAAAGCGCATGACAACGGAGGCGAAAGCTTCGTTCACTTCAAAGAGGTCGATGTCTTTGATGTCCATGCCATTGTCGGCAAGGATTTTCTCGGTCACAGGCACCGGACCTGTGAGCATGATCGTGGGATCGGTACCGATCTTGGCAGTGGCACGGATGCGCGCGCGGGGCTTGAGACCGTATTTCTCGCCGAACTCCTTATTCCCAATCAGCACGGCGGCAGAGCCGTCGACGATGCCCGAAGAGTTACCAGCATGGTGGATGTGGTTGATCTTTTCCAGATGAGGGTACTTGAGCAGGGCGATCTTGTCGAACCCCGGCATGACCTCCCCCATCTGCTGGAACGCAGGGTTCAGGCTGCCCAGCGACTGCATTTCGGTTTGGGGGCGCATGTATTCGTCGTGGCTCAGGATCTCGAGGCCGTTCTGGTCACGAATGGTGATGACGGATTTGTCGAAACGGCCCTCATCCCACGCCTTTTTCGCACGCTGCTGCGAGGCGATGGCAAGCTGGTCAGCCTCATCACGGCTAAAGCCGTATTCGGTGGCGATGATGTCCGCAGAGATGCCTTGTGGCACGAAATACTGCTCCATCGCGATGCTGGGATCGGCGGCGATCGCGGCCCCGTCACTGCCCATGGGCACGCGGCCCATCATCTCAACACCACCCGCAATATAGGCCATGCCTGCGCCGCCTTTGACCTGATTGGCGGCGAGGTTCACCGCCTCCATGCCGCTGGCACAAAAACGGTTGATCGCGAGACCCGGAATACGCTCGTCCAGATCAGAGGCCAGAACGGCGGAGCGCGCCAGACAGCCGCCTTGCTCCATGACTTGGGTGACATTGCCCCAGATCACATCCTCAACGGCGTGACCCTCAAGGTTGTTGCGCTCTTTGACGGCGTTGAGCGTCAGGGCAGAGAGTCGCAGAGCCGTCAGCTCGTGCAATGATCCATCGGGGCGGCCTTTGCCACGCGGGGTGCGCAGGGCGTCATAAATATAGGCTTCTGACATAGTGTTCTCCTTTGTTGGCCCTTGAGGCCGGATATTCGAATTCAGGCGCGGTCGGCAGGGGAGCCGGGCATTAGGCCATAGGGGGCTTTCCAGCCGTCGGTCTCCGACAAGCGTGTGAGCCAAGCGTCGATGTTGGGGTATGCGCTGCGATCAAATCCGAACGGCTCGGGGTAATAGAGATAGCCACAGCAGCTCAGATCGGCGTTGGTAATGCCATCGCCCACGATCCAGTTGCGGCCCTCGAGGTGGCCATTGAGCAGATCATAGGCAGCGGCCAAACGGCCTTGATTAAAGGCAATTACTTCTTTGGGTTGCTTGTCCTCGGGCAGGAAATTCATCAAGAAGCGCGTCATGCCCGCCATAGAGCTGAGCTTGTGATTGTCCCAAAGCACCCAGCGCATAATTTCGCGACGCTCGGTAGCGTCCTTGCCGCCAAACTTGCCTGATTTCTCCGAAATATAGTCCTGAATGACGCCTGATTGGCTCAGCTTGACATTACCATCGACCATCACGGGCGCTTCGCCCAAGTTGTTGATGTCGCTTCGATACGTGGCGCTGCGTGTTTCACCACCAAAGAAGTCCACCTTAACGGGCTCCCAAGCCAGTCCGGAGAGTTCGAGCGCGAGGGCGGCTTTGTAAGCATTCCCGCTTTCGCCGAAACAGTAGAGCTTTATCGTCATAGACTTGGTTCCTGTAGTTGTGTCGCGCGCGGGCAAGCCCGCACCAGTTTAATTGGCAAAATGAAGAGGAGTGGCACGTGCACGGGATTATCAGCGGGGCTTCTTCATTTTGCCCTTTAAACTGAATTCCATGATCTCAGCCTGAGATGCGGTCAAAGGTTGCGCGCAATAAGCTCCTTCATAATCTCGTTGGTGCCGCCGTAGATGCGTTGCACACGGGCGTCGGCCCACATCTCGCCGATGGCGTATTCCTGCATGAACCCGTAGCCGCCGTGCAGTTGCAGGCATTCGTCGAGCACCTCGCCCTGTGTATCCGTGAGCCAGTATTTCGCCATTGCGGCGCGGTCTACGGTGAGCTCGCCGCGCAGGTGCTCTGCGATGCATTGATCGAGAAAGGCACGTGCGACGGTTACTTTGGTTTTGCATTCAGCCAGTTTGAAGCGGGTGTTCTGGAATTGCGTCAGCGGTCCGCCGAAGGCTTCGCGCTCTTGGCAATACTCTATGGTGCGGGCGAGGCCGCCTTCCATCGCGCCCATGGCTTCGCAGGCGATGATCAGGCGCTCTTGGGGGAGCTGCTGCATCATCTGATAGAAGCCTTTGCCCTCTTCGCCGCCCAGAATATTCTCGGGCGGGATTTCGACGTTGTCGAAGAAAAGTTCGGAGGTGTCGGAAGCGTGTTTGCCGATCTTCTCGAGGTTGCGGCCGCGCTGGAAACCTGCGGCGCCGTCAGTCTCGAGCACAACGAGGCTCATACCTTTGGAGCCTTGGGAGGGGTCGGTTTTGGCGGCGACGATGATCAGATTTGCGTGCTGTCCGTTGGTGATGAAGGTCTTTTGACCCGACAGGCGGTAGGCGTTGCCGTCTTTGATGGCTTTCGTTTTGATGCGTTGTAAATCCGAGCCTGTGGAGGGTTCGGTCATGGCCAGTGCGCCGACCAATTCACCCGTCATCATCTTGGGTAGCCAGCGCTTTTTTTGTTCTTCCGAGCCGTAGTTGAGAACGTAATGCGCGACGATTCCTGAGTGGATGGAGTGGCCCCAGCTCGCTAGATTGGCGCGCGCAGCCTCGATGAGGATTGCGGCTTCGTGGCCGAAATCACCGCCTGCGCCGCCATATTCTTCGGGCACCGAAGGGCACAGGAGGCCCAATTCGCCGGCTTCATACCACGCATCGCGGTCCATTTCGGATTGCTTGCGCCACTTCTCGAACCGTGGCGCCCACTCGGTGTTGATGAAGCTCGCGGTCATATCGGCGAGCATCTGGTGCTCGTCTGTCATCCAACTGGAGGTGGTGGGGGCGAAATCTTTCATGGGGTTATCCGATCACCTTGCTAGTACCTTCGGGGAAGGTCACACCATCAAAATCTGGGTATACTTCGCGCAGCAGTTCAATCTGGCGCGCCTCGTCGATGCGGATGAGGTGCCATGCGCCGCCGTCCTGAAGCGTGAGGGTGGTATTGTTGGATTGCAGGGTCTGGCCGTTCGGGGCTTTGATGACTGTTTGTGTCGGGATCAAGCCGTAAGGTCGCCTGCTGGGGGTGGTGAGAAAACGCGCCCGATCAAGTGCCATGCCAAAAGAGACAACTTCAATCCGGCGGTTTGCTTCGCGCGTGGCTTTGGCCATTTCGCGGCGCAGGTCAGCCTCGGGGACACCACCTTTTGCTGCGATGGCGGTGATCATGTGGGGCGGAATAACGTTGATAATCTCGGTGGTGTTGTTGTTCACAAAGGCACGCTCAAAGCTGGCGCTGCGCGCGGTTATCGCGGCGCGGTCCTCAGGGGGGAGGGTGTAGGGCGCGGCACAGGCAGCAAGAAACAGTGTCGCTGCGAGAACAAGGTTGCGTATCATGTCAGGTCTCCCGTGGTGTGGTTGCGGCCTTTGCGGCGCTATCTTTTGCGGCTGTCGAGGTCCTAGTTGAACAGACGCAGGCGCGCTGTCAGGTTTTCCTCGTTCATCACCGATGATAAGTTCTCGAAGATAAACGAGAGCGCCTCGCCTTCGTCCAACCCTGCCTCCGCGCTAAAGGATTTGAGGCGGCGGTAGCCGTCTTCCGTCATGGCAACGGGAAAGCGGCGGGTCAGGCGAAAGCGTTTTGGCATTATCTCTCCGAATAGTGTGGCGGGGGCTAATTCCCTCGCCAACACAAGCTTAGAAGTTCGCCGCGTCCAGCGCCATGACTGTGTCCGCACCCGATTGGATGCGCGTCAGGTGCAGGGCCGTGGCAGGCAGTTGGCGTGCCATATAATAGCGCCCTGTTGCCATCTTTGTCTCATAGAACGTGGCGTCCTCGGTGCCAGCGGCAAGCGCGTCGCGCGCCGCTTTGCCCATCATCCCCCACATCAGGCCCAAGCAGGCATGGCCGAACATGTGCATGAAATCATTGGAGCCAGCGAGCGCGTGATTGGGATTCTTCATGCCGTTTTGCATGAAATACATGCCTGCGGCTTGCAGATCCTTGCTCGCGGCCTTGAGCGGCTCGATGAAGTCTTTGTCGAACGCTTCGTCTTGCCCTGCGTTATCCTTGCAGAAGCCCTTGACCAGATCGAAGAAGGCCCTGACATGCTTGCCGCCGTCTTGGGCCAGCTTGCGACCCACCAGATCGAGCGCTTGCACGCCGTTGGCACCTTCATAGATCATCGCAATGCGCGCATCGCGGGTGAACTGGGACATGCCCCATTCCTCGATATAGCCGTGGCCGCCGTAGACCTGCTGGGCCTTGACGGTCATGTCATAGCCCACATCGGTCAGGAACCCTTTGATCACGGGCGTTAGAAGCGAGACGAGGCCATCGGCGTCTTTATCCTCGGAGCGGTGGGCGGCGTCGATCATTGTGGCCCCCCAGAGGATGAAGGCACGCGCGCCTTCGGCAAAGCTCTTCTGATCCATCAGGGAGCGGCGGATGTCAGGGTGCACGATCAGCGGATCGGCGGGCTTCTCTGGTGCCTCGGCCCCTGTCACGGCACGGCCCTGAAGGCGGTCGTGGGCATAGGCCAGCGCGTTCTCGTATGCGACTTGGGTCTGCGCCAGACCTTGCATGCCGACGCCCAGACGGGCCTCGTTCATCATGGTGAACATGGCGCGCATGCCTTTGTGCTCGTCGCCCAGCAGGTAGCCTGTGGCCTCGTCATAGTTCATCACGCAGGTGGAGTTGCCGTGGATACCCATCTTCTCTTCGAT
This sequence comes from Sulfitobacter sp., assembly GCA_965660425.1. Taxonomy (GTDB): domain Bacteria; phylum Pseudomonadota; class Alphaproteobacteria; order Rhodobacterales; family Rhodobacteraceae; genus Sulfitobacter. The sequence continues at coordinate 30,412 of CBFHZX010000014.1, read as the reverse complement.
GGAGCCTACGGTAGCGCCGTTGCGCGCACCCAGCGTGCCGTCATCGTTCACGTTGACCTTGGGCACGATGAACAGGGACACGCCCTTGATTCCCTCTGGGCCGCCTTCGATTTTGGCCAGCACGAGGTGGATGATGTTCTCGGCCATGTCATGCTCGCCCGAGGAGATGAAGATTTTCTGGCCTGTGATCTTATAGCTGCCGTCGTCCTGTGGCACAGCCTTGGTGCGCATCAGGCCCAGATCGGTGCCGCAGTGTGGCTCTGTCAGGTTCATGGTGCCTGTCCAGTCACAGCTGACCATTTTGGGCAGCCACTTGTCCTTTTGCGCGTCCGTGCCGTGCGCGAGGATCGCAGAGGCCGCACCGTGCGTCAGACCCTGATACATCGTGAACGCCATATTGGCCGACGAGAACATCTCCCCCACAGCGGAGCCGATGACGGCAGGCATGTTCTGGCCGCCATACTGCTCGGGCATGTCCAGACCGGGCCAGCCGCCTTCTTTGACCTTCTCGAAGGCCTCTTTGAAACCCTTTGGCGTGTAGACGACACCGTTCTCCAGACGGCAGCCCTCCTTGTCGCCTGAGGCGTTCAGCGGGGCGAGCACCTCGGACGTTAGCTTGCCTGCTTCCTCCAGGATCGCGCTCGTGAAGTCAGGCTCCAGATCGGCGTAACCTGGAATAGAGGCTTGGGTGATTTTCAGCACATCGTGCAGAACGAATTGCATGTCTTTGGTCGGCGCTGTGTATGTCGGCATGTGGTTCTCCCTGAAGAATTATTTTGTCTTTAGACTGCGATGCGTTGCTGGCTGAGCGATGACATCATTTTTTCCGCCCATTTGAGCTGATCTCGCAAATCGGCGATGGCACTCTCAAGCTCGGTCCGCTGGGTCTCGAGGTCTTCCAGACGCTTGCTGGCCAGCTTGTATGATTCCGTGAGCTGCAGCTTCTGGCCGTCACCTTTGTAGTAAAGGTCGAGCAGTTGGCGAATTTCCTCGAGTGAAAACCCGAATCGTTTTCCGCGCAAGATGAGTTTGAGCCGCGCGCGGTCGCGTTTCGTAAACAACCGTTTTTGGCCAAGGCGTTGCGGAAACAGTAGCTCCTTAGCCTCATAAAATCGCAGCGTTCGGGGTGTGACATCGAACATGTCGCACATTTCGCGAATGGTTGTGGTGTCGTTGGTCATACTAGAAAACCTATCTGGTCAAATATTTTACCGCCCGAAAATCTTCGGCGGCGCATCGTAAAAATCTGTGGTCTGAAGCTTACGTAGTGAATGCCTACGTCAATTTCCATCTTTACGTTGGGTTACTTCACGTAAACTTTTGTTGGCGTAGGCCAGGCAAAAAATTGTGGTGAGCGGTCAGGAGCTTTCAGCTCTTTCGGCCAGCTCCTGCTGGGTATCGTCACGCAGGCGGGTAAGCTCGGACAAGGCGTCATCAAGCTGTTTGCGCTTTTCCGCCAGTTCGGTGATTTGCCTGTCGGCCATGGCGACCCACGCGCGCATTTGGGCTTCGGTGCCTTCATGTTCATAGATGAGAAGCCATTGGCGGATCTCTTCGAGCGCGAATTCAAAGCTGCGGCCGCGCAGGATCAGCTCCATCCGTGCGCGCTCGCGAGGGCCATAAAACCGCGTGCGCCCTTCACGGTCGGGCGATAGCAGCTCGATATATTCGTAATACCGCAACGTGCGCGGCGTTACATCGAACTTCGCGCACATTTCCTTAAAGCTAAGGCGGGTCTCTTCGCTCATATCAGGGTCTTCCTCCGGAGCTGTAGGCTAAAACCACTGCGCGTGATGTGCAACGCCCTCTTGCCCTTTAGGTGGGCTGCTGCTGTAAAGGCCGCGAAACGCGGGGTGCTTGATCGCCCTGACAGGAGTGCCAATGACAGGGAAAACAAGGCTTGCGCGCCAGTTCATCGAGGCGTTGCCCCATTCAGTTATGCTGGGGATTGAACCGCAGGAAATGGCCGATGGTGAGGCGGTTATTTCCATGCCCTACCGTGCAGAGCTGGTGGGGGATCCTGTAACGGGCGTGATCCACGGCGGCGCAGTCTCGGCGTTGATGGACACGTGCTGCGGGGCGGCGGTGATGTGTCATCCTGATATTGGTGGCGGCACGGCCACGATTGATTTGCGCATCGACTACATGCGCACGGCCACGCCTGGTCAGACGATTGTGGCGCGTGCCACCTGTTACCACATGACCCGTTCGGTTGCTTTTGTGCGGGCTGTGGCACTTGATGAAGATACGCAGAACCCTGTTGCTACGGCCACGGGCGCATTCACGGTGGAGGGGCGTAGATGAGTACCCGCAAACCTCCCGAACCCGTGCAAGTGGTCAAGCAACGCCGTGACGCAGCACTCAAAGCGCTTGCAGGTGCCGTGCCCTATATCGGCTTTCTGGGGATCGAGTTCGAACGCCGTGGCGACGAGCTGACGGGGATCATGCCCTTCAAACAAGAACTGATCGGGAACCCTCTGCTGCCTGCATTGCATGGCGGGGCGACGGCGGCTTTCCTCGAGATTACGGCGGTGATGACGCTCAACTGGGCGCATCTTTGGGATGATCTAGAGGCGGGCGAGCTCGATCTGGAAAATGCAGCCCCCGCCGATCTGCCGCGATTGCCCAAGACGGCTGATTTCACCGTTGATTATCTGCGCACGGGTCTGCCGCGCGATGCCTATGCGCGTGCACGGATCACGCGGGCGGGGCGGCGCTATGCCTCCGTGCAGGTGGAGGCGTGGCAGGACAATCGCGAGCGGCTTTATGCGCAGGCGATGGGGCATTTCGTGATGCCAGCCCCCCGTGAGTGACACAGGCGACGCGCGGTTAACCCACCGCCGCGTCCTTCACATTGCGATCCCAGTTGTACTGTCCAATGCGACTGTGCCGATCCTCGGGGCCGTGGATACGTACGTTGTGGGCCAGATGGGGCTGGCAGCACCCATTGGGGCTGTGGGCATTGGCGCCGTGATCCTGTCAGCCTTCTATTGGGTGTTCGGATTTCTGCGCATGGGGACCGTGGGCCTGACGGCGCAGGCGGACGGGCAGGGCGATGCAGGCGAGGTTGCCGCGCTACTCACCCGCGCGCTGATGATTGGGCTCGGCGCTGGCGTGGTGATCATCGCGCTGCAGGGGCTGCTGTTCTGGGTTGCGTTTCAGGTGTCCCCTGCCAGCGTGGAGGTTGAAGGGCTGGCGCAGCAATATATGGCGGTGCGCGTCTGGTCCGCGCCCGCCGCGATTGCGCTTTATGGCATCACGGGCTGGCTCATCGCGCAGGAGCGTACGCGCGCGGTGCTGGTGCTTCAGCTCTGGATGAACGGGCTCAACATCGTGCTGGACCTTTGGTTTGTGATGGGACTGGGCTGGGGCGTGCAAGGCGTAGCCTTTGCCTCTGCAATCGCCGAATGGAGCGGGTTTGCGCTGGGGCTGTGGTTCTGCCGTGCTGTTTTTGCGGGAACGGCGTGGCGTGCGTGGAACAGCGTATTGGACGCTGCGCGCTGGCGGCGGATGGTCGGTGTGAACACGGATATTCTGATCCGCTCACTTTTGCTTCAGGCGATATTTGTGAGCTTCATGTTGCTGGGTGCGGGGCAGGGAGATGTGACGCTGGCAGCCAATCAGGTGCTGATCCAGTTCTTGATGATCGCGAGCTATGCGCTGGACGGTTTTGCGTTCTCGGCAGAGGCGCTGGTCGGCAAGGCGGCAGGTGCGCGCAATGTGGTGCGGCTGCGCCGCTCCGCGGTGCTGGTCTGGGGGTGGGGCATGGTGTCGGCCGCTGTACTGGCCGTTACCTTCGCGCTCTTTGGTGGGCTGATTGTTGAGAGGATGACCACAGCGCCAGAGGTGCGCGAGATTGCGCGGATTTACCTGCCCTATCTGGTGGTATTGCCGCTGATTGGCTGTACGGCATTCATTCTGGATGGTATTTTCGTAGGCGCGATCCGCAGCCGCGATATGCGCAATATGATGGCGGTGTCGTTCTGTGTGTATGTGGGGTGCGTTTTGGTGCTGGAGCCCGCTTTGGGCAACCACGGGCTTTGGCTGTCGATGCTGATCTCTTTTGTGGTGCGCGCAGCAACTTTGGCTGCGCGGTATCCAGCGTTGGAGCGCGCCGCAGCGCAGTAGTCAGTTTTCACCAAAAAGCGCTAAAGCCATTCGTCGCGTTTGCTGCCGACCGCCTCGGCCAGCGTTCCAAATCCGTCGCGTTCAAGGCGTGCATCAATGCCGCGTGCGATTTCCGCAACCATGCGCAGCCCGCCAAACACCAGCGCGGTATAGAGCTGGACCGCACTGGCCCCCGCACAAATCTTTGCATAGGCTTGATCGGCAGTGCCGATGCCGCCCACACCAATGATCGGTGTATCCGTCAGGCTCGACAGCCTTGCCAGCACGCGGGTAGATTTCTCGAACAAGGGCGCACCAGACAGACCGCCCATTTGGTCGCGGTGCGCTGATTTCAGCCCTTCGCGGGACAGGGTGGTGTTGGTGGCGATGATGGCAGCAACCCCCGCGCTTTGCGCCACTTCCGCCACATCTGCAATCTCGGCCTCCGTCAGATCGGGCGCGATTTTGAGCATGATGGGCGTGGTGCCGCGCACCTCAATGACGCCCTCGAGCAGACCCGCAAGGGCTGCCTTGCCCTGAAGGTCGCGCAGCTTTTCGGTGTTGGGCGAGGACACATTGACTGTGGCGAAATCGACGTGATCGCGCGCCGCTTCCATCACGTGGGCGAAATCCGCCGCACGGTCCGTGCTGGTTTTATTGGCCCCGAGGTTGAGGCCCACGGGGATGGTGCGTTTGGCAGCGGCAATGCGCTTCACAATCGCGTCCATACCTTCATTGTTAAAGCCGAAGCGGTTGATCGCGGCGGCGTCCTCGGTCAGGCGGAATAGGCGGGGTTTGTCATTGCCGGGCTGGGGCAAAGGCGTGGCAGCGCCCACTTCGATAAAGCCGAAACCCGCAGCACTCAGCGGCGCAATCGCTTCGGCGTTTTTGTCAAACCCTGCGGCAAGGCCCACAGGGTTGGGCAGGTGCATCCCTGCCAGATCAACACTGAGGCGCGCACTGCTCATAGGACCTGGGCGCGGCGTCAGCCCTGCGCGCAGGGCGCGAATGGCCAGACCGTGCGCGGCCTCGGGATCAAAGCGGCGCAGAACACTCAGGCCCAGTCCTTCGATCAGGGCGTTCATTGAAATGTGCCTGTGACGGGCAAAGGCGCACTGCGGATGAGGCGCGAATTCATGACGGCGGCCTGACGGTGCACGATTGCCTTTTGATACTCGGGGTCGGTGACCATGGCGAGGAAGGCGCCTGCGTTGGGATATTGGGCGATAAACATCGCGTCCCACGTCTCGGACGCATCGCCAATCAGGCTCACCTCGAACCCGCCGCGCCAGATGATCGTGCCGCCGACGCGTTGCAGCACGGGGCCGCTGGCCGCGCCATAATTGGCATAGGCCTGCGCACCTGTGAGGCCCTCATCCGCCAGCGCGTGATCTGCGGGGTATTCGGCGCGGTCAAAGAACTGCACCAGATTGAGCATGTTGATCGGTGTGTCGTGGGGCAGGGATTTGAAAATCTCGAACTGTGCGCGCTCAGTGTCGCGGTACTGCGTCATTGTGCGGCCTCCGTCAGTCCTGCGGGAAATTCATGCATCCCGTCGACCAGCGGCAGCGGCTGCGCCCAGACGACATCCTCCATCGCCAGCTTGCGGTAGAGATGTGGAAACTCCGCCCCGCCGCGCGAGACTTCCCATTTGAGCGTGTCGCCAAGAGTGTCGGCCTCAAGTGCCAGCAGGAACAGCCCCTCTGCGCCAGCGAAGTGTTTGGCCGCTGTTTCCGCAACCTGCGCCGCTGTCGAGAGGTGGACATAGCCATCGCTCACATCAATCGGGGCGCCCGTCGTCTCGCCCTCCTTGCGCAAGGTGTGCCATTCGTCGGAGCTGAGGATTTTGAATATAAGCATGGGATCGGTGATGCCTTCGCAGGCGCGAGGGGTCAAGAGCTAAGCATCGCCCAAGGATGCAGCGCAGTCAGGGATCACGTAACGCAACCCCGCATATGATCTTTGACAGGTCGCGACCTGCGCGCCACCATAAGGCTATTCATTCCAATGGGGGACCCCACCATGAAGCGACTCCTTTTGAGCGCCGCTGCTCTTGGCCTGACAGCAGGCATGGCGAGCGCGGATTACACGCTGACGATTTTGCAGACCAATGATTTCCATGCGCGGTTCGAGCCGATCAGCAAATATGACGGACCTTGCGGAGCCGAGGACAACACCGAAGGCAAATGCTTTGGCCGGACGGCGCGTCTGGTCACAGCCATTGCCGAGGCGCGGGGGCGCACCAACAATTCTATCCGCGTGGACGGGGGTGACCAGTTTCAGGGCACCCTTTTCTATACCCATTACAAAGGCCAGATGGCCGCCAAGATGGTGAACAAGCTTGGCTATGACGGCATGACCGTGGGCAACCACGAATTCGACGATGGTCCCGAAGTGCTTGCGGCCTTCATGGCTGCGGTGGACTTCCCCGTTCTGATGAGCAACGCAGACGTGAGTGCCGAGCCGCTGCTGGCTAGCACGCTCGCCAAATCCACTGTGATCGAGCGTGGCGGCGAAAAGATCGGCCTGATTGGTCTGACCCCAGAGGACACTCCCGAGCTTGCCAGCCCTGGCGATAACGTCACCTTCTCCGAGCCTGTGGCGGCCGTTCAGGGCGAGGTGGACCGTTTGACCGCCACAGGCGTGAACAAGATTATCGTCTTGAGCCACTCGAGCTATGCCGTTGACCAGATGGTCGCGGCGAATACCAAGGGTGTCGATGTGATCGTGGGCGGTCATTCCAATACATTGCTCAGCAACACCAACGAGCGCGCCGAAGGCGCATACCCGACCATGGTTGGCGATACGGCCATTGTGCAGGCTTATGCCTACGGCAAATATCTGGGTGAGCTGAACGTGACATTTGATGACGCGGGCAATGTGACCGAGGCCAAGGGCGAGCCGATCCTGATCGATGCCGCCGTGACCGAGGATGCCGCGACAGTCGCGCGTGTGGCCGAACTGGCCCAACCGCTGGAGGAAATTCGCAACACGGTTGTGGCCGAGGCGGCGGATGCGCTGGAGGGGGACCGCGCTGTGTGCCGCGTGCAGGAGTGTACCATGGGCAACATGATCGCCGATGCGATGCTGGCGCGTGTGGCGGATCAGGCATCGACGTGGCCTTGCAAAACAGCGGTGGCATCCGCGCCTCCATTGATGCGGGCGATGTGACCAAGGGCGAAGTGCTGACCGTGCTGCCGTTCCAGAACACGCTGTCGACCTTTCAGGTCACGGGCGCTGTACTGGTCGCCGCGCTTGAAAACGGAGTGAGCGAGATCGAGGAGGTCGCAGGGCGTTTCCCGCAGGTGGCTGGGATGACCTTTACCGTCGATGCGGCGGCGGAGGCGGGGTCCCGCGTCTCTGATGTGATGATTGGCGGTGCTCCTGTGGATCTGGAAAAGGTGTACGGCGTTGTCTCCAACAACTTTATCCGCAAGGGCGGTTACGGTTATGCGATGTCCAAGGACGCGGCGAATGCCTATGACTTTGGGCCTGATGTCGCGGATGTGGCCTCAGAATATCTCGCTGCCAATGCGCCCTATACGCCTGTGTTGGAAGGCCGTATTACGATGAAATAGGCGGTCCTGCCGAACTTTGGAAAGGCGCGCCGCTTTTGCAAGGCGCGCCTTTTTCACTGCCCGTACTTTCCTTTTTGCCCTACCGCGGTACGTTCAAGCCCAGCGAAAGGAGGCAGACATGTGTGGACGGATGGCGCTGACCCTGCCGCCTGCGGCGATGGTCCAGATATTCGAGGCTGCCCCCGCTAATACGCTGCCCGAGGGACCGAATTACAATGTTTGTCCGACCAATGACATCGCCGTGATCACGGGCGGCCCAGATCAGCCGCGCACGATGGAGGCGATGCGTTGGGGGCTGATCCCGCCGTGGTACAAAAAGCCGAATGATGGCCCGCTTCTGATCAATGCACGCGCCGAGACGGTGCTGGAGAAACCCGTCTTCCGAGATGCGGTGCACACACGCCGTGTGCTGGTCGTGGCCAGCGGGTTCTATGAATGGACCAAGGACGTGGAAGGAGGCCGTGACCCTTGGTATATCACGCGAGGTGACGGATCACCGCTCGCGTTTGCGGCGCTTTGGCAAAGTTGGCGGAACCCTGTGGATGGCGACGAGATGCGCACGGTCGCGGCCCTTACTGTAGGGGCGAATGCGCCAATGCGGGCGATCCATCACCGGATGCCTGTCGTGATTGAGCAGCCCGATTGGGCGCTCTGGTTGGGGGAAAAGGGGAAAGGCGCCGCACCGCTGATGCGGGCGGCGGCCGATGATGTTTTGCAGTGGCACCGCGTGGGCCGTGCGGTCAATTCAAACCGCGCGGCGGGTCCCGAACTGATCGAGCCGTGGGAGCCGACCGACGGTACGCAATAGACCTTTAATCTCAGGAATCTTCGGCGATTGCCTCAACCGGGGGCTGGCCAAAGCTCAGCACGCCGAGGATCGTGCCTGGCTCGGCCTGAAGCTCTTCGTTCGTCTGCTCAATATCGAGCAGATCGTTGTTCACGATCTCGCCAGTCTGTTCATTTCCGCCATTGTCGGACCCTTTGATACGCGAGAGATAATCATTCTTCCAACCTTCTTCGACTGTGATGGTTGCCGATGCACCGTCTGCAAGGTCTGAAATCGACCACTGCTTGTTTTTAGAGCGGATGTCACGCTCCACGCCAGATTCGTTGATGAAGGTGATCGTGTCGCCAGGTTGCACATAGCTAATGCTAGGGAAAAACGAGAATTCGGCGATCATAATGTCAAAGTTCTCTGCAGATGCAGAGCCGGTTGAACAGGTCAGCGCAGCGGCTGTCACAGCGGCGCGCAGAAAGAATTTGCTAAGCATTGCGATGCTCCTTGGTGTCGGCCCCCACCGTCACTTGGTCACCCTATAGGCGGTGAATGTGGCCGAAGTTTGACAAATTGCGAATTGATTAACCTATCGGCGCGCAGTCAGCGTGGCTGTGTCTGCGTCTCAAGCCATCGGCAAAATGCGAGCAAAGGTGGCGGTGCGGGACGGTCATCTGGCCAGACCAAAAAATAGCTGCCGATACTCTCGGTTGTCTTGTCGGAGGCGAGGACAAGCTGCCCTTCCTTCAGATACGGCTCGGCCATAAAGGTAGGCAGCAGCGCCACTCCCAGCCCGTGGATCGCCGCCTGCGCCATCGTGCCGAACTGGTCGAACATCATGCCATGCGGTGGATCGCAAGGATGCCCCACTGCCTCGAACCACCGCGCCCAAGCGCGCGGTCGGGTTTCAAGGTGCAGAAGGGGGTGGTCCAACAGCATCTGAGGCTGGGTAAAGGGAGCTCCCTGCATGTCGGGTGCACAGACAGGCACGACGATTTCGGGTGCAAGCGGCAGGTAGTGCACACCAGGCCAGTCTTCATGCCCGAAGTGGATTGCTGCATCAAACGCACTTGGTCCCAGTGCAAAGGGTTGCAGCCGTGTGGACAGGTTCACCGTCACCTCGGGATGCGTTTGCGCGAAATCCGACAGGCGCGGGGCCAACCAGTGCATCCCGAAAGCAGGCAGGATCGCCAAAGCCAATGCGCCTGATTGTGCCTGCGTCGTCGCATTCACACTTGCCTGCGCCAGCCGCCTCAAAACCTCGCGCACGTCGTGCACATATTCCGTTCCCGCCTGCGTAAGCGTCAATCGCCGCCCTTGCCGCGCCATGAGTTGCACGCCCAATTGGCCCTCAAGCGCTTTGATCTGGCGACTGATGGCGGACTGCGTCAACGACAGTTCTGTCGCAGCCTGAGTGGCGCTGCCCAGCCGTGCGCAAGCCTCGAATGCCAGCAGGGCAGAGACGGAAGGCAGGTATCGGCGGGGCGCAATCATCTATGACTAAAACTCATGTATTGAGGATGAACCGTTGTTAGAGGTTTCGCCGCTTTTGTGCAATAAGAGCCGCAATATCTGCAATATGATCCTGAAAGGTACCGCCATGAACGCTGAAACCCCAATTCTCAAAGCAAAAGACGCCCCCGATCTGGGGCAGTTCGACTGGTCCGACCCCCTGCGCCTGAACGAGCAGCTCTCCGAAGACGAGCGCATGATCATGGAAAGCTCGCGTGCCTATGCCACCGAAAAGCTGCAGCCCCGCGTGATCAACGCCTTCGCCAATGAAGAAACCGACGCCAGCATCTTCCGCGAGATGGGCGATATGGGGCTGCTAGGCGTCACAGTGCCAGAGGAATACGGCGGGCTGGGCGGCTCTTATGTCTCTTACGGTCTGGTCGCACGTGAAGTGGAGCGGATCGATTCGGGCTACCGCTCCATGATGTCCGTGCAGTCGTCACTGGTCATGTACCCGATCTACGCCTACGGCTCCGAGGCGCAGCGCAAGAAGTACCTGCCCAAGCTTGCTTCGGGCGAGTTCATCGGCTGCTTTGGCCTGACAGAGCCTGACGCAGGCTCCGACCCTGCGGGCATGAAAACCCGCGCGGTGAAGACGGCCAACGGCTATAAAATCACAGGCTCCAAAATGTGGATCAGCAACGCGCCTATCGCGGATGTGTTCGTGGTCTGGGCCAAATCCGAAGAGCACGGCGGCAAGATTCGCGGCTTTATCCTTGAGAAAGGGATGGACGGCCTGAGCGCGCCCAAGATTGGCAACAAACTGAGCCTGCGTGCCTCGATTACGGGTGAAATCGTAATGGAAGGTGTCGAAGTAGGCGATGACGCGCTGCTGCCCAATGTGCAGGGTCTTAAGGGGCCGTTTGGTTGTTTGAACCGTGCGCGCTATGGCATCTCATGGGGTGTGATGGGCGCGGCAGAGTTCTGCATGCACGCCGCGCGCCAATACGGTCTGGACCGTCACCAGTTCAACCGCCCGCTGGCGCAAACCCAGCTCTTCCAGAAGAAGCTCGCTGACATGATGACCGAGATAGCACTTGGCATGCAGGCAAGCCTGCAAGTGGGCCGCCTGATGGACAACGCCAATGCCGCACCCGAGATGATCTCCATCGTTAAGCGCAACAACTGCGGCAAAGCGCTCGAGATCTCACGCCACAGCCGTGATATGCACGGTGGCAACGGGATTTCAGGTGATTTCCAAGTGATGCGCCACATGATGAATCTCGAGACTGTCAACACCTATGAGGGCACGCATGACGTACACGCGCTGATCCTCGGCCGATCCATCACAGGTTTGCAGGCGTTCTACTAACCCCCCAAAAAGATGAAAAAGCCCGCGCCACACCAGCGCGGGCTTTGTGCGTCAGTCTCGAGGCGCAGGCGCACCGCCCTCGAAGTTGTTGCCATTGACGTAGTCGCAAGGCTCCTCGCGCATCTCCAGATGCAGCCCGTCGCCCGTGTAGGGATGCGCACGGGCGACGTCTTCGTCCACATCAATCCCAAGACCAGGTGCTGTCGGCGCAGTCACAAATCCATCCTCAACCCGAATGCTGCCCTTGATGAGCTGGTCATGGAACGGCGTCTCGATCGTCTCGGCCATGAGCAGATTGGGGATGCTAACGGCGAGATGAATATTCGCCGCCCACTCCACAGGGCCCGCATAAAGATGCGGGGCCATCTGCGCATTATAGACCTCCGCCATGGCGGCGACTTTCTTCATTTCCCAAATGCCACCCGCACGCCCAAGCGCAGGCTGCAAAATCGTCGCGGCCCCGCTGCGCAGCACGGGCGCAAACTCCGCCTTGGTGGTCAGCCGCTCACCAGTGGCTATCGGAATGCGCACAGCACCTGCCACCTTTGCCATCTCCGACACATTGTCAGGCGGAATAGGCTCCTCATACCACAGCGGCGAATACGGCTCCAAAGCCTGCCCCAAACGGATCGCGCCCGCTGTGGTGAACTGCCCGTGGGTCCCAAACAGCAGATCCGCACGGTCACCAACGGCCTCGCGAATGGCCTTACAAAACGCCACCGACTGCGAGATATCGGACATCGCAGGCATATGCCCACCCCGCCGCGTATACGGCCCTGCAGGATCAAACTTGACGGCGGTATAGCCGCGCTCAACAGCATCAAGCGCACTCTCGGCGGCCATCTCGGGAGAGGACCAGAACGCCCCCAAATCATGATGCGCCAACGGATAGAGATAAGTATAGGCGCGCACGCGCTTATTCATCACACCGCCAAGCAGCGCATAGACAGGCCGTTCCCGCGCCTTGCCAAGAATATCCCAGCACGCAATCTCCAACCCCGAAAACGCGCCCATGACTGTCAGATCAGGCCGCTGCGTGAACCCCGATGAATAGGCGCGCCGAAACATCATCTCGATGTTCTCTGGGTTCTCGCCCGCCATATGTCGCGCAAACACATCCTCGATGACCGCGCGCATCGCCTCGGGCCCGACAGAGGAAGCATAACATTCCCCCCAGCCTATAATCCCGCAATCGGTCGTAAGCTTCACCAATATCCAGTACCGCCCCCCCCAACCAGGTGCAGGTGGCGCGGTCACGATGATGTCCAAGTCCTTAAGCAGCATCACAATACCCCTTCATTTTGCCCTTTAAACTGAATCCTGCACCTGCAACCCGAACAGTCTTCAGCGATCAAACAAAATCACATTGCGTCGCGCGGCACCTGTCTTGGTGTCGGCAATCGCCTCGTTGATCTGCCCCAACTCCCAACGGCCCGAGATCAGCTCGTCCAGCTTCAACCGCCCTTGGGTGTACAAATCCACCATCCACGGAATATCGCGCTGGATCACCACATCACCCATCTTGGAGCCAACCATGCCCTGACCCACGGCGGCGAGCATTACAGGCTCATAGCTCGACATCGCACCTGAATGGGGCATGCCTACCATCACCACCTTGCCGCCATAGGCCAGATAGCGCGGAGCAGTGTCATAAGCAGGTATCGCACCGACAGTCACGATCACCGCATCTGCGCCACGGCCCATTGCCTTCTTGGCCTCGCTCCACGGTTTCTTACCAGAGGCGAGCACACCGTCGGTGGCCCCGAATTCGCGCGCGATCTCAAGCTTCTCTTCACTCATATCAACAGCGACAATGCGCCGCGCGCCGGCAATCCGCGCGCCTTGGATCGCGTTGAGGCCCACACCGCCCGCACCAATGACCACCACATCCTGACCCGCGCGCAGGCCTGCGGCGTTCACGACTGCCCCGACACCGGTGATCACACCGCATGCAATAAGGGCGGCACATTCTTTCGGAATCTCTTCTCCGATCTTCACGACCTGCCGCTGATCCACGACGACCGCCTCGGCAAAGGCACCACAGGCCATCGCCTGATGCAGCTTGCCGCCCTCAGCAGTCTTGATCGGGCCGTGGTCGCCGTCATAGGGTGTGCTGCACAGGGTCGGCGCGCCGCCTGCGCAGGAAGGGCAGGTCCCGCAGGAGCGGATAAGCGTAACTACGACACTGTCGCCCACTGCCAAACCGTTCACGCCCGCACCTACAGCGGCCACTTTGCCTGCCGCTTCATGGCCATAAACAGCGGGCAACGAGCCGCCCCACGCCCCTTCGGCGAATGAGATGTCGGAATGGCAGATCGCCACCGCATCCAGCGTGACCTCGACTTCGCCCGCCTCTGGCGCGCGCAGGGCGATCTCTTCGAGCTTGAGGGGGGCACCAAATTCATGGCAGACGGCGGCGTTGATTTTCTTCATGGGATATCCTTTGCGTGTTGCCTTCAGCGTTGCCCAGATCACCTCCGCCGACAAGCCCTTTTGCACAGCGCTACGCCGCGTCAGGCGCGCGCGCGCGTTCCGATGATGAGGGCGGCAAGGCCAATGGTGCTCAGCGTAGCAGCCAGCAGAAATGGCGCGCCAGGTAGGTAGATCGGCGCATGGGCATCTGTGAACTGCGCAAAGGTGTATGTCATTGCCAAGGGCGATAGGATCATCGCCAGCGCTGAGGCAGAAGTTAGCGCGCCTTGCAACTCGCCTTGGGCATCATCGGCCACCCGCTGGGACATGATCCCTTGGAGGGCAGGGGGGATGATGCCGCCAAGGGCTGCCAGCGGGGTGAGGATCAGAACCCACGTGCCAGAGGTAATCATCGCGATGCCGGTGAGGCTGCTGATACTGAACACATGCCCCGCGATAACGGTCCCGCGCTCTCCCAATGCGTTGAGGATAGGGCGGATCAACCCGCCTTGGATCAGTGCCATCGTCACACCAAACAGCGCCAGCGACAGGCCGATGGTGGCAGGCGCCCACTCAAACCGCTCTTTCCCGAAATAGGACCAGACGGCGGGGTAAACAGCAAAGCCGATGTAGTAGATGAAATAGACCAGCAGCAGCGGCGTCACCCCCTCCAGCCGCCCCAAAGCGCGCAGCGCGCCCAGCGGATTGGCACGGCGCAATTCAAATCTGCGGCGGTTGGCATCGGTTACAGTTTCCTTGAGCACAACCCAGCCGAAGATCGCGTTGCCAAAGGCCAGCGCTGCGGCCAGCCAGAAAGGTGCGCGGGTCCCGTATTCGGCCAGCAATCCGCCCAAGAGCGGCCCGAGCACAAAGCCCGCGCCAAAAGCCGCCCCCACAAGGCCAAAGCGTGCGGCCCGCTCGTGCGGGGCAGAGATATCGGCCATATAGGCGCTCGCCGTGGATTGCGTCGCCGCCGTGATCCCGCCCACCACGCGCCCTGCTAGCAGCAGCCAGATTGAGCCTGCGACTGCCATGACCACATAATCGAGCGCCATCACCACCAGCGCTACAAGCAGCACGGGCCTGCGCCAGAAATGATCCGACAAGCCGCCCATCACTGGGCCAAACAGGAACTGCATCGCGGCGAATGTGGTGGAGAGTATCCCGCCCCAGATCGCGGCCTCGGCAAGAGTGCCACCGCCCAGCTCTTGGATCAGATCGGGCATTACGGGGATGATCAGGCCGATCCCCATGGCATCGATCATCACCGTGAGCATGATGAATATGATTGGCAGGCGCGAGATGTTACAGCGCCTTTGCTCGGGCCGCGAAATCGGCTGCGGCTTGGGGGGCGAGGCCAAGCGACGCGGCCCCGTCGAAGAGATCGTCAGGCAGATCAGGATAGGCGGCACGCGCCAGCGTCTCCAGCTCCACTCCCGTTTCCTGCGCCTCGCGGCACAGCGCCTTGCTTGTCGATTGCGCCTTGGGGCGCGGCATGCTGCGGGCCAGCGCAAAGCTTAGCGCTTCGGCGTGGATCAGTCCCAGATTGGCATTGAGGTTGCCTGTCATACGGGCCGTGTTTGGACCCATGGTTTGCGACAGGGTCACCGCGTGTTGTAATGCACTCGCCGTGCCAAGGGCGATCTGTGGCAAAACCATCCATTCGGCGAACCACGCGGCCCCGTCGCGCTGGTGCATCTGCTGTGTGGCGGGGGCTAATGCGGCACGCAGGCCTGTGCACTGGTGCCCCAAGGCCTGAAGCGCTGACGCGGCCACGGGGTTCTGTTTTTGCGGCATGGTGGAGGACGCGCCCGCAACCCCCAGCGTGACCTCGCCCACTTCGGTGCTTGTCAGCGAGACAAGAGTGGCCCCCATTCGCGACAGTTGCGCGGTGAGTTGTGCCAGCCAGTCCGCGATGCGCAGGATCGGGCCACGGTCCACATGCCAGCTGCGCGCAGGATCGTGCAGGCCAAGACCGTCGGCCAAAGCCGCCCGCGTCTCCGCAGCCTCAGGCCCTAAGGCCTGTGCCGTGCCCGCCGCTCCCGAGAGTGAGACCAAAAGCGATGACGATCGAAGGGAGGGAAGAGCGTCCAGCAGGTCACACAGCCCGTGTCCCCAATCCGCCACTACCGCACCCCAACTGGTGGGCGTTGCCTGCTGGCTCCACGTGCGGGCTGCCATTGGCGTTGCGGCGTGATGCTCGGACAGCACGGCCAAGGCCGCAATCACCTTTCGCAAATCCGTCTCGACCAAAAGCAGCAGCTGCCGCAGGCGCAGCATCAGCCCCGTGTCGATAATATCCTGCGATGTCGCGCCCCAATGCACAAATTGCGCATGCTCTGGTGCGTTCATCTCCGCGCGGAATGCCGCCACAAGGCCCGGAACGCTCACACCGTTCTCGCCCGTGGCGCGCGCAATAGCACCGGGGTCGATCTGTATCTCCATCGTGGCGCGCTGGATCGCCTTGGCGCTCAGCTCGGGGATGATGCCTTGCGCGCCTTGCGCACGGGCCAGCGCGCCCTCGACCAGCAGCATCGCGCGCAGGGCAGCGGTGTCGGAGAAAAGCCGCCCCGCCTCGCCCGTGGGGAAGAGATGCGCATAAAGCGGGCTGTCAAAAACGCTTGCTGCCATTAGCTTTTCTGCTCCATCTCGGCCCACGTCGCCTTGGCCAGTTTGATGGCGTGGTTCGCCTTTGGTACACCGCAATAGACGGCCACGTGCTGGAACGCTTCCATCACATCGCTTTGGCTCGCACCTGTACGCGCACAGGCGCGGATGTGCATGGGGATTTCCTCAAAATTCCCCATCGCGGCCAACAGCGCCAGCGTAAGCATCGAGCGTTCGCGCAAGCTTATGGCGTCCGAGGACCAGACAGTGCCCCATGCCCCTTCGGTGATCAGCGTCTGGAAAGCCGCGTCAGCATCGGTTTTAGCCGCTTCGGCGCGGTCAACATGGGCATCGCCCAGCACGCGGCGGCGGGTCTGCATCCCCTTGGCAAAGCGGTCAGACATGGCCGACCCCTTTGAGGAATTTGGTCAGCACATCGGCGAATTCCTGTGGCTGCTCGACACAGGGTAGATGGCCTGCACGGCGGATGAGGTGGAACTGAGATGCGGGAATCAGATCAACAGTCTCGCGTACCAGATCGGGCGGAGTCGAGCCGTCCTCACTGCCCGCAATCCCCAGCGTGGGCAGGCGCAGGCCGCTGGTGGGCGTATAGAAATCCGTGCCCGAAATCGCCGCAGAGCAGCCCGCATAGCCGTCGTCCGCCTGCTGCACCAGCATGTTGCGCCACAGCTCCAGCTCGGGCGTTTTGCGGAAATCGGCGCTGAACCAGCGCTCCATCACGGCATCCGCGAGGCTTTCGACCCCGTCCTTACGTACGGCGGCGATACGCTCGTCCCAAAGCGCGGGATTGCCGATCTTGGCGGCGGTATTGCTCAGCACCATGGCGCGGATCAGGTCGAGCCGTTTGACCGCCAGCCCTTGGGCGATCATGCCGCCGATGCTGAGACCGACGAAGACGCTTTCCTTGACGGCCAGATGATCGAGCAGCTTCTCGCAATCGCTGATCAGCGCGCCCATGGTGTAGGGGCCACTAGGGACCGTCGAGAGGCCATGCCCGCGTTTGTCCCAGCGGATGATGCGCAGACCTTTGGGCAACAACGGCAGGATTGGATCCCAAAGCCGCATGTCTGTGCCCAGCGAGTTGGCGAAAACCACTGTCGGTCCATCGTCTGGCCCGTCTACGCGGTAGTGGATGCGCACATCACCTGCGTCAAACAGCTTCATCTGGGGTCTCCCTTCAAGGTCATATGCGCCATGATCTGGCCGTGGTCGGAGGCGAGTTTGTTGTACGGCGCCTCGGCATGGCTGCCATCGGTCAGATGGTCGTTAAGGACGCTGAAATAAGCCATCTCGCCGATGTTGTCCTCATATTCGGGCAGGAAGTGGCGCGACAGATAAATATGGTCAATGCTCTCGTACACCCTGCCAAAGGCCGCGGTAAAGACCATGTCGCGGAGGGATTTGCGCACAAAGAGCTTCTCGGCGGCGTGCAGGCGCACTGCTTCGATATCTTCGTGGATTTGGATTGCTTCCTCGGCGCTATAACGGTCCCCGCGATGCTCGGCGTCGTGGCGCAGCATCCATTGGTAGTTCTTGAACGGATGCTCGCCCGAGATGATCTCGGAGCTGACGGCATTCTCGGCATCGTTGAAGTCCCCCAGCACCATCACGGGGTTGCCTGCCTGCAACTCCTGCACAATCGCCCCGCGCAGCACCCATGCCTCTGCCATACGGCGCATGGCGGCACGGGCAGACCCCAGCGCGGGGCCCACGGGGTCGTAGTGCGTGAGGTCCACTTCGGGGGCGTGGCTGCCATCCTCTGGGCGGATGAATTCACCGAGTTTGGATTTCAGGTGGCAGTTGAAGACGGTGATCACGTGCCCGCCCACGGTAATGCGCACCTTGAGGATCGGGCGGCTCAGGCGGGAGATGCGGAAGAAGCCGCCATCCTCGCCCCCGTCCGAGAAGGGAATGTCGAGCGGTGCGCCCATGTCCTGAATAATCTCGGGCTCGTCTGCAAAGCCATAGCGCGACAGGATCGCCACGCCAGGGCGGCGTTGGCCCGCTTGCCCTGTGTCATTCATGTTGGGGGCAAAGGCGATCTCCGCCTCGCGATAGCCGCCATAGGCGAGCTTGTCGAAAATTGCGCGCTTGCGGTAGCGTTTGGTGCCATCTGGCAGGGAGAAATCGTTCTGCGCCTCGCCATATTGGTCGGCCAGCGTGATCACATCGCTTAAGGTTTCCTCGTCAAACACCTCTTGGAAGCCCACAATATCGGCGTCCAGCGTGACCATCTGATCGGCGAGCCAGTCGCGCTTCCACGCGTATTCCTCGGGCGTGTAGGATTGGAAACGGTAGTATTCCTGATCGGCACCGATGAGGTTTTTGACATTGAAACTTGCGATGGTGAAATTGGTCATAAACGCTCCAAGCTCCGTGTGAACATGTCGGGGTCGACGTTGCCACCTGAGATGGTCACGATTACATCATCGCCCTCGATCTCGTCTTTGCGGTAGAGGGTGGCGGCAAGAGCGGCAGCGCCCCCTGGCTCGGCGACGAGTTTGAGGTTCAGGAAGGCCTGCGCTATCGCATCGAGCGCCTCGTCGTCGCTGACCACCAATGCGGGGCCGCACAGGCGCTTGAGGATGGGCCATGTCATATCACCCGGCCGCTCGGTGATGATGGCGTCACAAATGCTGCCTGATTTGGCAGGATTGCTTTTGATCTCGCCCGCCGTGAGGGATCGCGCCACATCGTCGAACCCCGCAGGCTCCGCAGGGCGCACGCGCAGGGTGGGGGCGTCCGCCTCCAGTGCCAGAGCGATGCCAGAGGTCAGCCCGCCGCCGCCGCAGCAGACGATCACATCGGCATTCTTGATCCCGAGGGCTTTGGCGTCTTCGGCGATCTCCAGTCCACAGGTGCCTTGGCCTGCAATCACTTGCGGTTCATCAAAGGGTTTGACCAAGGTCAGCCCCTTCTCTTCGCTCAGCCGTGCGCCGATCTCGTCGCGCGATTCCGTCTCGCGGTCATAGAGGACGACCTCGGCACCATACGCCCGCGTATTGTCGATCTTGAGCTGTGGCGCATCGATCGGCATCACGATGACGGCAGAGGTGTCGTGCATCCGTGCCGCCAGCGCCACGCCCTGTGCATGATTGCCCGAGGAAAAGGCGATGACGCCGCGCGCGCGGGTGTCGGGGTCGAGGGCCGATAGCGCGCTATAGGCACCGCGAAATTTGAAGCTGCCCGTGTGTTGCAGGCATTCGGGTTTGACCCAGACACGGCGGCCCGCGATCTGGTCAAGGAAGCCCGAGCGGACCAGCGGCGTGCGCACGGCATGGCCCTTGATGCGCTGGGCAGCGGCGCGGATCATCTCGATGTTCATTGCATATCTCCGATCCAGCGGCGCAGGGTTGAGACGGCAGTCGGCTCGTCCAGAAACGGGATGTGGCCGCGGTCAGGCACAGTCGCCAGATGCATATCAGTACGGCGGATTTGCATCTCCATCACAGTATCCTCGCTCAGCAGGTTGGAATTGCGCCCCCAGATCAGCGCCAGCGGCAGACCTTTGAGCGCGCCGAAATAGGGCCAGAGGTCAGGCATCATCTGCTCGCCCGCTGCCAGCACCGCGTCGCGCAGGTGTTTGTCATAGGTGATGTGCAGGCCGTTTTCGTCTTGCGTATAGTGTTTGCGCGCTTCCTCCAGCCATCGGCCTTCGGGCACGTTTTTGAACTCGGGGAAGGCACGCTCCATCGCGGCGGCAGCTTCCTCGTGGGTTTTGGCGGCAGGGTTGCGGCCGATGTAATCCTTGATGGTCTCGATGCCCTTTGGGTCGATCACGGGGCCTACGTCATTGAGTGCCACGCCCAGCAGGCGGTCTTTTGCGGCCATGGCTAGCCCCATGGCGTTGAGCCCGCCACGCGAGGTGCCTAGGACCGCAACTTTCTCCAGCCCCAGATGGTCCATGAGTTCCAGCGCATCGCGGCACTCGACAGGCAAGGCGTAGTTCTTCCAGTCGGGATCGAAATCCGACTGCCCACGCCCGCGGTAATCCATCTTGATCAGGCGGCAACCCTCTAGATGTGGTGTGACATAATCGAAATCCGCCGTGGTGCGGGTCAGCCCTGCAAGGCAGAGGATGGGCAGGCCTTTGCCCTCGTCAGTGTAATAGAGTTTCAGCCCGTCGGAGGTGGTGAAATGTGCCATTAGATTCCCGCCAATACTGGTATGCCTGTGAGATCGGAGAGAGTGTGTTTGGGCGTCCACGGCAGGCGGTCCATCGGCTCGCCTGCGCGGTTGACCCATGCGGTGGTAAAGCCGTAGCCCGTAGCCGCCGCTGCGTCCCAGCCGTTGGAGGAGACAAATAGCACTTCATCCTTGGCGCAGCCGAATTCGGCGCCGACCAGATCATAGACGCGGGCGTCAGGCTTGAAGATGCCCACGCTCTCCACCGACAGGAGCGCGTCGAGCACGCCGTCGATGCCAGCGCTGTCCACGGCACCCCGCAGCATGGCGGGTGAGCCGTTGGAGAGGATGCCAGTGTTCAGTCCCGCCGCCTTGAGCGTGTTGAGCATGGCGGGGACTTCCGCATAGGCGCCCAACTCCCAATAAAGCTGGAGCAGGCGGTCGCGTAGTGCGCTATCGTCATCATGGCCTGTTTTCTCTAGCGCCCAGTCTAGGCCTTCCTGCGTGACTTGCCAGAAATCGCAATGCGCGCCTGCGACAGCGCGCAGCCAGCTGTAGCTGAGCTGTTTGGCGCGCCAGTGCTCGGCCAGTTGCGGCCAGTCGTCTTTGATGGCGCTGTATTCGGGTTCCGAGGCAGCTTGGCGTGCGCTTGCGGCCACATCAAAAAGTGTGCCGTAGGCGTCGAAGATACAGGTGGTGATGGGCATGGTGCGCTCCGCATGGGGAAGGGGTGTTATGCCGCACAGTGGCATGGGGCAGAGCGGTGGAAAAGGGTGAAATGGGGGTTGCACCTTGGCGCGTGGCTTGAAAAGGTGCGCCATCTTTCGGAGCACCCGCGCAGATACGCGGCCTCCTGCACAAATCCCCCTGACATATTCCTGCACAAATCCCCCTGACATATTGGAGACGACTTATGGCCGAAGTTAAGGCTGGCGACACTGTACACCTGCACTACACTGGCACTTTGCTGGATGGCACCACCTTTGACAGCTCCGAAGGGAGTGAGCCGTTGGCTTTTGAAGTGGGCTCGGGCCAGATTATTCCAGGTCTGGATGTCGCGATCCCTGGCATGGAGGTCGGCGACAAGAAAGTCGTGAAGATCGGTGCCGATGATGCTTATGGGCAGTCCAACCCTGAAATGCGTCAGGCTGTGCCGCGCGAAGGTATCCCTGCGGATATTCCTTTGGAGGTTGGTTTGCAGTTGCATATGCAGACACCTGACGGACAAGCGATGCCTGTGACTGTGGTTGAAATGGATGAAGCGACAGTCACACTTGATGCGAACCACCCGCTGGCGGGCAAGGATCTGCAGTTTGATATCGAGTTGGTGAAGATCGACGCGGCTTAGGATTGTCTGGGGGGACGTCACGGGCGCTGCCCCCTTGGCCTTTGGCCAATTCCCCCGGGATATTTTGGACCAAAAGAAATTGGCGTCATCTGTCGTATGCAGGTGGCGCCATTTCTATCTGATGTGCTGGTGCTGCTCTGCAGCGATTTCGCGGATGACCAGATGGAACGATGTCAGGCCTTTTTGCGCAGACGGATGACCACATCAACGCTGGCGATTTCGGCGCCCTCAGGGGCGTCGGGCAATTGTGCGATCACCAATTGGTCGGAGGGCGCATCGGTCAAGCGTGCTTGATCCTCCCAAAAGAAATGCGGGTGATCGTGGGTATTGGTGTCGAAATAGCTGCGCGAGCCGTCCACTGTGACTTCCTGCAAGAGGCCTGCATCGCAGAAGGCGCGCAGCGTGTTGTAGACCGTAGCTAGGGACACTGAATCCGCGCCGTCTTTTGCTGCTTCAAACAGGCTTTCTGCTGTGACATGGCGATGCTGGCCGTCGCCCACCAGTAGTGTGGCGAGCGTCAGGCGTTGGCGCGTGGGGCGAAGCCCTGCGGTGGCGAGCCATTTGGTTCCAGTTTCCAGCATCGTCTCAGACATGATCGGCCTCTTTGCGGATTAATCCCAATATAGGGTGGGGAAGGGGGTATTTTCAATTCCTAATGCTGCGGCACATCGCGCAAACTTGCGATCGGGTTGGATTGTTGCGATTTCGCACAGTGGACAGGGGCGGCATGCGATCTGCGCGCCCCTTGCAGCCGTGCGGATCGCAGTGTTAGTTGGACGTGATCGAATATTCCACAGGAGTGAACACCATGGCCGATTATCCCACCAGCTTTGACAAGGATTATCCCACCAGCTTTGACAAGGAAGACCTGTTGAAATGTGCCCGTGGTGAGCTGTTCGGCGAGGGGAATGCGCAATTGCCTGCGCCGCCCATGCTGATGATGGACCGCATTACAGAGGTTTCGGGCGATGGCGGTGCGCATGGCAAAGGCCATATCGTGGCTGAATTCGACATCACGCCTGATCTGTGGTTCTTCGACTGCCATTTTCCAGGCAATCCGATCATGCCAGGATGCCTTGGCCTTGACGGATTGTGGCAGCTGACGGGGTTCAACCTTGGCTGGCGCGGCTGGCAGGGGCGCGGTTATGCGCTGGGCGTGGGCGAGGTGAAGCTGACGGGCATGGTGCGCCCTGATCGCAAAATGCTGACCTACAAGATCGACTTCACCAAAGCGATCCAGACCCGCCGCCTCACGATGGGTGTGGCCAGTGGCACGGTCGAGGCGGACGGCGAAGTGATTTATCAAGTGACGGACATGAAGGTTGCGCTGAGCGAGAGCTAAGCTGCGGAATGCCGCCCCTACTCAAAGGCGTTCTCATACTGGCTGCGGTTGCTTTCTATTTGGTGCTATCGGTCCTGATCGCGTTTAAAATGGCACGGAGCCGCGGGCGCAACGGCTATGGTTGGGCGTTCAGTTCTGTTGCGATCGGGCTTCCTGTGGTGGCTCTTGTGCTTTGGTACGAAGGTGACTTACGTCCCAAAGGCAGGGGCAATTGATTACCCTGTCAGCGCGGTGCCCCTTGTCCCCATGGGCACGCTCAAATACACCCGTACCAGATTAACAGAAGGAGCCGCCCATGCGCCGCGTCGTCGTAACAGGATTGGGCATTGTCTCGTCCATCGGGAACAATGCCACTGAGGTCAAAGCATCGCTGAAAGCTGGCACCAGCGGGATCGAGGCCAGCGCGGAGATGACCGAGCACGGGTTCCGTAGCCAGATCGCGGGCACGCTCAAGATCAATCCCCAAGAGCATATCGATAAACGCACGTTCCGCTTTATGGGGCCGGGTGCGGCCTATGCCTATCTTGCGATGGGGCAGGCTATCGAGGATGCGGGGCTGGGGGAGGATGTTATTTCCAACCCGCGCACGGGGCTTGTTGCAGGCTCTGGCGGGCCGTCGACTTCCGCCATGCTGACCGCGCATGAGGTGGTGAAATCCTCTGGTGCGACCAAGCGGATCGGGCCGTTTGCGGTGCCGAAGTGTATGAGTTCCACGGTGAGTGCGAACCTTTCGACCGCCTATAAGATCAAGGGCATCAACTATTCCATCACGTCGGCCTGCTCGACCTCGCTGCATTGCATCGGCAACGCGGCAGAGCAGATTATGCTGGGCAAACAGGACGTTATGTTTGCGGGCGGTGGTGAGGAGCTGGATTGGACCCTTTCGTGCCTCTTCGACGCGATGGGCGCGATGAGCAGCAAGTATAATGACACGCCAGAGTTGGCCTCCCGCGCGTTTGATCAGGACCGCGATGGGTTTGTCATTTCTGGCGGTGGCGGCATGGTGGTGCTTGAGGATCTCGAGCACGCCCTTGCACGCGGTGCGAAGATTTACGCCGAAGTCACGGGATATGCCGCGACCTCCGATGGCCACGACATGGTTGCTCCCAGCGGTGAAGGTGGCGAGCGGGCGATGCGTCTGGCACTCGCCACGCTGCCCGAGGGGCGCAAGGTGAGCTACATTAACGCGCATGGCACCTCGACGCCTGTTGGCGATGTGGGTGAGATCGAAGCTGTGCGCCGTGCGTTCGGGCAAGGCTCTACCCCCCCTGTCAGCTCCACCAAATCCATGACGGGCCACGCCCAAGGGGCCGCTGGTGCGTTGGAGGCGATCTTTTGTCTGCTGATGCTGGAGAATGATTTTATCACGCCTTCGATTAATGTGCAGACATTGGACGAACGCCTTGATCCTGCGGAAATTGCCACCACGCGGGTGGACAATGCGGGGCTGGATTCAGTTATGACCAATTCCTTCGGATTTGGTGGCACCAACGGATCAATGATCCTCTCGAAATACCAAGGTTAGGATCATCACAATGACAGGATTGTTGAGCGGCAAGTGCGGGTTGATTATGGGGGTCGCGAACGAGCGCTCCATCGCGTGGGGCATCGCAAAAGCGATGGCAGAGGCGGGCGCGGAGCTGGCCTTTACCTATCAGGGCGAGGCCTTTGGATCACGGCTCAAGCCGCTTGCCGAGAGTGTCGGCAGCGACTTCATGGTTGATGTGGATGTGACCGATGATGCATCGCTGGACGCGGCATTTGATCAATTGGGCGCACGCTGGCCCACGATTGACTTTGTTGTGCATGCCATTGCTTTCTCGGATAAATCCGAGCTGACGGGGCGGTTCCTGAACACCAGCCGTGCCAATTTCAAGCACACGATGGATATCTCCGCCTACAGCTTTATCGAGGTGGCGCGCCGTGCGCATCCGCTGATGAACAAGCATGGTGGCACATTGCTGACGCTGACGTATCAAGGGTCCAACAAGGTTGTGCCCAACTATAACGTCATGGGTGTGGCCAAGGCAGCGCTGGAGAGTGCGACGCGCTATCTGGCCAATGATCTGGGGCCTGAGCGCATCCGCGTGAATGCGATTTCGCCCGGTCCGATGAAGACGCTGGCTGGGGCGGCCATTGGCGGCGCGCGCAAGACCTATAAGCACACGGGCGCCAATGCGCCGCTGCGCGAGAATGCTACGCTGGAGGCGGTGGGCGGCACGGCGGTCTATTTGGCCTCTGACATGGGGGCGTGCACCAGCGGTGAGATCATCAATGTTGATGGTGGCTATCATGTGCTTGGGATGCCGCAGGCGGAGAACCTCTAAGCAAGTCTGCCGATACCGTACCTCCCCGCTTGATTTGGCGGCGGCTGTTTGCCCTGCTTGTTGACTGGACGGTTGTCTGGTTTCTCACAGCATTGATGCTGTTGCTGTTTCTCAAGCCAGACGAGACAGGCCTGCGCCTCGGTGCGCAACCGATCAGCTGGAGCAGTTGTGAATGGCGTGATGCGCCTGAGGGATCGCTTGGCACGCCGCGCGGGACAGCAGTTGCAGCGGGGTCGTGCATCTGTTCGCAATATGCCTTCGGGATCTATAACGGGCGCGCTGTCGTTGTGAATTACGGTGGTCAGAGCCTGCGTAAACCCAGCCATCGCGGCGTGCCTGTTATCACGGTGAATACAGCCCAGACGGCGCGGTTTACTGTTGACGGTGAAGGGTAACATATTGCGACATTCGTGCCGCAGCTTGCCCTTGTGCCGCTTGTGCTGATGCTGGCGGGTGCGGTTGCCATTGCGCGCGGGTGGCAAACACCGGGCAAGCGGTTGGTGGGTCTGCGTGTTCAGGGGCGCGGTCGTGCGATGTGCCGCGAGTTGCGCCGCTTGGGGGTTTTTGTCTTGCTGGGAACGCTCCAGATGGGAGTGAATTTTGCGCCTGACAGTAGTCTTTGGCTTATGCGTCTGCCGCCTTGGGTGGTTTCAACCGTAGGACTGGGGGCTGTTGTCGGCTTGCTTGTCTATTATGTTTGGCCGCTGTTGGTGTGGCGCGGGGCAATGCCCAATGATCGCGCTACGGGGTTTGAGGTTGTGCGGGCGTAGAGCGAGTGGGGGCGCTGCCCCCTTGGCCTTTGGCCAATTCCCCCGGGATATTTGGGACCAAAAGAAATACAGGATTAGCTGATGTCGAGGGGGGGGAGGTATTTGACCACGTCGTCGACAGCTTTCATTTGGGCTAGAAACGGCTCGAGCTTGTCCAGCGGGAGGGCGCTGGGGCCGTCACACAGCGCTTTGTCGGGGTCGGGGTGGGCTTCGAGGAAGAGACCTGCGAGGCCAACGGCGAGGCCTGCGCGGCCTAGTTCGGCGACTTGGGCGCGCCTGCCACCCGAGGCGGCACCACTTGGGTCGCGCATTTGCAAGGCGTGAGTTACGTCAAAGATGATCGGGGCATCGTTTGAGACATCGCACATGGTGCGCAGGCCCAGCATATCGACGACAAGGTTGTCATAGCCGAAACACGCGCCGCGCTCGCAGAGCATGATCTGTTCATTGCCGCATTCGCGCAGTTTCTCGACGATGTTTTGCATCTGGGGCGGGCTGATGAATTGGGGCTTTTTGACGTTGATCACCGCGCCTGTAGCTGCGACGGCGGCGATGAGATCGGTTTGGCGGGCAAGGAATGCTGGCACTTGCAGGATATCGCAGACTTCGGCCACGGGGGCGCATTGTGCCTCTGTGTGGATGTCGGTGATGACAGGCACGCCGAAGGTTTCTTTGATCTCTTGGAATATCTTCAGGCCTTCGTCCATGCCCGGGCCGCGATAGCTGTGGATGGAGGAGCGGTTGGCTTTGTCGAAGGATGCTTTGAAGATGTAGGGAATGCCCAGTTTGGCTGTCACCTCGACGTAGTGTTCGGCCACTTGCATCGCCAGATCGCGGCTCTCTATTACATTCATGCCGCCGATCAGAGTGAAGGGCAGATCATTGGCCAGCGTGAGGTTTGCAACGGTGATACGGGTCATTGGGTCTCCTATTTCAGGGGTGGCGTTTGCCAAAGCCAGACTTTCATACCGCCATGGGCGATGGCGGGGCCTTGGGGCTTCCATGGCAGTTTGGTGGCTTTTGCCAGCGCAGGCTCGGAGGTGACGAGGGCCACGCGCCAGCCTTTGAAGCGGGTCAGCATTGTCTGGCCCAGCGTGCCGTAGAGCGGGTAAAGCAGGTTTTTGTTGCCGATGCGCGCGCCGTAAGGCGGGTTTACGATGACAAGGCCTGCGGGGCCTTCGGGCGGGGTGATCTCCCCTGCCGCATGGTTGACGAATTGGGTCATGGTGCCCACGCCTGCGCCCGCGGCGTTGGCATTTGCCATGCGCACGACGCCTGCGTCACGGTCCGAGCCGTAGTAGCGGTGGGGCGGGGTGCGCGTCTCGACCTGTTTCATGGCCTCAAAAGTATCGGCGTCATAATTGGCGAGGCTTTGGAAGGCGAATTCCCGCGTGCGCCCGGGCAACAGGCCTGCGGCAATCTCGGCCGCTTCAATCACAAAGGTGCCAGAGCCGCACATGGGATCAACCACAGGTTCATTCCCCGCATATCCCGCCTGCTGCAACATCAGGGCGGCAAGTGTCTCGCGCATGGGCGCTTTGCCGACGGCCTCTTTGTGGCCGCGTTTGTGCAGGCTTTCGCCCGAGGTGTCCAAGCTGAAGAGCACGTTGTTGTCGTCAATGCGGACCTTGAGGACCATCGCAGCCTCGGGATCAAGGGTGAGGCCGTGTGTCTGGGTCAGGGCGGTTTCGATCCGCTGGGTGGCGGCACCTGCGTGATAGATTTTGGAAGCTTTCGTGGTGACTTGCACGCGCAACGGCACATCGCTGCGCAGCAGATCGCCAAAGGGGAACTTGCGGGCACGCTTATCGAGCTGGGCCAGATGGAAGGCCAGAAATCCGCCGATCCGCGCTAGCACCCGCGTGGCCCCGCGCAAGACCAGATTGGCGCGCCAGACATCCGCCCAAGTGCCTTGAAACGTGACGCCACCTGCGACTGCAATTGCCCCTTCGAAACCGCACTCCAACGCCTCAGCGCAGAGCACAGGCTCCATGCCAGGCACGGTCACAAGGAATATCTCGAAGGGTTGGGGATCGCTCATGGGGATTGTTTAGGCATTACGCCCCTGCGCTGCACGCGGTTTTTGCACGCAGGGGCGAAATAGCTGGCTCATTCCATTGAGCTGAAGCCGATCAGGTTGCCCTCAGTGTCCTGACACAAGCTGACAAATCCGAACTCTCCGATGGAGAACTTGGGGCGGATGACGATGCCGCCAGCCTCTGCCACGCGCTCCTGCTCGGCGGTGCAGTCTTTGGTCATAAAGTACAGGGTGGTGCCGCCAATGCTTGGCTTGGCATGTGGGGACTTGCTCAGCGCGCCGCCTGCGCCGTAGTTGGCCATGTCGGTGGGGAAGGCTTTCATCTGCATCTCGCCTGTGGGGTCGCCGAGGTCCTCGAGGGTGACATCCAGCACTGCCTCGTAAAAGGCGGTGGCCCGCGCCAGATCGTCTACGAAAATGTCAAACCAGCCTACTGCGTTCATCTTTGTCATGGTGTGTTCCTTTCTGTTCAAGTGATGAACCTGAACTACCAAAGGGCATAGGAGCGGTATTGTATATTTCGGACATGCTCCTCAGACATCGAATTTTTTCGAATATTTGCCTGGTGTGTAGCCTGTGGCTTTGCGGAAGGAATGGATGAAATGGGACTGGTCCGCATAGGACCATGTGTCCTCCCCGTTCAAAGATTGCTGCAAGCGCAGCATCTTCAGGAAGTCATGGGGCGTAAATCCCGTGGTGCGTTTGAGGGTTCGCTGCAATTGCCGCGCAGACAGGCCAGCCGCCTGCGCCATGTCCGCGACTGACACGATCTCGTCCAGATGTTGGAATATCCGCGTCGTCACGGCGTTTGGGGCGAGCATCTTGGCCTCGAGCAGCTGCTCAACCAATGCGGTCAGCACGTCCTGCTGCTACTCAAAAGACTTCCCTGGAAGCTGCGCGTTTATTTCCACGAGCGGTAGCGCCGTTATAAGGCGCGTCCACCATCCCGGGCTGGACCCGCTCTTGCGTGCTTTGCCAGACACCAGGGAGAAAGCGGATGTTCACGAAATGAAAGCTGCGGCCCAGATTGAACTCCTCAGACGCTGCGCGCAGTTGGGAGACGCCCGTGATTGCGGGGGCTATCTGATCAAAACAAGATAGGTGCATGCATCTGGCAGCGCGTGAAAGCGGTAATCCTGCGCCAATGTCCCTTGGGTGTTCAGCTCCAGATAGCGGTGCACGATGCCGCGCAAATGCGCGGGTGCCTCGGCCTCGACAAAATGCACGTCTTGCACGGCGCGGTCTTTGCCGTTGCCTTTGGGATCATACATGGGGGGAGCCGCTCAGAACCACTGACCCGATTCCATCAGCCCCAGATCAAGGAGCTGCCGCGAGTGCCACTCGAACGGTGCGGAATTGTGCCATTTGAACGTGTGGATATCAAACGTGCTGCCGGGGTTCGCCTTGAGCGCTTTTGCCGTGCGAAACGAACAAATGGTGGCCGTGAGGTTGTGATGCCACTCGCAGGCGTAAGTGTTGTATTCCTCATCCGAGAAGGTGTGATCGTCGCGCAGGCGCAATCCCGGAGCTGCTTTGAACAAGGAGATGCGGTCGATCTTGCGGCGCGCGGTGGGCACGTGCTCTTCATAGCGCCAGCGCAGGCCGCCATAAAAATCAAGCTGTCGTTCCTTGGGGTGGCCGTCGTTCAACGGATCGGGACGGGCCAGCCCATAATAGCCCGAGCGGTCCAGATGCGCCCGATCGAGCGAGACTGCATTGGTATCGGTGTCCAGATCATCGGCATAAAGATCAATTACATAAGTGAGCATGGCATCGCGCCGCTCTTCGGTGTGAAAGGCCAGCATTTCAGTGACTACGCGCGTCTCGCAGAACGGGTAAAAGAGGTATTCGGCGTTATAGCAGTAGTAGACCCATTGCCCTGGTTCTGCGTCGATGATGGCGTTCACCGCAGTCTCGGTCCCGTTTTCAGCAAACACATTATAATCGATGCGGTGCACTGTCTCGTCAAATCGCGCGGCAGCTCGAACACCGCTGGCATGAGTGCCAGCACATGGGCAAATCCCTGCTGTTGGTGGTGGCGTAATGTTGTGTCTACCTCGACGTCATCCTCGACCAGCACAATCGCAATAGGGCCTTTGGCAAGGGCCGCTTTTTGCTGGGCGATGAATTGATCAAGT
>CBFHZX010000013.1:0-69307 GCA_965660425.1 Sulfitobacter sp. | reverse complement strand
TGGAATCTCTTGACTGGAGCCATGAGGGGGTAACTCGCCCTGCACCATTGAGAATAAGTCGATATTTTCAAATTGCGGAGCTGAAAAAGCCGCTCGGGCCTTTCTTGAAGGAACGGACAGGGACTTGCGCAGCTTTTTTTGGACAGATCAGAGAACCACGCACCACATTGATAAAAGCGGTAGGCAGGAGCATGGTGCTTGACACATTCGGGCCGGCGTTTGATGCAAAAATCAAGAACAGTCAATCAAGTGGCACATTCAAAGACGATATTTTGCGGAATTATTCATATAATCTCTGCCCAGAAAACGGACTTTTCCCCGGGTACTACACTGAAAAAGTGCTTGAAGCTTTTGGAAGCGGTTGCCTACCAATTACATGGGCTGAAAAGAATATTTCTCATGATTTTAACTCTGATGCATTTATTAATCTTTTGGACTACGCTTCTGCTGGGTATTCAGGTTGGGAAAAATTATTGAATTGTTCGTCTTCGTTGGAAAAGTTCGAAGCTTCATCCTTGTTGAAGCATACTCCATCGATCGAGCCATTGAGAGATTTTGTGAAGAAAGTTGTTCAAGCCGTAGTTTAGTTTTCGCGGATTGCGCTTGGTAGCCCAGCTGGATTGACCTCCCGCTGTGGTATGTGTGTAGCTTATCGGTGATCATCAGTACGGCAGTACAGATTCAATAAATTTGGCTTATGCACACCTTGGTTATAACGGCATGGGAAGTGAGAGATATCTTCTAATGGTCTTAATTTCAGGTTCACGGAGAAATCTCAAAAATGATTAATGCAATAATATATCACCTGTATTAATTCCAAAAGAATTTCTCTCTGTCATAACACGATTAGCTGGCCAAACGGTTGAATTGATGAAAAAGTTTTTCAAACTGCACGTTCTTCTCTGGGAAGTCTTTGTGCAGTGGTTGCATGGACGCAAACAACGAAGCAGTGGTTTTATGGACAAGCCTTATTTGGGCCGCCGATAGGTCATCGAGCAGTGCATTTTGGAACAGCGCTTCAAGCTGCTCGGTTCCAGCTGAATAAATATTTAGGCTATTGCCTCTGGTGCTGAATAAGCGCGAGTCGATGAAATCAAACTTACCAACTACTGAGTGGATGAGCTTAGCTACATCGTAGAGCCAATGCCCAAAGAATTCTCCACGGGGGTCGATTAGCGATAGCTGATTAGTTCCAAAATCAAAAAACATATTGTTGAAGTGTAGGTCACCATGGAAGATCGTGGTCTTGTTTTCGAAGCCGCAGTCTTTTACGCAGGCCCAAAATTCGTCACAAAAACTCGCTAAATCAGGCCTTCTAAGGCGAGTTTTGTCGTATATATCTTTCCAAAAAGGACCTTCACCTTCAACTGATCTGCAGGCTTCTAAAAATGCCGTTATCTCATCTAAGATCGGTTTCCACGTCTGTACATCGCGATCCAAATGTATAAAAAGGTCACGTAATTTGACAGATTTTATCCGTTCAATCTCATAAGATCCGTTAATAATATCGATTCCCAATACTTTGGGTAAAAAATGTTGAATTGAATTTGGTGCATTTTGCAACCAAAGTGCTTCAGAGATTATTTTATTGGGAAATAACTTAGACGTTTTACGTACCGACCGTGTAGTAAATTCAATTTTGTTAAAGTGGCGGCTCCCAATGCTTTTATTATTTCGGAAGTATTCTTCAGCGGTACCAAAGTCTAACAAAGTATTACTGGGATGTTTGATTAATCTAAATCTATATGAATTATTGTATTTCTTGAATATATGAGAAAGCTGAAATTCTTCTTTTTCTGTTAATTTAACCAAAGCAGCCTCACCTGCTTTTTTCAAATGCCGCGGATTGGAAAAAGAATAAGCTCCAGTCATTGCCTTATATCTCGGGCCACAGTTTTTTGGCTTGTCCAATAGATCGCCATCTGGATTTATCATGCACCATCGATGAGGATCACTTACGTCCATTACACTCACCCAATCACCATCGAATTTTTCAAATTCAAAGTCAAAAAGTGTGTCAGACAAATGAAGGAATACATAATCTTCTTCGCCGGACAAAGCTTCTATAAATGACCTTCCGGGCCCTTGATTCCCATCGGTGGGAACTTCAACTAAGGTAACTTTTGGATAGTTTAGGCCTTGGAGAAGGCTGCTAATCTGTAAGCCATCATCTCCAGTGACAATGCGTATTTCGTCAAAATAGTCGTGCAGGCGCATGATTATGCGTTCAATGATTGGAATGCCATCGTAGGGAAGTAGTGTTTTCGGGTAATTTTTTCCCAACTCGTGAAAGCGGGTTCCCTTTCCAGCAGCAGGGATTATTGCAACTCTCATGTGTCTATTTTCTGCAGGCGGTCGAGGGGGACGGCTTTGTCGTCAATGTAATAATCAGCGTATGGTTTTCCAAAGATAAGCTGATGAAAGGGCACGTGGTACTCACTCAGCCAATCTTTTGTCACTTGTTCTACGTCAAGCTTTATTTTTTCGATATTGCCTTTATGCGTTAACATTCTGCGCGCGGTAAAAATGATAATTTCATTTCCTTCTCGGTGAAGGTCCTTGATTTTTGCAATCACCGTGACGTTGGGAGCTGCCTGGGCATATTTGCGCTCACTGTCTGTAAACTGGTGTTGTGGAAAGCAAATCGTGTCGTCTAAATCAAAACAGTATATAGTCACTTGTTGACCTCCTAGCGTTCCCACAGTAGCTGACAGGTACTTGTTTTGCTCTTGGATGTCGAGTGAAGGACGGAATGTATGAAGTTACACCTGAAGAGGTCTCAGCCTTCCCGGAAACCGAAATCTGTTGCTGTAATATTGGCAGGAGCATTCCGAAGTATGCCGTATTGTATGCCGCTATTGGAGACCTATTTTGCAGGCGGCTACGATGTGAATTTCTTTTTATCAACTTGGGATAACAATGTGCTTTCACCAGGCACGAGAAGTAATACTTCGAATATGTTTGTGTCGATCGATGACTTGCCAGACCATATCACAACCCAGTACTTGAGTGAACTACGCTACCCTTTGAGTTCGTTCAATGTCGCGCAACAAGATATTATGTCAGCTAAGCACCAGGTTATAGCAGATGAGGCGTGTCAAAGCATTTCAGACGCGCAAAAAAAATATGCATATGATAACGTGGCTGATCCAGCCAATGTTGTTAGTACTTTGAACCAATTCTACCTTTTGGCGAAGGGGTGGGATTTGGTGCAGGACTATGAAAGGCAAGCAGCAAGAAAGTTTGATGTGATAGTCAGGGCGCGCCCTGATATTATTTTCAGGCGCCCCTTTCTATACCCATTTCCTGGAGAAATTGTCACTGACAGCCTTAGGTTTGCCCGTACACGGAAGCATGGTCTTTTTGATGGATATTTTGCGGGGTGGCGTGATGAAATGATCCCTTTGTTGGAGGGCTATAACTCTTATCGGGAACAGCTTTCTGATCAGATTTTCTTTAAAGAATACATTTCTGAGGTTACAGTAAAATGGCCGTTTTTCTTCACGACAAGTAGGCGTGTCGCTGGGGATGAAGGTCGTCAGGGAGTAATTCAGACTGAATTTTTTTATCGCTATCTTTTGGCTCAGCAGAGTGAGGTGTCTAAGATCGATTCTCGCGTATCCGCAGTGTTGGTAAGGCCGATCTTTTAAGGCTACCCAATCTGCTGATTACACGCTAAGGCGTAGTCATTATATTCCTAACACTCAACCGACCTCATCAATCCTACTTTTTACGATAGATGGCTTCAATTTGAAGAACATTGTCGACTGTATCTTGTGGACTTTTGCTCCAAGGCTTCGAGGTGTCATCGCTTTTCTTCAACAATGCCTTTACTGTCTCGTCACAACTAATCACGTCAAATCCAGCTTGCGCGGCAAGAACTTGTAATGTCCCAGCCGTAAAGTCAGACACATGCGCGATATGGAAATAGGCCCACAGATCATAACCATAGTTTCCATTTGCTACGGAGTTCATCCCGGGCACTTCGATGAATAAATGATCATCCTCTTCCATCAACTCTCGTATATTCCTCAGCGCTTCTAATGGATTGTGTAGATGCTCTAAAACGTGAGATAGAATGAATAGCCGTGGTGATGTTGGTAGTCGGGTAGGTAAGGCCGATACTTCCAGATCAAAGCCATAGCGCTTCTTTCCGTATGCGATCCCTTCAACGTCCAAGTCGCAGCCTTGGACGTGGCGTACGCTGGGTGCTAGTGCAGCTAAAATTCCGGCAGAACTGCATCCTATTTCGATGATCGATGTATCTGACAAACGTTCACCGAGTCCTTGGTCAATAAAGTACCTTTTGAATCGGTCTCCCTTCGCGGTTTGTTCCTTGATCAACGGGATATAATCTACATCAGCACGTTTCGTATAGAGAGGGCGATAATGTTCACTATAAAATTGATCCAAAAACTCTCTTTTTAACGCTGGCATGGTTTGCACCAGACCACATATTTCACAGAGTTGTTTTTTAAATCAAATCCATAACGATCGGTTTCAGCAAGTAGAGTGAATTCTTCAGAGCCGCAAATAGTACATGGTCGGCGCTCAAGGCCGATCTTTTTATACATTTTTCGAACAGTTTTGATCGACTTTCGGCGACTGCTTGTAATCCGGCGTACCCACCCGAAGACTACCCCAAATCTGTAACTCTTAAGTACACGTTTTTCCAAAACAATATCCCATTAATATTTCTTCGAGGTGGCTGCAAAAAATTTGATCATGTGCCTGCCTCTCCAGCTATCATATCAGTGCAATTAATGTACCCTTGATTTTGTATTTTGTTCGTCATGTGCCACCCAACATCAATAATCCGCTCACCGGACAACTGGACACACCTTTAGGGGGATCTCCGTGTCTGTCCGTCTGAATGGGGCGGGTGGTGGTCGGACATGACGGCCAAGGTCAATATGATTACCTGATTACCTGATTACCTTGATTACCGTTCCTTTCCATTTGCAGTAGTTGCGTTACTGCTCTTCTCGTATTTCTTCTTCATTTACCCCAAAAATTAAATCAGGGGTAATCAGGTAACCGTCCTGTTTTTAAAGGATTCCTCAGGTAATCCCGAGGTACTAAAGGGGTAACTAGAGGTATTCATTAGCAAGAGCTGAGCCACAGCAGTGGGTGGCTCAGCAGGAGTAGTAGGGCTTATTCCTTCAGGAGAAGGCACTTGACCGACTTCTAATCTGCAGGTTGAGGGTTCGAGTCCTTCAGGGATCGCCATATTTCCATTTCTCTGCCTATCGCCCCTAGGGCGTCGCGTTGAACGTAAACAGCTTTTCGCCATCGATCAGATAGCCATCAATAAGCTGTTGTCCTGTCGCTGACGTCAGCCAGTCTTCCAACTGCTGTGCCGCACCTGACTGGACATGGGGGTGACGTTCCGCGCTGACTGGCAAATATGCGTATTGATTGAACAGCTCGGGATCGCCCGAAAAAAGCAACGCCAGCCCGCTCTTGTTGCCGAACTTGAGCCAGCTCGCGCGGTCAGAAATGATATATGCATCCAGACTGGAAGTGGTGTTTAAACTTGCTCCCATGCCCGCACCAACTGCTTTGTACCAAGGGGCGAAGCTGTCGGGATCAAGAGCAGCATCTTCCCACAAAGCACGTTCTTTCCTATGTGTGCCGCTGTCATCTCCTCTGCTGACAAAGGCAGCTTGAGCTGTTGCGATCTTTTGGAGTGCTTCGCTTGCTGTAGTAGCGCTCTGCGTCCCTGCGGGGTCTGCGGCAGGGCCAATCAAAACAAAGTCGTTATACATTATCTCACGTCGATGAGTGCCATAACCTTGCGCGACAAAAGCCTCCTCGGCGGTTTTGGAATGCACAAGGATTGCATCTACATCACCCGCTTGCCCCAGACGCAGCGCCTGCCCTGTCCCGACGACAAGCAGTTGAACGTTAAGCCCCGTATCTTTCGCAACAGCAGGCAACAGCACATCTGAAAGGCCCGAATTATGAAAGCTTGTGGTCACGGCAAGTCGCATGGTGTCGGCCAAAGCAACAGTGCCAAAGAGGCTGAGAATGAGCGCGATGAGGGTTCTCATTCGACAATATCTCCTTCAAGGAACGCTTTGGTTTCCACCTCTTGAGGGGTTTGGAAAATCCGCGGTGCAGAGCCTTGTTCGTGCACCCGTCCATTTAGCAGAAACACCACATCATTTGCCAGTCTTCGCGCCTGTCCCAGATCATGCGTCGTCATGATGATCCTTGTTCCTGCCGCCTGCGCCTCGCGCAATACCTGTTCAATCTCACGCGTTGCGCGCCCATCAAGGTTGGCACAAGGCTCGTCCAGAAACAAAACCTTTGGCCCCCGAATGAGCGCACGCGCAAGGGCAAGCTTTTGCTTTTCCCCACCTGAAAGGCGCGGCGCGGGATAATCCAGCATCTCGGTCAGCCCCAACTTTGCGGCCCAGTGCTGGACGTCCTGCGCGATCTGCGCCTTGGGGCACCCCAGCAACTCCAACGGATATGCAAGATTTTGACCGACGGAGCGACGCAACATTGTCGGTCGCTGAAAAACGTAAGCCTGCATCTCGCGGGCCTGCTTGTCCGAAACGTTCCAGCTGATTTGACCCGAAGATATACGCTCCACACCATTCAAAACTTTCAGTAGTGTGGTTTTGCCAGCCCCGTTTGGACCAAGGACAATTGTTGTGCCTCTGCCCTCCAACGTCAAATCCAAATGACCAAGGATCGCCTTGCCCCGCCTTTGCACGGACAGTTTTGTGAGGGTCACACTGGGATTTACCATGTCCCCTCTCTTTCGGTTCGCGACAATGCGTGGATCGCGAAATTCACCAAAAGAGCCAAGGCAATCAAAACAAACCCCAGCCCCAGCGCCAGTGCAAAATCACCTTTGCTCGTCTCAAGCGCAATCGCAGTGGTTAGAACGCGCGTCGCATTGTCGATGTTGCCACCCACAATCATGATCGCGCCAACCTCACCGATTGCGCGCCCGAAACCAGCCAGCGCACCCGTGAGCAAGGCCCGCCTTCCGTCCCATATCAGCGTCATAATGCGCTGCCTCGGTGTCGTGTTCAGAGAGATAAGAAGATCATGATATTCAGCCCATAATTCACGCATGGCCTGATGTGTCAGTGATGCAATCAATGGCGTAATGATAATGACCTGCGCAATAATCATAGCGGTTGGCGTGAACAACAGCCCCAGCACCCCAAAGGGCCCTGAACGCGACAGCAGCAAATAAACAATGAGGCCGACAACCACGGGAGGCAGCCCCATCAGCGCGTTCAACGTGGCGATTGTGGCCCTGCGAAACCGGAACCGCCGGATCGCAAGCCATGTTCCAAACGGCAGTGCAATAACGGATGCAATAACCAGTGCCGTCAGGCTCACCTGCAAAGATCTCAATGTGATCTCGACCAGATCCGCGTCCAGCGTGATGATCAACTGGAATGCAGCCAACAGTCCGGCCCAGATATCATTCATGTTCCGCGTGCCTTATCGCTTCAGTCGAGCCGAGCAGCCGCAGCTGATGTGCCGTTCTGCGCCGCGAAACCAGCCTGTGGCAGGATCATGTTCGAGTCCGCATCATTCACGGCGATGGCGGCAAAGGCGGTTGGCATAGCTCTCATCCAAGTTCTCCTGCAACGCCGTCTCACACATCCCGCAAAACCTATGACCCTAGCCACATTTGCTATGCCCGCAGCTACCGCAGGTCATGCAACCTTCGACCATGCGAAGATCGTATTGCCCACAGCTGGCACAGGCCTTGCCACGCGGCTTTTCCAGCCCGACAACCTTGGCTTGCGGATCGGTTTTCAGGCCCATTCCCTCGCCCGCAATAAACCCTGTGGTGATCAGGTGCTGTTCAATCACACCACCAATTGCCGCCAGAATGGAGGGGATGTACTTGCCGCCCATCCACGCGCCGCCGCGCGGATCAAACACGGCTTTCAGCTCTTCCACAACGAATGACACATCGCCACCGCGACGGAACACCGCCGAGATCATGCGCGTGAGCGCCACAGTCCATGCAAAATTCTCCATGTTCTTGGAGTTGATGAACACCTCAAACGGGCGACGATGCCCGCCAACAACCAAATCATTGACGGTAATATACAGCGCATGCTCGCTGTCGGGCCATTTGATCTTGTAGGTGGAGCCTTCAAGCTCTTCGGGGCGGTCCAGCGGTTCGGACATATAGATGACATCGCCATGGGCGGTCATCGGCTCCTCGCCGTCGTGGCTGACGACTTCGGGCGCTTCCTTCTTGTCCTCGGAAACGGACAGAACCGACCCTGTCACATCATTGGGGCGGTAGGTGGTGCAGCCCTTACAGCCCGTGTCCCACGCTTCCATATAGACGTCCTTGAAGCTCTCGAAAGAGATGTCTTCGGGGCAGTTGATCGTCTTGGAGATGGAGCTGTCGACCCATTTCTGCGCCGCCGCCTGCATCTTGACGTGGTCCAGCGGGGCCAGCGTCTGGGCGTTCACAAAGTAGTCGGGCAGCTCTTTGTCGCCAAACTTATCGCGCCACATCTGCACGGCATAATCGACAACCTCTTCTTCGGTGCGGCTGCCATCCTTCTGCAAGACCTTGCGCGTGTAGGCATAGGCGAACACAGGCTCGATGCCCGAACTGACGTTCCCCGCATAAAGGCTGATCGTGCCAGTAGGCGCAATCGAGGTCAGCAGTGCGTTGCGAATACCATGGGTGCGGATTGCATCGCGCACATCCTCATCCATCGCGCGCATCGTGCCCGACGCCAGATACTCGTCTGCGTCAAACAGTGGAAACGCGCCCTTCTCCTTCGCCAAATCTACTGACGCCAGATATGCGGCGCGCGCGATCGCGTGCAACCATTGCTCTGTCTGACGCGCCGCCTCGTCCGAGCCATAGCGCAAGCCCAGCATCAGAAGCGCATCGGCCAGACCCGTCACGCCCAAACCGATGCGGCGCTTGTTCTTGGCCTCAAGCTGCTGCGCCTCAAGCGGGAATTTCGACACATCCACAACGTTGTCCATCATCCGCACAGCGGTTGCGACCAGCGCGTTGAGCCGCTCGATGTCCAGCTCCGCCGCCTCCTCGAAAGGCTGCGTCACCAGACGGGCCAGATTGATCGACCCAAGCAAACACGCGCCATAAGGCGGCAGCGGCTGCTCGCCGCAAGGGTTGGTCGCGGCAATCGTCTCGCAATAGTTCAGGTTGTTGGCTTCATTGATGCGGTCAATGAAAATCACACCAGGCTCGGCGTAATCATAGGTCGCCTGCATGATCGCATTCCACAGATCGAGCGCCTGCACGGTCTTATAGGTTTTGCCATCAAACTTGAGATCCCACGGACCATTGGCCTTCACCGCCTCCATGAATGGATCCGTGATCAGCACGGACATGTTGAACATGCGCAGGCGCGCTGCATCGGATTTCGCGGTGATGAACGCCTCCACATCGGGATGGTCACAGCGCATGGTGGCCATCATCGCACCACGGCGCGAGCCTGCGGACATGATCGTGCGGCACATCGCATCCCAGACATTCATGAACGACAAGGGACCAGAGGCGTCCGCGCTCACGCCCAAAACATCTGCACCCTTGGGACGGATGGTGCTGAAATCATATCCAATCCCGCCGCCCTGCTGCATCGTCAGGGCCGCTTCCTTGAGCATGTCGAAAATGCCGCCCATGCTGTCGGGGACTGTGCCCATGACAAAACAGTTAAACAACGTCACCCGCCGCGCCGTACCAGCACCCGCCGTGATCCGCCCCGCGGGCAGGTATTTGAAATCTTCCAGCGCCTCAAAAAACGTCTCTTCCCAACCATCCTTGTCTTCTTCGACCTGCGCGAGATCGCGTGCGATGCGGCGCAACGTATCCTCAACCGTCACATCATGGGGCGTGCCATCTGCGGCCTTGAAACGATATTTCATGTCCCAGATTTGTTTGGCGATAGGGGCAGCAAAGCGGGTCATGGCGATTCCTTGGTTTGGATAAGTGGAAGGCTCCCTTCATACCCTAACACATCTGAAACGCCACTCCCCAATTTTCCAAATTTGCGGCGACAAACCACCACAGTTTGCATCTGTGACACTTTGGCCTACCCTATGGTGTGGCTCAGGGGTGAGTCTGTGAACAACTTGGTGGGTAACTCTGTGGGCAATAAAACCCTTAATCTGATGAAGCTCTCTGTGGGCACCGAAAGCATCGAACAACTTGTCGCGTGGCAGAAACAGCGCGCCGCCGTATCGCCTGCTGGTCAGTATTATCACCAGACCCGCATGTGGCCCAAACGCGAGGCCGAAGTGATCAACGGCGGCTCGATCTATTGGGTGATCAAGGGCGAGATACTGGCGCGCCAGCGCATCCTTCGCCTTGATGAGAAAATCGGCAATGACGGTATCCGCCGCTGTGGGATCGTGCTCGACCATGAGGTGGTGCCGACGGTCAGCACCCTGCGCCGCCCGTTCCAAGGCTGGCGCTATCTCACCGTAGAAGACGCTCCCGCTGATCTGAGCCGCCACGGCGCACAAGACGATGCACTACCGCTCGAGCTTAACCGCGCCCTCGCAGAAATCGGCGTGCTATAGCCGCGCCAGCAGCGCCTCAAGACTGGCGCGCTCAGCGCTGTCCAGCTCGGTATTGCGCGACTTCCAAAGCGTCGCTTGCGAGCGCAGCATGACCCCGTCGCGCAGGATTTTGAGATGGTTGGCGCGCAGCGTATCCCCTGTTGAGGTGATATCGGCAATCGCCTCTGCCGTCTCATTGGCAACGGTGCCTTCCGTGGCACCCTGACTGTCAACCAATGCATAATCGGCCACACCTGCCCCCCGCAAGAATTCCCGCACCAGACGGTGGTACTTCGTAGCAATGCGCAGACGGTGGCCGTGCACCCCGCGAAACGCCGCTGCTGCGGCATCCAGATCATGCAGCGTCTCGACATCCGTCCAGCCCTGCGGCACAGCCAAAATCAGGTCGGCATGGCCAAATCCCATTTCGTGCAGCGGTGTCACGGATTGATACCAAAGGGCCAGCTTTTCGTGCACCAGATCGGTGCCTGTCACGCCCAGATGGATACGCCCCGCCGCCAGTTCGCGCGGGATTTCCCCAGCTGACAGCAGCACCAGTGCAACCCCCTCAATCCCTTCCACAACGCCAGCATACTCTCGATCCGACCCGCTGCGCACCAAGGTGATGCCACGTGCCCCGAACCAGTCAAACGTCTTTTCCATCAGCCGCCCCTTGGACGGCACGCCAAGCTTGAGCGTCATTGCGCGCCCCCCAGTTCCAGCATCACGCCAGGGCGGATGACGCCACCCACGGCGGGGATTTCAACACCCGCGCGCAAGCGCCGCGTCAGCGCGTCATAACGCCCGCCCGTTGCAAGCGGTGGTAGGTCTGCACGGCCCGTAGCCCGAAAACCAAAGACAAACCCATCGTAATACTCCATCGAAGTGCGGCCATAGCTCGCCTCGAACACAAGTGCTGCCACATCAACGCCGCGGGCATCCAACGCCTCTTGCCGTGCGGCGACCCGCGCCACCGCAGGCACAATCGCAGGCAAATCAACGCATAGATCACGCAGCAACCCCAGCGCTTTCGGCATGGGGGCGGAGATGTCCAAAAGGGCGTCGATCAAATCCACATCGCGCGCTGCAATCGGCGGCACCTCTGCATCCGCCCTGAGCGCCGCAATCCTTGCATCAATCTCATGCTGTCGCCTCGCCCCGACCAGCGTCACGCCCTGCACGTCTGCAATCTGAACCTCACGCTTGGTCGCAAACCGTTCTAGCAATTCGCGAAAACGGCGCGGTCGCCAGATGTGGCGCATGAGTGCATTCTTGCGCAGTGCGGAAGTGTCCAGCCCGTCGACCATGGCCATAAGCACACCGATATCTCCGGTCACGGCGCGCAAGGGCAGGCCTGCGAGCGCACCTTGGATCAGCGCGAACACTTCCGCGTCCGAGACGGCGGGATCGTCGCGCTCGAACACCTCATAACCAACCTGCACATATTCATTTGCACGGTCAGGGTCGCGCTCCTGACGGCGAAACACCTCACCCGCGTAGGTATAGCGCGCAGGTTCCGCACCTTCGGCCATATGCATCTGCACCACAGGCACCGTAAAGTCGGGGCGCAGCATCTGCTCGCCCCGCAGCGCATCCGAGGTCACGTAAGCACGCGCGCGAATGTCCTCACCGTAGAGGTCCAGCAGCGTCTCGGCGGGTTGCAGTATCGGTGGCTCCACCGAGATCGCACCTGCCGCCTCGAACCCTGCAACCAGCTTTGCGGCCAGCGCGTTGGTCTGTGCGCGCGTCACGTTCACTTGTAGAGGTCCAAAATTTCACGCACCCGCGTGACCAGATCGGCGCGCGGCACCTCATATTGGCTCGGGCGGTCGCGCCATTCCTCAAGGGTAGCGTTCTCGGCAATCTTGGCGCCAAGGATCAGGTCCTTAATCTGGACCAAGCCGCTTTCATGCTCCGCGTCGCCCTCGATAATCGCCACAGGGCTGCCGCGCTTATCGGCGTATTTGAGCTGGTTGCCAAAGTTCTTGGGATTGCCGAGGTAAACCTCCGCCCTGATCCCCGCCTGCCGCAGCTCCGCGACCATCGCCTGATAATCCGCCATCCGAGCCTTATCCATCACCGTGACCACAACGGGGCCTTGAGCGGTGGTATCCATCCGCCCCTTGCCGATCAGCGCAGCCAGCAAACGGTCAACGCCGATGGAGACCCCCGTGGCAGGCACTTCTTGCCCCGTGAAGCGTTTGACCAGATCGTCATAACGCCCCCCGCCCGCGACAGAGCCGAAGTTGCGCGCACGCCCCTTCTCGTCCTTGATCTCGAAGGTCAGCTCTGCCTCGTAGACGGGACCAGTGTAGTAGCCCAAGCCACGCACGACGGAGGGGTCAATCTCGATACGATCCGCATTGTAACCACCCGCTGCCATCAGCTCTGCGATGGTCTCAAGCTCGGCTACCCCTTCTAGCCCAATGACGCTCTCGCCAACCAACTCGCGCAGTCGCGCACAGGTGTCTGCACCGGTGTCGCGCTTGGCCTGCATAAAGCCCATCACCACATCGGCGCTGGCCTCATCAAGTCCCGCACCTTCGGTAAAATCTCCGCTCTCGTCCTTGCGACCTTCGCCCAGTAACGCACGCACGCCGTCCACGCCCAAACGGTCCAGCTTGTCAATGGCGCGCAACACAATCCCGCGGGCCTCTTCCTTGTCATCGCCAGACAGGCCTGCGACTTCAAGCACGCCATTCAAAACCTTGCGGTTGTTCACCCGCACAATGTAGTCGCCGCGCTCGATGCCGACTTCTTCCAAACAGTCGGCCAGCATCGCGCAAATCTCCGCATCCGCCGCAACGGAGCCTGCGCCCACAGTATCCGCATCGCACTGATAGAACTGACGATAGCGCCCCGGGCCCGGCTTCTCATTACGCCATACGGGACCCATCGCGTAGCGGCGATAAGGTGTCGGCAGATCGTTGCGGTGCTGCGCATAGACGCGGGCCAGCGGCGCGGTGAGGTCGTAGCGCAGCGCCAGCCAATCGCCAGGTTTGTCGCTCTCGGCGTCCTCTTGCCATGCGAAGACGCCCGCGTTGGGGCGGTCCACATCGGGCAGAAACTTGCCCAGCGCCTCTACCTTCTCGACCCCCGCACTTTCCAGCGCGTCAAAACCGTAGCGATAATAAACCCCTGCGATCTTTGCCAGCATCTCGGCGCGCTGGGTTACCTCGGCACCGAAATAATCGCGAAAGCCCCGTGGCGTTTCCGCCTTGGGGCGCGGGGTCTTTTTGGGCTTGGCCATGATGGTCCTCTGCGCGGGTTGCTGTGTTGCGCAGGGCTTAGCGGATGCAAGCACGCGGGGCAAGCAACAGGCCATTGCAACGGCGCGCAATCGCGCCTAGATCGGCCTTATGGAAAAACTCGAAGAACAAATGGCCCACCTGCTGCGCAGCGTTGATGACCTCTCAGACATTGTGGCCGCCCAGCAAAACGAGATTGAC
The DNA here is from genome assembly GCA_965660425.1 of Sulfitobacter sp. Lineage (GTDB taxonomy): Bacteria > Pseudomonadota > Alphaproteobacteria > Rhodobacterales > Rhodobacteraceae > Sulfitobacter. Next base: position 55,322 of record CBFHZX010000013.1, on the reverse strand, counting down.
CGCCTCAACCAGCGCGTCGAAATGCTCATGCGGCGTGAGGGCGAGCGGGAGGCTTCAGGCTCGGGCGGTGTGATCGTCGGCGACGAGCGGCCCCCGCATTACTAGGCCTCAATAGGACTTGACCGCACCCGCCAGCACTTCGCCATCGTGGATCAGGAACTCTTTCCACTTGCTGTTGATCTCGCCGAATTCATAGACGCTGACAAAGGCCGTGTTCTGGTCGAGCTTGCCAATCTGGTTGCCACAGGGCTTTTTCTTTCCTGCGCGGCAGACCTTTGATCTCACTTTATCATAGGCATTGTCCGTCGCGGCCTGTGGTAGGTGCTTGCCTGTCGGACCAAAACGGATCGTCTCATAGAAAGATGGCGCGCCAAACAGCGCATTGGCGGCAGTGAACTGGCGCGGGCAGTTGTCACCAAAGCCCGTGATATAGAACGTCCGCTTATCGCGGATACCCGCGTTGGTGTCGTACAAGGTGAAACCGCGCCGCCCCAATGAGTCGATCTTCTTACCCAACGATTTGCCCTCGGCATCACACACGCGGGCAATCTCGCCAAAGGGCAGGACCGTGCCGAACGCAACATCGCGTGCATCAGGCCCTGTACGGGGTTTGGGGGCCGCACTGTTAGAATTGTTTGACAGGTTACCAAACAGGCCCAAACCGCGGCGCGGCTTTGCTTCTGGCTCTGGCTCTGGCGCTAAGGCGGCCAGTTGCACAGGCGTCTCCGTCGCGGTCTCCTCGGTCCCCAAAACGACAGCTGCACCATCGCCCACTGACAGGTTCTGCGCCACATCCGCGGCGATCGCATCCGCAGGATCGGCATTGGCGGCGCGGTTGATCAGACCGCGCAGGAAGCCGCGCGGTGGCTCGGGCTGTGCTGCGGCTACAGCGGCTGGCACCTCACCACTTGCCGCAGGCGTGCCAAAGAACCCTTCGCGTGCGACTTCTTCCGCATCGGGAAGCGCTGCGGCGACCGGATCGTCTGCGACATCCACATCACCCAGACGGCCAACACCCGCTAGCGGATCACTACACGCCGCGAGACACAGCAAAAGAACGGTTCCTGAAACAAGGCGCACAGATATCTCCCAAAAAGTTACCGCAGTCTTAACGAAGCCACTTCCCTGCGTCCAGCAACACAAATGTCGCCTTGCAAAACGCCGCTTGCGCGCCTCAGATTTCCTCTACCTCAAGCACGCCCCCCAAAGAGCGGATCGCGCCCTTGATTTGCGGGGTCACAGGGAACTGCGCGCCCAGATCAACCTCAACCTCACCAGGCAGTGCAGGGTCCATGAGCGTGAGATGCACAGGCCCCTTGCCCGCCACACTCGCAGCCTTGCGCGCACCCGCCAGTACTTCGGAGACGGCGGCAATCGCGGCGGGCGTCTCGATAAAGATGCGCAGGCCCATGCCGCCAGCATCCGCCACCGCCGTATCAATCAGCACCACCCCGCGCCCGAGCAATTTCAACTGGTCACTCTCCAGCGTGGCCTCGACGCTGACGACAACCTTGGCCCCAGTCTCCAGATGATCGCGGCAGGCCTCCAGCGTGTCCGAGAAAAGCGTGACCTCATAAGCGCCCGTCGTATCGCTCAGCTGGGCAAAGGCAAAGCGGTTGCCGCGCGCGCTCTTGCGCTCCTGCCGCCCCGCTACAACGCCTGCCAGCTTGGCCACCAGCGGCCCACCCTGCGCCTTCTCTGTCAGCTCATCCAGCGTGATCACGCCCTTACGCTTGAGCGGCCCCATGTAGTCGTCCAACGGATGGCCGGACAGATAGAACCCCACCGCCTTGAACTCCTCGGTCAGCCGCTCCGCGGGTAGCCAGTCGTCGCTGCCCATCAGGCGCGGCTCTGGCAGGTCATCTCCCGCCTCGCCAAACAGCGAGACCTGATTTGACGCCTTCTGCTCATGGATCGCAGCGGAGTAGCCCACAAGCCCGTCAAGTGCTGTGAACACGCGGCGGCGATTGGAGTCGAGAACGTCAAAAGCACCAGAACGCGCCAGCATTTCTAGGGGGCGCTTGCCCACACGCTTGAGATCCACCCGCCGCGCCACGTCAAAGAGGGTGGTGAACGGTTTGTCGGCACGCGCCTCTACGATCAGCTTCATCGCCTCGACGCCCACATTCTTGAGCGCGCCCAGCGCATAGACCAGCGCGCCATCGACCACCTTAAACGTCGCGTCCGAGCGGTTCACACAGGGCGGCACATAGGGCAATTCCATCCGCTTGCGCACTTCCTCGAAGTAGACAGCGAGTTTGTCGGTCAGGTGAATATCGCAATTCATCACACCCGCCATGAACTCGACGGGATGGTTCGCCTTGAGCCACGCAGTCTGGTAGCTCACCACCGCATAGGCGGCGGCGTGGGATTTGTTGAAACCGTAGTTCGCGAATTTCTCCAGAAGGTCGAACACCTCCTTGGCCTTGGCCTTATCCACGCCATTGGCCATCGCACCCTTTTCGAATTTGGGGCGCTCCTTGGCCATCTCTTCGGCGATCTTTTTACCCATCGCGCGGCGCAACAGGTCGGCTCCGCCGAGGCTGTAGCCCCCCATAACCTGCGCGATCTGCATCACCTGTTCCTGATAAACGATGATGCCCTGCGTCTCTTCCAGAATATGGTCAATCGACGGATGTACGGATTCGCGCTCTTTCAGCCCGTTCTTCACCTCGCAATAGGTCGGGATATTCTCCATCGGGCCGGGACGGTAGAGCGCCACAAGCGCCACGATATCCTCAATACATGTGGGCTTCATCCGTTTGAGGGCATCCATCATGCCACTCGATTCCACCTGAAACACCGCAACGGTCTTGGCGGCGGCATAAAGCTTGTAGGACGCCTCATCATCGAGCGGGATGGTCGCGATGTCATCCACCAAACCCTCGGGCGGCTCAAACAGTTCCGTGCCATCGGCAGCGATGTGCAGATGGCGCCCACTGGCCTTGATCTGGTCCACCGCGTTCTGGATTACGGTCAGCGTCTTGAGGCCCAGAAAGTCGAACTTGACCAGCCCTGCCTGCTCGACCCATTTCATATTGAACTGCGTCGCGGGCATGTCGGATTTTGGGTCTTGATAGAGCGGCACCAACTCGTCCAGCGCGCGGTCGCCAATCACAACGCCCGCAGCGTGGGTGGAGGCATTGCGCAACAACCCTTCAACCTGCTGGCCATAATCCAACAGCCGCGCCACGACCTCCTCTGAGCGCGCCTCTTCGCGCAGCCGCGGCTCATCGGCCAGCGCTTTCTCAATTGAAACGGGCTTCACACCCTCAACAGGGATCATCTTGGACAGACGATCCACCTGACCATACGGCATCTGCAACACCCGCCCGATGTCGCGCACCGCCGCTTTGCTGAGCAAGCCACCAAAGGTGATGATCTGGCCCACACGGTCACGCCCGTATTTCTCCTGCACATAGCGGATCACCTCCTCACGGCGGTCCATGCAAAAGTCGATGTCAAAGTCGGGCATCGAGACCCGCTCGGGATTGAGGAACCGCTCGAACAACAGCGAATAGCGCAGCGGATCAAGATCGGTGATCAGAAGTGCGTAGGCCACCAGACTGCCCGCACCAGAGCCACGGCCCGGTCCGACCGGTATCCCCTGATGCTTCGACCATTTGATGAAATCCGCCACGATCAGGAAGTAACCCGGAAACCCCATCCCCTCGATGATGCCCAGCTCAAACTCCAACCGCTCCTCATAGACCGAAACCTCCGCCGCGTGCGGAATAATCGCCAGCCGCGCCTTGAGGCCTTCTTGCGCCTGCCGCCGCAGCTCCGCCACCTCGTCATCGGCAAACTTCGGCAGGATCGGATCACGGCGATACGCTTGGAAGGCACAGCGCTTGGCAATCTCGACCGTGTTCTCAACTGCCTCGGGCAGGTCCGCAAACAGCGTCACCATCTCCGCTTGGCTTTTGAAGTAGTGCTGCGGCGTCAGGCGGCGGCGGCCCTCCTGCTGGTCCACATACGCGCCCTCGGCAATGCAGATGAGTGCGTCATGCGCCTCATACATCTCACCCTTGGGGAAATAAACGTCATTGGTCGCGACCAACGGCAGATCCATCGCATAGGCCATCTCCACAAAGCCGCGCTCGGTGGCGCGTTCCACCTCGGGCGCGCCGTCCTCAACCGGATGGCGCTGCAACTCAACATAAAGACGGTCCCCGAAGGCCGCCTTCAACGCCTCCATCAACGCCTGCGCCGCAGGCCGCTGGCCGTTCTGCAACAGCATACCCACAGGCCCCATCGGCCCGCCCGTCAGACAAATGACATCCGCACTCTGCGCTGCCAGTTCATCCATCGTGACCTGCGGCAGCGCCCCGCCGTTATCCACGTAGAGGCAGGAATTGAGCTTCATCAGGTTCTCATAGCCGCGCTCGTTCTGCGCCAGCAGCACAACAGGGGCAGGATCACGCGGCCGTTCCCCAGGTGCGGCGGTCACATAGGCTATATCCACCTGACAACCGATAATGGGCTGCACCCCCGCCCCAGACATCGCAATCGAGAACTCCAGCGCTGCAAACATATTGTTCGTATCGGTCAGCGCCATCGCAGGCATGCCCGCCTTCACACACATATCAGGCAGCTTCTTCAGCCGCAGCGCCCCCTCCAACAAAGAGTATTCGGAATGCGTGCGCAGGTGAATGAATCGAGGGGAATTGCTCATTGGCAAATCCTAATCGTTATCCGAAAAAGCCTCTACAGGGAAAACAACATATCGGGCCCGCTGCGGCAAATACTTGCCCTCATGGGCACCCGTCTCGGATACGCACGTCGGGTCAAGCACAGTCAGCGCGGCATATTCTGCCATCGCTGCCGCCATATCACCCTGCCCTGTCAGATCATTAAGGTAGAGCGATGCCGCCCCACTGCCCCGCGCGTCCTCCACAAAAGCAAACAGGATCGTATTGGTGAAGTCGGGATTCTTCTTGGGGCGGTACCTCTCCACTATCTCCGAGCGATATCCGGTCAGCCCCGCCACGCCCTTAACGCCAAAAGGCGTCTCAAGGCGTTCGGGACGCTTGAAATAGTCCTGAAAATTGCGGGCCATCGGGTGGATTTCGCCCTCCTCCAGCCAGCGCTCCCAAATGCCGCGAAAGCCCGTTGCAACCTCCCAATTCGCAGGGCTTATCTGCAACGTGATCCCGTCCAGACCGACAGACAAATAATCGACATCCTCCTGCCCCGCGAGGTAGCGCTCCTGATCGACCGCGGCTGGCGGGCGTGAAAAACTGTCATAGTTAAACGTGACGATATTGCAGGCATCCACGGCAGCCCCAATGCTGTAGGCCACGCCAAATACTGCCCAAAACCTAATCATGTGCCCATCGCTCCCCTGCCTTGACCGGCGCACCTTACCAAACCTCTTGCCAATTCCCAGCGCCGCAAAGTAGCATTAGACCGCTGCCTTCTACGCCGCATCGAAGACAGCATCGACCAACTCTTGGTATCGCGGCGGGGTCACCCCCATGCAGATCACTTTCATGCTCAACGGCACATCCGTCACCCTGACGGAGCCAAACCCCACGACAACACTCCTCGACTGGCTGCGCGAAGAACGCCATCTCACTGGTACAAAAGAAGGCTGCAACGAGGGCGATTGCGGCGCCTGTACTGTTATGGTCACCGATGCCAAAGGCCACCACTCGCTCAACGCGTGCATCCTCCTACTGCCCCAACTCCACGGCAAACACATCACCACGGTCGAAGGTCTCAGCCCAAAAGGTGGCCCCCTCCACCCCGTCCAGTCGGAAATGATCACCTATCACGGCAGCCAATGCGGCTTTTGCACACCCGGATTTGTGATGAGCATGGGCACCGCGCATCTCAAAGGCGACACAGATCACGATACAACACTCGCAGGCAACCTGTGCCGCTGCACCGGCTACGCCCCCATCATCCGCGCAGCCGAAGCCGCAGAAAAACAACCCATCCCCGCCCCGCTCCTTCTTTTGGTCAAAAATATCCCGGGGGCTCCCCCGCCCGCGGGGGAGGGGGCAGCGCCCCAAAACTCCGACGATCTCGCCAGGCTCTACGCCGCCAATCCTGATGTGACCCTGATTGCAGGGGCCACAGACGTCGGCCTCTGGATCACAAAACAACTGCGCGAGATGAAAGATCCGATCTTCCTCAACCAATGTGCCGATCTTCAGGGCATCACCAAAACCGACACACACTGGCGCATCGGGGCAATGACCACCATCGCTGAGCTTGAAAGAACTCTCAGCCCCCACTTCCCCGATCTGGGCAAAATGCTGCGCCGCTACGGCTCGACCCAAGTGCGCGCCGCCGCCACTTTGGGCGGCAATATCGCCAACGGATCGCCTGTCGGCGATGGCAGCCCTGCGATGATCGCTCTAGGCGCAACCCTACACTTGCGTATGGAAAATGCCCGCCGCGAGATCCCGCTCGAAGATTTCTTCATCGCCTACGGCAAACAGGACCGCCAGCGCGGCGAATTCATCGAAGCGATCACCTTCCCCGTTCAGCCCGACACGCTCCATTGCATCAAAATCTCCAAACGGTTCGACCAAGACATCTCCGCCGTCTGCGCCTGTCTGAACCTGCCCGTCAAGAACGACCACTTCACCACAACCCGCATCGCCTTTGGCGGCATGGCGGGCACCCCCGCCCGCGCGCGGCAGGCAGAGGCCGCACTTAATGGGCAGCCGTTCACCTTGCAAAGCATAAACAACGCCATGGCCGCCCTCCGCCACGACTTTACGCCACTGTCGGACATGCGCGCCTCTGCCCAATACCGGATGGAGGTGGCTCAAAACGCCTTGCTACGCGCCTTCCACCGCAGCAACGGCACAGCCACCGACCTGCATGAGGTGACGCCATGAGCACCGGAAAGCCCCTGCCCCATGATGCCGCACAGTTCCATGTCACAGGCACCGCCCGCTACGTCGATGACATCCCGACGCCAACAGGCACACTTCACCTCGCTTTCGGTCTGAGCACGGTCGCGCGGGGAGCGATCACAGCGATGAGACTTGAAAAGACGAAGAGCGCCGCAGGCGTTGTCGGCGTTCTAACCGCCGATGACCTACCTTTCGCCAATGATGTCTCCCCCTCTGCCCATGACGAGCCTCTCTTGGCCACGGGTGACGTCCACTACATCGGCCAGCCTCTGTTTCTGGTCGTTGCCACAAGCCACCTTGCCGCGCGCCGCGCTGCCCGTCTGGCAGATGTCGAGATCACCCCTGAAACCCCGATCCTCACCATAGACGAGGCGATGGCGGCAAACAGCAGGTTCGAGGGCGGCCCGCGCATCTATGCCAAAGGCGATCCCGACCGCGCGCTCAGCACTGCGCCCAACCGCCTCTCGGGGTCACTCGAGATCGGCGGTCAGGAACACTTTTATCTGGAGGGTCAAGCCGCCCTCGCCCTGCCGCTTGAGGGCGGTGACATGCTCATCCACAGCTCGACCCAGCACCCCACCGAAATCCAGCACAAGGTCGCTGAGGCCCTCGGCACTCCCATGCACGCCGTGCGCGTGGAGACGCGGCGCATGGGCGGCGGCTTTGGCGGGAAAGAGAGCCAAGGCAACGCGCTGGCCGTAGCCTGTGCCATCGCGGCTCGGCACACGGGCGCGCCCTGCAAAATGCGCTATGACCGCGACGACGACATGATGATCACAGGCAAGCGGCACGATTTTCGCATCACCTATGATGCGGGCTTTGACGATACGGGCCGCATCACGGCGCTGGATTTCACCCATTACGCCCGCTGTGGCTGGGCCATGGACCTCTCGCTGCCTGTCGCCGACCGCGCCATGCTACACGCGGATAATGCCTATCATCTTGACCACATCCGCATCACCTCCCACCGCCTCAAGACCAATAACCAAAGCGCCACGGCCTTTCGCGGGTTTGGCGGGCCGCAAGGGATTGTCGGGATTGAACGGGTGATGGATCATATCGCCGCCACCCTCGGTCTTGATCCTCTGGACGTACGCCGCGACAATTTCTACCGCGACGCCGACAAAACCCAAACCACCCCCTATCAGCAGCCCGTCACCGATTGTATCATTCAGGCTCTCACGGACCGCCTGTGCACCGATGCTGACTATGACAAGCGCCGCAAAGACATTGCTGCTTGGAACGCCCAAAACCCAATCCTCAAGCGCGGCATTGCACTGACGCCCGTTAAATTCGGCATCTCTTTCACCCTCACCCACCTCAATCAAGCGGGGGCGCTGGTGCATGTCTATCAAGACGGCTCCATCCACCTCAACCACGGCGGAACGGAAATGGGCCAAGGCCTGTTCCAAAAGGTTGCCCAGATCGCCGCAGCCGAATTTGGCGTGCCGATCGAGCAGGTCAAGATCACCGCGACAGATACGGCGAAGGTGCCCAACACCTCTGCCACAGCAGCAAGTTCGGGCACTGACCTCAACGGCATGGCCGTGCTCAATGCCTGCACAACCATACGGGAACGTATGTCCGATCATCTCGCCACGCTGCACGCTTGCGATCCCAGTGCGATACGCTTTGAAAATGGCCAAGTTAGCGCGGGCGACACCACGCTCACTTTCGCCCAAGCGACCCAAACTACCTATGAGGCACGCATCAGCCTCTCGGCCACGGGTTTCTACAAAACGCCCGATATCAAATGGGACCGCATAAAAGGCGTGGGACAACCGTTCTTCTACTTCGCCTACGGCGCCGCCATCACCGAAGTCGTGATCGACACGCTCACAGGAGAGAACCGCATCCTGCGCGCCGATATCCTGCATGACGCAGGCCAATCGCTGAACCCCGCGCTGGACATCGGCCAGATCGAAGGCGGCTATGTCCAAGGCGCTGGCTGGCTCACCACGGAAGAGCTGGTCTGGGACGCGCGCGGCGCGCTCAAAACCCACGCGCCCGCGACCTACAAAATCCCCGCCTGCTCGGACCGCCCCCATGTGTTCAACGTCGCACTCTGGGACCAGCCAAACCCTGCGCAAACAGTCTATCGCTCCAAGGCGGTGGGGGAGCCACCATTTATGTTGGGCATATCCGCATGGTCCGCCCTTGCAGATGCGGTTGCCGCCTGCGGGCCGATCTATGCCGACCTGCAAACCCCCGCCACAGCAGAGGCTGTTCTGGCCGCTGTCACAAGGGCCAAAGGCGATGCATGAGATGAAGAGCGCGATTTGGGTAGAGATCACCAGAACCCGTGGCTCAACCCCCCGTGATGCTGGCACCGTGATGAAGGTCACGGCAACCGACACAGAGGGCACCATCGGGGGCGGCGCGCTGGAATACGCCGCCATCGCCAAGGCCCAACGGCTGCTGGCCCAAGGCCCTGCCGAGCAGACCGAGACCATCCCGCTTGGCCCTAATCTGGGCCAGTGCTGCGGCGGTTCTGTTACCCTGCGCTATGGCTCCGACAGGCAGCAACAGGAGGCACCGCAGCCTCCGACAGAACTGCAACCCCTGCCAGATCGCCCGCTTGACCTGTGGGTCTGGGGGGCGGGTCATGTGGGGCGCGCCGTGATCGCTGCGGCCCCGCGCACAGCGTTTGACATCACTTGGATCGATACCGCGCCCGAACGCTTCCCGCCCGATATCCCCGCCCATGTGCGCAAAACACCTGCCGCCGATATGCCGCTGTTGGCGGCTCGCGCACCCGCACAGGCCCACCACCTCATCTTCACCTACAGCCACGAGATTGATCTGGCCCTTTGCGCGGCCTTGCTCAACCGCGGCGGGGCCAGCATCGGGCTGATCGGATCAAGGACAAAGCGCGCACGGTTTTTCAAGCACCTGCGACACATGAACCTCGACCCGTCGCTCATAATCTGCCCAATTGGTGATAAATCCCTTGGCAAACACCCTGATCAGATTGCACATGGGGCGGTGCGCGCCCTATTGTCGGCACACCAATCCAAGGCCCTGACATGACCACACCCCTTCTGTCCCTTTCTACCCTGACAAAAGCCTATCCTGGCGTGGTGGCGAATGATTCTGTTTCGCTTGAAATTGGTGCGGGACAGGTGCATGCGCTTTTGGGCGAGAACGGCGCGGGCAAGTCCACTTTGGTCAAGATGATCTATGGCCTTGTGAAACCCGATGCGGGCACGATGCAGATGAACGGCGCGCCCTTTACCCCGTCCGAACCTCGGGCGGCACGGGCCGCTGGCGTTGGTATGGTGTTCCAGCATTTCTCGTTGTTTGACGCGATGACCGTGGCCGAGAATATCGCCCTTGGCATGGAGAATGCGCCAAAACTCGGCGCGCTCTCGGCGCAGATCACCGCCGTCTCTGAGAGCTATGGCCTGCCCCTGTCGCCCGACCGCATTGTAGGCGATCTGTCAGCAGGAGAGCGGCAGCGCGTGGAGATCATCCGCTGTTTGCTGCAAGAACCCAAACTGCTGATCATGGACGAGCCAACCAGCGTTCTGACCCCGCAGGAGGTGGAAATCCTGTTCAAAACGCTGCGCAAGCTCAGCGCCGAAGGCACCGCGATCCTCTATATATCGCACAAGCTTGAAGAGATCAGAACGCTCTGTGACCACGCCACGATCCTGCGGTTGGGACAAGTTGTTGGCGAATGCACCCCTCGCGAGACAACGGCCCGCGACATGGCCGAGATGATGGTTGGCAAATTGCTGAGCACGCCCACCCGCGCAGGGCAAGCGGCAGGCGAGGTGATGCTGACCCTTAACGGCCTCAAGGCACCTGCCCCCAATATGTTCGGTATCGCCCTCAAGGACATGTCGCTGGAGCTGCGGGCGGGCGAGATTTTGGGCATTGGCGGGGTTGCGGGCAACGGACAGGATGAATTGCTGGCCGCACTATCGGGAGAGCGGCCTGTTTCAGCGGGAATGCTGCGCTTCAAGGATACCGATATTGGCCCCCTCGGGCCGACAGCGCGGCGCGCAATGGGCCTGCTTGCCGCCCCTGAGGAGCGTATGGGCCACGCCGCGGCGCCCGACATGTCACTGACCGAGAATGCGATGCTGACAGGCGCCACGCGGATGCAATTGCAAGACCACGGATTCTTGAACTGGCCCGCCGCAAGGCGTTTTGCTGAAAGTGTGATCGCACAATTTGATGTCCGCACATCTGGCCCCGCTGCTGCCGCGCGCTCTTTGTCGGGGGGTAACCTGCAGAAATTTTTGATTGGCCGCGAAGTCATGCAGAAGCCGGAGGTCTTTGTCGTCAATCAGCCCACTTGGGGGGTTGATGCCTCTGCCGCCGCTTCGATCAGACAAGCGCTTTTGGATATGGCTTCCGAAGGTGCTGCGATCATTGTCATTTCCCAAGACCTTGATGAACTGATGGAGATTTCGGACCGTTTTGCCGCGCTCAATGAGGGGCGCCTGACACTGCCACGCACAGCACAGGGGATCACCGTGGAGGAAATCGGCCTGATGATGGGGGGTGCGCATGACATGGAGGTGGCACATGCCTGACGCGGCAAGATTTCAGTTTAAAGGCGAAATGAAGCGGGAGGGCAGCGCATGATTGCCTTGGTCAAGCGCCCCGAGCCAAGCAGGGTATTCTCGCTTGCGGCCCCCCTATTGGCCGTGCTGGCCACGATGGTTTTTGGCGGTCTGTTGTTTGCGGTGCTTGGCAAGGACCCTGTTGAGGCGATTGCCACGATTTTCTGGGAGCCGCTCTTTGGCGAATTTGCATTCTTTTACCGCCCACAGTTGTTGGTCAAAGGCGCGCCATTGGTGCTGATCGCGATCGGGCTGAGCCTCGGGTTCAAGGCTGGTATCTGGAACATCGGGGCAGAGGGCCAGTATATCATGGGTGCGCTGTTTGGCGCAGGCGTCGGGCTGGCGTTTTATCCTTTGGAAAGCGCGCTCGTCTTTCCGCTGATGGTGCTGGCGGGGGCGTTCGGCGGCTGGGTCTGGGCGATGATCCCTGCTGTGCTCAAGGTGAAATTCGGAACAAACGAGATTCTGGTGTCTTTGATGCTGGTCTATGTGGCCGAGCAGTTTCTTGCATCTATGTCGCTGGGCCTGCTGCGCAATCCCGAAGGGATGGGCTTTCCCGGCTCACGCAATTTACAGCAATATACGAGCGCGCATAATGCCGATCTGATTGCAGGATCGGGGATGCATTGGGGCGTGGTTGTGGCGTTTATCGCTGTCATCTTTGCCTATGTGTTGCTGACACGACACCGCTTGGGCTTTGCCATTCGGGTGACCGGCGAAGCGCCCCGTGCGGCGGCCTTCTCTGGCATCAACCCTGCACGGCTGGTGCTGTTTTGTCTGGGGATGTCAGGGCTGCTGGCAGGGCTTGCGGGCATGTTCGAAGTCTCTGGCCCCGCAGGTCAGGTGACAATTGATTTCAATGTAGGCTACGGGTTTACGGCGATTATCGTCGCTTTTCTGGGGCGATTGCATCCTTTAGGTATCTTGCTGGCGGGGCTGCTAATGGCGCTGACGTATATTGGTGGCGATATCGCGCAGTCCAAGATGGGGCTGCCTGCGGCAGCCATTCAGGTGTTTCAGGGCATGCTGCTGTTTTTCTTGCTGGCGTTTGATCTGTTCACCAACTACCGCCTGCAATTCAAACGGACGGAGGCGGCGTAATGGACCTTTCAGCGATCAATCCGATCCTGTTCATCGCGGGGTTTTTCGTGGCCGCCACGCCGCTGATCTTTGCAGCTATTGGCGAATTGGTGGTGGAAAAAACAGGTGTGCTGAACCTCGGGGTTGAGGGGATGATGATCACGGGCGCGATCTGCGGCTTTGCCGTGGCTGTCGAGACAGGGTCGCCCTTGCTGGGGTTCTTGGCAGCGGCGTTGGGCGGTGCGGCGCTCAGCCTGCTGTTTGCCTTTCTAACCCAAGTGATGCTCGCCAACCAAGTGGCATCCGGCCTTGCGCTGACATTGTTTGGCTTGGGGTTTTCGGCGCTCTTGGGGCAAAGTTATGTGGGCATCAAACCGCCCCGTATGGAAGATGTGAGCTTTGGCCCTATCGGCGAGATCCCCGTTATTGGCCCCGTATTTTTCAGCCATGACATCATTGTTTATCTGGGTCTGGGGTTGGTCGTCGCGGTCTGGGCCGTGCTCAGGTTCAGCCGTGCAGGCCTGATCCTGCGCGCGGTGGGCGAGAACCACGACGCAGCCCATGCGCTCGGCTTTAAGGTCAAGCGGGTGCGCACGCTGGCCATCATGTTCGGCGGGGCCTGTGCAGGTGTGGGTGGTGCCTACATCAGCCTCATCCGTGTACCGCAATGGACCGAAGGGATGACCGCTGGCATCGGCTGGATCGCGCTCGCGCTGGTTGTGTTTGCATCTTGGCGGGCATTCCGTGTGTTGCTGGGTGCCTATCTTTTTGGCGGTTTAGTGCAATTGCAGCTGAATCTTCAGGGCGCAGGCGTTGCCATTCCTGTCGAATATCTGGCAATGTCGCCCTACGTTATAACCATCGTCGTTCTTGTGTTCCTGTCGCGCTCCCGCAGCGCTGCACCAGGCTCACTGGGGCGCATTTTCCACGCCTCATCCTGAGGCATCACTGCTCGACTATATATCTGGGGAGATATGATATGACATTCACCAAACGCACCGCGGCCAAGCTGCTGCTGGGCACTGCACTGGCTGCAACCATGGGCATCGCTGCCTTCGCCGATGGCCACGCAAAAACCAAAGTAGGCTTTGTCTATGTCGGTCCTGTGGGCGACGGTGGCTGGACCTATGAGCACGACAAAGGCCGTCAGGCCGTTGAGGCGCATTTCGGCGACAGCGTCGAGACCGTCTTTGTCGAGAGCGTGGCCGAGGGCCCCGATTCCGAGCGTGTGATGACGCAGATGGCGCTCGACGGTGCCGACCTGATCTTTACCACATCCTTTGGCTATATGGACCCGACCAACAACGTCGCGGCCAAATTTCCTGATGTGAAATTCGAGCATGCTACAGGGTATAAGCGCCTGCATCCCAACGTGAGCACCTATTCCGCGCGCTTTTACGAAGGCCGCGCCATTCAGGGCCACATCGCGGGCAACATGACCAAGTCCAACATCGTGGGCTATATCGCCTCCTATCCGATCCCCGAAGTCATTCGCGGCATCAACTCTGCTTTCATCCATGCACGCAAAGTCAACCCAGAGGTCGAATTCAAAATTGTCTGGGCCTACACATGGTTTGATCCAGCCAAGGAAGCAGACGCCGCAAAAGTCCTTATCGATCAGGGCGCGGATGTGATCCTACAGCACACAGACTCCACCGCTCCGCAAGCCGCAGCGCAAGAAGCGGGCAATGTGGTTACCTTCGGTCAAGCCTCTGACATGGGCCAATACGCACCCTTCCCGCGGGTCTCTTCGATCATTGACGACTGGGCGCCCTACTACATCGCCCGCGTTCAGGCAGTAAAAGACGGCACATGGGAGAGCACCGACACATGGGACGGCATCGGACCAGGCATGGTCGGCATCGGCGAGATTTCCGACGCTGTTCCCGCCGAGGTCAAAGCCGAAGCACTGGCAATGAAAGCATCCCTCGCCGATGGATCCTATCACGCCTTCACTGGCCCGCTGAACAAGCAGGACGGCACGCCCTTCCTTGCCGAAGGCGAGACTGCAGATGACGGCACTTTGGCTGGTATGAACTTTTATGTTGAAGGGCTAACCGCCGAAATCCCGCAGTAAGCGAATGTTACAAAACTGATGAAAGGCCCTGCCCCCTCGCGGCGGGGCCTTTTTTTGTCAGCGCACCAACGCAAAAATCCGTCCGATCACAGGCCCTTGCCGCAGTGTCACGCTTACGCGAGGTGGATTGCTTTAGCACACAGGCAGGCTAATTTCACTTCTATAACTTTTCGAAAACCTCTCAGGAAACTGCCATGAAAGCCCTTACCCTTATCAGCGTCCTCGCCCTTACCCTTGGCGCGCAAACCGCCGCCGCGCAATCAAGCAGCTCTTCCGTGCGCATCCAACCAGGTCAGGTCTGCGCAGATAATAAATGTATGCGCTTCTCGCGCGATCTCAGCTCCGTCTCCATCTATCCCCGCCGCGCTGTCTCCGTGAAAGCATACAATCTGCGCAGCAATCCGAGACTGTCGATCACCAATTTCCGCAAAATCTTTGCCGTCGCCCTGCGTCAAGGAACAATCGGTCCCAGCCGCTAAGGCCCCAGCACCTCTGGCATGACAAATTGCCAGCCCTTTTTGGATCAAACTCTGGCCGCATTGCAGCACTAGCATTGCAGCCAAAGTAAATGCTGAAAAGGGAGCACCACCATTATCCGATATGCAGTTGGCGTCCTTGCAGGAGTGTGTGCCGTTGTCGTTGTAGGGTTGTTCATGGCGCTGCTCACCCTTGAGCCAGCGCCCCAAACCCAAGTGATTCCGTCCCAGACAACGCCGCTTGACCCTATCGTCGTCGCCGATGCCCGCGCCGCCCTTAACGAGGAATTGTTCAAGGCCGCCGCCCCCAACCTGCCAGTTCCCGAAGTCTCTGACGAAGTGGCGGTGGCATCCACCAGCTTTGCCGATGCCTTGCGCGCTGCAACAGGCGATATGCCCGACCCTTTGGTCGCCGCAGCACAACCCACCACGCGGCCCGACTATTTCACCCGCTGGGATGATCTGATGGCCCGATGCTACAGTGCCGTCGCCCTGCACCAGCCGATGGATGAGGCAGACCTTACCCCCAAAGGCGCGGACCGCGTCTCCTACACCACGCCAGAGACCAAGCAGACGTGGCATGCCGACAACAAGAGCTTCATCATCAAAGTCGCGGTGCGCAAAGAGTACAACGGCCCCGCCACCCTGCGCAGTTGTACGCTGGAGGCCAACCGCTTTGCCTGCATACCCGAAACCACTCTGAGCCAGCTCAAAGGCCGCTTTCACGACTGGTGGGCGCGCGAACGCTATGCGCAGGCCACCGTAGATCTGGAGTACCGCTACAAGCTTCATGACAAACACGCGTGGTACGGCGG
Organism: Sulfitobacter sp.; assembly: GCA_965660425.1. Lineage (GTDB taxonomy): Bacteria > Pseudomonadota > Alphaproteobacteria > Rhodobacterales > Rhodobacteraceae > Sulfitobacter. Next base: position 39,428 of record CBFHZX010000013.1, on the reverse strand, counting down.
CATGACGACCTACTGCAGCGCCCAAGGTTGCCCGATCCGCGTGGAATTCAGCGCCATCACGATCGGCGGCGAAACGCAGGTGCGCTTCTTTCTCAATGAGAGCGAGGAGGACGGCTGCACCTTAGGCACAGGATCGGGCGCGGGCGGCAAGGTGCGCATCAACCGCCTGCCCCAGATCACCGACTAGGCTGCGCGCCTCAGGAAGGCGGGTAACTCCCGTCTGGCCCGTGCACCTCGTCGCCCTGCAACGCAGGCGAGAAGACACAGATCAGATGTAGCGGATCGCCTCCAGCAGGCACACGCACCTCGTGCTGCTCATGCGCATTTGGCGCATAAAGCACGCCTGCATGGATCGGGTGAACTGTCCCGCTATCAAGTTCAACCACCTCGCCCGCTCCGCCGATGCAATAGCACGCCTCGATGTGGTGCTTGTACTGCAAGCGCAACACCGCACCGGGCAGCACGCGGGTCTCGGTCATGGAAAACCCCATGCCATCGCTGCGCACCAACAGGCGCAGGCTCTCCCACCCTTCGCCGCGTGCATCCCGCTCGGTTCTCGCCAGCTTGGCCTTATCTGCTATGATCATCACATCTCTCCCGTTACGTCACGCCTACATTGCCCCGCTTTGCAGGCACGTTCAAACGGCCTAAACTCGCGGGCATGATAAAACTACACCACCTCAACAGGTCCCGCTCGCTCCGTATTCTGTGGCTGCTCGAAGAGATCGGCCAGCCCTACGAGTTCATCACCCATATGCGCGACGAGAAGACCAACCTCGCGCCGCCTGCGCTGTTGGCGCTGCACCCGCTGGGCAAATCCCCGATGATCGAGATGGACGGCGATGTGGTGATCGAGAGCGGTGCCATTACAGAAGTGCTCTGCGCCAAATACTCACCTGCGATGATCCCCGCTGCTGGCACGCCCGCGCACATCCGCCACCTAGAGGCGATGCATTTCGCCGAAGGCTCCGCCATGACACCCGTGCTGCTCAACCTTTATGTCAGCAAGCTGGGCGATGCAGGCGCGCCCCTGCACCCGCGCATTGCGGAACAACTCGACAGCCATTTCGCCTATATGGAAAGCATCATCCGCCCCTCAGGTCACTTTGTCCTCGATGATCTAAGCGCAGCCGACATCATGCTCAGCTTCCCCGCACAGATCGCCATGCGCCTGCGAGACGCCGAAACATATCCCAAACTCGCCGCCTTCGTAGCAATGATCGAGGCCCGCCCCGCCTATCAGCGTGCGGTTGAGAAAGGCGGGGTTTAGCCGTTGCATGGGCCACGCCCCCATGACAAAAATCTCGCCAGAAGCGGGAGGATACCATGACAGACATCATCGTAATCGGCGGCGGCATTGCGGGGCTTTCCGCGGCTGCTCGCCTCTCTGCCGATGCCCAAGTCACCTTGCTGGAGATGGAGAGCGCCACGGGCTATCACGCCTCGGGCCGCTCCGCCGCGTTGATCGAGGAGAACTACGGCGCGCCGTCCGTCCAAGCGCTCAACCGCGCCAGCATGGATCATTTCAAGGACGGCGAGTACCTCACCCAACGCGGTTTGCTGATCGTGGCCGAAGCGGATGACGGCGAGGCGTTCAAAGCTGATGTCGCCAACATGGGCGTGGACCCGATCACGCCCACCGAGGCGCTTGAGTTTGTCCCGATCCTTGACCCCTCAAAGGTCGCACTCGCTGCCTATCACGCACCCGCGTTTGATATCGATACTGACCGTCTGATGCAGGATTTTATCCGCACCATCCGCGCCAATGGCGGCCAGATCGTGACCGAGGCCATCGTGACCGATATCCGCCAAGACGCCCGCGGCTGGCACGTCCGCGCAGGGGGCGAATACACCGCGCCCACCCTCGTGAACGCGGCTGGCGCATGGGCAGACCTCATCGCGGGCATCGCAGGCGTCACACCGTTGGGCATCGTGCCACACCGCCGCTCTATGGCGCGGATTGCGGCGCCTGACGGCCACGATACCTCCCGCTGGCCGATGTTCTTTGGAACGGGGGAAAGCTGGTATGCCAAAACGGACGCAGGCGCGCTCATCGTCTCGCCCGCCGAGGAGGTCGCGACCCATCCCCACGACGCCTTTGCCGATGATATGACACTTGCCGAAGGGCTGGACCGCTACCAGAACATGGTCACGCCCGAGGTCACCCGCCCGCTTGCCACTTGGGCGGGGCTGCGCAGTTTCGCGCCCGACCGCACGCTGGTGCTGGGCCGTGACGCGGAAGTGCCCGAGTTTGTGTGGTGCGCGGGTCAGGGCGGCTACGGCTTCCAGACCTCGCCTGCCGCCTCCACGCTGCTGGCTGATCTGGTCATGGGCCGCGCGCCGACGCTTGATCCACAATCCGTGGCCGAATTGCGCCCCGACAGGCTGCAAAAGTGAGCGGCCTACCCACCAGCGCAAGTGTCGCGACGGCGCTTGCAGGTGGCAAACTCCACGCCCCCTCCGCCGATCGCAATGTTGGACCTATCGTGGAAATGCTCAGGAATGTAGCGCCCGCTAAAGGCCGCGCTTTGGAGATTGCCTCAGGCACAGGCCAGCACGTCCTCGCCATGGCACGGGCGCTGCCCGACATCGACTGGCACCCGACCGAAGTCGCCCCAGACCGCATCGCCAGCATCGACGCTTATGCAGCCGAGGCAGCACTCCCCAATCTCCAACCTGCCCGATCCCTCGATGCCGCCACCACAGGCTGGGCCGCCGCCCACACCCCCTATGATCTGATCTATCTCGGCAATCTGCTGCATCTCATTCCGACACCTCCCGCCGAGACTGTCCTGACCGAGGCCGCCAAAGCCCTCACGCGACAAGGCATGCTGATCCTTTATGGCCCCTTCCGCCGCGCAGGCGCACTCACCTCCGAGGGCGACATAAAATTCGACGCCGAGCTACGCGCTGCTAATCCCGCCATTGGCTACAAAGACGACACGTGGGTCAAAGAGGTGCTGACATCGGCGGGCCTTACGCTTAGCCTACACGACATGCCCGCCAACAATCTTGCCTTCATTGCCTCACGAAGCACGCCATGACCCTGCGCACCACCCTCGCGCCCTGCTTGTTGCCACCCTCGCGGCCTGTGGCGGAGATGGCGGCGATCAGGCCGCTCCTTTGGACGCGCCCATAGCCCCCAATTTCAGCGATAATGACCCCGTCGACTTTGGACGTCAGAACCCCTCCAACTACCCCGTTCACGGCATTGATGCAGCCCGTTTTCAGACCAGTATCAACTGGACACAGGCCCGCCGCAACAGCGTCAATTTTGCGTTTATCAAAGCAACCGAGGGCGGTGATCTGCTGGACGTAGCGTTCAAGGATCATTGGCGCGGCGCGGGCAAAGCAGGCGTGGCGCGCGGCGCGTACCACTTCTATTATTTCTGCACCACACCCGAGGTACAGGCCCGATGGTTCATCAAGAATGTGCCCCGCAGCAAAGGCATGCTGCCCCCCGTGCTGGACATGGAATGGAACCCGTTTTCGCATACCTGCGCGCACCGCCGTCCAGAGGCGCGCGTGGTGCAGGATGAAATGCGTCGCTGGCTCCGCATTGTAGAAGCGCATTACGGCCAACGCCCTATCATCTACACGACGCCGCGGTTCTTTGAGGAAAACAAGCTGGCAGGGTTCAAAGGCTATGAATACTGGCTTCGCACCACCGCCAAATCCCCGCGTGACGCCTATCCTGGCCAAAGCTGGCGCTTCTGGCAGTACTCCATGACGGGGCTGATTGACGGGATCAAGGGCGAGGTCGACATCAATGCTTTCAATGGCAACCGCACCGACTGGAATGCTTGGCTGGCGGCGCGCAGCCTCCAGTAGATGATGTCACGAGATGCGGCCCAACCCCATGGGCAGTATCCACACAGGTAGCCTTGCAGCCTTGATATGGCACGACGGAAACGCTGCGCGCAGTGCTTCCAGCTCAAAGCTTGCACGCTTGGCCACGCAGGTCAGATCGCCGTCGAAATCGGGCAGGTGAAAGACAACAAACTTGCGCGTTCGGCCAAAGCGCATCTGCGTCAGCGATATCTGGGACGCGGCGCCATAGTGACACGCATCCCAGCACAGCTCTGCCACGTCTGGCAAATGGCGCAGACTGTCCCAGCGTTTGAGCAAAACGATGGTCACCGTGGCCTCTTCGCCACCCTCGGCCCCAAGCGCCTCGCGCACCTCATCGGCATGATCCCCAATCACCGCAACTGTCGGAGTGCGCGGCGGGGACAGGGCCACGCCCAGCGCGAAGACCACCGCCAGCAGCACGCCAGCGGTGGCGATCAGTCTCTTAGCCGTCCACCCGAATGGTGGTGTTCTTCGGATCATACGGGCTGTCCTCGACAATCTCGGCATCCCACAGCTGGTCAAACATCTTGACCTTGAGCTTGGTGCCCACCACGGCGGTCTCGGGGATAACATAGCCCATGCCGATGGATTTACCGAATGCGACAGAATAGCCCCCCGAGGTCAGACGCCCGACGCGGGTTTCCCCGTGATACAACACCTCACGCCCCCAAGGGTCTGCATCCTCAGGCCCGTCAATCAGGACAGTGACACACTTTGCCTTAATACCGTGATCGGCCATCGCCTGCTTTCCGTGGAAATCCTTGTTCATATCGACAAAGCGCGGCAGGTCCGCCTCCAGCGGTGTCGCATCGCGTCCCAACTCATTGCCGAAGGCGCGATAGGATTTCTCCTGACGCAGCCAGTTTTGCGCGCGCGCGCCGACTAGCTTCATCCCATGCTTTTCACCCGCCTTTTCCAGCAGATCAAACAGGTGGTTTTGCATCTCGATGGGGTGGTGCAACTCCCAGCCCAGCTCACCCGTATACGCCACGCGGATGGCGCGCACGGGCACCATACCCAGCTCGATGTTGCGCATGGTGAGCCACGGGAAACGCTTGTTGCTGAGTACTGTTTCGGGGTTGGCGTCCTTAACCATCTCATTGAGAACATCGCGCGATTTCGGCCCTGCAATGGCGAAAACACCCCACTGCGTGGTCACATCATGACACTCAATATAGCCGAATTCAGGCGCTTTATCCTCTATCGCCTTGCGCAGGTAATCGCTGTCATAGGCGGTCCAAGCGCCCGCGCTCACCAGATAATATTCGTCCTGTGCGATGCGCACGATGGTATATTCCGTGCGCGTGGTCCCCGCCCCTGTCAGCGCGTAGGTCAGGTTGATGCGGTCGACACTTGGTAGCTTATTACAGGTGAACCAGTCCAGAAACGCCGTCGCACCCGGTCCCTTAACCACATGCTTGGTAAAGGCCGTGGCATCAATCAGCCCCACGCCTTCGCGCACGGCCTTTGCCTCCTCGACGGCATATTGCCACCAGCCGCCACGGCGGAAACTACGGCTCGCCGCATCGTCAAACCCCTCGGGCGCATAGTAATTCGGCCGCTCCCACCCGTTGACCCAGCCAAACTGTGCGCCGCGCGCCGCCTGACGGTCATAAGCAGGCGAGGTCCGCAGGGGCCGCGCCGCAGGGCGCTCCTCATCAGGGTGGTGCAGGATGTAGACGTGCTCGTAGGCTTCCTCATTCTTGCGCGCGGCAAATTCGGTTGTCATCCAGTCGCCATAGCGCTTGGGATCGAGCGAGGCCATGTCGACCTCCGCCTCCCCGTTCACCATCATCTGCGCAAGGTAATAGCCCGTGCCACCCGCCGCCGTGATGCCAAAGGAAAAGCCCTCAGCGAGCCACATATTGCGCAGACCGGGTGCTGGACCCACCAGCGGGTTGCCATCAGGGGTATAGCAAATCGGCCCGTTGAAATCATCCTTGAGGCCCGAATCCGCGCAAGACGGCACCCGCTCGGTCATCGCCATATACTGCTCCGCGATGCGGTCCAGATCGAGCGGGAAAAGATCGGCGCGGAAACTGTCAGGCACGCCATGCTCGAACCGCGCAGGCGCGCCCTGCTCGTAGATGCCCAAGATCCAGCCGCCACGCTCTTCACGGGCGTAGGATTCATTGTCAGCGTCGCGAATGACAGGGTGCTCTGCATTGCCCTCAGCGCGCCATTTGACCAGCTCGGGATCTTGGTCCATGACGATAAAAGTATGCTCCACAGGGATGGCAGGCATCTTGATGCCCAGCATCTGCGCCGTGCGCTGCGCGTGATTGCCGCTGGCCGTGACAACATGCTCGGCAGTGATCACCATCTGCTCCCCGGAAGGGACAAGGTTGCCGCCCTTCTCGACCATCTTGGTGACCGTGACCTCCCACGCCTCACCGTTCCAGTGGAACGCATCCGCCTGCCACTTGCGCTCTATCACAACGCCCCGCTGGCGCGCGCCTTTGGCCATGGCCATGGTCACATCGGCAGGGTTAATATAGCCGTCCGTCTGGTGGTAAATCGCACCCTTCAGATCATCGGTGCGAATGAGCGGCCACTTCGCCTTGATCTCATCAGGCGTCATCCATTCATAAGGCACGCCACAGGTCTCGGCGGTGGAGGCATAGAGCATATATTCCTCCATCCGCTCCTGCGTTTGCGCCATACGCAGATTCCCCACAACGGCAAAACCCGCGTTCAGGCCCGTTTCCTCCTCAAGTGTCTTGTAGAACTTGATGGAGTAGTCGTGGATGTGCGTCGTCGCATAGGACATGTTGAAATAGGGCAGCAACCCCGCCGCATGCCACGTTGAGCCTGAGGTCAGCTCGTCGCGCTCAAGCAGGACAACATCATCCCACCCCGCTGCGGCCAGATGATAGGCAATCGAGGTGCCAACAGCACCACCGCCAACAACCAATGCTTTCACTTGCGTTTTCATGCCACGATTCCCTTTTGCGCGCTTCAATCCCGTTTTATCGCGCCTGCGCAAAAACCAAAGCCGCCCCGCGACGCGTCACCGCGCAAATCCGACCTTCATTGACCGAGACAGGCCTGCACCTGAAACACGGACACCAGCATCGCAAAGGTTAACCATTTGTTAACTCAAATTTGAACTAATTGAGGCTCAACAGAGAGAGGCCCGATGTTCAGTTTGCTCAAAGAGTTCTACCGCAAACCACAGGTTTCCGATTCCACGCGGGATGAGCGCTCCAAAACCTATGAACGCGACCTTTCCGATCTAGCTGCGCAGCTCAGACAGGAGAAGAGCGACGGCCACCTCTCACCGCACCAACACATCACCACGACCGCGCAAAAAGTCGCCTGACCGCTATTTCGTCAGAATCTTACCCGGGTTCATAATGTCATCAGGGTCAATCACACGCTTGATCGCGCCCATCACATCCACCGCAGTGCCCAACTCCTTGATCAGATAAGGCCGCTTGCCCTGTCCGATACCATGCTCGCCCGTGCAGGTCCCGCCCAACGCGATGGCGCGATCGTTGAGCCAGCTCACAAAATTCTCGGCCCGTGCGACCTCTTGCGCATCCTCCATATCGACCAGAACGGAGGCATGGAAATTGCCGTCCCCCGCATGGCCCACAATAGGGGCGATCAGGTCCAACTCTTGCGCCTTCTCATTGGCCTCCCCCACCGCTTGCGCCAGCTTCGAGATCGGCACGCAAACATCCGTTGCCACCGCCTTGGACCCAGGCCGCAGGGCCAGCATCGCCCAATAGGCATCGTGGCGCGCCTGCCACAGCTTGGTGCGCTCTTCCGCGCTTGTGGTGGCGGCGTATCCCGTCCCGCCAAACTCCTCTGCTAGTGCGCCAAAAGTCTCCGCCTGCTCGGCCACACCAGCGTCTGATCCGTGAAATTCCAACAACAACAGCGGCGTCTCGGGCAGGCTCAGTTTTGAATAGTTGTTGCATGCCTTGACAACCATCGCATCCAAAAGCTCGATCCGTGCCACGGGCAGGCCGTATTGGATCACCGCCATCACGGCCTCACAGGCCGCCTCAACGGTAGGAAACGAACAACTCGCCGCCGAGATCGCCTCGGGGATGCCTTGAAGCCGCAGCGTGACTTCGGTGATGATCCCCAGCGTTCCCTCTGAGCCAACCATGAGCCGCGTCAGATCATAGCCCGCAGAGGTCTTGCGCGCGCGGCTTGCAGTACGGATGATCTCCCCATCAGGCATCACCACTTCAAGGCTCAGCACATTGTCCTTCATCGTGCCATAGCGCACCGCATTGGTGCCCGACGCGCGCGTCGCTGCCATCCCGCCAATACTCGCATCCGCACCCGGATCAATGGGAAAGAACAACCCCTGATCACGCAGATGCGTGTTCAGCGCCATGCGCGTGACACCGGGTTGCACACGGCAATCCAGATCGCCTGCGTTCACCTCGACCACCTTGTCCATCTGGCTCACGTCGATGCTGATCCCACCCGCAGGCGCATTCACGTGCCCCTCCAACGAGGTGCCCGTACCAAAAGGAATGATCGGCACACGGTGCGCCGCGCAGACCTTGACCACCTCCGAGACATCCTGCGCCGACTGCGCAAACACCACACCATCAGGCGGCTGGTTCACGATCCATGTCGTCGTATGCCCATGCTGCTCGCGGATACTCGCCCCCGTCTGGAATCGCTCGCCGAACTGCTGCTTGAGGATACCAAGCGCCGCCCCGATGCCTTCTTCGTTGCGCGGTGATGCCACTGCCTGAACCATGATCTATTCTCCCAATGCGATGCCTTCACGGCGCGGATCCGCCCCGCCTCGCAACCTATCACCAATCGCAATCAAATGAAGCCCCGAGGTAAGTGCGCGCGCATTCGTCTCATATCCCAGCGCCTGCAACCCTTCGCCCAGCGCCTCGGCGCGCGTCCCCGCCTCCAGATCATATATGCCAAAACGGTTCACCGCATGGGGCAGGCTGGCCGCTTGCTGCGGGTCCAGCCCCCAATCAATCATCCCGATGATCGCTTGCGTGGTATATCCGATGATGCGGCTCCCGCCCGGCGATCCCGCCACAGTCACAGGTGCACCGTCCTTCATCACAATCGTGGGCGACATGCTTGAGCGCGGCCGCTTGCCCGGCTCCACACGGTTGGCAATCGGCACCCCATCGCGGTGGCTGCGAAACGAGAAATCCGTAAGCTCGTTATTCAGCAAAAAGCCCCCCACCATCAGCCTGCTGCCAAACCCGTTCTCGATGGTCGTCGTCATCGACGCCACATTACCAAATCTATCCACAATCGAGATGTGCGAGGTAGAGGGCAACTCAATCGCCTCCCCGTCCACCCAGTTCAGCGCATGGTCAAATTCAGGGCTACCCGCCAAGACCTCCGTCAAAGCCGCATCGCCCCCCAGCAACGCACCCCGCTCGGCTAAATAGCCCGCATCCAACATGCCCGCGACGGGCACAGGCACAAAATCACTATCCGCCACGTACCGCCCGCGATCCGCAAACGCGAGGCGCGAGGCATCGCCAATCAGCCGCCGCACGGTCACATCGTCAGGCCCCGCACTCAGGTCATAACCCTCCAACATGCCCAAAGTCTGCCCCACCGCAATCGCACCCGATGAAGGCGGCCCCATGCCGCACACATCATGACCGCGGTAAGCAGCACAAACCGCCCCCCGCTCTTTCACGCGGTAAATCGCCAGATCAACCTCCGACAGAACCCCCGCGTTCTGCGACCCCTGCACCGTCGCCACAATGCTGCGCGCCAGATCCCCCGTGTAAAACGCTCCAACACCCTCATTAGCCAGCAGTGACAGCGTATCGGCGTAAGGCACGTTCACCAACGTAGCTCCCGCTGCCAAAGGCACGCCTGCTGGCATAAAATACTCCGCCGTGATGGGCGCACTGCTCAGCCGTTCCGCATCCCCCGCAATCAACTGCGCCAAACGAGGGCTGACGGGAAACCCCTCTCGCGCAAGGTCAATCGAAGGCGTCAACAACCCAGCCCACTCTTGCGTGCCAAAACGCGCATGCACCTGCGCCAACAGCGCAGGCGTGCCCGGCGTGCCAACGGACCGCCCGCCCACAACCGCATCAAAGAACCCCAACGGCTCCCCGCTTGTGTCCTGAAACAGGCGCGGCGTGGCGGCCAAAGGGGCGGTCTCGCGCCCATCAAACGTGGTCACTTCGCCCGAGGCCGCATCATACCAAACCAGAAAAGCACCGCCCCCAAGACCCGAGCTTTGCGGCTCCACCAGCCCCAACATCGCCTGAACAGCCACCAACGCATCTGCTGCCGTGCCGCCCGCCGCCAAGACATCCGCACCCGCCCCCACCGCATGCGGATTGGCCGCGACCACCATCCAGTCCTCGGCCTCTACAGGCACGCCTGCCGCCTTCGCCGCCAGAGCCGCCGTCACCGCAGGCGAGATACTCTCAAACCCGCCAACACCCGCCGCCTCAGGCTCAACCGCATCTGCCGCCTGCTGTGCCGCAACACTGCCCGCCGCGAAAAGAAGTCCCATCAAAATCGCACGCATCGCTCTCTCCCTCAAAATTCTTCATTTTGCCTTTAAACTGATCCGCGCCCTCATCCCTTACCGCACGGCTGGATCACAACATCGACGGCACAACCTGATCGGGCGGACGGTGGCCGTCATCAAACGTCTTAATGTTGATAATCACCTTTTCGCCCATCTCGATCCGCCCCTCCAGCGTGGCCGACCCCATATGCGGCAACAGAACCACGTTATCCAACTCGCGCAGGCGCGGGTTGATCTCTACCCCATGCTCGTAGACGTCCAGACCCGCGCCTTTGATCTCGCCTGCGCGCAGCATCCGCGTCAGCGCATTCTCGTCGATCACCTCCCCGCGCGAGGTGTTCACAATCACCGCGTCAGGCTTCATCAACTTCAACCGCCGCGCATTCATCAGGTGAAACGTGGAAGGCGTATGCGGACAATTGACCGAGATCACATCCATCCGCGCCACCATCTGGTCAAGGCTTTCCCAATATGTCGCCCCAAGCGCCTGCTCCACTTCGGTGCGCAAACGGCGACGGTTGTGATAATGCACCTGCATCCCGAAGGCCGCCGCGCGTTTGGCCACGGCCTGCCCGATCTGGCCCATGCCCAGAATACCCAATCGCCGCCCCGAGACACGGCCGCCGAGCAAAGCATTGGGTGCCCAGCCATCCCACTGGCCCGCCTGCATCTTAGCCATGCCCTCAGGCATCCGCCGCGTGACAGCCAGCAGCAATGCCATGGTCATATCCGCCGTGTCCTCGGTCAAAACGCCCGGCGTGTTGGAGACCAGAACCCCCTTCTGCCGCGCCGTGGCCACATCAATATGGTCAACGCCTGCCCCATAATTCGCGATGAGCTTGAGACGGTCCCCCGCTTGGGCCAGCAGCCCCGCATCAATCTGGTCGGTAATCGTCGGCACCAGCACATCACAGGTCTTGATCGCCTCGCGCAACTCCTCGCGGCTCATCGGTGCGTCCTCTTCGCGCAGCCGCACATCGAACAACTCCGTCAGCCGCTTCTCGACGACATCGGGCAACCGTCGCGTGACTACAACACTCAGCTGCTGTTTTGACATAATTCAATCTCCGGACTTGGCGTAAAGGGTTGTTTCAGGACATGGTGGCCCATGCAGCGACAAGGCACAAGAACCCCGCGCCGCAGATCGAGCAAGACCAAAACAATAAAATCAGTGCAGGCAGCACAGCATGAACATATCCCGATTGCGCCGTTTGGGCGCAGGCCTCCTTGGCGCATCAGCGCTTTTGTTGACCACCAGCTTTGCCACACCCGTGTTGGCAGACGCGGGCGAAAGCGTCGGCAAAATCACCAATCGCCCCATCCCCCGCTATGTCTCGATGAAAGCGACCACAGGCAATGTGCGGCGTGGGCCATCCCTGTCACACCGCATCGATTGGGTGTTCCAACGCCGCGATATGCCCCTGCGCATCACCGCCGAGCACGGCCACTGGCGCCGTGTGGAGGACCGCGACGGCATGGGCGGCTGGGTCCACTACTCGCTTCTGTCAGGCACCCGCACCGTGCTTGTGGAAAAAGACATGCTCACCCTGCACGCCCGCCCCGACCCTTCGGCCCCCGCGATGGCCGCCCTTGAATTGGGCGTGGTTGCCCATGTCAGCGAATGTAGCAATGAATGGTGCATGCTGCGCTCTGGCGGGCACAAAGGCTGGGCCCCTAAATCCCGTCTCTGGGGGGTAAAGGCGCAAGAGGTCTTTGACTGATTGCACCTGACAGCGCCTTGGATCATGCTGGGCAAAACCACCGATCCAAAGGAACACGCCATGCGCTGCATCAGCTATAACCGTCTCGGCCCCGCCGCCGATGTCCTGACGCAACAAACATACGACACGCCTGCCCCCGCTGCGGGCGAGGTCACCGTGCGTCTGGCGCTCTCCGGCGTGAACCCGTCAGACATCAAATCGCGCAATGGCGCCGTCGCAGGCGTCACAAAACCCGCGTTTGAAAATGTCATCCCCCACAGCGACGGCGCTGGCGTGATCGAAGCGGTGGGCGAGGGCATTGATGCCGCCCGCATCGGCACCCGCGTCTGGATCTGGAACGCCCAGTGGCAGCGCGCATTCGGCACCGCCTCCACCCACATCACCCTGCCGTCGGAACAGGCCGTCGACCTGCCCAACGGGGTCAGCATGGAAACAGGCGCCATCTTGGGCATTCCGGGCCTCACCGCAGCCGAGGCCGTCTTTGGCGCAGGCGATGTGGCTGGTAAAACACTGCTGATCTCGGGCGGCGGTGGCACCGTCGGCTATCTGGCCGTGCAACTGGCCGCTTGGGGCGGCGCGCATGTGATCGCCACCTGCAGCCCGCGTGACATGGATCGCGTCAAGGCTGCAGGCGCGCATACCGTGCTCGACTACCGCTCGGACATGCTGGCCGCTGACATCATCGCCGCCAACAATGGCGCGCTGGTCGAGCGTATCCTCGAGGTCGAATTCGGCGCAAACGTGGATATGAACGCCGAAGTGATCGCGCCCAACGGCACCATCGCCGCCTATGGCTCCCAGCTCGAGATGATGCCCACTCTTCCCTTCCGCCCGCTGCTGTTCAAAGCAGTCACCCTCGACATTATCCTGATCTACCTTCTTCCTCTCGCCGACAGGCTTGAACGGATCGAACGCCTGAACAATGCCTTGGCGCAAGGCGCGCTCACATGCCCCGTGGCGCAGGTCTTTGCGATGGAAGACTGCATCGCCGCCCATGAGGCGGTGCTTGCTGGCAACCGCGCGGGTGCCGTGCTGGTCGATTGCAGCTAAGGGTGGCCTTGGCCGCGCACCCCCTCATGCGATTAATCGCGTTGCTGCTGTGTCTGGCACTGCCCCTCGCGGCGCAGGCACAATCCAGCGACCAGCCCTCTGGCACCATCACCGTCAGCGACAGTGCGGCCCAAGACGCGGCCATCGCGGGCCGCATCCGCGATATTCTGGCCGAGCTTGAAGGCTACGACGATGTCACTGTCTCGGCCAGTTCAGGCATCGTGACCCTGCGCGGCAGCACCCTTGATACAGTGGCCGCCAACGGCCTTAATGAGCTTGTCTCCCGTGTTGAAGGCGTCGTGGCGATCGAGAATGAGGTCACCCAGACCGCCGATGTGGCACAGCGCCTTGATCCCGCATTTGACCGCTTTCTTGAGCGCGGATCACGGCTGTTGAGCTTTGCGCCACTGGCGCTCGTGGCGGTGTCTCTGTTTGTACTGGTGATCTTGCTGGGCTTTGCCATAGCAAAGCTGAAATACCCGTGGGATAAGATTGCCCCCAATGCCTTTATCGCTGACCTCTACCGCCAGATAGTACGCATCGCCTTTGTGATCGGCGGGCTGGTAATCGCTTTGGATATCCTGAATGCGACCGCACTGCTGTCTGGTATCTTGGGGGCTGCGGGCATCGTCGGCCTCGCCATCGGCTTTGCCGTGCGCGGCACGGTCGAGAATTTCATCGCCTCGATCATGCTATCGATCCGCCAGCCATTTCGCCCCAATGATACGGTCGAGATCGAGGGCGACACAGGCAAGGTCATCCGCCTCACCTCCCGCGCAACCATCCTGCTCAGCTTTGACGGCAACCACATCCGGATTCCCAACTCGACAGTGTTCAAAAGCCGCATCGTCAACTTCTCGCGCAACGCCGAGCGCCGCTTTACCTTTGAGCTTGGCGTCACCCCCGAGGCCGATCTGGCGCAAGCGCAGGCACTGGCGCTGGAGGTGCTGGAGGGCCTGCCCTTCGGGCTGAACACCCCGCGCGCATCGGTCTGGATCGAGGGGCGTGGGCGACAGCTCTGTCACGATGGGGATGGCCGCATGGATCAACCAGAACGACACATCCATCGTGCTTGCACGGTCCGAGGCAATTCGTCTGGTACAAGCAGCCTATGATCATGCAGGCATCGCCGCGCAGGCCCCGCCTACCGCATCCTGACCAATCCCCAGCCAGAGCCCGAAGCCCCCGCGCAAGAGCCGCCCCACACCCTGCCCCAAGACGTGGATGCCACAGAAAACAAGCAGCTTGAGCAAATCGTGGAGCTAGAGCGCGCGGAAGAGCATAGCGACCTGCTGCGCGAGAATGCCGATCAGGAATAACTTCCCGATAGTGCATTTTTCTATCAGATAAAGGCTTGCACCCCGCGCAATCCCGCCCTATTTAAAGCGCCTAGTTGGGGTGTAGCCAAGTGGTAAGGCAACGCTTTTTGGTAGCGTGCACCGTAGGTTCGAATCCTACCACCCCAGCCACTTTTCCCTACCTTTGCGGCTACCCCGTCACATTTTGATGTGTTCGCATGATGCGTTATGAAGCTGCCAGACGCCACCACCACCCACAGTGGTATTTTCTTGAATTGAATCGGATCGCCATCTACGCTCGCTCTCATTTGGCGGTCAGCATAATGAGAATCCCTGCATCAGTTTCCACCCTCATCGCCGCAGCCCTCGTGCTGATCGGATGCACGGAACAGGATTTTGCCTATCGCACAACCGCCTTTGGAAACGATGCGGCGACGTGCAACACGCCGCTCCGGGTCTCCGAGAATGCCTATGTCGATGGCGGCTACGCCGAAACAGTGTCTGCGGCCAACTCCCCACGCATCGGCTGCCATATTAGCCGCTACAAGGTTCCGCGCGCGAAAGCATGGCGTGACATGGCCCAAGGCAAGCGGATCAATGCGAATGAGGCCGATGAGTACACCCTGCCGTTTGTAGAGATGCCCAAGAAAGCCTCGGGCCTGCTGAAACCAAAGCAATTGTCCGATCTGCTGGTCACGCTCGAAAAAAACCGCGAAGAAGGCAAATAGAACATCGTCATGACCTATATCCATGGCTGGCGGCATGATGCGGCTTTGGGCAACGGGAATGTCATCCGCTTCCGCACGATTCTGGGTTACACCCGCAGCGCGCTGAACGCCCGTTGTATCGAGACAGGCGAATACTGTGATGCCTCCCTGACAGGCGTCTATCTGTCATGGCGTGGTCGCTCGTTTAACGAGCCAGTGTCCGCCAATGCTGCAGGACCTTGGCTGGCAGGGGGGCTTTGGACCAATTGGGCCAGAAAAGCCCAAAGTGAAAAGCTCGCGACCCCGACCATCGAGAGGAATACAGAAGAAGCGAAATGCCGCCCCCCGAAACATGGCGCACGCGAAAATTCCTCAATCGTTGGCGGGACCTTGCGCGCAATTGAACGGAGCCTTGATCTTGATCATGGCAACACCGGCGCTGAGAAAATGCTGGTGATGGGCCATTCCTATGGCGGCAACATGCTGGCCCACTACCTGCGGCCAACCGCCCTCGACCAAATCGAATGCCACACCATCGGGGATGAAATGAAACTGCTACTCGGCGATTTGGTGGTCCTGCTGAACCCCGCGTCTGAGGCTGCAAAATGGACCGCATTGCAGTACAAAATGCGGGAGCACGCGGGCATTCCCGACGATCTCTACAACATCTCGTCAAAGGCGGGCCTCTCCCCGCAAGAAACACAGGCCCTCTCGCGTCGGAAAGGTATGTTTCCGCCTCGTCAGCGGCCCTTCTACATCTCGCTCACGGCTGCGGGAGACTGGGGCAGTGTCGAGGATGGGCGGCAACATCCCGACAATGCAACGCGCCTCATTTTTCCAGTCTCAAAGCTCTTGATTGGCCAGACACAGCGCGAACAAAGAACAGCGATTGGCCATCTGCTGCCAAAATATGCCTCCCCCTCTGGTGCAGGCAAAATGCGCCCCGCTGGCGCACCCGTCGGCACAACGCATGAATTTATCGTCAATAGCGGTCTGAGGGTTGAGACCGCCTACATCAACTCTGGCACGCCTGCCTATTCGTCCTGCGGGTCGCACAGCGGCTGGCTCCATCGCGCGCAACAGCGCAACAAGGAAGGCTGGGACACGGGTTGGCTTGACCAACACGCGCCCTCACGGCTCAACAACATGGGGCGCGATACCAACGGCGAAAAAGCAGAAGTGCAAATCCGCCAGTATCTGCAACCCATCACGCAGAAATATGGCCACTCCGTCGCTCAAGCCACCAGTCCGTTTTGGAACATGCGCGCATGGAAAACCGCAGTCTATGACCACAGCGCTTTCATCAACTATGTGACACTCTGTGGTATTAACCTTCTGTGGCTCGACAATGCGGCTGCTGGCGCGCAATAACGACACCGCAGGTGACACCCCAATCCGACCCCGCGCTGTAGAAAACGAATGTCTAGAGCGAGGGATTGGCGGGAAAGAGCGGCACCAACAATTTCGTGCGCGCCACAAGAAAGAAGTTCCCACCAAGAACCGTGCAACGTACGCCCTGTTACCGCGCAAAACGATGCACCGGAGGGTGTACAGGGGGTGTACGCACACTGTACGCGGGCTGACAGGGCTCAAACCCCATGCAGGGTGGCCGTTAACCCATGATTCGCAGTACGGGCCTCAAACCACCTCGCCCGCGTCGAGTTTTGCCAAAACCGCGTCGGCATCCGACAGCACCGTTGCGCGCCGCTCCTCGTCCATACGGTCCCACGTGCGGTACATGTTCCCCATCCGCGCATTGTTCGAGAACCGCGCGCGGTGACGGTCAAGGAAGTGCCAGTAAAGCGTGTTGAAAGGGCACGCCCCCTCCCCCGTTTTCTGGCTCACCTTATAGGTGCAGCCCTTGCAATAATCCGACATGCGGTTGATGTAAGCCCCTGAAGAGACGTAAGGTTTCGACGCAATCACCCCTCCGTCAGCAAACTGGCTCATCCCCACAACATTGGGTGCCTCGACCCATTCAAACGCATCCGCATAGACCTCCAGATACCAATCCGAAACCTGTGACGGATCAATTCCCGCCAGCAGGGCAAAGTTGCCCGTGACCATAAGGCGCTGGATATGGTGGGCATAGGCCTCGCGCGCGGTCTGGCCCACAGCCGCCTCCATACAGGCCATCTTCGTCTCGCCACCCCAATACATGGCAGGCAAATCACGATTTTGTTTCAAAGCGTTGCGCGATACATAATCTGGTCCCTCAAGGAAATAGATGCCCCGTACGTACTCCCGCCAACCAATGATCTGACGGATGAACCCTTCCACCGCATTGATCGGTGCACTGCCGTTTTCATAGGCCTTTTCCGCCGCTTGACAGACCTCCAGCGGCCCCAGCAATCCGATATTGATGTAGGGCGACAGGATCGCATGAAACAGGAAATCCTCACCCCGTAGCATCGCATCCTGATAGTCCCCGAAGGTGGGCAGCGAATGAGCGATGAAATGGTCTAGCGCCTCAAGCGCTTGGCCTCGCGTCGTGGCAAACCAAAAAGGGCGTAACTCACCGAAATGACTGCCAAACTCTGCCTCTACAAGGCCCAGCACATCTCCCGTTATGTTGTCGGGCTCAAACTTCAACGGGCCTTTGGGATCAACACTGCCAGGCGCGGGTTTGCGGTTGTCATGGTCGAAATTCCATTGCCCGCCCACAGGCTTGTCCCCCTCCATCAGCAAGCTCGTCTTGCGCCTCATATCACGGTAAAAATACTCCATTCTCAGCGCCTTACGCCCGTTTGCCCAAGTCTCGAACTCCGCATGGGAGGCCAGAAAACGGTCATCCTGCAAGATGTGTGTCTTGATCGGCGCATTGGTCAGCTTATCGATCAGCCGCCACTCGCCTGGCTCGGTACAGATCACCTCCTGCGCGCCTGTCTGCTCGGCGCGGCGCAGCAGCTCTCCCACGATAGAGCCCGCGTTTTCGGTGTCGTCCAACTGACTGTAGGCTACTGTCCAGCCATCCTCTTCCAGCGCCGCCGCAAACTTGCGCATCGCACTGAAAATAAGCGCGATTTTCTTGGGGTGGTGCCTGACATATGTGGCCTCCTCAACCACCTCTGCCATGACCACAGTGTCCGTTTCGCGGTCGCCCTCCCGCAACGCACTCAACCCCTCCGACAGCTGGTCACCCAGCACCAATACAAGACGGCTCACCACACGATCTCCTTGCCTGCATAATCGAAATAGCCACCCGTCTGCGCAGGCTGCAAACCTCTCAAAACGTTCACCAAATTCACCGCCGCTTCCGTCGCAGGCACCGCAGGGTGACGCCCCAGATATTTGGCTGTGAATGGCGTCTCCACCGTGCCGGGATGAAGCGCCACACAGACAAGCTCAGGATGCGTCCGCGCGAGCTCAATCGCCGTGGTATGCACAATCTGGTTTGCCGCCGCTTTGGCCGCACGGTAGCTGGTCCAGCCGCCAATCCTGTTGTCCCCGATGGACCCAACCCGCGCCGTCAACACCGCACAAACGCTCTTCCCCTTGCGCGGCAGCAAACGCGCCGCGTGCCGCAAAACTAGCGCTGGCCCAATCGCATTTACCGCAAACTGGTTTGCCATGGCCTGCGCGCTGACCGCCTTTATGCTCTTCTCAGGCGCAGCCCCTGCAATCTCAAGTGCCCCAGATGCCACAATGACCCCGTTAAACGGCCCCTCAAGTGCAGACAAATGCCGCTCTACACTGGCCTCATCCGAAATATCAAAACCATCGATTGAGCGTGAAAGCCCAACAACTTCAGATCCTTGCGCTCTCAACTCCGCCGACAATGCCGACCCGATCCCGCCTGACGCGCCAATAATCAAAACTCTTTCCATGCCGCCTGAGTTAGCGCGGCCTCCGCCTGCTTCAACGCACTCCTTTCTTCATTTTGCCCTTTAAACTGATCTTGATTGCCCACAGGCAATCACCCACCACGCGCTGCATTCTCCCTCTTCCCATCTGAAAATCCGCCGTTATAAACAGGGGTATGACCATGAACTCACATAGCCCCTCCACCGCGCAGACAGCTGCGCCACTGCTGCGTGACCTACTGCTGCTAGCCCGCCTCTGAGCGTGCCAAAGAGGCGCGCCCGCTCAGAGGGACGTGCCGCGCGCCAACACAAGCAACAGCAGACAAAAGAAAGCCACTGACATGACTATGAGCAAACAAGACCGCGTCTTGATCTTCGACACGACATTGCGCGACGGGGAGCAGTCTCCCGGTGCGACGATGACCCACGCTGAAAAGCTCGAGATCGCAAACCTGCTCGACGAAATGGGCGTTGACGTGATCGAGGCGGGGTTCCCTATCGCTTCAGAGGGCGACTTCGCTGCCGTCTCCGAGATTGCCAAACAGGCAAAGAGCGCCCAAATCTGCGGACTGTCCCGCGCCCAATACGGCGACATCGACCGCTGCTGGGAAGCGATTAAACATGCGAAAAACCCCCGCATCCACACCTTCATCGGGACCTCGGCACTGCACCGCGCCATCCCAAACCTCACCATGGACGAGATGGCCGAGCGTATCCACGAGACAGTCAGCCATGCGCGCAACTTGTGCGAAAACGTACAGTGGTCGCCCATGGATGCCACACGCACGGAAGCCGACTACCTCTGCCGCACCGTCGAGATCGCGATCAAAGCGGGTGCGACTACGATCAACATTCCCGATACCGTCGGCTACACCGCGCCACGCGAAAGTGCAGACCTCATCCGTATGCTGCTGGAACGTGTGCCTGGTGCGGATGAGATCATCTTTGCCACCCACTGCCACAACGATCTGGGGATGGCGACGGCCAACTCCCTCGCCGCTGTTGAGGCCGGTGCGCGTCAGATTGAGTGTACGATCAACGGCTTGGGCGAGCGCGCGGGCAACACCGCCCTTGAGGAAGTCGTCATGGCCCTCAAGGTCCGCAACGACATCATGCCATTCCAGACAGGCGTGGACGCGACCAAGCTGATGAACATCTCGCGCCGTGTGGCCACCGTGTCAGGCTTTGCCGTGCAGTTTAACAAAGCCATCGTGGGCAAAAACGCCTTTGCCCACGAGAGTGGCATCCACCAAGACGGGATGCTCAAAAACGCCGAGACCTTCGAGATCATGCGCCCCGAGGACGTGGGCCTGACCGAGACAAATATCGTTATGGGCAAGCATTCGGGCCGTGCCGCGTTGCGCTCTAAGCTGGAGAACCTCGGGTTTGAATTGGGCGACAACCAGCTCAAGGATGTCTTTGTGCGGTTCAAGGAACTGGCCGACCGCAAAAAGGAAATCTACGAGGATGATCTCATCGCCCTGATGCGCGTGGCATCCGACCCCGAGGCCGACCGGATCAAGCTCAAATCTATGCACGTCACCTGTGGCACCGACGGCCCCAACGAGGCCAAGATGACGCTTGAAATTGACGGGACCAAGCGGAGCACCGAGCAGGAAGGCGACGGCCCTGTCGATGCGTCCTTCAAGTGTATCAAGGCACTGGTGGAGCATTCTGCCCGTTTGCAGCTGTATCAGGTGGCCGCTGTAACCGAAGGGACGGACGCACAAGCAACAGTCTCTGTGCGTATGGAGGAAGACGGCCGCATCGTCACGGGCCAATCCGCCGATACCGACACAGTCGTGGCCTCTGCGCGGGCCTATATCCACGCGCTCAATCGCCTGCTGGTGCGCCGCGAAAAAGGCGGCACGGACAAGCGCGAGATTTCCTATAAGGACGCGGGTTGAAACGTGGCGGGGGCTGCTTGCGCAGCCTCCGCATCACGGTCTAGTGGCTCATCAGCACAGGGAGCTTTGCGCGCAGGGCGATGTCATGGGTCACGCCCCCGATCAGCCCCTCGCGCAGCGGCGAATGCTCATACGCTCCCATGACCAACAAGCTGGCCCCTGTCTTTTCGCAATGATCTACCAACGTGTCAGCGATGGGCTGTTTTGTACGTGGCAATTCGGTGAGGGTCACGTTCACATCGTGACGGTCCAGCACCATGCCCACATCAATGCCTGGCATCGAATCCGCCAGCGGCGAACGGCCCACCGAGACGATCTCGACCTCCGCCTCGTTCTCAAGGATTTGCATCGCATCGGCTAGCGCGCGTGCCGCCGCACGCCCTCCGTCCCACGCAACAACCGCACGGCCATTGAACACCTTGCCCTCATAGTTGGCAGGGAATGTCATCACGGGCCGCCCGCTGTCAAAGGCAACACGGTCGGGGTGGATTTCGATATGGCTCATGTTGGCATCCACATTGGCTTCATGCATGCCCAATACCGTCAGATCAAAAAGCCGCGCATAGCGAGCAACCGTTCGCTGGACAGAACCGCCACTGTCGATCCAATGCAGCTTGTCCTGCGGCACGTCCTTGCAAGCCTCATGAAATTTCTGCTGGATTTCGGCGGTGGGACTGTCGGCGGCCTCCATGATCGCGTCTTGCACCTTGCGCGGCATCCACGCGCGGCTGATCTGGCGCGACAGGAACGGATTGCCGTGTGCAAACAGCCCCGTCACATGGGCATCGAAAAACTGCTGCATCAGCACGGCCCCCGACAGGGCGGCTTCCGATCCGGGCAGGCCGTTATAGGCGACGAGGATGTTCTTGATGCTCATTGGGTCAGCCCTTCTTTAGCCGCTATAGAGACCAGCACTGCGCGCACGCAGCTTGGTCAAGGCGAGTACAGTATCAATCGTGGGCGTCGGCGTATCGGTCACGCGCCCCAACTCCTGAACGGAGCCTACAAGTGCGTCAATTTCCATGGGCCGCCCTTGGTCGAGGTCTTGGAGCATCGAGGTGCGGTGCGCGCCCACGGCAGCGCCCCCGTCGATACGACGCTCCACGTCGATGGGGAACTTAACGCCCAGCTTTTCGGCAATCGCTTGCGCCTCGAGCATCATGTTCCGTGCAACGGGACGGGTGCCCTCATCGGTACACAGCACATCCAGCGTGGCATGGGTCAGCGCGGAGATCGGATTGAACGAGAGGTTCCCCCAAAGCTTGACCCAAATCTCGTCGCGCAAGCGCGGGCGCACAGGGGCTTTGAGACCTGCCGCGCTCAGCGCTTTGGAGATAGCCTGTGCCCGCTCTGATTTGCTTCCGTCAGGCTCACCCAAGGAAAAGCGGTTGCCCTCGATGTGTTTGATCACACCGGGCTCTGGCACTTCGGCGGCGGGATAGACGACACAGCCCAGCACGCGGTCGGGACCGAACCCGTCCCATTGCGCATTGCCGGGATCGACGGTCTCGAGGCGTGTGCCTTCCAGATCGGTGCCGATCTTATGGAAGTACCACCACGGCACGCCGTTCACGCCACTGACAATCGTGGTGTTCTCACCAATCAACGGCTGCATATGCGGCACGACGGGTGGCACGGAGTGCGCCTTGAGCGTGACGATCACATAGTCTTGCGGCCCCAGATCGGCGGCATTGTCACTGGCGCGGACTTTAACTGTCTGCGGTGCGCCGTCTTCCTCGATCAGCGTCAGGCCGTTCTCCTGCATCGCGGCCAAATGCGGACCGCGTGCCACAAGGCTCACGTCCGCACCCGCTTGGGCCAGTTTCACGCCCATATAGCCACCGATGGCGCCCGCGCCGAATACACAAATCTTCATTGCTTATGCTCCCTCGACCAGACCAAGCTTTTCGGCCAGTCCGATGCGCTGCATCTTGCCCGTAGCACCCTTGGGGATTTCGTCCATGATGATGACTTTGCGCGGGACCTTGAAATCGGCCATGCGTTCGGCGGCGAAGGCGCGGATGTCCTTGTCGGTGGTGCTGGAGCCTTCGGTCAGCACCACAGCGGCGGCAACTTCCTCGCCCAGCTTGGGATGGGGCAGTGCGAAGGTGACGACTTGGGCGATGTCCGCATGATCCAGCAGAACGCCGTCGACTTCCAGCGGGCTGATCTTTTCGCCGCCACGGTTAATGATCTCCTTGAGGCGGCCCGTCAGATGCAGATAGCCCTCCTCATCAAACGCGCCTTGATCGCCTGTGCGGAACCAGCGCGCGCCCTCGGCTTCAAAAAAGTTCTTGGCGTTGGCGTCTGGGTTGCTCTCGTAGCCCGGTGTCACGTTGGGGCCAGAGATACAGACCTCGCCTGTCCCATCAATCAGACGGTTCTCTGTCTCATGGGCAATGCGCATGGCAGGGCCCGCGGGGATGCCCACTGCACCGGGTTTCTGGGTGCCCGATTCCAGCGGATTACAGGCCATCTGGTGGGCGGCTTCGGTCATGCCGTAGGCCTCGACCACGGGGGCGTTGAACGTCTCGTTCAGCGCCACCATCACCTGCGCAGGCAGCGAGGCGGAGGACGAGCGCAGGAAGCGCAGCGGCGTATCTTTGATCACATCGGCGTTGCGGCCTGCGCGGCTCAGGATTGCTTGATGCATTGTGGGCACGGCGGTGTACCACGTGGGCTGAGCCTCTTTCATCCAGCTGAAGAACTTGAGCGCGTCAAAGCCTGGCGCGCACCAGATTGCAGCACCCGATGAGAGTGACGCAGCCACGGCGGCGATCAAACCGTGGATGTGGAAAAGCGGCATAACATTCATGCAGCGATCCGCCTCGGTCAGTTTGAGAGAGGCCTGAATATGCTGGGCCGAGGCCGCCACATTGGATTGCAGCAGCGGCACAATCTTGGGCCGCGATGTGGTGCCTGATGTGTGTAGGATCAGGGCCACATCATCGGCAGTTGGGGCGCGATCCGCAGCACCTGTCATGTCGGAGGACAGCGTGAAATACCCCGCTGGCGCGCCCTCGGGCACATGCAGGCGAATGACATTCATCCCCAACCCTTTGGCCGCCGCATAGGCAGGACCGTCATATCCTTCGGCCACCAGAAGCGCCTTGGATTTGAGGTCTTCAAGGTAGAAGGCATACTCTTCCTCGCGGTAGGCGGGGTTGAGCGGTGCGGTGGTCGCGGCTTGCGCAACAGTTGCAAAAGCAGTTGCCATTTCAGGACCGTTGGGCAACACAATCGCCACGCGGTCGGCGGCATCAATCCCCATGCTATTCAGGCTTTTCGCGACTTCGGCCCCAAGGTTGCGCAGACCGTCATACGTGAGCCAATCACGCCCTGGTGCGCCAATCGCTGGCGCGTTCCCTGCATGATTGGCGATGAGCGCTTTGAGTGTCGTTTCCATGACAGTAGTCCTTATTAAGTCTTAATCATTGAGTCGGTGATGGCGCGCGGCCAAGCCATGCTTTGACGTGTTTTACCAGCGGCAGCAGGAAGAACACCACAGAGATTGCGATAAATGTACCCGACAACGGACGCTCGACGAACGCCATGACGTTGCCTTGCTCCGAGATCAGCGTCTGACGAAAGCTCTTCTCCATAAGCGGGCCGAGCACCAGCGCCAGCACCAGCGGCGCCATCGGATAATCGGCCTTGCGCAACAGATAGCCGCCGACGCCAAAGCCTACGATCAGCCAGACATCGTGCATCTTCTGGCTCGGCGCGTAGCCGCCCACGAGACAGAGCACAAACACCATGGAGCACAGCACCGTAAACGGCATCCGCAGCGCCCAGACGAACACGGGGATCAGCGCAAGGTTGACCAGCACGGCGGCAAGGTTCGCGGTATAGAGCGACGAGATCAGCCCCCAGACAAAATCGGGCTGTTCAATGAACAGCATGGGCCCGGGCACCAGACCCCACATCACCATACCGCCCAGTAAAAGTGCCGTTGTAGGCGAGCCGGGAATGCCAAGCGTCAGCATCGGCAAAAGCGATCCCGTGGAGGCGGCGTTGTTGGCTGTTTCAGGTGCTACAACACCTTCAATCGCACCCTTGCCGAATTTCTCGGGCTGCTTCGACATCAACTTGGCAATGCCGTAAGACATCAGCGCCGCAGGGGTCGCGCCAGCGGCAGGCAACATGCCTACAAAGAAACCCATGATCGAGCCGAAGCTGAGGGTTTTCCACATCTTGTTGATCTCTTTGATGCCGTACCACAGCTCTTTGAAGGTCAGTTTCGCAGGGGTCACCTGCGGCGCGGTTTTTTGTGTCTCGATGGTGTAGAGGATCTCACCGATCCCGTAGACGCCAATCGCCAGCACCAGAAAGCTGATGCCAGAATAGAAACCGGGCTGGTCAAAGAAAACCAGACGCGGTTGGCCCGAGATCAGATCAAGCCCGACAGTAGACAGCGCAAGGCCAAGGCAAATCATCATGATCGTCTTGAGGATATCATCTCCGCCCAAGCCCACGAAGGTGGTGAAGGCCAGCAGTACAAGGGCGAACTCTTCCGCAGGGCCAAAGGCCAATGCAACATCGGCCAAAGGTGCTGCAAACAGCGTGAAGAGCACAACAGACACAGTGCCACCAATGAAGGATGCGCAGGCCGCTGCAATAAGGGCCAGCCCCGCTTTGCCTTGTTGGGCCATCGGCCTGCCGTCAAAGGTGGTGGCCACCGCCGTCGACGCCCCCGGTATGCCCAGCAGGATTGAACTGATAGCCCCTCCGTACATAGCACCGTAATAGATCGCCGCGAGCAGAATGATTGCCGATGAGGGCGGCACGATAAACGTCAGCGGCAGTACAATCGCCACACCGTTGACCGAACCAAGACCTGGCATCGCGCCGATAAAAAGACCCGCCGTCACGCCCATCAGAACGATGAACAGGTTCAGCGGCGACAAAGACGTGGCAAAGCCATCCGCGAGATATCCTAACAATTCCATACGACTGGTCCCTTAAAAAAAGCGCGCGTAAAGCGGAATGAAGAAGGACTCGGTCATACCTTTGGGCAATAGGATTTTAAGCGTGACCTCGAAGAAGAAGAACAAAAATACTGGCGTGCAAATCGTCAGGATTGTAGTGAGCGTCCACCCGTGCTTGCCGAACACCTTGAGATACCAAAGCAGGAACAGCGGCAACGCGATGTAGGCCCCCACAATCGGGATGAGCGCGACTGTAATGACCAAGACCAACACAACCAACACAACCGAGCGCAACGTCTCGGGGTCAAAGAAAGTGGTGTCATATTCGATCTTGCCGCGGTAGGAGCGCACAAGGATCGCCCCTGCGACAACAAACATGATTGCCGACAGCCAGAACGGGAAAGCACCGCCCCCGGGGCCGCCTGTCATACCGCTCCACCCGATGGGCAGGACGGTCGCGTGCCACATGAAATAGGTCGAAAGAGCCATCAGGCCCAAAGCAATGAGACGATCCGCCAGCAACATAAAACAGTCTTCTTTCTGATGATTAAGGGCGCAGGATACTCCCCGCGCCCTTCCGTTTGATCTGAGAGGGTGAGCTTAGGAGCCTTCGCTCGCGCTCAGCAATGCGCTGTGCTTTTCACGCTCTTCGAGGAAATAGGCCTGCAGATCATCTCCTGTGAGGAAGTCGGCATTGAGCGCTTTCTCGGAGGTGTATGTCTGCCACTCGTCGTTGGCGTTCAAACCCTCAAACATCTCGACGTAGTAGGCGACTGCCGCGGGATCCATGCCCTTGGGGGCAACAAACGAACGTTGCATGGAATAGACCAGCTCGTGACCTAGCTCTGTCATGGTTGGAGTGTCTGGGAAGACCGCGATACGGTCAGGCGTGAAGGCCGCGATGGGGCGCAGTTTGCCAGCCTGATAAAAGCCCAGCGCCTCGGACGGGTTATTCACCGAGGATTCGATGTGACCGCCCACAAGGTTCTTCGCAACGTCCCCGCCCCCTTTGAAAGGCACATATGTGATGTCGAGGCCGAATTCTGTTTCAAGCATAGAGGTAACAAGGCTGTCTTCTTGACCTGTGCCCGTGCCGCCCATCTTCCATGCACCGCCAGCTGCTTTTACTGCTGCGACGTAGTCATCAAGGTTCTGGATGTCGCTGTCAGCGTTGACCCAAAGCACAAAGGTGTCGATTGCCATGCGCGCGATGGGCGTAAACTCTTCGATGTTCACACCGATGTCGGTGCGCAGAGGCGTAGTGTAATAGCTGTTAAGCGTGGCCATGATGACGTGGTTGTCGCCCTCTTTGTCCTTGAGATAGCGCAGCGCTTCGGCGCCAGAGCCGCCGCCTTTGTTCACGGGCAGCACAGGCATGGCGGACAGTTTCTCTTTTTGGATGATCGACTGGAACAGACGCGCCAGACGGTCAGCACCACCGCCCTGCCCCGCCATAATTACCATCTCAACGGGCTTTTGCGGTTTCCAGTCGGCAGCCGCAGCTGGCAATGCCGCCAGCAGAGCCGCGGACGCAGCCGTTGCCAGTGCGATTCGACGTGTGAATCTGTTAATCATTAGAGGTTCCTCCCAAGGATAGTTTTAGTACTTATATTTCAAATCAATGCATTTTAATGCTACATTACCGCCTCAGTAGTTAGCATTGCGAAATAATATGTCTCATCTTATCGCGTTTTAGTGTTATATCTTGCGCTTACAAATAATTTTTTTGTAAAGTTGTTACCATGGAAAAGACGCTCATCGGGCCGCAACTGCGCCAAATCAGGCAATCTCACAAACATACTCAATCCGAGATGGCCCGCCGTCTGGGCGTGAGTTCCGCCTATGTGAATCTGCTTGAAAACAACCAGCGTAGCCTGTCGGTCAAGGTTCTATTGGCGCTGAGCGATGCCTACGGCGTTGAGGCGCGCAATCTGGTCAAAGACAATTCCGCGATGCAACTAGCCGACCTGCGGGCCAGCGTGCGCGATCCGATTTTTTCAGGCCAACAGCCCGATCTGACAGAGCTGCGCGCCGCTCTCGACCATACGCCCAAGCTGGTCGAGTATTTTCTACAGCTTCACAAGAATCATCACGCACTTCTCGAGACGATGCGCAGCATGAGCAACGGCGACATCTCGGACGAGATCCAAAACATCCGTCCCGAGACGGCGATCCATAATTTTTTCCGCGATCATGCGAACCACTTTCCACAGCTCGAAGCCGCCGCCGAGGCAACCCGCGTCGCGGTCGGTGGCCCTGTCGAGGACCTGTTTGCAAACCTCAAACGCCACCTCAAAAATGCCTTCGGCATAGGGGTCAGCGTTGTGGAGGCTGGAGAAATGAACAACAGCCTGCGTGTTTTCGATCAGGAGCGTAGCACAGTCACACTGTCGGAGGCGCTTGATCCGATTAACCGCAACTTCCAGCTGGCGCATGTGCTGTCCTTGGTCAGTTGCAGCAATCTTCTGGATACACTGGTCGATGATGCCGCAATCTCGAGCGAGACAGGCCGCGCGCGCTGCCGTGTGGAATTGGCCAACTACTTTGCAGCGGCTTTTCTGATGCCCTATGAGGCGATTTTCGATCTGGCCGAGCAGACTAAATATGACATTGACCGCATTGCCACGCATTTTGCCGTCTCTTTTGAGCAGGTAAGCCACCGCCTCACCACGCTTCAGCGCAAAGGAGCACAGGGCGTGCCGTTCTTCTTCCTGCGGATTGATACGGCGGGCAATGTGACCAAACGCTTTAACGCGACGCCCTTCACGCTGGCAGAACAGGGCGGCTCCTGCCCTGTTTGGAACATCCACAGCGCCTTTGCCTCCCCCGATGTGATCGTGCCGCAATTTGTTGAGCTTCCCGATGCAGGCCAGTTTTTCACCATCAGCCGCACCACCAACCGCCCTGTGAACAGCAGGCACACCCAAGGGCGCCGCCTCGTGGTGACGCTGGGCTGTGAGCGCGAGCATGTACACCGCGTCGGCTATGCGGCGCCCTTCAACCTTGAAGAGACCTCCGCTATCGCGCCCATCGGTATCAACTGCCACATTTGCCCGCGCCGTAATTGTGCCCAGCGCGCGAATGAGCCACTGCACGTGAGCCTGCCTTTGGATGCGAACAGACGCGGCTCGACCCGTTATCAAAGCTGATCCCATCTGTTTTCACTTGAAACGCCGCCGCATACGGTCATTTGTGTCTTCAACATTACAATCAGGGAGGACAGCAAGATGAAGTGGGCCAGAGGCAAAACCAAAGACGCAGACGTCGTAACCGGTGTGATTGCAGACGAGATGTTTCATCCGCGCGAAGGCCTCGGCTCTGACACCTCGGCAGGGTCTGCCATACCGCTGTCCGACATCACCCTGCTGGCCCCGCTTGTGCCTGGTAAATTCATCGGGCTGTGGAACAACTTCAAAGCTGCCGCTGAAAAGGGCGGGATGGAGCATCCTGCACACCCGCTGTATTTCTTCAAATCCGATACGGCGCTGTCTGGCCCTGATGACGAGGTCGAGCTTCCAACCAGCGCAGGGCGCGTCGTGTTTGAGGGCGAGCTTGGCATTGTGATCGGACAGACCTGCAAGAACGCAACAGCGGAGGAAGCCGCCGCGGCAATCTTCGGCTATACCTGCATCAATGACATCACATCGCTGGATGTGCTGAATGCCGATCCGTCCTTCCCCCAATGGACCCGTGCAAAAAGCTTTGACGGCTTTGGTGTCGTAGGCCCCGTGATCGAGACAGAAGCGGCGTGGGAAGACCTCACGATCAAGGTGATGGTGAATGACCGCGAACGGCAGTCCTATCCCGCGAATGACATGATCCTGACCCCGCCTGAAATCGTGCGTCTGCTGTCGCAGGACATGACGATCAACGCGGGTGATCTGATTGCCTGCGGCACTTCCATTGGGGCGCGCCCGATCAAGGCGGGTATGCGGATCGAAGTGGTGATTGAGGGCATTGGCAGCGTCGCCAGCACCATGACAGCGCCCGACGCCTGAAGGCCACAAGCACAGAGTGAGCCATATGCAGAATACAAAGAGGGTTCAGGCCAACGGGCAGGTAGTCTGGCACAACAGCGCTGTCCTGCCCGCCGTTGATCCGCATTTCTTTGATCCTGACTGGCACAGGTCCCAAAGGCAGCTGCGGGGCAGGGCCAAAGGCAGGGGCAACGCGCATTTTGTGCAAGCAGGCGGCTATGATCTGGTTCTGCGGCCCTTTCGCAGAGGGGGGCTGATCCGGAAAATAAACACCGATGCCTTCCTGCGCATAGGGGCGGCGCGCAGCCGTGGATATCTGGAGTATACGCTGCTTGAATGGATGCACGCGCAGGGTTTGCCTGTACCCACGCCTGTCGCGGCGCGTTACGTGCCGCGCGGGCTGCTCTACCGCGCTGATCTGGTGACCCAGCAGATCGCGGGGGCCAGCACGCTTGCGGATCGGCTGGCGCAAACTGCACTGCCCTACGACATATGGTCGGATATTGGTCGCGTAGTGCGCCAGATGCATGATCTGGGCGTGCACCATTCCGACCTCAACTGCCGAAACATCCTACTGGATGCGCAAGACAAGGTCTGGCTCATTGATTTTGACAAATGTTGGCGGCGCAATCAGGGCGCGTGGCAGTTTGCCAATCTGGCGCGATTGCAACGGTCGCTAGACAAAGAGCGCACGAAAGTGCCCGCGCTTTATTGGGCAAAGGAAGATTGGGCCGCGTTCACAGCAGGCTACGACGCCTAGCCTTTGATACGGGTCCAGCCCTGCGCCCAGATGTCGGGATTGACGCTCGCTGGATCGGCAAACCATGTATCGGGCGCTGCAACGATCTTATCCGCGCGCGGGTTCATCCACGCGCCCCACCATGAGAAGGACGAATTTGCGATGATGTGGTGGCGACAGGCACTCATCAGGCGGATATCCTCATAATTGCGCGCGGCATCGTTATGGCGGATGACCTTCACCTCACCAGGCAAGGGCATGTTCTCTACCACCCAATCAGGCTCGTCCGAGAAGACATAGATTACAGGCGTGGTCCCCATCCGCTCTGTCACATGCTCCAGCGCGCGGGCGTAGTATTCGGGCGTGCAGCTACCATGATGGGCGGCGAATTTGAGATTGCGCACATAGTCACCGCGCCGCACGTGCAGGGAGACGGAATTGCGCTCTTGTTCGATCTCGGCAAGCCAGAGGGCGTTCTCGGGGTCAGGGGGCGATGCAGGCGTCAGCTCGGCACGGATGGTGTCGGCATGATCGCTGAAGTACCGCTCCGACTGGAAATACCCCTCGAGCCACGCAGGCCCTGTGTGGCTGGCAATATCGGGGTCAAACCCGAGACTTTTCTCACACAATAGCGGCGGAAAGCGCCCTGTGATCTTGGAGAAGGCATAGGCGACGGGGTTCTTGCGCGGCAGGACGGGGAGATCAGCCCCCTCAAGGACGGTCGTCGCCAGATCATACTGGCCCATCGCATAGCCATGCTCGCGCGCACGACCGTAGTGGCGCAGATCAAGGCACAATGACTGGCCCGTTCTGAGCGACAGGGACCGCCCCATCGCATATTGAAACATCTGGTTTCCCAGACCGCCCTTCATCCGCAAAATGATCATTGGCGCGTGTATCCTTTCATGGATGATGCCTCAGGCCTTTAGGGACTACTGTTCCCAAACGAAATCATAGTTCCAGTCACAGGTATGGGTCTGCTCCAACTGCGCGCGGATTGCGTCGCGCTGTGCGATGTCATCCTCGGCATAAAGATGGAACTGAATTTGCAGTACCTCGATGCGCGGTATGATGCCTGTGTCTATCAGTGCAGGCAGAAGGTCATACTCTCCGCCTTCGATATTAATTTTCATCAGGGCGATGCTGGGGATGTCGTGGCTCTCGAAAAATTCTGACACAGGCTCGAGACGGCCAGAAACGGCGTTCTTGGCCTCTTTGAAGCTCGAGGACGCATCGCCATCGTCGGACAGGGTCAAAGTGGTCGCAACACTTCCCAAACCAAAGTCATAGGGCGTGATCGCAGCGTTCCCCGCAAACCGTGCCCTGATCTGCGCAGTAAAGGCGGGGTGTGGCTCGAACACATGCACATCCGCGCCATAGCGCTCGCGAATCGCGGCGGCCCAATTGCCCTCGAACCCGCCCATGTCAAATACAACATAACCCGCGCC
Source organism: Sulfitobacter sp. (assembly GCA_965660425.1). Classification (GTDB taxonomy): domain Bacteria; phylum Pseudomonadota; class Alphaproteobacteria; order Rhodobacterales; family Rhodobacteraceae; genus Sulfitobacter. The sequence continues at coordinate 7,490 of CBFHZX010000013.1, read as the reverse complement.
GAGGTGTGTAAACGCCATGCGGGTCGGCTCCATCTTATCCGCGCGCAAGCGGCGAAAGGATGTGTAGAACACTTTAGTCCACGGTGCTCGGCGTTGCCGAAGCCAGTCTTTGAGTGAAAAGCGCATGATTGTTCTTTCGCCGTTAATGCTGCCTCTTTGGTGTATAGGCGGCATGTGGGCACAGGGGCAAGCGTGCGCCCGTTGACCGCTTCGCCGTGCAGCGGTACGACAGGGCCAACATGCAAGAGAGGCCGCAGCGTGACCCAAACCGTCGAGACGTTCCGCTTTAGTCCGGAAATGCTGACTCCCGCTGCGCGCAAGCCTGGCATTTCTGCGTTCATGCGCATCAAAAACGGCGCTGATTTTCTTGAAGCCACCATTCGCACCCATGCCGAGATGTATGACGAGATTGTCGCCGTCTATAATCAGTGCACGGATGGAACAGCGGATATTCTGGCGCGGTTGTCACAAGAGCTGGGGCCGAAGCTGCGGGTGTTCCATTATGTCCCCAACGCGCATCCTGCGGGCAGTGAGGGGCACGCGAAAACATCAGGGGATGCGCCAAATTCGCTGGTGACCTACTCCAACTTTGCGCTGTGCCAGACGCGGCACCAATGGGTTGTAAAGCTTGATGACGACCACCTTGCCATTCCCGATGCAGTGGCCGCAATCACAACGCGGCTGCGCCGCGACGATCCTGCGGATGCGAAGATCATGCATTGTTTTTCGGGCCTCAACCTGATGCGCGATGCGCAGCGCGGATGGCACGTGCCCTCCGAGGCGCCCATATCGGGCAAAGGCGACATCGGGTATTTCCGCGTGACGGAAGGGACATATTTCACACATGATCCGCGGTTCGAGCGTTTTGTGCGCGGCGGCATAGAGCGGGCGTTTGCAGGCTGGTTCTATTGGCACCTCAAGTACCTGAAACAGGGCGGCGGCTTTGCCAATTATGATTTGGCGGCCAATCCAGACAGCCGCTATGCCCGCCGACATGCCCGTATGCAACAGGCAGCTCTTTGGGATTTGGACCATACCAAACGCGCCCTGCGCCCTGGTCCGCTAAGGCACCTCCGAGCGCTGGTGGATAAGAAAGAGCGGCTGGGCATTGCGCGCGACAGAAGCATCGCACAGAGCTTTCCGCAGGCCACGCTCACAGACGCGCTTGATGCTACCACACCCGATTGGCGCAAATGGCTGGACACCCCCCAATGAGCTGGCCCGTTTTCGTCATCAACATGGCCAAGAACACCACGCGGATGGAGCACGCCGCAGCAGAGCTGGAGCGCGTGGGGCTCGCCTTTACCCGCTTTGAAGCTGTGGACGGGCGCGCATTGCCCTCAGACGAGGTGGCACGTGTCTATGATCCAATCGCCAACCAGACACGCGCGCGCCATCCGATGGTTGGCCCCGAGATCGGCTGCTACCTCAGTCATCTGGCCATCTGGGAGAAGATCGCGGTGGGGAAAGCCGAGGGGGCAATCATTCTGGAAGACGATTTTACCTGTGCGGATGATTTTGCCCACGTGCTGGAGGCCGTTGCGCAAGATCAGGGCGATTGGGATATTCTCAAGCTGTTTTCGGCCCGCAAGGGGCAAAAGCTGTTGGATGCGCGCCCTTTCTCGGAAGGTCACGAGATTGCAGTGCCGTATAAAGTTCCCAACACCACCCTAGGCTATGCGATCCGCCGCGACAGTGCCGCACGGCTGGCCCGCGATGTCCTTCCTGTCTCGCGCCCGATCGACGAGGATCACAAGCATTTCTGGGAGATGGGCTTGCGCATCGCCTTGGTCAGCCCGCCGCCACTGGCGTTTGGGGAGCAGAGCGCCGAGACTGGCACGATCACTGCGGCCCGCCACCATAAATCAAAACAGCCCTTAGGGGCATCACTGCGCCACGGGTGGCGTTCATTGCGGTTTCGCGTTCGCTATCTATACAATCTGCATTGGCACCGTTTTATCCGCAAGGCACGCTGAAAGCAGGCTCTAACAAGGCCAAACCGATGCTTGTAAATCAGCCGTGTTTCTTTAGAATCGGGCATAATCAAGTGGACGGCAGATACATGGTCATCCAGGTAGAAAACGCGGGTTCAACAAGTTTCAACGGCGGAGCGTTTCAATGATCAATCCTGTTCTATTATGCGGCGGGTCGGGCACCCGCCTTTGGCCTTTGTCGCGGCGCTCCTACCCCAAGCAATTCGCCCACATTCTGGGCGAGCAAAGTCTGTTTCAGGCCTCGGCGCAGCGGCTGTCGGGAGAAGAGTTTGCCGCGCCTCTGATCGTAACGGGCGATCCTTTCCGTTTTATTGTGACGGAGCAATTGGCCCAAACCGAGAAATCACCCCAAGGCATCCTGATCGAACCCGAGGGTCGCAACACTGCCCCTGCCGTGCTGGCCGCCGCCCTCTGGTTGGCCGAACGTGACGCAGATGCGTTGATGCTGGTCGCCCCTTCTGATCACGTGATCCCCGATGCGGACGCGTTCCGCACAGCTGCCGAAGCTGCAGTACCGCGGGCGCAGGCGGGTGATCTGGTGATGTTTGGTATCGCACCGACACGGCCCGAGACGGGGTTTGGCTATCTCGAACTGGCACAAGATGCGGATGCAACCGCGGATACGCCCCAAAGCCTCACGCGCTTTGTCGAGAAACCCGATGCTACGCGCGCCGAGGAGATGCTGGCGGCGGGCAACTATCTTTGGAACGCGGGGATATTCCTGTTCACGGCCAGCGCGGTCATTGACGCTTACCGCACACACGCGCCTGCGCTGCTGGAAAGCGTTGGCGCGGCGCTTGCCAAAGGGACAAGTGACCTCGGCTTTATCCGATTGGATGCAGCCGCATGGGAACAGGCGGAAGATATTTCAATCGACTATGCGATCATGGAGAAGGCCAACAATCTGGCCGTCATGCCCTACACTGCAGGGTGGTCCGACCTTGGCGGATGGGATGCCGTCTGGCTTGAATCGGGACCTGATGGTGATGGCAATGTCTGTTCGGACAATGCAACAGCGCTGAGTTGCCAGAACACGCTGCTGCGCTCAGAGACACCTGATCTGGAACTGGTTGGCATCGGCCTTTTAGACCTTGTGGTGATCGCGATGAGCGATGCGGTACTGGTCGCCCATAAAGACGAGACCCAGCGGGTCAAAGATGCCGTGAGCGCCCTCAAGGAGCGTGGCGCTTCGCAGGCCGTGCAACTGCCTCGCGACTACCGCCCGTGGGGCTGGTACGAAAGCCTCGCCATCGGCGGGCGGTTTCAGGTCAAACGGATCAGGGTCAATCCCGGTGCTGCGCTGAGTTTGCAAAGCCATCACCACCGCTCGGAGCATTGGGTGGTTGTGGAAGGCACCGCACGCGTCACCGTAGGCGATGACGTCAAACTCGTGAGCGAGAACGAATCCGTCTATATTCCTCTGGGTGCTGTGCACCGCATGGAAAACCCCGGCCGCTTGCCCATGGTACTTATCGAAGTGCAAACAGGCAGCTATCTGGGCGAGGATGACATCATCCGCTATGAAGACGTCTACGCGCGCGAATGAGCGCTGCGCTCTTGGCACAAGATCAGACAGACATAAGGAAGAGCAGCATGAAGAAGGCGTTTATCACTGGGACGACGGGACAGGACGGCTCCTACCTTGTCGAGTTGTTGCTGGAGAAGGGCTATGAAGTGCATGGCCTCAAGCGGCGGGCGTCCTCGTTTAACACACAGCGGCTGGACCATCTGTTCGAGGATGTACAAGACCAGCCCCGCTTTCGCCTGCATTACGGCGACCTCACGGACTCGTCCAACCTGACGCGGCTTTTGTCGGACATCCAGCCTGACGAGATTTATAACCTTGGCGCACAAAGCCATGTCGCTGTGAGTTTTGAGGCCCCCGAATATACCGCCGATGTAGACGCCATTGGCACGCTGCGCCTGCTGGAAGCGATGCGGTTTCTGGGGATGGAAAAGACCTGCCGCTTTTATCAGGCTTCCACCTCCGAGTTGTATGGCCTTGTGCAGGAAACGCCGCAAAGCGAGACAACACCCTTTCACCCCCGCTCGCCCTATGCGGTGGCCAAGCTCTATGCCTATTGGATCGCAGTGAATTACCGCGAAGCTTACGGAATGTACGCGTGCAACGGCATCCTCTTTAACCACGAAAGCCCGCGGCGCGGTGAGACGTTTGTGACCCGCAAGATTACACGCGGCCTCGCCAATATCGCGCAAGGCCTGCAAGACACGCTTTATATGGGCAACATCGATAGCCTGCGTGATTGGGGCCATGCCAAGGACTACGTGCGCATGCAGTGGATGATGCTGCAACAGGACACGCCAGAGGATTTTGTGATTGCCACGGGCGTGCAGTATTCCGTGCGCGAATTCATCACATGGGCCGCCGCCGATCTGGGTATCACGCTGGCCTTTGAGGGCAGTGGCGTGGATGAGGTCGCACGGGTGGAGCAGATCGACGGGGAGCATGCGCCCACGCTGAAACCCGGACAGATCGTGATGCGCATCGATCCGCGCTATTTCCGCCCTGCAGAGGTCGAGACGCTATTGGGTGACCCGAGCAAGGCAAAAGCCAAATTGGGCTGGGTGCCCGAAATCACCGCCCGCGAGATGTGCGCCGAGATGGTCGCCACGGATCTAAGCGCTGCACGTCGTCAGGCGCTGTTGACCGCGCATGGCTATGATGCGCCAGCGGGCCACGGCGAATGAGCACGCGCGGCAAAATGCTGCTCACTGGCGGGCGCGGCATGGTGGGCAGCAACATTCGCGAGCATGCGGATGCTGTGCAGTGGGACATCATTGCGCCTTCCAGTCGCGATCTGGACCTCACCGATGCCGCCGCGACTACGAGTTTCATTGCGGACATGCAGCCCGATCTTGTCGTACACGCTGCGGGCCGTGTGGGCGGCATTCAGGCCAATATTGCAAACCCTGTGGCTTTTCTGGATCAGAACACAAGCATGGGGCGCAATGTGATCATGGGCGCGCATGCGGCGGGAGTGTCGCAGCTGATCAACCTTGCCTCCACTTGTATTTATCCTCGTGCAGCGCCCAATCCACTGGTGGAGGAGGCCGTGCTCACCGCGCCGTTGGAGCCTACGAATGAGGGCTATGCACTGGCCAAAATCATGGCGCTACGCCTCTGTCAGTATATCCGCCACGAGACGCCAGCGATGCAGTATAAAACACTCATCCCCTGCAACCTCTATGGCCGCTACGACAGCTTTGATCCCGCCACTTCGCATATGGTGCCTGCGGTGATCGCCAAGCTGCATGCAGCGCGCGAGGCAGGGCAGCAGACCATGGACATCTGGGGTGACGGGACCGCACGGCGCGAGTGTATGTACGCGGGCGATCTGGCGGGTGCAATCCTGCGCGCCGCCGCCAGCATTGAGGTCCTGCCAGACCTGATGAATGTGGGCGTCGGCCATGATCACTCCATCACCGATTACTATAAAACCGCAGCTGCGGTGGTCGGATGGGACGGCACGTTCACCCATGATCTGAGCAAATCCACAGGCATGCAGCAAAAGCTGTGCGACACAAGCCGCCAGCAAAATTGGGGCTGGGTGCCCCAGACCGATCTGGCCGCTGGCATGGTGCTGACGTATGAATTCTTCCTCGAAAGGGCTTCCACATGAGTGCTAGATTCCCCCTCGCCACCTCGACTTGGGACCGCGCGGAGCATGACGCGATGCAGCGGGTCATCGCCTCTGATCGCTACACGATGGGGCCCGAAGTGGCAGCATTCGAGCGCCGTTTTGCCGACTATTTCGGCACCAAGTTTGCGGTGATGGTGAACTCTGGCTCATCCGCCAATCTGATCATGGCGGCGGCGCTGACCTATACCACCAATCCTGATCTGAAGCTGAACCCCGGTGACGAGGTGATTGTGCCCGCCGTCAGCTGGAGCACTACCTACTACCCTTTGCACCAATACGGGCTGAAGATGGTGTTTGTGGATATCGACCCCGACACGCTCAACTATGATCTGGACGCGCTCGCGGATGCGGTGACCGAGCGCACGCGCGCGCTCATGGTGGTGAACCTTTTGGGCAACCCCAATGATTTTGACGCCATCGCCAAGATCACCGAGGGGCGAGGCATTGTCATGATCGAGGACAATTGCGAATCCATGGGGGCCACTTTGGGTGGCAAACACTGTGGCACCTTCGGCGTGATGGGATCGTTTTCGACCTTCTTCTCGCACCATATCTCGACGATGGAAGGCGGTGTCGTCGTCACCGATGACGAGGAGCTTTACCACGTGATGCTGTCGCTGCGTGCGCATGGCTGGACACGTAACCTGCCTGACAAGAACCACGTGACGGGCACCAAAAGTGCCGATCCCTTTGACGAGAGTTTCCGCTTTGTGTTGCCCGGCTATAACCTGCGTCCACTTGAGATGTCAGGCGCTTTAGGCATTGAACAAGTGGCAAAGCTGGATGGTCTGATCGCTGGGCGGCGGCGCAATGGCACAGCATTTGTCGAGGCCATGCAGGATCACGAGACATTCCGCATCCAGCGCGAAGTGGGCAACAGCAGTTGGTTCGGGTTTAGCCTGATCCTGCGGCCCGAGGTGGCGCAAAGCCGCGCGGATGTGGTGCGCGCGCTTGAGGCGACAGGGTTTGAGTGCAGGCCAATTGTTGCGGGTAATTTTGCACGTAAAGAGATCATGAAATACTTCAACTACGAGATACACGGCGACCTTCCCCATGCCGATTATCTGGACACACGCGGTCTGTTTGTGGGCAATCACCACTACCCCGTTGATGAAGCGATTGAAGCGCTGGACAATTTCAAGATCTGCTAAGGCAGCGCGCTATTTTTCAGCGCGGCCAAAGCTTGTATCGACCATGAAGGCGTCTGTGGCGGGCCACTGGAACAAGCGGTAGCAGAGGCCGTAAAAGGCGTAATGCGCGAAGTACCATGCAGAAGAAACGAGCCCCAAGCCCTCCTCCACGCGGTATATTCGCCAAATATCGCGGGCTGCGTCCCCCTTGTTCGACAACAGCGTGCCACGCCCGATCCGGTAGATCGCAAGCGCCTCATCCAGACCGTCGGCACCGACTGCGGCTTTCACCAGCTTGAGCCACAAAGCGTAGTCTTGCTGCCGCGTTAAGTCGGGCATTGGCAGTTTACCAAGCAGCTGTGTATCGTAGATGACGGTCAGACACCCCATGACATTGCGTTGTAGAAGTTGGCCGTAGGAAAGGACCGACCGTGCACGCACGTCTTCGGTTTGCGCACCATTCTCGGCCATGCGCAGATAGCGGGTAAAGCTGATCGCGGCCTTGCGCGTGTCCATAAAGGCAAGCTGTCGGGACAGTTTTTCAGGGTGCCATAGATCATCCGCATCCAGAAATGCGATATAGCGACCACTGGCCTGAGCAAGCCCGTGGTTCCGAGCAGCAGCTGCCTGTTGAATGTCATTGAGAACTGACCCGGTAGCCCCATAAATTGTCACTGAGAATTGACCCATGTGAACACATTGCC
>CBFHZX010000012.1:0-72888 GCA_965660425.1 Sulfitobacter sp. | reverse complement strand
AGATAAAGATCTCGTCCCCCGCTTCATATTGCTCACAAAGGGCTGCATAGGCCTGTTTGATATTCCCGTTCAGCCCCCAGCCAAAAGCACCGCCCCCGATTTTCATCAGCGCCTTGCCAAACAGACCCGCCTCGTTCATCCCCTTGCCCACACCCTCGAAATAGTGGGTGTGCTGCGCGTTGGAGCGGCGCGTCTTCTCGAACAGCCGCACAACGTGGGTTGGCTGTTTCAACGTCGGGCTGTTCCATGTACCGTCGCAAAAAAAAGTGCGATGCGTGCCATTGGCGAAGGTCCTTTATGCTATATCTCGCGTTGCGAAACCCAGTTTTGACCAGAAAGGTCCCAGATGTCACGTAGTGCAGTTGCAATTTTGACGTATATCCTTGCTGGCTTGTTTGCCATCTCCCCATTTTTCGTTCGCGATTTCGGGGGTTTTGATCCTGAACAATTCCCTGTTCCGCAGATTGATCCGCCTGTGCAGCCCGAAGGCTATGCCTTTGCAATCTGGGGCGTGATCTATCTGTGGCTGCTGCTGGGCTTGAGCTTTGGCATCTGGAAACGGCGCGAAGATGAAGCATGGCACCGCATGCGATTGGCGCTGATCCCCTCGCTGGGGGTGGGGGCTGTGTGGCTATCAGTGGCTGTGGCAAGTCCCGTATGGGCCTCGGTGCTGATCTGGGTCATGCTGGTGACCGCGCTGGTGGCGCTGTTTCGCAGCCCTAATGAGGATCGCTGGTTTGCAACACTTCCCGTGGGGCTCTATGCAGGCTGGCTCAGTGCCGCCTCCTGCGTGTCATTGGGCTTGCTCGCAGCGGGCTATGGCTATCTCGACAGCACCACAGCAGCACTGGCGGCTATCTTTCTGGCGCTGGTCATCGCATCAGCGGTTCAGAGCCAGCTTAAGCGCGCACCGAGCTACGGCATTGCCGTGATCTGGGCTTTGGTCGCCGTAGTGGTCCAGAACTTTGCCCAGCCCAACATGACAGTGGCTGCTCTGGCCGCTGGTGGTGCTTTAGCGTTGTGTGTACCGACATTCAAAGCATGGCGCGCAGGGCGCTGAGACTATCGGAACCTTCGATACACTCAGCTCGTTCTAGCGTGTCCTAAATGCTACCTGCTGCCATCATTGCGGTTGCTGCCCACGTGTTTGCGCAGTTTTGAAGATGCCGCCTTCTTGCGCCCTTTATAGGGGTTGGCATCCGACTGGCCGCGCATCCAAAGACGGATCGGCGTTCCCGGCATGTCGAAGTCCAAACGCAGACCATTCACCAGATAGCGGCTATAGCTTTCGGGCACTTTGTCAGGATGGCTACACATGACCACAAAGCCAGGCGGACGCGTTTTGGCTTGGGTCATGTAGCGCATCTTGATCCGCTTGCCTTGCGGTGCGGGGGGCGGATGCGCCTCCATCATACCCGACAGCCAGCGGTTGAGCTGTGCCGTGCTCACACGGCGGTTCCACATATCATAGGCGCGCATAATCGCCTGTTGCAAACGGTCCAGCCCCCTGCCCGTTTTGGCCGAGACTGTGATCAACGGCGCGCCGCGCAACTGCGGCAACAACCGCTCGAAACTCTCCTTGAGTTCCTTGAGCTTGCCCTGCTTGTCTTCTTCCACGTCCCATTTGTTCACCGCAACCACCACGGCGCGGCCCTCGCGCTCGGCCAGATCGGCAATGCGCAGGTCCTGCTGCTCGAACGGGATTTCCGCATCCAGCAAGACGACGACAACTTCGGCGAATTTAACGGCGCGCAAACCATCACTCACGCTGAGCTTTTCAAGCTTTTCCTGAACCTTCGCCTTCTTGCGCATGCCTGCGGTATCAAAGATACGCATCGGCACCCCGACGCCATCAGGCCCTGCCCATTCGGTGATAAGCGAGATCGCATCACGGGTGATCCCCGCCTCTGGTCCCGTCAAAAGGCGGTCTTCTTTCACGATCTGGTTGATGAGTGTGGATTTGCCCGCATTGGGGCGGCCCACGACGGCAACTTGTAGCGGTTTGGCGCGGGTGGGCACAGGAGTGGCCTCGACCTCCTCGCTCTGCTCCTCGCTCAGATCAACATCCACCTCGGGCGTGTCATCCGCACGGGTTTCCGCAAACCCGTCAGCCAGCGGCATCAGCATTGTGTAGAGATCGGTCAGCCCTTCGCCATGCTCGGCGGACAGGCGCACAGGCTCTCCCAACCCAAGCGAATAGGCTTCCAGCACACCCGCTTCGGCAGTGTTGCCTTCAGCCTTATTAGCCGCAAGGATCACGTGGGCGGAACGTTTGCGCAGAATATCGGCAAAGACCAGATCGGAGGGCGTGATGCCCACGCGTGCATCCACCATGAACAAGCAGATGTCAGCCATATCCACCGCACGCTCGGTCAGGCGGCGCATGCGGCCCTGAAGGCTATCGTCGGTGACCTCTTCAAGGCCCGCTGTATCAATCACGGTAAAGCGCAAATCCGCCAGCCTTGCCGCGCCTTCGCGCAGATCACGCGTCACACCGGGCTGGTCATCGACCAACGCTAGGCGCTTGCCTACAAGGCGGTTGAACAGCGTGGATTTGCCCACATTAGGACGGCCCACAATTGCGAGGGTGAAGGACATGCTTGAGGCTCCGAGCAGGGTTAGACCCGCGCAATAGCGCAAAGTGCTGCGGTGCGAAAGCCCTGTCTCGATTGAACGATACTTACCGGTAGGCGAGCAATTGCCCGTTTGCAGACACGACATAGAGCGTACCACCTGCCACAGCAGGCGCTGTTGTCGCCCCGCCAGGGATTTCCGCTGTGCCCACAAGGGTGCCGTTGGTCGGATCAAAGCTGCGCAGCACGCCGTCACCCGACACGAGGATCACACGCCCTCCTGCCACGACTGGGCCGTGATGCGGTGTCACACGGCTCTGCCGCTTCGGCTTGCGCTCGGTGAAGTTGGGCAGCTGCACACCCCAGATTTTCGAGCCATCCGAGGCATCAAGGCGCAGCAACTCGTTCAGATCACTCACAGCAAACACGCTGCCACCCACGGGCCAAACGGGTCCGATTGCGCCATCGCGTGCCGTCCAGACACGATCGCCAGAGTTGACATCAAGTGCTGCAATGCGCCCCGACTGGTTGCCGACATAAACGCGGCCCCCTGAAATGACGGGCGCTGCTGTCACGTCAGACACGTTGCTAAGCGCACGACCGCCGCGCTTGCCTAGAATGGAAGCATTCCAGCGGCTCAGACCCCCAAGGTGGAACACAGCCTGCACCTCGCCAGAGCCGAAGGCAAAGATCGCCAGATCATTGGTGAGTGCAGGCGCAGGGGCGCCCAAAACATTGTTGGTGTCCGTGCTCGCCCCTATCTGCCACTCAACGGTGCCATCCTTGCGGTTTACAGCCCAGCCTCTGTTGTCACCTGCAGTGACATAAACAAGATCACCCGAAACCGTAGGCGTGCCAAATCCGCTCGCGTCCAGCTGTTGTGACCAGCGCACAGCGCCCGACGTGGCATCCAACGCAGCCAGCACGCCGAAGCCGATCGAGATGTAGACCGTATCGCCCGCAACCGCGAGACCGCCACCCGTTGCATCCCCCGCTTGATCGCGCGCAGGGCGCAAATCAGCGCGCCACAATGTGGCACCTGATGTGGAGGTCGCGGTGACCACAGATTGCGCATCAAGGGTAAAGACACGGCCATCCGACACGACAGGGGCGGCTGTGATGCGGTGCTTGCGGCTGTCGCCCTCACCAATATCTGCGGCCCATGCCAAGGTCAGCGCTACGCCCAGTGCAGGATGGCTCACGCGGCCTGACGGACTGCCTGTGCTTTGGCTCCAGTTCGCGTTCACCCTTGCCGCTGGCAATGAGATAGCGCGGCTGGTGTTACCCTCAAACGCAGGCGCCTGACCTTCGTAGACGACGTCATTTTGCAAAACCGAGCGGATGTCCTCACGCTCACCGGGCAAGATTACCTGAGGCTCGGCGCAGGCTGCAAGCATCCCCACCAGAGCTAGCGCACCGAAACCCAACCCGCGTGCAGGGCGGCGGCGATTGCGGGACACGGGCGCTTTTGTCGGAAAACTGAAATCTGTCATAGCCTGCTCACTCTGGTCTGCGTTTCATCCCCGCCTTGGCGGCTGGGGGGATGCGGCATCCTCATCCGTTATTCTCATCAATCGGGGCACCGCTCAGGTCAGGCTCCCCGCCCAGGGCTACAATCACCTGCAATGCACGCTGTTGCAAGTCCGGTGTGACCTGCGCATCGCTGAGGATCGTCTGATACTGCTCGATTGCACCAGCAGTATCACCTTCCTGAATGGCAATCAGGGCCATTTGCTCTTGGGCCAACAAACTCAGACGGTTACCTGCAGTGCTGAGCGTTTCAAAGCTCTGCTTGCGCTCGCCAGCTGGCATCGTCTCGGCCTGTAGGGTCAATGCCTTGAACTGCGCGATGTCGCGGTAGATCTGGGGCACGTCACCATTGAGCACAACCGCATTAAGGCTTTCAACAGCGCCTTGCAGGTCTTGCGCGGCCAATTGCTCTGACGCAGTCAGCATGGAAAGTATAATGCCCGCCTGCGGATCAACGGCTTCCACGGCACCAAGAGCTGCAACACGCGCATCTGCCTCGCGTGGTTCCAGCGCGGCCAGAATGGCATCGCCCAAACCTTCGGCCTGCGCACGCGCCTGTGATTTGCGGTACTCCGAAAAGGCAGCACCACCGACGATCAAAAGCACGGCAAGGACCGCGATCCAGCCGTATTTCTTGAGCTTGGCCATCATCTGATCGCGCCGCAGCTCTTCGGTGACTTCTTCGATAAATCCGTCGCTATTGCTCATCGCGCTTTGGCCCCTGCCTTGTCTGATGCGCCTCTCTTAACGAAGCCACACGGCCAAGCCAAGTCCCAAGCAAGCCAGCCAAAGCGCAAGCAAAACAAGCAGCCCCTGATCCGAATTTGAATTTTCTGCAAAAAAAAGCGTTCTGAACTGTGCAGTTTAGTTTTTATGCACTACATAAAGCGAAAGATATGACAGCAGCCCTTTGTGCATGGTGTATGCGGGGCTCTGTTACTGAAGAGATGAGGCAATCGATGCGTGTTCTTCCCCTCCTAGCTGCTGCAGCAATGGCCGCCGTTCTTTATATGTCCATCCTAGAGCGCCCGACCCTAATGGCGCTCTTCGGCGGGGGGGAGGCCGAAGAAGTCGACACGCAATCCGAGACGGAGGAGGCTGCGGTCCCTGTCACAGATACACGGGTTCAGGTCGTGGTAGAAAGGCTGACCGCTCAAAGCATCGACAGCGCAGTTTTGCTGCGTGGGCAAACCGCTGCGGCGCGACAGGTCGAAGTCCGTGCAGAGACCTCAGCCATCGTGGTGTCAGAGCCGTTGCGCAAAGGTGCGCGTATCGAGGAAGGGCAGATCATGTGCCGCCTTGATGAAGGGACACGTGGCGCAGCACTCGCTCAGGCGAATGCACAATTGGCCGAAGCGGAATCGCGTGTTCCCGAAGCGGAAGCCCGTGTGGAAGAAGCCCAAGCGCGTCTTGAAGAAGCTAAAATCAACCAGAATGCCTCCTCCCGCCTCAATGCAGACGGGTTTGCCTCAACGACACGCTTGGCAAGCTCGGATGCTGCCGTGGCCACCGCCGAAGCTGCGGTAACTTCGGCACAGTCAGGTCTGCGCGCCGCCCGTTCGGGCATCGAGGGGGCGCAAGCAGCAGTAGCTGGCGCAAAAGCAGAGCTTGACCGTCTGGTAATCAAAGCGCCCTTTGGCGGTTTGTTGGAAAGTGACACAGCAGAGCTGGGTGCGCTTTTGCAACCGGGTGCGCTGTGCGGCACGATTGTCCAGTTGAACCCGATCAAACTGGTGGGCTACGTTCCCGAGACGCAGGTAAACCACATTCAGGTTGGTGCCATGGCGGGTGCCCGTCTGGCCGCAGGTGGCGACGAAGTGCAGGGCCGTGTGACCTTCCTGTCGCGTTCTGCTGACCCCAAGACACGCACTTTTTTGACTGAAATCGAAGTGCCCAACGATGATCTGCGCATCCGCGACGGTCAAACGGCCGAAATTCTTATCGCGTCGGAAGGTGCGAATGCCCATCTGGTGCCGCAAAGTGCGCTGACACTGAATGACGAAGGGGCCTTGGGCCTGCGCACAGTGGATGAGACCAATCATGTCAAATTCTACGCCGTAGGCGTCGTTCGGGATACTGCCGAAGGCGTTTGGGTAACGGGCTTGCCCGAAGCGGCCAATGTCATCGTTGTGGGGCAGGAATATGTGATTGATGGCGTCGAAGTCGCGCCCACCCTGCAGGAGGTCACACAATGACCGGTATCGTTGATTGGGCCGCATCCCGTGCGCGCATGGTGCTCGCCTTCATCCTGCTGAGCCTTGTTGTCGGCGGATATTCCTATACCACCCTGCCCAAAGAGGGTGAGCCAGATATCGAGATCCCTGCCCTCTTCGTCTCTGTCCCCTTCCCTGGCATCTCGGCGGCGGACAGCGAGACGCTGCTTCTAAAGCCGATGGAGACGGAGCTCAGCGATCTTGACGGGCTGAAGAAAATGACAGGTACAGCGGCGGAGAATTATGCAGGCCTAGCGCTTGAATTCGAATTCGGCTGGGACAAGACCTCCATCATCGCCGATGTGCGCGATGCTATGGGCACAGCGGAGGCACAGTTTCCCGAAGGCGCTGAGACTTATTCGATTAACGAGATCAACTTTTCCGAATTCCCCATCATCATCGTGAACCTCACTGGCCCCGTGCCCGAACGGACGATGGCGCGCTATGCTAAACTGTTGCAGGACGATATCGAGGGGCTTGATGCCGTGCTGGAAGCGGGCATTGCGGGCAACCGTGACGAGATGCTCGAAGTGTTGATCGACCCGCTCAAGCTCGAGGCCTATGACGTCACCGCCAATGAACTGATCTCGGTGGTGCAGAACAACAACCAGTTGATCGCCGCAGGTGAGGTCGAGAGTGCGACAGGCACCTTCGCTGTGAAAATCCCCGCTAGCTTTGACGAGCCGATTGACGTCTACAACCTGCCGATTAAGACCAATGGCGACCGCGTGGTCACCCTTGGCGATCTGGCACAGATCAATTTCACCTTTGAGGACCGCCTCGGTACAGCCCGCTTTGACGGCGAGGATTCGATGGCGTTGCAGGTGGTCAAGCGCAAGGGATTTAACCTGATCGACACGGCCACCGCCGTCAAAGAATTGGTCGCCGAAATCAGCAAACAATGGCCAGACGAGTTGAAGGCTGCTGTCGAAGTAGGCACCTCCAATGACCAAAGCCGCGTTGTGGACAGCATGGTGCAGCAGCTTCTGGGCTCGGTCTTTACCGCGATTGCGCTGGTGATGATTGTGGTGCTGGCAGCGCTGGGTATCCGTGCGGCCCTGTTGGTGGGTTTTGCAATCCCGACGTCGTTTTTACTCTGTTTTGCCTTCCTCGCGCTCATGGGCATCTCCATCTCGAACATCGTCATGTTCGGCCTGATCCTCGCCGTGGGGATGCTTGTCGACAGCGCAATCGTGGTGGTGGAATACGCCGATCAGAAACAACAAGTGGGGAAAGGCCCCATGCAGGCTTACGTCGAGGCGGCCAAGCGGATGTTCTGGCCCGTGATCTCCTCTACCGCCACAACGCTGTGCGCCTTCCTGCCGATGCTGTTCTGGCCGGGTGTGCCGGGTGAATTCATGGGCATGCTGCCTGTAACGCTCATCTTTGTGCTATCTGCCTCGCTGGTCGTGGCGCTTGTCTATCTGCCCGTGATGGGCGGCGTGACTGGACGGTTGGAGCAGTGGATGGCGCAAAATATGGAGCGGATTGCCGCCCTGCCGTGGTATCTGCACCTCGCGCTGTTTCCAGCTGCCTTCCTGATGATCTTTCCCGCCATGTCATTGCTTTCCTCTGGCACGCTGTTTGGCTGGATCGGGGCACAGTTTGCGGTGATGGACGGGCTTGATCTGCTCACCTCGGTCATCCCGACATTTATCAAAGTCTTTGGCCTGATCCTTATTGGTGTGGCCGTGCTGCTGGTGGCCTTGGGCGGCTTCATGCTGTTGTTGCTTTCACTCTTCGCTGTGCTCACAAGGCTGGGCAAGATCGGCCGCTGGCTCGCCTCACGCATGTTTCGCAAAGAGCCTGATCGCATCAACGCAGGCTACCAACGTTCCCCCTTTGGCCGCGTGATCGAAGCGATTGCAGGCAATCCTGTCATGCCACTTGTGATGGCGGGTGCTGTCTTTGTCTTTGTCGGTACAACTCTGATCTTCTTCACAAACAACTCCAAAGGCGTGGAGTTCTTTGTGGAATCAGAGCCTGAGCAGGCGATTGTCTATGTGCTGGCACGAGGCAACCTTTCATTGGAGGAAAAAGACGATCTGCTGCGTCAGGCTGAGGCTGTTGTGCTGAACCATCCTGGTATTGCCACGGCCTTTGCCTTCGCAGGTGAAGGCGGCCTCGACAGCAACACAGGTGGTACACAAGCCCCCAAAGATCTTATAGGTCAGGTGCAATTCGAGACTGTCGCATGGGAAGACCGCATGCTGCGCTCCGATCTCGACGGCGATATCATCATATCAGAATTGACCGAACGGCTCTCGGATATTCCCGGCATACAAATAGAAGTGCTCGCCCTTGATCGTGGTCCCGCCTCGGGCAAGCCTGTGCACCTGCGCTTTAAGGGCGACAGTTTTCCCGATCTGATCGCCGCCACCGCGCTGGCCCGCGACCACTTCGAGACGGTTCCTGGCTTGACGCTTCTCGAAGACACCCGCCCCCTGCCCGGCATTGACTGGCAATTGGATGTGGATGTCGAGAAGGCAGGGCAATACGGCGCCGATGTGCTCAGCGTGGGCGCGATGGTACAGCTTGTGACGCGCGGATTGCTCCTTGATACAATGCGGGTAGATACTTCGGATGAAGAAATCGAAATCCGTGTGCGCCTACCCGAGCAGGACCGCCTGCTGTCCACCCTCGACACGCTCAAGGTACGCACCCGCGACGGGCTTATCCCGTTGTCCAATTTCGTAACCCGCACGCCCGTCCCAAAGCTGGCGGAGATCAACCGCATCGACCAGCAGCGCTATATGGATGTCAAAGCAGACGTCACCGCAGGCCTGATGAAAGCGGTGCTCGTGGTGAACGGTGAGGACGCCGACACGGATCAGACGGTTGCCACCCTACGCCCTGCGGGGGCCGATGCCGACTTTACCAACCTCGACGGGGAACGGTTCAAAATAACCAACCGAACAGCGCTGGCCATGGAGGATTTGCAGGAAGCCTATGACGCGCAGGAAATCCGCCTGATCCCCATCAACGGCAACGAACGCATCGCCGAGATCACAAAATGGGTCGAGAGCGCCGACCTGCCCGATGGCATCACCTATGAATGGACTGGCGATCAGGAGGATCAAGCAGAAAGTCAGGCCTTCCTCAGCTCGGCCTTTACGGCGGCGCTGGGACTGATGTTCATCATTTTGCTGGCGCAGTTCAACTCTTTCTATAACTCTGTGCTGGTGCTGATCGCTGTGGTCTTGTCAACCGCAGGCGTGTTGATCGGGATGCTGGTAATGGATCAGACCTTCTCGATCATTATGACTGGAACAGGGATCGTCGCGCTTGCTGGGATTGTGGTGAACAACAACATCATCCTGATCGACACCTATCAGGAATTCAGCCAGTATATGCCCCGCATCGAGGCGATCATCCGTACCGCACAGGCGCGCATCAGACCTGTTTTGCTAACCACGATCACCACTATGGCGGGCCTTGCACCGATGATGTTCGGCCTTTCGCTGGATTTTGCTGAAGGCGGATACACAATCGATAGCCCAACAGCGCTGTGGTGGAAGCAACTGGCCACGGCTGTCGTCTTCGGCTTGGGCGTGGCAACCGTTCTGACCCTGATGCTGACCCCATCGCTGTTGGCCGTCCGCGTCTGGGCCTCCACCTACGCAGGCTGGATTGCACAACTTCTGGCACGCATGTCCATGGGCCGCGCGAGCAAGGCGGCACAGGACTGGGCGCTACAACGTGATGCCAAACGATCTGGCACAGACGAACTGTTGTGGGATGACGCAGCCCTTGAGCCTGTACACCAGACACCCGCCGCACCAGCAGAATAACGCTGCATCACCGCTTAGTGATCTAGAGGCCCTCGCATCATGTGCGAGGGCCTTTATGCTAGCGCGTGCATTAACCAAAAAGGAACTACCCATGCTCCGCTCTCTCTCAAAATTCTCAACGGCTCTCGCTCTTGGCCTTGCCCTCACCAGCGCTCCGGCCTTTGCCGAGATGGTTACGAAAACCAGCGCGCACTCGGTGGGCGATACGATGGACCGCCTCGAGGCCGCTGTGACGGCCGCAGGTGCGACCGTATTCGCGCGTGTGGATCATGCTGGTGGGGCCGTAAAGGTAGACATGGACCTGCGCCCAACACAGCTGCTGATCTTCGGCAACCCCAAGCTCGGCACGCCAGCGATGCTGGATGCCCAAACCGCAGGGCTTGACCTGCCCTTGCGCGTGCTGGCCTATGCCGATGACAAAGGTGTGGTGCATGTCACATATCATGCGCCAGCAAGCCTCGGTTCAGCACACAACCTGCCCGCAGACGCGGGGTATCTCAAAATGATGACGGGTGCGCTCGACAAGCTAACAGGAAAAGCAGTCGCGGCCGAATAACCGCGCTGGGTCTCACCTCCGAAGGACTGTCGGTGAGGCCAGAGCGCGCGAAAAAATCAAATCAGACCTGCCCTCGAGGTGGGTCTGCCTGCGGGATCAATCCTCGCTTTGCTGGCGATGCCATAGCTGGGCATAGCGGCCCTCTTGGGCCAGCAGCGCCTCGTGGCTCCCCTGCTCAACCACCACACCTTTTTCCAGCACAACAATGCGGTCTGCATCTGCGATGGTGCTCAGACGGTGCGCAATGGTCAGAACAGTGCGCCCTTGGCCTGCCTGGCGCAGCGCATCTTGGATCTCATGCTCTGTCTCGCTATCAAGCGCGCTTGTCGCCTCGTCTAGCAGCAGGATCGGCGGATCTTTCAGTAGCGTGCGCGCAATGCCTACACGCTGCTTCTCTCCACCCGACAGCTTCAGACCCCGCTCGCCCACAGACGTCTCATAGCCGTCAGGCAGCGCCATGATGAAGTCGTGGATTTGCGCCGCTTTCGCCGCCGCCTCCACCTGCTCTTGCGTTGCACCATCACGGCCATACGCGATGTTATAGCCGATGGTGTCATTGAACAGCACCGTGTCCTGCGGCACAACGCCGATCTGGCGGTGCAGCGAGTTCTGCGTCACATCGCGCACGTCTTGCCCGTCAATGCTCAGACTGCCCCCCTGCACATCATAAAAACGGAACAAGAGCCGCCCGACGGTCGATTTCCCAGACCCTGTGGAGCCCACAATCGCAACCATCTCACCGGGCTCCGCTGTCAGGCTCACCCCGTTCAGGATTTTGCGGTCTGGATTATAGCTGAAGTCCACATTCTCGAGCTTGATCTGCCCGCCTGTCACCGTGAGTCCGGGCGCACCTTGCTTGTCTGTCACCTCTGAGGGCTGTTCGAGCAGATTGAACATCTCCCCCATATCCACCAAAGCCTGACGGATTTCGCGGTAGACCGTACCAAGGAAATTCAGCGGCACGGTGATCTGGATCATATATGCGTTGATCAGGACGAATTCGCCCACAGTGAGGGTGCCCGCCTGCACCTCGATCGCGGCCATGACCATCACAACGACCAAGCCGATTGTAATGATGACCGATTGGCCAAAGTTTAGAAAGGCGAGCGAATAGTTGGTCTTTATCGTCGCTTCCTCGTATTTTTCCATCGCACTGTCATAGCGGTGGGCCTCACGCTCCTCCGCGCCGAAGTATTTGACCGTCTCGTAGTTGAGCAGGCTATCAATGGCCTTTTGATTAGCATCCGTGTCCTGATCATTCATTTGGCGGCGTAATTTGACGCGCCATTCGGTGACCGCAAAGGTGAACCAGACATAGAAGGCAATCGTGACAGCAACGACGAGCATATAAGAGACATCGAACTGAAAGGTGAGGATGATCCCGATCAGCAATAACTCAAGGATGAGCGGCCCGATGCTGAACAGCAAAAAGCGCAACAGGAAGTCCACGCCCTTAACGCCACGCTCTATAATACGGCTCAACCCGCCTGTCTTGCGGGTGATGTGGTAGCGCATGGAGAGTTTGTGGATATGGCTGAACGTCTCAAGCGCCAACATGCGCAAGGCCCGCTGGCCTACGCGGGCGAAGATCACATCGCGCAGCTGTTGGAAACCCACACCCATAAGGCGCACCATACCGTAGGCAATGGTCAACCCTACCGCACCCAGCGCCAGCATCGGGACACCCTCTTCGGCCAAAGCATCGACCGCGCCGCGGTAGAATTGCGGCGTCATGACCGTCACCACTTTGGAGAAGACCAGCGCCACCAACGCCCAGACGACCCGCTTGCGCACCCAAGGCATATCCGCAGGCCACAGGTATGGCGCGACTTTACGAAGGACCAGAACGGCGGACTGGCGTTCCTGCTCCGCCGCAACGTCTTCCTCTGTCGCGGCCTGTCCTGATGAGGCGCCGCGCGTGCTTGTTTTGGAGGGGGTGGTGGCAGATCTATCAGCGGTCATGGAGCTTCCTATGCAGTCCTCAGACTACATAGAGCGTCCAAGCCGCAAGGGCCACCTTAGTTCGGCAAATCAAACACCTGACCTGGATAGATCAGGTCTGGGTCGCGAATGCTGTCCGCGTTGGCCTCGACAACGCGCAAGAACAATGTGCCGTCGCCATAACGCTCGCGGGCGATGGCCCAGAGCGTGGCACCCGTCTGGACCGTGATCGAGGTCACTGGCCCCTCCTGTTGCGCCGATGCCTGCGCCAGTACTTGGGAGGATTCGCGTTTGAACGGGGTCTCGACACGGCTGCTGACTGTGCCTGTCTTTGTCACTTCATCTACGCGCAGGGTGTAGACGCCCTCGTCCACCTCGGGCAAGTCACCGCGCCAGCGTCCGTCAGCCCCGACAGGCAGGCTAATGACAGATCGGTTATCAAGATACACCCGCACTTTGGCCGTGTCGGCCTGCGCCCGTCCGGTAAGCTGCACCTCTCCCTGCTCGGAATATCCGATGGTATCAAGGGCCACTGCGGTCATCACTTCCGTGGTATCGGGGCTTAAGAGCTGCACGCCCTCTTCGTCGGACTTGAGCACGGCGATGCGCGGTGCCTCCTCCTCTGGCGCAGGGGCAGGCGTCGTTGGAGTCGCCTCTGCCTCCACCGCCGCTGTCTGGGGCTGTTCAATCATTGCAGGGGCCGAGGGCGCGAGAATGATCTCGTCCAGAGACGCAACAACGTCTTCGCCGGTTTGCGCTGAAAGGCTCACCACCTGTGCCGCTTCATTCGCTGGCAAAGTTGTGATCGCAGCAAACCCGCCCGAACTGTCGGCAGTGGCTGTCGCAACCTGCTCGCCGTCCACAAGGATCGCAACATCGCTGAGCGGTTCCGCACGGCCCGCGATAATGGTTGTACCGTCCGTCTCTCGCCGCACCTCGTCAAAGGTAGGAACAAACGGGGCGTCTATTTCTGCGGCTGGTGCGGCTTCTTGATCTTTGGCGACAGTGTCTTGGGCCTCGGCAACAGTGTCCTGCACCTGCGACGGCACAGTCGGCACCGCTGTATCGGCACCGCCGCCGAGCCCGATATAAGCTCCCAAGCCAAGAGCGGCGACCATAGCGCCACCTGCGAGAACCACGCCTGTGTTGCCTACAAGTCCTGCTAAAATCTTACTCATATACTCTTATCCCTGCTGCGGCCCGTATGGCATGCGTTGAGCCTGTGTACAAAAATCGCTATCACAGGTCAAAAGAGCAATTCAAAAGCCGTCACAAATCCGAGAAGTGATGCAGGAGCCCCATATGACCGTTTCTCCAATATCGAAATCCGTTTGCGTCTTTTGCGGCTCTCGGGCGGGCGATGATCCTGCGTTTACTGCTGATGCCGAACGCCTTGGTGCAGGTATCGCAGAGCACGGTTGGAGGCTCGTTTATGGTGCGGGTGATGTGGGGCTGATGGGGAGCGTAGCGCGGGCAGCCCAAGACGCAGGTGGCGTGACATTCGGCGTCATTCCCGCGCATCTGGTCGCATGGGAAGTCGGCAAAACAGACCTCACCACATATATCATGACAGAGACCATGCACGAGCGCAAAAAGGTTATGTTCATGAACTGCGACGCTGTGGTCGTGCTACCGGGTGGCGCGGGATCACTGGATGAGTTGTTTGAGGTGCTGACATGGCGTCAGCTGGGACTGCATGAGAAGCCAATTTATATCGTTAATACAAATGGCTACTGGGATCCCCTAAAGCAATTGATGAACCATGTCGCACAGCGCAGGTTTGCGGATGAAAGCCTGTTAGATTTCCTCACATGGGTGCCAGATGCAGCCGCTGCTTTGGCCGCGCTGGAAGAAAATTTACCCACAGGGTAAAAAAATGAAAAAAGCCCCGAAACACAATGCGTTCGGGGCTTTCGTTTATCTAGTTTTGCAAGCCTTACATGCGGCTGGTGACGTTTTCCCAGTTCACAAGATTGTCCAAGAAGTTGGTCAGATAGTCAGGGCGCGCGTTGCGGAAATCGATGTAGTAGGAGTGCTCCCAAACGTCGCAACCCAGCAGTGCTGTCTGGCCGAAGCATACAGGGTTCACGCCATTCTCGGTCTTAGTGACTTTTAGGCCACCGTCCGTGTCCTTGACCAACCAAGCCCAGCCCGAGCCGAACTGGCCCGCGCCTGCGGCTTTGAATTCGTCTTTAAATTTATCCACAGAACCAAAGCTCTCAATGATCGCTTTCTCCAACTCACCAGGCATAGCAGAGGCTCCAGGCCCCATCATTTCCCAAAACTGGTTGTGATTCCACAACTGAGAGACGTTGTTGAAGATACCGTTCTGCGCCACGCTCGATGCGTCGTAAGTGCCCTTGATGATCTCTTCCATGGGCTTGCCCGCCCACTCGGTGCCCTCAATCGCCTTATTGCCGTTCACGACATAGGCGTTGTGGTGCTTGTCATGGTGGAATTCCAGCGTCTCGGCGCTCATCCCTTTGGATGCGAGGGCGTCGTGGGCGTAGGGAAGATCGGGAAGTTCAAAAGCCATGTGTCGGGCCTCCAGTATTAAGTATTTCAATCACTCTTAAATGGAGCGCGTTTCCGCCCCGCGTCAAGGCGATACCGACGCGAGACAACGAAGGTCGCGAAATTCCTCTGAATTACGGCAACACTCCGATGGGCAAGGCTCAAAAGAGCACGGATCAGATATGACCAACCTCGGAACCCGGCTGGGCCGCGACGCTGAGCACGTCGAACACATATTGCGCGACCGACCGGAAGCATACTACGCGGATAACGTCCTCTTGCGGCATCCAGAAGGCGGCAGGCACCTGTGCGATACGGGTTCGGCGGAACATGCCGGGTTTGAACTGGTCGCGCGCGAGATCGACGGGTGCCACTTTGGCCAGAACCTCACGGGCATGCGGCCCGCGCATTTCAAACACCGCACGGGCGTCCGAGACATTAACGGCCAACGCGTGGACCTTGGCAATCTTGCCCTGAAGGGCTTCAAGCTTTTGGGCAACATCGGCATAATCACACATGATGAGAAGCTCGTCAGGTGACATCCATGCGATACCCGCGGCCCCGTCCGTCACACAGTGAAGCGGCGCGGGCATCTTGACCCCTGCAACGTCGACCGCTCCTTTTTGCACACCGCGTGTGTTGATGTCACCGCGAAGGGTGATCATGCCAACGGTACCAAGTTCGGAAATCTCGGCGATACCGGCGCCATAATGCGCGTTGTTCAATGCGGATACAGGATCAGACATTCTGCTTGGCCCCTTCTTTGTCATAAAACACGGGATCAACGATCCGCGCGCTATAGGTTTTGCCATCTGTGCTAGGATACTCAAGCACCTCGCCCATGCGGTCAGGGCCGTTATGGACCAAGCCCATAGCGATCCCCTTGCCCAACGTGGGCGAGTGGTAGCTAGAGGTGACGCGCCCAATCATATTGCGCTGGCCGTTGGCATTGTTGCCCGCACCCACGGCATAGGCCCCATCAGGCAACGTGCTGCCATCGGTCGTCTCAAGCCCAACCAGCTTCCAGCGGTTGGGATCGGCCATATGACTGCGCTGATGCGCGCGTTTGCCGAGGTAGTCCTCTTTCTTTTTGCTCAGCGCCCAATGCAGATTGAGGTCTTGAGGGATGACCGTACCATCCGTCTCGTCCCCAATCATGATGAAGCCCTTCTCGGCGCGCAGGATGTGCAGACACTCGGTCCCGTAGGGCATCACGCCCAGATCGGCGCCGACAGCCATCAGCGCGTCCCAGAATGCCTGACCCTGCCCTGCATCTACGGCGATCTCATATGATAGCTCGCCTGAGAAGGAGATGCGGTAGACGCGGACGTTGAAGCCGCCGATCAAACCGTCCGCCCACTCCATAAAGCCCAAGGCCTCTTTGCTGACATCCATGCCACCCAGCTTCTCCAGCGCTTTGCGCCCGTTAGGGCCGACCACAGCGATCTGGGCATACTGCTCGGTCACATTAGCGACGTAGACCTGCTTGTCCCACCACTCGGTCTGGAGCCATTCTTCCATATGCGCGTGGATGCTCTCCGCGCCGCCCGTGGTGGTGTGGCACAGCCACGTGTCCTCATTGATGCGCGCGACGACGCCGTCGTCGATCAGGAAACCGTTGTCGTTGCACATCAGGCCATAGCGGCATTTGCCGACTTTCAGCGTGCTCATCATGTTCGTGTAGAGCATGTCGAGGAACCAGCCCGCGTCAGGCCCCTTCACGATGAGCTTACCAAGTGTAGAAGCGTCGAGTAGCCCCATGTTTTCACGTGTATTTGTGACCTCGCGCATGACCGCGTCATGGGTGCTTTCGCTTGATTTGACGTAGGCATAAGGGCGGCGCCATTGGCCCACCGGCTCAAACTCTGCGCCGTTGCTGGCGTGCCAGTCGTGCATGGGCGTGCGGCGGATGGGCTGGAACGCCGCATCGCGCGCTTCGCCACCGATAACCGCCATCGAGATGGGGTGATACGGTGGGCGGAATGTGGTGGTGCCCACATTGGGAATTTCTTCACCCAATGCATTAGCAAGCGTCGCAAGGCCGTTGATATTGCTCAATTTACCTTGATCTGTTGCCATGCCTAATGTGGTGTACCGCTTGGCATGCTCGACCGAGACGAAACCTTCCTGCGCGGCGAGGCGCACGTCGGAGACTTTAACATCGTTTTGATAGTCCAACCATGCTTTCTCACGCAGCTTGACGCTCGCACATTGCGGCATCAGCCAGACAGGCGCCATCGGCGCTTCCTCAACGCGGCTGCCTTGAGGCGCCTTTGCCTCACGGGGCAGTTTGCGGCCCAGACAGCGCAGCGTGCCATCGGCGGCGGCAAAGGCATCGTTGAGCCCGTCATCAAGCTGGAACACGCCCGAGGCGGCCCCTGCTGTAGAGACAAACTGCATCCCGTCCTCGCCTTTGGGTGCATTGTCAGGGCACGGGCTGAAGCAGGCATTTGCCTCGTCCCATTTCAGTTTGCCACCGCAGTGCGACCACAGGTGCACCACGGGTGACCAACCGCCCGACATCGCAACCGCGTCGCAAGCGATCTCTTCCAGAACGGCACCCTCGCCCGCTTGGGAGCAAATGGCAACCCTGGTGACCCGCTTGCCGCCTTTGACCGAGGAGACGCCGTGCCCCATAAGCACCCGAATGCCCAAATCCTTGGCGCGCGCCATGGATACGCTGTCCTGAGGCAGGACACGCGCATCGATGATCGCTGGCACGTCCAGCCCTGCTTCTTTGAGGGCGAAGGCCGTCAGATACGCGTCATCATTGTTGGTCACAACCACAGTACGGTCCCCTGCGGACACGCCGTAGTTGACCACATAATCGCGCAAGGAGGCTGCCAGCATCACACCTGGAATGTCATTTCCAGCAAAGCTCAAGGGACGCTCGATCGCACCTGTCGCAGTGATGATGTGACCTGCGCGCACGCGCCAGAGCCGGTGGCGGGGGCCTTGTGCCTCGGGTTTGTGGTCGGTTAAGCGCTCATAGCCCAAGACATAGCCGTGGTCGTAGACACCTGCGCCCATGGTGCGGGTGCGCAGAGTGACGTTCTCCATGGCGTCCAACTCGGCCAGCGTGGCGTCGATCCACTCCTGCGCAGGCATGCCGTCAATTTCGCCGCCATCCACTGGCGTGCGCCCGCCCCAGTGGGCTGTCTGCTCCATGACGATGACACGGGCACCAGAGAGTGCTGAGGCGCGCGCCGCCTCAAGCCCCGCAACCCCGCCACCAATGACAAGCACATCGCAGAACGCATAGAAATGCTCATACGTGTCCTCGTCCCGCGCTTTGGGCGCGCGCCCAAGGCCTGCGGAATGGCGGATGATCGGCTCATATACGTGCTTCCAAAGCGGGCGCGGGTGGATGAACATCTTGTAGTAAAAACCAGCGGGCAAAAAGCGGCTGAGGTGTTTGTTAATCGCGCCCACGTCGAATTCGAGGCTGGGCCAGTGGTTCTGGCTCTCGGCGCGTAGACCTTCGAACAGCTCGGTTGTGGTGACGCGGGCGTTGGGTTCGAAATCGCTGCCCTCACCGAGGTTCACGAGGCCGTTCGGTTCTTCAGGGCCTGCCGCCACGATGCCACGCGGGCGGTGGTATTTGAACGAGCGCCCCACCAGCATCTGGTCATTGGCGAGCAAGGCTGAGGCAAGGGTGTCGCCTTCATATCCTTGCATGTATTTTCCGTTAAAGCGGAATTTGACCGATGCGGATTTGTTCAGCAGGCGGCCACCTGTGGCAAGGCGTGTGCTCATGATCGGTCTCCAGCGTGGATTGCGGGTGCGGAATTCAGTTTAAAGGCAAAATGAAGAGGCATCATACGGCATCCCGCCAACCTGGACGTTTGGCGTCGATTTTGGCGAGGAGGTCCTCGGGGGGGCCGTATGTTTGCGCGCTGTAGGTGCCAAATACTTCGAGCGTCATGGTACAGCGGGCCATGTGAAACCACTTTCCACAGCCGTTCTGGTGGCGCCAGCGCTCAAAATGCACGCCTTTGGGGTTTTTGCGCATGAACAGATAGGTCTCCATCTGGTCATCGCTGGAGCCTACGGTGTAGCGGGTGATGTGGGCCTCACCGTGGGCGTGGAATTCGGTTTCCTCGGCGGTGATGCCGCAGTTGGGGCAGGATACGATTAGCATGGACAGGCTCCAAACTTGTAAAATGAGGCAATTTGTACCATCTTCGGTGTATGGAATGGATTATTGGTGCCGTGGGCGTGGTTTTCGGGCTTGGGGTCGCATTGGCGCTCTACGAGCGTAAAAAGAAGCGTGCTCTTCTGGAGCATGATCTGAGCTTGCAGCCAAACGCGGGCGCACATGCCCATGCGGCGCAGGTGCATGCCGAGGATGTTGTGGTGCATCGCATTTCGGGGTTCAACTGACATTAGTGTGCCACCCCTGCCGCAACGCTCTCGTCGATGAAGCGGCCCTCGGTGAAGCGTTCGAGACCGAAGGCATCGGTGAGCGGCGAGTGGCCTTTTGCCATCAGCTCCGCCATGGCCCAACCTGAGCCGGGGATCGCCTTGAACCCGCCCGTGCCCCAGCCGCAGTTGATGAACACACCGTCCACGGGCGTTTTGCTGAGGATCGGCGAGCGGTCGCCAGTGACATCCACGATGCCGCCCCAGTGGCGCAGCATTTTGAGGCGGGAGACCATTGGAAACGTCTCGATCAATGCGCGGGTAGTTTCTTCGAGGTGGTGGAAAGACCCGCGCTGGGTGTAGTTATTGTAGCCGTCCGTGCCGCCGCCGATGACCATCTCGCCCTTGTCGGACTGGCTCATGTAGCCGTGGACCGTGTTGGCCATGACGACCACATCCATGCAGGGTTTAATCGGCTCGGACACCAGCGCCTGAAGGGCCACGGATTCAAGCGGCAGACGGAAGCCTGCCATATCGGCCAAATGGCCCGAGTGGCCTGCGACGACCATGCCCAGTTTGTCACAGTCAATGTCACCCTTGGAGGTGCTAACGCCCACGACCTTGCCGCCTTCGGAGCGGACGCCTGTTACATTGCACTGCTGGATCACGTCCATGCCCATGTCAGAGCAGGCGCGCGCATAGCCCCATGCGACCGCATCGTGTCGCGCGGTGCCACCACGTGCTTGCCACAGACCACCCAACACAGGATAGCGCGGGCACGCCAAATTGATGATCGGGACAAGCTCTTTCACCTTCTGGGGACCAATGAATTCGGTCTTCACCCCTTGCAACATGTTGGCATGGGCCGTGCGTTTGTACCCGCGCACCTCATGTTCGGTTTGTGCAAGCATGATGACCCCTCTTGGGGAAAACATCACGTTATAGTTGAGATCTTGCGACATCGTCTCGTAGAGGGAGCGGGACTTTTCATAGAGAGCGGCGGAAGGATCCTGCAAATAGTTCGAGCGGATGATCGTCGTATTGCGCCCTGTGTTGCCACCGCCAAGCCAGCCCTTTTCGAGAATAGCAACATTGGTGATGCCGAAATTCTTGCCCAAATAATAGGCCGTCGCGAGGCCATGCCCCCCTGCCCCGATGATGATCGCATCATAGCGCTTTTTCGGCGCCGCATCGCGCCATGCGCGGGTCCAGCCTGTGTGATGGCGCATTGCTTCGCGTGCCACGGCAAATACGGAGTATTTTTTCATCTTTGGGATCCCTTGGGCAGATAAGGTGGCTGTTTGGTGTGGATTCGGTGTGCGGTCGATCCGTCAGCTTCTTCATGGGGCAGATGGTGGAAAAGAGGATACTCCCCGCGGCATTCCGTATCAATTTTACGACATCCACCACAAGCCAGCATATTTCGCAGGGTCTATTCGTCGCGGTATGGGCAAAGGCCTCTTTTGTGCGGGGCTCGGACGTATTACACAACAGTCGCTGACAGGGGAGAATTGCATGTTGGGTTTCTGGGCGGTTATCGCGGCGATTACAGTCACGGTTGCTGTGATATTGACACGTGCTGTCTTCGTTGGTGCGCGGCAGGATGTGGCGTCGCGGGCGGCCTCTGATGTTGATGTGTATCGCGGCCAACTCGAGGAAGTCGACCGTGATGTGGCGCGCGGCGTTATAAGCACCGAGGATGCTGAGCGCGTACATGCCGAGATTGCACGCCGCCTGATCGCTGCCGATAAGGCATTGAGTGCGGAACGGACCGTCAGCGCGACCTCCCCTTCGGGTATCGCTCTTGCCGTTATTGCCATTGGGTTGATTGGCAGTATTGGCAGCTATCTGTGGCTCGGCGCACCGGGCTATGGGGATATGGCGCTCAAGGACCGGATCGCATTTGCCGAAGAGGTGCGCAAAACCCGCCCTGCCCAAGAGGTCGCCGAAGCATCATTGCCGCCGTTTGTTGCCCCCGCCGACATGGACGAGCGGTATCGCACCTTGATGGCCCAACTGCGCACCACTGTCGCAGGGCGCCCCGATGATCTGGACGGTCACATTTTGCTGGCGCAGCAGGAACGCAGGATTGGCAATTTTCTGGCGGCCAAAGATGCACAAATGAAGGTCGTGGCCCTCAAGGGCGACGGCTTGGGCGCCAACGACCTTGCTCATTTGGGAGAATTGCAGGTTCTCGCGGCGGGGGGGTATGTCTCACCTGATGCGGAGATGAGCCTGCGCGCGTCCCTGTCTCAAGATCCTTCAAATGGCACGGCCCGCTATTATCTGGGCCTGATGTTGCTCCAGACGGGCAGACCCGATCAGGCGTTTCGCATCTGGGATTCGCTGTTGCGTGCAGGACCAGAGGATGCCCCGTGGATCGAGCCGATTTTGGCGCAGATCGAGGAATTGGCCCAGCTTGCGGGTGTACGCTATGCCATCCCCGAGATTGGCAGCAGTAGCGGCCGCGGCCCAACTGCGGAAGATGTCGAGAACGCCCGTGACATGACCCCAGCGGAACGCATGGACATGATCGGCAGCATGGTCAGCGGCTTGTCAGAGCGCCTCGCCACCGAGGGAGGACCTGCACGCGACTGGGCGCGCCTCATCTCCTCACTAGGCGTGTTGGGGGAGTGGGAGCGCGCATTGGCCATTCACACCAACGCGGTTGAAGTCTTTGCCTATGATCCGAGTGCGATTGATCTGATCAATGCCGCAGGACGCGATGCTGGAGTGGTTGAGTGATACTCAATGAAATCACCGCGTTTGCGACTGCCGTCCCGCCCATGCGCGCCCTCATCGGGCTTGATCTTGGGGAAAAGACGATCGGCGTTGCAGTCAGCGACAGCTTTTTGTCGGTCGCAACCCCGCTCGAGACGGTGCGGCGCAAGAAGTTCGGAATTGATGCGGCACGTCTGGGCGAGATCATCGCGGAACGCAGCATTGGCGGGCTGATCCTCGGTTTGCCCTATAACATGGACGGCTCGGAAGGGCCGCGCTGCCAATCTACACGGGCCTTCGCACGCAATCTGGACAAGCTGCACCCTGCCCTGCCAATCAGCTTCTGGGACGAGCGTTTGTCGACTGTTGCGGCGGAACGCGCATTGCTTGAGGCAGACACCTCCCGTAAGCGTCGTGCGAAAGTGATCGACCATGTGGCTGCGGGATACATCCTGCAAGGGGTTCTGGACAGGCTGCACGTGATCCGCACCGCAGCAGGAGAATTAAGCGATGAGTGATGAAGTCTGGAAGCGCACCGAGGTCGAAAGCCCCTGCATTAAGATCTGTGTGATCCACCCCGAGAGCCGCCTGTGCACGGGATGCTGGCGCTCGATTGACGAAATTGGCGCATGGTCAAAGATGAGCCCCGAGGTCAGGCGTGCGGTGATGGAAGAGTTGCCAGCGCGGGCAAACATGCTCAAAAAGCGCCGCGGTGGGCGCAATGCGCGTTTGTCGCGCACTCTAGAGTAGTTCAGATGCCGCGTTTGTCAGGGCTGCGGAACATCGCAAGGGATGCAGTGTTTCGCTGCCAGCGTGGCAGTTGGATCACACCTGGTGCATTGATGCTGTTTGCCGCGACGGCGTTGATACCGCGGGCAAATTGAAGACACGGCAGGTTCAGTGCGGGATATTGGCCGCGATGCTGGCCTGACATTCCGTGGTATGCAACACGGCCCATTGGTCCTGTGATGATCTGTTTCATGCTTTGCCTCGTCCTCAAAAGAGCCCCTCTTGCGGGGGCGTTTCTTGAGCCTAACTCTCAATCGCATTAGGCAACAATATGGCACAGGTAAGATAATCGTGTGCAGATGCGAAACGGTTACCGTTGTGCAACAGGTAAAACCAACGCGCCCGACAGTTTAGCAGCCATTGC
The DNA here is from genome assembly GCA_965660425.1 of Sulfitobacter sp. Classification (GTDB taxonomy): domain Bacteria; phylum Pseudomonadota; class Alphaproteobacteria; order Rhodobacterales; family Rhodobacteraceae; genus Sulfitobacter. The sequence goes on along the minus strand of CBFHZX010000012.1, from coordinate 49,534 downwards.
GACAGTGTTGGTGCAGTCGAACCTTTCCTTGAGAACCGCAACGCCGGTGCGCACAGCCGCGTCAGGGCAGCGCGAGCCATTCCTCGGCACCACCTGCACATTCAGGGCGGAAGAAGGCAATCATCCGCCCCTCGCCTGACGGATCTTTCGACCCATCCCAAGGCTGCGTGCCATGCAGCGCAAAACGGTGCACCAGCGCGCTTTGCCCCGCAGTGATCTTGAGCGGAACGGGCGTGCATGTCTCAAACACGTCGCGCCGCGCGGCCTTATAGGCCTCGGTGATGTCAACCTGCGCGGGATCGCGGCCTGCGATTGCATCGCGCAAGGCACGTTGCATGATGTGGTGGCTGCCGCGCCACACAACCGTGGGCGATGCGGCGACTTCAGTCAGAGGCAGCGCAAGGATATAAGCATGATATTCCAGCGCAAAGCGCCGCTTGTCTGGTCCCACGGGCAACAGCCCGTCAACATGGGCAGCAGCACGGTTCAAGCGAAAGCGGTGGTTGGCGTCACTCTCGCCTGCGTCCTGTTTAGGGTAGCCTGCATAGATGATCGACAGTTGCGCAGGATGAAGCGGGAGCTTGGGAACATGCGCCTCCCACGGCCCCTGCAGTGGAATACCGTCCATACTGCCATCATGCGCGTTGGGCAGCGCATCTACACCCACAAACCACGTCTGCTGGTGGCGCAGGTTGTCTGGCCGGCGCATCTCGGGACGCTGCGCCACTTCGTGCGCCGCCACACGTGCCGCGTGCGCCCAGCGCGCGACACGAGCATCCGCCTCAAAAATCATAAAGCCGTCCGTGTCGATCACGTCATCATCACCTTGCGCAGCATGTTGAGCGCCACCAGCATGATGAAGACCGCAAATACCCGTCGCAGCGATGCAGGGTCCATCCCATGCGCCAAACGCACGCCCAAAGGGGCGGTGATCAGCGTCATCGCAATCACACCTCCGAAGGCCACCAGATTGACCGCGCCAATCGTGAACGGCGGGCGCATGGCAGGATCAAGCGACACGAACAGAAAGGCGATCACTGATGGCACAGCAATGAGCACGCCAAACCCCGCCGCCGTGGCCACGGCGCGTTGGATGGCAACCCCGTGCAGTGTCATCAACGGCACGCCGAAACTGCCCCCGCCGATGCCCAGCAAGACAGACAAGAAGCCAATAACTGGTGAGACTGCGGCACGGACCATGCCCTTTGGCATCTGCGCCCCAAGCCGCCACTCGCTGCGGCCCAGCGCCAGATACAGACCAACGGTCAACGCCAGCCCTGCAAACAGCATCTGCAACGTAGCAGAGCGTAATTCAGCCACTACAAGTACACCGATGATCGCCCCGATCATGATACCAGGTGCCCATGTGCGCAGGATACCCCACTGCACAGCGCCGCGTTTGTGATGGGTCAGCACAGATCTTGCAGAGGTCACGATGATCGTCGCCAATGAGGTCGCCAGACACATCTGCATAAGATCGTCCCCGCCATAGCCCAACGTCTCAAACACGTAGAAGAAACCAGGCACCAGAATGATGCCACCGCCCACACCCAGCATCCCCGCCAGAATACCCGCAAACGCGCCAAAGCCTAAGAGCGCGGCACCCATCTGAATAAGGAGCAGTGTGTCTGGCATGGGAGCGGCTTCCTTAGGCTTGCGTTCGCCCCTGTGCTATACCGCCTGCGCTTGGCTGGAAAGCGCGCTTTGTTCCATTGTTCGTGCGAGCGCCTCGCGCACTAATGCGCTGCCTGCGCCCTCGCGGTGGGCATTCTCCGACAATACACGGCGCCAGATCCGCGCGCCCGGGCGTCCCGCAAAAAGCCCAAGCATGTGGCGTGTGACCTGCCCCAGCTTGCCGCCATTGCCCACATGCGCGTCAATATAGGGCAGCATCGCCTCCACAACCTCCTCTGCGGTGGTATCAACACCCGCCCCGTAAATGCGGCGGTCCGCTTGGCACAAAATCTCGGCGGGGCTGTGGTAGGCGGCACGCCCGATCATGACACCGTCGAGCCCTGCATCAAGCGCCGCCTCGGCAGCCTCCAGCGTTGTGATCCCGCCGTTAAGTGAGATATGCAGATTGGGAAACAGCTCTTTCATCTGGTGCACCAATGGATAATCCAACGGCGGGATATCGCGGTTTTCCTTGGGGCTCAGCCCGTCCAGCCATGCCTTTCGCGCGTGGATGGTTATACGTTCAAGACCATTGCCTACAAGACGGCTCAGGAACTCGGGCAGGATCTCAGCGGGGTTCTGGTCGTCGACGCCAATACGGCATTTTACCGTCACCTCGACATCGACAGCGCGGCGCATGGCGCTCACACATTTGGCTACCAGCGCCGCATCGCGCATCAGCACGGCACCGAACGCCCCCGATTGCACGCGGTCGGACGGACAGCCTACGTTGAGATTGATTTCATCATACCCCGCCTGCGCGCCCAAATAGGCCGCCTCAGCCAGCTCGGCAGGGTCAGAGCCCCCCAATTGCAGCGCCACGGGATGCTCAATCGGGTTATGGTTCAACAGATGCAGCGCCCGCCCGCGCACCAAGGCAGGGGAGGTAACCATTTCAGTATAAAGAAGCGTCTGCTTGCTCATCATGCGGTGAAGCGTGCGGCAATGGGTGTCAGTCCAATCCATCATGGGTGCCACGCTCAAGCACGCAGCTTTAGAGACCATAGATCTCCCCAACTTGGGCCGCGACAGGCTTTGTTCCAGATTGTTCTGCGTATCTTGCATATTGAAGGTGCTTTTGATCGGTGTGACGGCCCGCGAAAGGCTTAGCGAAGTTGATTCAGCAGACAGATAACACTGTTCATGCATTAGGGAAATGACATGGCCACATGCCTGCATGCCCTGTCCCATAGAACATGGTGTTTTTAGCAGATCAGGTCTCAACGCAGGGTTCTGTGGATTGACTATTCTGATGCTCGCTAATACCCTATAGATATTAACGGAAATAAATCGTGCATACCCGACGCTAACTTTGGGCGAACTCTGCCATCATGCTGCGTCTTCCAGAACCTCATCGGTCCCTGGACCCCAGAACACACACCAAGACCGCCACGATCCCTGTTCACTGCAAGGATCGTGATACCCTTAACCGCCTGCGGTTGTGTGCGATGGAATGTCGTGTTGCAGCGCGGACTGATCTGTTCGAGGCCTGCGCTCTGCTTACGCTTGACGGAGAGACTGCCACGCACACCTTTACGTCTACATTCGTGAAATGCCTCTCGGATGCCGTTCATGCGCCGGTCAAATGGTATCAGCCAGGCGCGAAGGACGTGACATTTGATGAGGCGTGGGTACTCAGATGCCTTTCAACGATGGAAACTGGCCATACAAATAGCCTGTCTTTTCTGTTGCGATCTCGGGTGGCCCCACGCGACCGCCGCTATATCGGGTATCTTTTGGGCAGAATATCCGAGCGATCTCCTCCAGTTTAGAATTACTCTAAATACTGCTTGGAAAGCACCCAAAAGGTGTTATCTAAAGTGCAAGCAAGCAAGCGAGCTAGACGCCAGCCAGCCGAAATATTCATAGATATAGAGGGTATGAAGATGACACAGACAGCTTCCGCATTGACCACCGACGCAAAGACCGCAATCAGTGAGGCGCTGAACCAATCTGTTGCCGAGACAGCCGTAACCACGATGCTTGCACAGAATTTCCACTGGAATGTGAAGGGGAAGTCGTTTGGCCCCTTGCATGATCTGTTCCAGAAGATTTACGAGGATCACTTCGTCGGGCAAGACGACCTCGCCGAGCGTATTCGCGCACTCGATCTGCATGCAGAAGGAACACTTGCCGGGATGGTCAAACGCTCGAAAGTGTCCGAGCATGAGGGGCCTGCCACCGATGTCGAGATGATCCGCATGTTGATGGAAGCGCAGGAAACGCTTGCCGCCACGCTTGCAGCCTGTGGGGCGCTGGCCGCCGAGCATGGCGATACGCTTACTGAGGATTTGTGCATCGCACGCGGCACCGAGCATGAGAAATTCGCGTGGTTCCTGCGCGCCCACCTCTCTGGCTGATCCACCAATACCAGCAAACAAAAGTCGCGGTCAGAGAATTGTCTCGGCCGCGATTTTCTTTTTGGTCAGCTTCTTGCGGTAGGCTGCCTCCCAATGACTGTATTTGCCCATGCGCTCTTGCTGGGCCGTCAGCATCTGGACAAACCCGCGGCGGTGCGCGTCTTTCTTCAATGATTTGAACATGGATTTTTGCGCCTTTGTCATCGAACACCCGATGCAATGGCCCTCCCGCTTGAATTTGCAGATATCAATGCAAGGGCTGGGGGTCTTGGGTATGGCTTTCCCTTAAGCAGTACTCGGATCATTCAGACTATTTGGTCAGGATAAGCTTACCTGCCCGCGTGACCCGCAAGGTGTAGACGGCATTATCCAAAATCAACTGCACCTGCGCCCCGCCCTGCATCAATTCTCTGACACTATAGGCTGGCATGTCTGCGGCCTTGGCCACAGGCGACACGGGCCTTGGTGGCTGTCGGGTCGTGATCATCTGCGCCCTTCTTTCAGACAATCCAAAAACAGCTCGAAGTTCGTGTCACATTTATACGCTCCCGTCAGCCCCATGTGCATGGCTTCATCCCTACAACAAGTCGCTTGGCGTCCCGCTTCCTCATAGCCGTGCATTGAGTGTGAGTGGGCGGGCGCTTTGGGTGTTTTCGCGTTTCTCATTTTACAATCCGTCATCTTCGCCTCCGGTTGGTTCGCGGTGTTCCGGGCTAGCCTTTTGGCGTGGCTTGGACTGGGGTCAGGGGCCGCTCTGACCCTAGTGTTACGACGGGCAGCGCTCTGCCCGTCGTCTTCTCCTAATGCAGACGCCTACTTCCAGCCGACTTCGTTAAAGATCTTCTGCGCTTCAGGCACATTCTTGGCTACGGTGCTGAGGTCCACCGCATCAGGGCGGAACAGACCAAGCGCTGCAACGGAGGGGCTCAGGGCCACACCCGGCACGGCGGGATATTCGTCATTGCCTGCCGAAAAATACTGCTGCGCCTGATCGGAGGCGAGGTATTCCATGAATTTAATGGCGTTCTCTTTGTTGGGCGCATTCGCAGCCACGCCACCGCCCGAGAGGTTCATATGCGCACCTTCAGCGTTTTGCGCAGGAAAGACCCAGCCAATGTTGGCACGCGCCTCTTCAGGCAGGCCACTGACTTCGCGGCGGATGGAGCGGGCAAAGTAATAGGTGTTGGCAATGGATATATCACACTGGCCCGACACAATGCCGCGCAGCTGGTCGGTATCACCACCCTCGGGATCGCGAGCGAAGTTTTCGACCACGCCTTGCGCCCAGCCTTTTGCAGCCTCGGCCCCGTGGTTTTCGATCACAGATGCCAGCAGCGTCTGGGAATAGACGTTGGAGGAAGAGCGGTGGCAAACCATGCCCTTGTAGGCGGGATCTGCGAGGGAGACATAATCCTGCGGCGGGTTTGCGACATCGGTTTTATCATAGAAGATGATCCGCGCACGCTGGCTGAAACCGAACCACTGGTTGTCAGCGTCTTGCAGGTTTGAAGGAATGCGCGTCTCCAGAAGATCACTCTCGATGGACTGCAACACCCCAACCTCTTTGGCCCGCTCAAGACGCGATGTGTCAACCGTCAGCAAGATATCGGCAGGAGAGTTCGCGCCCTCTGCTGCGATCCGCGCGATCAGCTCGTCTGCTTTGCCCTCGATACGATTGATGGTGATGCCCGTGGCTTCGGTGAAATCGGAATAGAGCCGCTCGTCCGTGTCATAGTGGCGTGAGGAATAGAGGTTCAATTCCCCTTCGGCATAGGCCGTAGCAGGCCCGAGTGCTGTCAGTGCAGTGGTCATTGTTGCTGTCAGAATCGTAAAAGAGCGTCTCATTATATCCCTCGTGATATTTGCTTACAAAAACACTCAGATACTATTTTTGCGCGCAATGCAATGTTTCCGACAAAATTAGTCAACTTTTTACACCACACCAACCATGCGGGCGCAGAGGCCATCGTTAGCGATTAGTTAACCTTGAAACGGGTTGCATCTCTCCCCGCTCTGCCGCTGTGCAAAGACATAGTGCGGCATCGGGTTGGTGCGTATTTCACGCAATGTTTGAGCATAAAGATGTGCAATGATACGCAGTAGCCAAACCCAAAAGGCAGAACCCAGATGAACCGACAGACTGCTCTAGATTACGCCACCCGCTACTTTGACAACGGCACGTTGCAATCCGATCTTGCCCGCCTTGTCTCCTATCGCAGCGAAAGCCAGAACCCTGCGCAGGCCGATGTACTGACGGCATATCTGGTAGAGGCCATTGAGCCGCGACTTACCGCGCTCGGCTTCGACTGCGAGCTGCATGATGCGGCAGCAGACAGCGGCGCTGCGGCGCCTTTTCTTCTAGGGGCGCGCATTGAGGACCCCGCCTTGCCGACCGTTCTGACCTGTGGGCACGGCGATGTAGTCTTGGGGCAGGACACCCAGTGGGACGAGGGGCTTACGCCGTTTGAGTTGACCGAACGGGGGGAGCGCCTCTATGGACGGGGCAGCGCCGACAACAAGGTGCAGCATCTGATCAATATCGCAGCTCTTGAGTCCGTGCTCGCCGCGCGCGGCGCGCTTGGGTTCAACATCAAGATCGTGATGGAGATGGACGAAGAGATTGGCTCTCCTGGCCTCAAAGAGATGATGGCGCTGCACCGCGACACGCTGGCCGCCGATGTGCTGATCGCATCTGACGGGCCGCGCCTGAGCGCCGAGCGCCCGACCATGTTTATGGGCAGTCGGGGCTGCATTGACTTTGACCTTGAGGTCGATCTGCGCGAAGGGGCACATCATTCGGGCAACTGGGGTGGCTTGCTGGCGGATCCCGCGATTATTCTGTGCCACGCGCTGGCTTGTATCACCGACGCACGCGGCCAGATCCAAGTGCCCGAATGGCGGCCCACCAGTCTTACCCCTGCGGTGCGCAAGGCTCTCAGTGGCCTGCCCTTCGGCACCAACAGCGCGCCCACGGTTGATACCGATTGGGGCGAGGAAACACTCACCCCCGCCGAGCGCGCCTACGGCTGGAACAGCTTTGCGGTGCGGGCGATGACCTCGGGTGTGCCTGAGGCCCCTGTGAACGCGATCGCAGCACGTGCGGTGGCTCATTGCCAGTTGCGCTATGTCATTGGCACCGATGCGGAAGACATCCTGCCCGCGCTGCGTCGGCATCTGGATGCCCACGGTTTTCAGAATGTCACGATCATTCCAATGGACAAAGGTTTCTTTCCCGCAACGCGCCTCGACCCTGATCATCCGTGGGTCGCCTATGTGCGCGCCTCGCTCAAACAGACCACAGGCGACGATCCGCATGTCCTGCCCAATCTGGCCGGGTCATTGCCTAACGATTGTTTTGCCAATGTGCTGGGCCTGCCGACGATCTGGATTCCTCACAGCTATTTGGGCTGTAACCAGCACGCCCCCAATGAACACGTTCTCAAACCGCTGTGCCGCGAGGCGATGCAGGTGATGGCGGGGCTGTTTTGGGACATCGGGAGCGGCGTACCCGAAGCGCTACGCAAAGCCACACCACCTTAGTAGGCGTGGAACTCCAACAGCATCTGCGTGCGCTGCGCCGTAATCTCACTCAGGCAGGTCGCACGCACAAGAGGCTGGATTGAGCCCCCCTCATAGGGGCTGGCGTGCACCTCACAGGCTGCATCGCGGTAGGCGAGCCATGCACGCTGAGCCGATAGCAGCGCCTTACCCTTGCCAATCGCATCCGCAAACTTCTTGGCAGGTTTCCACGCCGCATTGAGCGCCGCATCCGCCTTCTCGTAGTCGCGGTAGGCGCAGGCGTTCATCAGCGATTGCTGTTGCGGCGAGATACATTCAGCGGCGGATTGCGACGAGGTTGAAACAGGAGCGCTGAGACAGAGAAGTGTCACAAGACCAAAGAGGCTGTGACAGATGGAAGTTCGCGTCATGTAAGGCTCCTGCGTGTTGCGCTGTTACCAGCAAACTTAACTGTCCTGTGTCACCTGTACCAGTGGCTGAACACCGCCCAATCCTGCAAACGCCATCTGGCGGCAGGTGAAAACGATCACCTGCTGGTCTGTGGCCACACGGTGAAGGGCGGTGAACATGGCTGTGATGCGGTTGTCGTCGGAATAGACCAGCGCGTCATCCAGAATAATCGGCATCGGTTTGCCCTGACGCGCAAACAAGCGGGCAAAGGCCAGCCGCGTGAGGATGGCGATCTGCTCTTGTGTGCCGCCACTGAGCCGGTCCAGAGGCTCCTCCACCCCTGCGCGCGACAGCCCTTGCGGCAACATCGAAGAGGGATCAAAGCTGAGGGCAGCATCCGCGTGCAGCAGCGCCAAAAGCGGTGTAAGCTCTTGTTGCACGGGGCCGAAATACGCCTCCTGTGCGGCACCGCGTTTGTTGCGCAATGTCTCGACCAACAGCGACAGGCCCGCGGCTTCATGGGCAAAGCGCGCCGCACGGTCTTTGGCGCTCTGAAGCAGCCCAGCGGCCTCGTCACGCTTTTCCTCGACCCCGTCTTCGGCGCGGGTGCGGATCGTCGCACTCAATTCCGCATGCTCTGTGCGCAGGCGGGTCACGGCATCACGGGCGTTCTGTGCGGCTGATCGCGTGCGGGTCAATTCCGCCGTGGCGGAAGCCAGATCAGGGGCCGCGCGTTCTAACTTGTCCACAGCTGCTTGGGCGTCATGTACCGCCACCTGCGCTGCCGAATGATGTCGCGCAGCATCATCCTGACGCACCGCGAAATCATCAGGCGCACCACAAGCCGCTTGGGCCGTGTCAAATCCCACCTGCGCTGATTCAAGCTCCGCTTGGGCGCGGGCCTGTGTGGCACGGGCATTGTCGCGGGCATCACGTGCCTGATCATAGGACCTGCGGCTGCGGCGCGCGCCCTCTTGTGCCTCATCCAGCGCCAGCAAAAGTACTGCTGGATCGGCTGATGGTACCTCAGACACGGCAGTGATCTGGCCCGCAGCAGCCTTGGCCTGTTCTACCGCCTCTTGCATCTGCTCCACACCCTCTGGTGCCAAGGTCTCGATCACCCGCGCCAGCAGGGTCACCTCAGCCTCGAGTTCAGCACGCTGTGCGGCCATGGCACGGGCCTCGCTCACATCAAGGGCACCAATTGCCTCCAGCGCCGCGCGCAAGGCATTCTGTGCCTGTTCCAATGCGCTCGTGTCTACAGTCGCCCCGCCAGGATCGATGGTTAACTGGCCAATCCCTGCCAACTCCAAAACCTCCCGCTGGGTAATCTGGCGCGGCCCCGCATCCAAGGGCAGACCCGCCACAAGCACCCGCTGCGCCCCAGTATAGGACAAGACCATTTGTACTCCACCCGACGCCACATCCCGCTGCGTTCGCATGACTGTGGCCTGTGCGTCTTCAATATGTGCCAGTGTCTGCGCCGTCACGGGCAACGTCCCAAGGGTTGCCTTTGCCTGTGCAAGTGCGCGCTGCTTTTCGAGGACTTGCGCCAAGACATCGCGCAACTGCCCGTATTTCTCGGCCGCGTTTTGCCGCAGTGCTGCTTGCTGCGCAGCGTCGCGCGTGGCGGTGGCTTGGCTCAGCGTTTCTTCTGCTTTTGCGGCATCACGCTGGGCGTCCTTCACTGCGGCCTCCGCAGCGCTCAAGGCTTTCTCCGCCTCACTTTGAGCAGTCCGCGTGCGATCCAACGCAGCTTTGCCAGTCTCATATTGTCGCGCAGCCCCGATCAGGGCATCCAGCTTTGATTGCGCGGCCTCTTGTTCGAGGAGGCGCAACTCTACCTGCCCCTGCGCATGGGTCACCTTCTCTGCATGGGCTGCCGCGGCGGCATAGGCCTGCTCCACCTGCACCACGGCCAGATGAAGCGCTGCAATTCGGTCAGGCGCATCCAATGTTTCCAGACGCAGCCCCACCTCGCGCCGCTGGTGCAATGCAGATGAGAGCTCGCGACAGGCTTTGTCCAGCGCATCATGGCGCGCTTGGTGCGTGTCTGCCTCAACCTGCGCTGCGTGCCACGGACCCTGTGTATAGGGCTTGCCCGTCTTGGTGGCCAAACGCGCCAAAGCCTGCGTTGCGGCCTCAATCACGCGGTCCATACGACGACCACCCGTGATCATGTCAATCTCACCCGCGACAGAGCTGAGCAGGCTTTGCCTTGCGCCCAGCAAGGTCTCTTTCTCTTTGCCCGTAGTGCCCGCAGGCTCAAGCGCGGTCACGCCTTGGCGCACCCACAAAAGCCCCGCTGGCCCCTCCAACCCGTTGTCCATGAGCGCTGCAATCCATCGCTCCGCCTCATCATCGAGGGCGATGACCGTGCCGCCTGTGTCTTTCACCGAAGCACGTTTTTGCGCCAGAAAGGACTTCTCCAGCGTGAAGCGACCATCGGGCAGCTCGATTTCAGCGGCAACCCGTACCGCACCTCCCGCGTTGGATTGCAGCGATTTCACCTCACGCGTGGCCGCGCTGTATTTGAGAAAGAAGAGCGCGTGCAACGCGTCAAAGAACGTGGATTTTCCAAACTCATTGGCCTCCGACACCACGCTGACGCCGTCGCCGATGCCGCTGATGGTGGCGGTTTGCCCCGCAAATTTGCGCACATTGCTTAAGGTCAGGCTGCGCAGTTTCATGCGTCCTGCTCCGCCACAAAGGAAAAGAGTTGTGACAGTGCGGTTGTGGCGACACGGCGGTCTGTACCCGACAGATCCGCGTCCTGTCCGGTCTGCGACAATGCCTCGGCGGCCTGTCGCAACGCGCCGCCCGAAGGGTCGATCACGTCCAGATCGGCCGCATCATGCGAGAGGCGCAAGGCATCCGTATCATGGGTCAGGCTCAGAAAATCAGGCGCGACTTGCGTGAGAGCTAAGGTGATCTGTTGCATCTGTTGCACGCCCAAACGGCCCTGCAGCTCAATATGCAAAAGCGTGTCGGCACGAAACTCAAGCGGTGGCAACCTGCCCGCTACCAATTCGGCAACGTCATCTTCGGGCATCAGATCAAAAGCAAGCCGCTGCCAATGCACGCTGCCCGTCCGCACTGGGCGCACGTCTGGCACCGCGCCCGCCCCCGCAACAGTGACGGCCAGCGCCGTTCCCGCGTGGGCGTGCTTGAAACTATCGGGCTCGGGCGTGCCGCTATACCATGTATGCGCGCCGACCCTGATTTGTCCGTGCCAATCGCCAAACCCCAGATAATCAAGCCCCGCAAGGGCGGCACGGTCTGGGGCAATCGTCCCGCTTGGCCCCTCGGCCCCGTCGGTTTGAAAATCGTGGATACCGCCATGGCCAAGACCTATGCGGATGCTCCCCTCAGGCGTAGGCTGCACCATGTCCAACGTCAGATCGCGGCCCGGGTTGCGCGTTGTGCACGGCGCGGACAGCAAATGTGCGCCCTCCAGCATCAAAGGAGATGGCGTGAGCGCCGTGATCACATTGTTGGGCTTGTCGCGGGCGATGGTTTGCCACAGCTCGCTCGCCGCGAGGCTATCATGGTTGCCAGGCATCAGGACCCATGTGATATCCTGCGCCTGCGCCATGGCATTAAGCGCCTGCCGCGTGATGCTGGGTGCTGGCGTTTCCTGATCGAACGTATCACCCGCCAGCAAAACGTGCCCTGCCCCCGCATCCCGCGCGGCCTGTGCCAAACGTACAAAAACCCCGCTGCGCGCAAGGCGCAAACGGGCACGCACATCCTCGCTCTGGCGGCCAAAGGGCTTGCCCAGATGCAGATCGGAAGAGTGGATAAAGCGGAACATCGCAAGCCTTCTGGTGATACCACGCGCCACCTTAGGGGCGGCGCGCAGACTGTTATTGCGTGGCCAGCATCGGCAGCCAAAGCACGATGGCAGGAAAGGCTACCAGCAAGGCGATGGTCACTGCATCGGCAAGGAAGAAAGGCATTACGCCCTTGAAAACGTCCTGTACGTTAAGATCATCCCGCACCCCTGCCACGACGAAGCAGTTGAGACCAATAGGAGGCGTGATCAAACAGAACTCCGCCATTTTGACCACCAATATCCCGAACCAGATCGCACACATCGTCCCCGACATGCCAAAGGCACTATCAGCGGCCGAAACCATCTCGCCTCCGTTAAGCGCCATAACAGCAGGGTAGACCACAGGCAGCGTCAGGAGCAGCATCCCGATTGCGTCCATGAACATCCCAAGCACCGCATAAGCGAGCAGGATACAGATAAGGATCACAATCGGCTTCATCTCGAGCGAGGTAATCCACGCAGCAAAGGCATCGGGCAGCTCCGCAAAGCCCAGAAAACGCACATAGATCAGCACGCCCCAGATGATGGTAAAGATCATCACGGTGAGCTTCGCCGTCTCCAGCAATGCCTCCTTGAGCTGACCCCAGCGCATGCCGCGATAAAGCGCCATCATGAAGACGATGAACGCGCCCACGGCGCCGCCCTCTGTTGGGGTGCCCCATGCGTCACCGAAGGGATTGTAGACAAAAAAGATGATGATCACGACCACTGCCACGATGGGCAGCGCGGGTGGCAGGCTCTCGAACCGTTCGCGCCAAGAGAAGCCTGTGACGGGAGGTCCTACGTTTTTCCAGATGAGTGCTATGCCGATAATGAGCGAGGCGTAGACTATGGCCGAAAACATGCCGGGAATAAAGCCCGCCAGAAGCAGCATGCCGACGTCCTGCTCCACAATAATCGCATAAATAACGAGGATAGCCGAGGGCGGGATGAGCGAGGCCAGCGTGCCACCAGCGGCGACAACACCCGCCGCGAATTGCTTGTTATAGCCGATCTTGAGCATCTCTGGGATGGCGATACGGGCAAAGACGGCTGCTGTTGCCACAGACGCGCCAGAAACGGCGGCAAACCCTGCGGTGGCGAACACGGTGGAGACAGCCAAGCCCCCCGGAACCCATGCAAACCAGCGCTTGCACGCTTCGAACAAAGCCGTCGTTAGCTTGGCATAATAGGCCAGATAGCCGATCATAATGAAGACGGGGATGAGGCTGAGGACTTGCGCGGAGACTTTGGAGTGGGGCGTCAGGCCCGCGATCTTCGTGCTGATCTCCACCGCTTTCCAGAAGCGATCAGGGTCATAGTCAAACCCGTTCCAGCGCAACCATACGAGGCCGACATAGCCCGCCAAACCCGCCGCAAAGGCAACGCGCATGCCCAGTAGCACCATGACCAGCATGCCGCAAGAGACATAGATACCGATTTCAATAGGTTCCATCAGCCGTCTCCCTGCATCATCTTGGCCTCGGCCAGTGCCTGCTCTTCAATCGTGAGCGAAAATGGCACGGCCACAGGGTTCTCCAGCCCCAGAACCAGTGCACGTCCGTATCCCCATGCCTGCAACAATAGCCGCAGCGTGAGGACGGCAAAGGCGATCGGCACTACAAGCTTGCTGGGCCAGATCGGCAGGCTCACATCAATCGAGCTGTCGCGCGAGCACCACGGGCGCGCGCAGTCAAACGAGCGGTCGAAATGCTCCCACGCGCCATAGGTCAGACCAACGATCAGGAGCAACATCAACAGGACCGAGATCAACTCGAACAGCCACAGCACGCGGCCTTTGAGCGCGTTGACGAGCATGTCCATGCGGATGTGCGTGCCGTCACGCGCCACAAAGGAGACGCCCATAATGGCGATGATCGGCATGGCTGCCTCGATATAGTCGACATAGCCCAACAGCGGACTGCCAAAGAATTTGCGGGCGGTGACGGAATAGGCCGCCAGAAACATCAGCGAGAAAATCGCAAGACCACTCAGGAGCGCGCAAAAGCGCTCAACCGGCAGCAACATGCGATCAAGTTTACTTAGTAGGCTGGAATCTTCCAGCACCGCGGCGGAGCCTGCCATCGCATCTCTCCTCTAAATTTGACCTATTATTTGGGCAAAAAGGCTGCGCGAGGGACGCGCAGCCTTGGGTTGCCTGGCGAGGGGCACAAGCGCCCCTAACCACGCTTAGCTACCGCTTTTTGCGTCGGCGAGCGTTTTGACGACGAGGTCATAAAGCTCCTGACCCGGCATGCCCTGCGCTTCCATATCGGCAATCCACTTGTCGCGGATCGGATCAGCGGCTGTCGCGCGGAATTCGGCAATCACCTCAGGGGCCATCTCAACTTTTGCTACGCCTTTCTCTTCTAGCACGGTATCCCAGCGCTCCAAAAGCTCGGCGTAGTTGGCCAGATAGTGGTCAAGCGATGGCTCGATAGATGAATCCAATGCTTCGCGGTGCGCGTCTGGCAGGCTCTCATATGCGTCGATGTTCACGACGACAGGGCAGTTCACCGTGCCGGGGTTGAGGTTTGCAGTCCACCAGTCAGCCTCATTGATGGTGCCGAATGACAGATGCGCGTGCTGGGCAAAGGCCACGGTGTCCACAACGCCAGATTCCATCGCCTGGAACGCCTCGCTTGCGGTCACAGATGTAGGCACACCACCCACAGATTCGAAGGCTTGTCCGAGGCCACCCGTGGCGCGCACGCGCATACCCTCAAAGTCTGCAAGCGTCGCAGGCTGGTCGCCCGTACCTACAAGGTTGTACTGCGGCATGGGTGAAGTCATCAGCAGCTTTGCGTTCCACTGCTCCATTTCCTTTGCTGCGGCGGGGTGGGCATAGACTGCGCGCGATACGGCCCGCTCCTGCTCGAGGTTCTCAACGCCGAGGAACGGCAGCTCAAGCACGGTCACAACGCGGTTTTTGTCGCGGTGGTAACCTGCACAGAACTGCGCCATCTCAAAAGCACCGATGGAAATTCCGTCAAGGTTCTCGCGGTTCTTGGACAGACCGCCATAGCTCACGTTGATGGTGAATTCGCCGTTCGTCTTCTCGCTCACCAGTTCGGCCAGCTTCTCGACATGTTCGGTGAAGGCGCGGCGCTTGCCCCAGACGGATACGTTCCATTCGGTTGCTGCGGCTTCGGATGCAAAGGCAAAGCTAATTGCGCAGAAGGCTGCGCCACTCAGATATTTATTCATTGGTGTGTCTCCCCAGAGAAAGTGTGTTTGTCGTTTTGTTATGGATCATCGGGACCCTGCCGAAACCGGCAACACTCCCCCATCCTTTTGCCCCGCCCGTCCACAGAGGGGTGAGGTAGAGCCGTAGGAAAGCGCACCGCACGAAGGGATGCAACGATAATTTGGCAATCAAGTGCAGAATCGAAAACTTCCGATACCCTTCTGAGCCTTAGCCGTGGCGGGGGCAGATTTCTGACCGCAGAAGGGCGCATCAAGTGTGCGGATTTTCGCACAATGCAGCACAGATTTGAAAGCGCGCAGACCTGCAGCGCTTGCGATACGCAGATTTACAAAATTTACGAATACTTGGAAATATCTTTACACGTGACGCTGCCGCCTCGGAGTTGAATATTCCCTTACCCAAAAACAGCGCCTAAACTCGGCCCGAACACAGGCGGAACTGCGCGACCAAAGACGCAAACCGCCGCCAAGGAGGAATACGTTCATGTCTGATACTGCCAAAACCTATCCGCCCAGCGCCGAGCTGGCCGCAGCCGCCCATGTCGATGCAGCGAAATATGATGCGATGTATGCCGCCTCATTGAGCGACCCTGACGGGTTCTGGAAGGAGCAAGGCGGGCGGGTCGACTGGATCAAACCCTTCACGCAAGTGAGCGATGTGGATTTCACCCTTGGGCAGGTCAAGATCAATTGGTATGCCGACGGTCAGCTCAATGTGGCGGCAAATTGCATCGACCGCCACCTCGAGACGCGCGGCGACCAGACGGCGATCATCTGGGAGCCCGACAGCCCTGATGAGGGTGCACAGCACATCAGCTACCGTGATCTGCACGCAGGCACCTGCAAGATGGCCAATATCCTCAAAGATCTAGGCGTCGCGCGCGGCGACCGCGTCATCATCTATCTGCCCATGATCCCCGAAGCGGCATACGCGATGCTGGCTTGTGCACGCATTGGTGCCATTCATTCGATCGTCTTTGCAGGCTTCTCACCCGATGCCTTGGCCTCACGGGTCAACGGCTCAGAGGCGAAAGTGGTTATCACTGCTGATTATGCGCCACGCGGCGGCCGCAGCACACCACTTAAGACCAACGCCGATCAGGCGCTTTTGCATTGCAAAGACACGGTGAAGTGCCTTGTGGTCAAGCGCACGGGCGGCGAGACGACGTGGGCAGAAGGGCGTGATTTCGACTATAACGCACTGGCGCAGACCGCATCCGACACCTGCGAACCAGAGGCCATGAACGCCGAAGACCCGCTGTTCATCCTCTATACCTCAGGCTCCACAGGTCAACCCAAGGGCGTAGTGCATTCTACAGGTGGCTATCTGGTTTATGCGGCGATGACCCATGAGACGACGTTCGACTATAAGGACGGCGATATCTTTTGGTGTACGGCGGACGTGGGCTGGGTCACGGGGCACAGCTATATCGTCTATGGCCCGCTGGCCAATGGCGCAACAACTGTGATGTTCGAAGGCGTGCCGACCTACCCCGACGCAAGCCGTTTCTGGCAGATTTGCGAAAAGCACAAGGTCAACCAGTTCTACACAGCCCCAACGGCCATTCGTGCGCTGATGGCAAAGGGTGACGAGTTCGTGAAAAACTCCGACCTCAGCAGCCTGCGTATCCTTGGTACCGTGGGCGAGCCTATCAATCCCGAAGCGTGGAACTGGTACAATGATGTTGTGGGCGGTGGCACTTGCCCGATCGTGGACACGTGGTGGCAGACCGAGACGGGCGGCCATCTGATGACCCCCCTGCCAGGAGCCCATGCCATGAAACCAGGCTCCGCGATGAAGCCGTTCTTTGGCATCAAACCTGTCATCCTTGAGCCCACAAGTGCAGCAGAGATCGACGGCAACCCCGCCGAGGGCGTACTTTGCATCGCAAGCAGCTGGCCTGGTCAGATGCGCACCGTCTGGGGCGATCACGAACGGTTCGAGAAGACCTATTTCGCCGATTACCCCGGCTATTACTTCACCGGTGACGGGGCAAAGCGGGACGCAGACGGCGATTACTGGATCACGGGCCGTGTAGACGATGTTATCAACGTCTCGGGCCACCGCATGGGCACGGCAGAGGTCGAGAGCGCCCTAGTCGCCCACCCCAAAGTGGCAGAGGCCGCCGTTGTCGGCTACCCGCACGAGATCAAGGGACAGGGCATCTATTGCTATGTCACGCTGATGGGCGGTGAGGAATACACCGACGAGCTACGCACAGAGCTGCGCAATTGGGTCCGCACCGAGATCGGCCCGATCGCCTCGCCAGACTTGCTGCAATGGGCGCCGGGTCTGCCCAAGACACGCTCGGGCAAGATCATGCGCCGCATTTTGCGTAAGATCGCCGAGAATGACCATGCAACGCTTGGCGACACCTCGACACTGGCCGATCCTTCGGTGGTCGATGATCTGATCGAGAACCGCATGAACAAGTAAGCTCTGCGCTCTCTTGTGATCGGGCGTCCTTGTCGCAGGGGCGCCCGTTTTCGTTTGGGCAGCTGCTCTATCAGTTGCTCTCCCTCCCGCAACCCGAGGCTCATCTGCATTAACACCGCCAAGGACGAACGCCCCGCACCTTAGGTCTTTCCTTTGGGCTATGCCTGCTATCTGACCGTTCAGCGATCACGGCACTGGACAAACCAGCACCCCCGTGGCACCGCTCGCGAATGGAGAACGATATGCACAGCTTTACGCCCGATCCGACCCGCACAACCGATCTGCGCCGTGCGCTCGGTCAGTTTGGCACGGGGGTGGCATTGATTACTGTGCACTCCGACGCTGGCCCGATTGGCATGACGGCTAACTCCTTCTCCTCCGTCTCGCTTGATCCACCATTGGTGCTGTGGTCTGCGGCGCGCACATCAAAGCGCCATGATGCCTTTGCAGGGGCGTCAGCGTTCTGCATTCATGTCCTGAGTGCGGCGCAAATGGATGTGGCAAACCACTTTGCCAAACAGGGCCATGACTTCAGCCCTTACGCCTATGACGCAGGTCCGAACGGCGCGCCGACGCTGCACGGATGTCTCGCGACGTTCCACTGTGACACCTATGCGGTGCATCTGGCGGGGGATCATTCGATCATTCTGGGACAGATCACCGCCGCCGCAATCCAGCCAGAGGAACGCGATGGCCTGCTGTTCAAGCGCGGCACATTCGGGCGGTTCACGCCTTCCGCCTGACGTAGCCTAGTAGTCTTTTTCGAAGAATATCCCGACAGACGAGTTACCGTCCGAGCCAAGCGTGGCCTTGCCCACAAGGTTGGGCGTGATGTCGATGTTGAGCGACACCTCACCCGTGCCATCAGAGGCGGCGGTGACATCCGTATAGACATTGTCGGTCAGGTATTTACCAACCCGCACGGCCGTCTCGCCGCTGTCGGTGGTGGTCACATCCAGATCATCAAGACCGAACTGGTCGCGAAGGTTACCCACGACACCTTTGCCGCCACGCCCTGCAAGGGTGGCCACAGCATTGGCCAGTTGCAGTGCTTGGAAGGCCGAAATTTCAGACAGGTTACGCCCGAACAACAACTGCGCCAGCACTTCATCCTGCGGCCCTGCGGGGGTGCTCTCGAAGGTGACTTCAGGCGCATCCGCACGCCCCTCCACGATGATGCTTGCCGTGCCGTTCTGGGTTGTCGTGGTCGTGACAAAACGGATGTAGGGTACAAAATCCTCATCGAACTGCGCCGACCCCTCGGCCAGATCAAAGCGTTTACCCAAGATATCAAGGCGTCCGCGTGCAAGTTCGAACCGCCCTGCGGAGATAATGTTATTCGTGTCACCCGTCAGCAGAAATTGCCCCCCCAGCTCCGCATCCAGCCCTCGGCCACGGACAAAAATACGGCCTGGCGCGTTGACATTGATGTTGAGGCCAAAGCCCTGCGACGCCTGCCCTCGTGTAACGGGATCAGCGGCCGCAGCGCTCTCCAATAGGCCAGCCTTGCTGCGGGTTTGTGTGTTGGCACTTGTCGCACCCACGTGGGTAATCGGCGGAATATCCCCGATGCTGGTCAGCCCTGTGGACGGCACTGTCACAATCGTCTCGCCAATGTTGAGATTACCCGCAATTGCAGCCCCTCCCGAGAGCGGACCAGACAGGCGCAGCCCGCCGCTGATCGCTGTGCGGTAGAGGCGTGGGTCAATCACCGCGACACGATCAAGAGTGATGCCGATATCGGCTGGCAACGCCCCCGCCAGACCAACCGAGCCATTCACGCCCAAACTTCCGCCGCTTGATCCTCGCGCTGTCACATCAAGAAGCGCGCGGCTTGCGCCCAAATTGATGTTGGCATTGATGCCTTCCAAACCGACACGCAAATTGGGCGCGGTCAGCGTCGCATTCGAGGTCTGCATCGTCCCGCTTAGCGATTCCAGTGCCGCAGGACCGTTCACTGCGAGATCAAATCGCGCCTGCCCCTGCAAGCTGCGTGGCGCAATAAACGGACCCGCAAGGCCGAGCGGTGCATTGCCGTTGATCGTCATATTGAGCTGCCCGTCATTGCCGACCAGCCCCGCGACCTGCGCCTGCGTGCCCGCAGGGCCGCGCGCCGATGTGTTCACGCGCCATCCCTGCGCTGTCATTGCAGCGGTTCCAGTGGCGTTCAGCGGGCCACTCAACTTTGGCACAAGCGGCGCCACATTTGGCAGGGCCACATCGAAATTCAGTTGCGCATTTGGACCCGTCGCCAGCCCGTCAATTTGCGCGCGTAGGCCATAAGGGCCGCGTGCGTTTGTATCGACCACAAATCCGCGATCTGACTGGCGCAGCCGCCCTGTCGCATTCAGGGGGCCATTCACCTGCGGCACCAAGGGCTGCACATTTGGCACAGACACCTCAAACCCGAGATCCAACGCAGGGGTAACAGCACCGTTGGCTAAAACGCTGGCCCCATAAGGGCCGCTTGCAATCGTCTCTATCTCGAAACCTGTCGCGGTCTGGCGCAGCTGACCCGTGGCGCGCAATTGCCCCGCCAGTTGCGGTGCAAAAACCGATCCATCGGGAAGCGAGACATAGAAACCCAAATTCACCTGCGGCGTCACCAACCCGTTGAGGCGCGCATTTGCGTTGAAGATTCCGGCGGCCTCTGTTTGGAGCAGCCAGCCCTGAGGGGTTTGACGCAGGGTTCCATCCGCCATCAGCGGGCCGTCAACGCCTTCGGCAAAATCAGACAACTCGGGCACAGAAGCGGAGAACTCAAGCGTTGCGTCAGGGCCCGTTGCAGGCCCTTCAAGGCGCAGCGCAGCGCCGTAAGGCCCATCGCCTTCCGCATTGACCTGCCAGTTCGCCCCGTTTTGTGTTGCTGTCCCTTTGAGCGTCACAGGTCCGCTATATTGTGGCAATACCACCCCGATATCGCGCAGCAGGATGTCACCATCAACACGGCTGGACGCTGATGAAAGCGCGGCAGATCCTGTGAACAGAAGTGCGGGATTGTTCAATTCCAAATCCCGCAGGAATGTGCCGTTTTCATTTCGGATAGCGGTCATTGTCAGATCGGTGCGCCCCTCCAGAAGCGCATCCGCTTGGGCAATGCCCGTTTTGATATTATCAGCCGTGCCTGTAGCCTGCATATCGAACGCACCGCTCAGAGGTGTCAACACACCCGCAAGTGCAAGGCTCGTCGCACCGTCCAATTCACGGCCCGCAAGGGCGGAGAAGCGGCTTAAATTCGTTGCTGACAGCACGGCGTCTATGGCAGTCTCCAGCCCTGTTCCCACACCACTGAACCCGGCATCCCCGCGCAGGCTGTAATCGCTGCCGCGCAGGTCGAGGTTGGTAAGGCGGAATGGCTGGTTCGAGAGGTAGTTAATCTCGGTGCTACCTTCAATCTGACGCCCTACAGCTTCGGCAAGTGCGGCATCCGCCATCTCAACGCCAGCAGCGGCAAATTGCACCATGCCGCGCAGCTGTCCGATGTTGCCTTGCGCTCCTGTCAGGGTCCCTGTCGAGCGCAGTGTAATCTGGCTGATCGCTGCGGCCTCTGTTTCCATGCCCGTAATGTCAAAGACGGCCACATAGGCATCGCCCTCGGCAGCGTCAAAATCGACGTTCAATGCGATGCGCTCAACAGTCGTGTGCCCGCCGCCACCAGGCAACAGCACAGGTGCACCATCTGCGCGCGCAACCTTGCCCTCGATATCGGCAAACTCGGGCCACCCCGCATCCGACAAGGCAAACCGCCCCTTGAGGTCCACGGCAGCGGCCTGAAGATCAAGGTTTTCAACGGTCACCGCACCACTTGCCGACATCAGCGCAGCTGCCTTGAGGACAACCGCTGGACCAAAGAAATCGCGGTACTGCGGCAAAATCACAGCCGTGAGATCACCACCGATATCGGCAATGATGCGGCGGTCGGGATCGCTCGCATCGCCTTGGGTAATCAGCTCGATCTCTCCTGCCAGCCGTTGCTCACCATCGGTGACAAGACGCAGATCAGTGACCAGATCCTCAAGTGGCCCGTTGGTTTTGACCGTCAGGTCAACCGCTGGATTCTCGGAGATGTTCAACAAGGTGGCCACAAGGCCGCCTTCCTGCTCGCTCAGCACCACGGCAAGGTCGAGCTGGTTATCGTCGCGCGACAGGTTCGCTTTGATGTCGAATGCGCCCCGTTTGTTATCGGTGCGGTCCGCCTTGAACGCAAGGTCCAGCCCCGCGTCATCCAGTGTGGCACTGGCATTCATCTGTAGCTGAACGGCTTCGCCCAAAAGGGGCGCGCCAAGAATGACCTGCTCGATTGCTATTGCGTCAATCGCGACCGAGACAGGCAGTTCAGGCAATTGCGGGAAGGTAAACGGGGTTGCTTCAGCATCGGGAAGTGTCGCTTCGACGGGGTTTGGCGCGCGCGCAATATCAATGCGCGCAGCACTAAGCTCATTCACCTCAAGCGCACCGCGCAACAAGGCA
Organism: Sulfitobacter sp.; assembly: GCA_965660425.1. Taxonomy (GTDB): domain Bacteria; phylum Pseudomonadota; class Alphaproteobacteria; order Rhodobacterales; family Rhodobacteraceae; genus Sulfitobacter. Next base: position 27,663 of record CBFHZX010000012.1, on the reverse strand, counting down.
GAGCGGTTCCAGTCAAGCACCACATCCTCAAGCGTTAGCCAGATGCCCTCCTCATCCGAAATGGTCATGCGATCAAACGAGGCTGCGGAGCTGAGCGCGCCCTCAAAGCCAGTGATATCAACCTCGCGGCCTGCACTGCTCAGTAATTCTTGAATTTTTCGGGTCAAAAACCCTTTGTCTTCTTCCTGCGCTGCCGCTGGAAGCCCGATGAGCAGCGCAAGCGCCACGAAGAGTAGCCGTATCATACTCATTAGAATGACTGCCCTATGCCGATGTAAATCTGGAAGTCCTCATCGGCCTCTGGCCCTGAGGTAGGCACGGCAACATCCACACGGATCGGCCCGATAGCAGTGTTATAACGCAGGCCAAGCCCCGCCCCCGAGTGCCATTCGCCAGTGCCATCATAGAACTCTTCCTCACCGATATAACCCGCATCCGCAAAACCCACGATGCCGACGCTATCCGTCACGCCCACGCGCACTTCCGCAGAGACGCCCACAAAGCGGCGCCCCCCCGTAGTGTCCGTCCCGACAGGGACGCCGAGGATTTGATAGTCTTGTCCCCGCACGGTGCCACCACCGCCTGAATAAAACAGATAGTCCGCAGGCGCGCGCGACAAATCTGGACCGTAGACCGAGCCCATTTGCCCCCGCAGCGCAAAGGTGACGGGGCGCGTCTCTCCGAACGTCTTATATCCGCGGGCGTCTACAAAAGTCCTTATGCCGTTGTCGGAACCTGAAAGGGCGACAAAGGGCAAAGCCTCGGCCCTGATAAAATAACCGTCTTTCGCGTTGAGCGGGTTGTCACGGTAATCAAACTGCGCAGTCAGCGGCATCGTCAGAAGCGTATACTGGTTTTCGCCAAAAGCGTCGCGCGTCAGCGCGCGGCGCAAACCAAGGCCAAGGGTGTAGGTCCGCTCGGGCGATGCAATCCGCTCGATCCCTGCCTCAAGGTCGAACTGGCGAGAGAAAAAGGAGACCTCGTCCAGTTGCTCAAGCAGCGCGAGCGCGTAGAAATCGGTATCCTCGTTAAAGGTCGCGGGCCGCTCAAAACGCGCACCCAGCTTGTAATCAGTGCCGCCAGAGCCGCCGCCAATGCCCGTGATCTCCGCGTCAAAGCGCAACCGCTCGGCCCCACCCAACAGATTGCGGTGCAGCCAGAACGCGCTGACTGTCAGCCCCTCAAGCGTTGAAAGCTCCGCCCCGAACCCAAGGCGCCGCTGGGGCGCGTCGATGATTTGTGCGTTCACGGGCAAGGTGTTGTCGGGGCCGATCTGCTCTACCTCGGTAAGGGCTACCGCGTTGAATGCCCCTGTTCGGCGCAACCGATCTGTGGACAGGCGGATCTCTTCTGGCGAATAAACCTGCCCCTCGGGCAGACCTGCGATGTCGCGAATACGCTCGGGACGCACAGCGCTTTCGCTTTCAATCACCAACCGGCCGAACCGCAAGCGCGGCCCGGGATCAAGCGTTAGATCGGCATGGATGCGGCGGGCAGGGTGATCGGCAACCAGCTCCTGCCCTACCAGCGCTGCTTTCGCGTGGCCTTGGTTGCGCCAGCCGTCAATGCCTTCGGAGACGGTTAACTTCAAGACACTCAGGCTTGCCGTTTCGCCCTCGGCAAATCCTTCGGGGATCTCAGTCTCGGGCGCAAGCGGTGCCACGCGGGCACGGCCAAATACGAACTTCGGCCCCTCCTCCACCTTGATTTCAATGTTGGAGATTGACGCGGGTGGCGAAACTTGCGGGATGGACGCCGCTTCACGACCATCGACCAGAATGTGGATGCTGCCGCCGAAATAGCCGTTGTCATGCATCACAGCCAGCAGACGCTTATAGTCCGCTTGCGCAGCGCCCAGAATTTCGGTGTTGGAGGGTCTGTTCTCTTCCAGCGCTGTCTGCTCGATCAACAAAGAGCCGCCTCTGAGCGCGCTTTCCAGACCCTCGTCGCTGACGCCGCCCAATGATACCTCTGCGGCGTGCACCGACGCTGCCGCTACACATACAAAAGCCGTGCCAGACATGACACGCCACACTCGTTCCAGAGCCATTGATTTCACGCTCGAACCCTTGATCTGTAACGCGATATTCCGGTCCGCTTTGCCGCGCACTCATCAACTCGCGATTTTACACACGCATTTTCCACCACCCTATCTGCTTATCGGCATGAGGCGCAAACGGCTTTCATAATAGGCCCTCCGATCTGGCGCATTGAATTGCGATAACAGGCCTTTCGGCAAATATTTGCCGACATCGCGCTGGTGATTGAAGCCTCAAGCAGCGCACATCATCCATAATAGAAACGGGTTGATGAAATGCCATGACTTGCGCAGAGTAAGTGGAACACCAAACGCGGCGCAAAGCCTCTTTTTACCCGACGAAACACCCGGCCTTTTATCTCACGGAGACAGCATGACAGTATTGATTGCAGGGGGTGGCATTTCAGGTCTCGCACTGGCGCTGAGCTGTCATCAAGTGGGCATTCCATTTCAGGTGTTTGAGGCAAGCTCCAAGCTCCGCGCGCTCGGCGTCGGGATCAATCTCCAACCCTCTGCGGTGCGCGAGCTTTATGATCTGGGCCTCGCCTCCGAGCTGGATAAGGTGGGTGTAGCGCTCAAGGATTACGGATTATACACCAAGCGGGGCTTGCACGTCTGGACAGAGCCGCGCGGGACCCACGCAGGCTATGACTGGCCTGCCTATTCGGTGCACCGCGGCCGCTTGCACATGATGCTTTACGACACGCTGATCTGCCGCGCGGGGCCGCAGGCCGTTCAGACGGGCTGGCGTGCGACAGGATTCAAGACCGAGGAAGGTCGCGCAATTCTAAAGCTCGAGAGCCGCGCGGGAGAGGCGTGTGAAGTTACGGGATCTGTCCTGATCAGGGCGGACGGCATCCATTCCGCAATCCGCCACCAGATGCAGCCCGATGAGGGCGCGCCACAGTGGGGCGGTGCCATGTTGTGGCGAGGTACCACACAGGCCAAACCGTTTCTGTCAGGGGCGTCCATGGTTCTGATCGGCCATGACGGGCTGCGGTTTGTCAGCTATCCAATCTCGAAACCAGACCCCGAGACAGGCCTTGCTACGATCAACTGGATTTGCAATCTGCAATTTGATCCCGCACAGGCCTTTCGCAAGGAAGACTATAGCCGCGCTGCAAACCTTGATGAATTTCTGCCCGCGTTCGAGCAAATTAGATTTGACTGGATCGACGCCCCTGCCCTGATCCGCGGCGCGTCAGAGGTCTTTGAATACCCGATGGTGGATCGCGATCCGCTGGACCGCTGGACCCATGGGTGCACCACCTTGATGGGGGATGCCGGCCATGCCGCCTATCCTGTCGGCTCCAACGGAGCAGGTGCAGGCATCATTGATGCGCGCAAACTGGTCGCAGCGTTTCTGGCGCATGGATTGAACGCAGACGCGCTGCACACCTATGAGGCAGAGATGCGGCCCGTCACCAACCAGATCATTTTAATGAACCGCACCGCGGGGCCAGATAAAATACTCGATATTGTCGAGCAGCGTTGCGGCGGGCAGTTTAACAAGATCACGGATGTTATTCCACAATCCGAGTTGGCTGAGCATGCTGAGACCTACAAACGTATCGCCGGTACAGGGATCGAGCGGACCAACGGCCACGCGCCCATAATCGCAGCGGACGCCCGTTTTGAGATCGCAACACAATAGGAGCATGCCATGAAATCCGATCACGTTGAGGACGCGACATATCTGGCAGGGCTTGTGGCCACGGGTGCCGCCTCTCCTGATGAATTGCTTGATGAGGCTTTGGCGCGTGTTGCAGCCCTCAATCCCACGCTCAATGCTGTAGTGATGGTGCAAGAAGACACCGCCCGCGCCGCGATCAAGGCGGGCCTGCCAGACGGACCGTTCAAAGGCGTGCCTTTCCTGCTCAAGGACCTCGGCGCCGAAGCCATAGATTTCCCCAGCAACAACGGATCCCACCTGCTGCGCGACACAAAGTATGATTATGACAGCGCGATCTTCAGCCGCATGCGCGCCACAGGGGTCGTTACCTTCGGGCGCACGACATCGCCTGAGGGGGGCATTGGCCCCGTGACCGAAGCCGCAGTTTACGGCGGCCCCACGCGCAACCCGTGGGATGTCACACGCACTTCAGGTGGCTCCTCGGGCGGCTCCGGCGCTGCGGTTGCGGCGGGCATCGTGCCAATGGCGCATGGATCGGACGGCGGCGGGTCTGTGCGTATCCCTGCCTCAAGCTGCGGGCTGTTCGGGTTCAAAGCCACCCGTGCGCGTTTTCCCGATGGTCCCGCCTCTGGTGAAGGCTGGGCAGGCATGGCGATTGACGGCTTCCTGTCGCGCACGGTGCGCGACAATGCGACAATGATGGACGCCTGTGCAGGTTCCGATCGTGGCGCGCCATATGTGGCGCCTGCAATGGAGACATCGTTTAGCGAAGCAATCGCACAACCACCGCGCACCCTGCGGATTGGCATTTGTGATACCACATTCACGGGTGAGACAATTGATCCCGAATGTCAGACTGCAGTGCATAAATCGGCAAAACTGCTTGAGGAAATGGGCCACCATGTGATCCCTGCCCTGCCTGCTGCGGATCATCAGGGTATGATGGCGGCTTGGACCAAAATCGTCGCCTGCGGCACAGCACTTTGGATCAAATCAACGCTGGCCGGGAAGGGTCGTACCTTTCAACAAGGCGATGTGCAGGGGATCGCAGCAAGCGCGCTGCGTATGGCCGAAGGCATCTCGGGGGCCGACTATCTGGCAGCAGTCAACAAAGTCCACGCATACGGGCGGCAAATGGCGAAAGCGTTTGATAACTACGATATCCTGCTGTCGGCAACGCTGGCAGAGCCGCCTGCAAAGGTCGGGCGTTTTAGCCATGACAGAGATGATTATGAAGCCTACCGCGTTGGTGAGGGCGGTGTCTTTGAATACTCGCCCTTCTGTGCGGTCTTCAACGCCAGCGGCCAACCCGCCGCGACAGTGCCGATGCACTGGACGGCAGATGGCTTGCCCGTTGGCGTGCATCTGGCGGCGGCCTACGGCGCGGATGCAACGCTCATCGCGGTCTGCGCCCAACTGGAAGCAGCCGCCCCTTGGTCGCACCGCCAGCCTGCAATGTTAGATCAATATCAGGCGGGCTAGCGCTTTACGCGCATCAGCCAAAAGCTCAGTCTATCGAGCCACTGATCCGAAGGCAGATACAACCTCCCGATTGCACGGAAGGATTCCGAGGGCCAATTTCGAAGGTACTTTAGCTTTTAGCTGTATCCGCCTTGCCCGCATTGCGACCCAAAACCATCGCCGATAACAGCCCGTTGCCAGATAAATATCCGTAATCGCTACGGCCTGAAATACCGCAAGCCGCACCACCACCAGCAAAAAGCGTTCGGAAGGTCTGCCCGGCGGACTTTATCACGCGGCCCGAAGCATCTGTGCGCAAGCCTCCTTGCGTATGGAACAGCGCGCCTGTGACGCGAACCCCGAAATATGCGGGTGACAGCGGCGTCGCCTTGAATGTTCGGCCAAACGGGTCCGTGAGGCCCAAAGGCAGGTCGGAGAGTGTTTCGCCAAGTGCTTGCGGTGATAGCCCAAGTTGAGCAGCCAAGCCTTCGATCGTATTGCTGCTTTTCACTGCACCAACAGCTTCTGCCTGTTTGAAGTCCTCAAACTGGCGCGCAATTTCTGCGATCCTCGCATCGAAAATCGCAAAAGCCTCGCCGCCAGGCTGGGCGAGTACAGCGCGGGCAGCTTCGGAATAGCCTTGGGTTTCGTTCCAAAATCGCTGGCCCTCGCGGTTCACTTGGAACCCGCCTTCGGTGATCACAGCCCAAGTAATCAGAATGCCATGCGGATGTGCGACGTTGCCATGCCCCTGATAGGCCCCCAGATGCGAGACTTCCGCCCCGATCTTTTCCGCCCAGAGGATTGCTTCACCCTTGTTGCCGTCATGTCCGAACCACAGACCGTCTTTGATTTGCGGCATATGCTGCGCCACCAGATCGCGATTCCCGCCAAAGCCGTTGCAGGCCAGAATGAGCCGCGTGCAACTGATTGTCTCAACCGCACCATCGGGCGAGGTCACTACAACGCCAGTGACCTCGCCGTCCTCGTAATACAAGGCAAAGGCCCGTCTTTCGCAAATGATATCGATCTCAAGCGCCTCACATCGCGTGCGCAGCGCGTCGATCAATTCGGCACCAGAGCGTGTGGGCAATCCGTGCATGCGCCTGCGCGAATGGCCAGGATAGTCAAAGTTGCTCACCATGGAAAAGGGCAAGCCGTGTGTCTGTGTCAACCAATCAATGACCTCAGCCGAATCCGCCGCAATCTGCTCGACCAGTGCTTGGTCGTTCTCGCCCTTCGCTTTGGCCTGAATATCAGCAGCAAACAGCGCGGCGCTATCCTCAATACCTGCAGCGCGCTGAATGGCCGTGCCTGCGGCGGGAATCAGGCCAGCAGACAAGGCGGTTGATCCGCTTGGCACTGCGTCCGCCTCGATCACCAAAACCTGCTGGCCTTGCTCCTGCGCCGACAGGGCTGCAACCATGCCGCATGCGCCCGCACCAATAATCAGCGTTTCACAGTCGATGTCATAGGCGGCGGGTGGCGGGCAGACCTCAATCCTTGACGTCATAGCTCGCCCCGATTTCAAGCTGTTCATTAGTGCCAATCACATCATTCAGCCCGTTAAAATCAAACATCCGATCAGCAAACAGCTTGTTCGATCCATTGGCCTGCAGGCTGTCATAATACGCCTGTGCCGTGCGCCCAATCGCGCGCACGATCCCACCCGGAAAGATCGCGATAGAGAAGCCCTGCTGCTCCAGATCACCGGCATTTGTAATTGGCGTGGCGCCCCCTTCGACCATATTGGCCAACAGCGGAATGCGGCCTGCAAAGCGCGTGCCTATTTCTTCAAGCTGGGCGCGGTCTTGCGGTGCCTCAACGAACAAAACGTCTGCACCAGCCTTGATATAACTCTCCGCACGGTCGAGCGCTGCCGAGAACCCTTCAACGGCAATGGCGTCTGTGCGGGCAATAATCAGTGTCTCTTCACTGGCGCGGGCATCAGCCATTGCGCTGATCTTGCCCGCCATCTCAGCGCTCGAAATCAGGGATTTATCCGCAAGATGCCCGCAGCGTTTGGGATAGCTTTGGTCCTCAAGCTGGAGCGCGCTGGCCCCTGCCCGCTCGTAGACCCGCATTGTGCGTTGAGCATTGAGCGCGTTGCCAAAGCCGGTATCGGCATCAATGATCACGGGCAACGGCGTGCGATCAGCGATCAGCGCCATCGTATCTGCCATCTCGCTTGCCGTACTGAGGCCAATATCGGGCCGCCCCAACCGCGTATAGGCAACCGCCGCACCGCTCAGATAAAGCGCCTCAAAACCCGCGTCGGTGGCAAGGGCTGCTGTCAGCCCGTCATACACGCCCGGAGCGACGAGGATTTTGCTGTTTTGAAGCCGCGCCTTCAAGCTCATGCCGCGCCCTCCAGCCATTTGAGCGCAGTTGCGCAATCCATCTGCTTTGTGACCGTGCCCAGCGACAGGGTCGTCGCGTCATGCACGTCTTGGCGAAACGCCCCACAGCCGTCGGTCAGCATGACCGTCTCGATGTTGCGCAAATGCGCATCGCGTAACGTCGAAGCGACGCCGCCGTTGGTCACAATCCCGCCGACGATCAGATGTTCAATGCCTACCGCGCGCATGATGTATTCCAAACGCGTCTGGTAGAAGGCGGAATAGGCCACCTTTTCGATCACAAAATCCGCAGGGTGTAATGTGTCCACAACCGTGTGACCAAAAGATCCAGGCGCAAAGTCGCCCTTGCCCAAAAACGGGCGCAGCTCTTTGAGGTGTGGCGCGATCAAGGGCGTACCATCGTGGTCAGGCACCAATGTGAATTGCGCCGAGAAGTAGCGCCCGCCTTTGGCCCGCAGGGCGGCAACCAAGGGGGCCACACGGTCAGGTAATGCCGCTATCGCTTCTGATCCTCGGCCTGCGCGGCCATAGGCGCCGTCGGGGTGGATGAAATCATTTTGCAGATCAATCGTCAGCAACGCCGTGCGCGACAGGTCCCAAGTGCTTGGATCGCTCATGACGTGCTCTCCTGTTTTTCAATGATGGTATTGCCAAAGCTGTCTACACGCCCATGCAAATCAGGCTCGATCAGGACCGTAGTATCGGGTTGCGTCAGGATTGCAGGACCTGTGATGACGGTCCCAACAGGCAGGCTCAGACGATCATAGATCGCGGTGTCGTGCCAGTCGTTGCCGAAATGGACCTGCCGCATGGCAATAGGCTCTGCCGCAGCCTGCGATGTCGGCGCGAGGGTCCCGAGGTCGAATTTGGGCCGCTTGCCCGTCACAGCACTGCGCAGGTTCAAAATACGCCGCACGCCATTGTTGAGAAGGCGGCCAAAGGTGGCTTGATACGCCGCATCAAACGCCTCTTCGATCTGCACTTTGCTTGGCGCTTGCACAGTGCCGTCCACAACCTCAATCGCTATCGGCACAGGCACGGTGTGGGTTTGGCCGATGTAGGCCATGTCCAACTCGAAGCTCAGCTCGCGGCTGTCGAATTTGGTCTTTGACGCCTCAAGCAGAGCTATGCCCTGATCCACATGCGACTGCATGAATTGCGTCAATGCCGCTTCGTCCAGTGTGCTGACCAATGCGTTGATGGTTTGCACAAAATCCTGCCGCATGTCCGCGATCACACAGCCCATGGCAGATGTCACACCTGGATAGCGCGGCACGATGGCGCGTGCGATGCCCGTCTCGGCCAGCATGGCGCCCGCGTGCAGGGCGCCGCCGCCACCAAATGGCATGAAGGCAAAGCGTTTGGGGTCAAATCCGCGCTCGATCCCGACTAGCCTGATAGCGCCTGCCATGCGGCTGTTGGCGACTGTTAGAATGGCCTCAGCAGCTTCCAACGTGCTCAGCCCCAGCGGCGCACCAACATGAACGTTAATCGCTTTTGAAGCGGCCTCTACGTCAAGGCGGTCCAATTTGCCGCCAATCGGGTTTTCGGGATCAATGCGCCCCAGTACAATGTTGGCATCCGTCACCGTGGGGCGATCATTGCCGAGGCCGTACGCCACAGGTCCGGGGTTTGAGCCTGCACTCTCTGGCCCGATATTGAGCAATCCGCCCTTATCAACCCACGCGATGGAGCCACCGCCCGCGCCAATCGTTGTGATCTCGATCATCGGCGTCCGCACAACCATGCCAAAGTCTATGGATGTCTGCGGCGACAGGATCGACTGGCCTTCGTGGATGAGAGACACATCAAAACTGGTGCCGCCCATATCGCCTGTAATGATATTTTCGAACCCTGCGGAGCCTGCAATGTAGCCCGCTGCGATCACGCCCGCTGCGGGACCGGAGAGCGCCGTGCGCACAGGCATTTTGCACGCTGTATCCACGGCCATGACGCCGCCATTAGATTGCACGATCATGAATTCGCCCTCGAACCCGTCAGAGCGCAGAGCCGTTTCAAGCCGACCAAGATACCCCGAAACCTCGGGTTGCAGATAGGCGTTGAGCGCGGTGGTTGAGAACCGCTCAAATTCGCGAATTTCGGGCAGGATCTCATGGCTCGCCGAGACATGCGCGTTTGGCCAGACCTCACGCAACACTGCAACCGCCGCCGCCTCGTTGGCGGGATTGGCATAGGCATTAGCGAACAAAACCGCTGCCCCTTCGCACCCATCGTCCAACAACTGCTGGGCTGCTGCGCGCACTGCGTCCAAATCGACGTGCGTGCGGATGGAGCCGTCGGCCAATGTGCGCTCGGGCACCTCCAAACGGTTACGGCGATCCACAATCGGTTCAAAATCGCCGCGCAAACCCCATGTGCGCGGCCTGTCACGGCGGCGCATCTCCAGCACATCGCGTAGACCTTGGGTACAGATCACCCCCGTTTTCGCACCTTTGCGTTCAAGCAGCGCATTGGTGCCCGCCGTCGTGCCGTGAACCACCACGGAGATCTCCGACAGGTCCTGAACCTCGCGCGTGATCCCATCAAGGAAGCCGCCAGACTGGTCTGGCCGCGTGGTTGGCACCTTGGCCACACGCGCGGTGCCTACCTCTTCGTTCAGAATGAAGACATCCGTGAACGTCCCGCCCACATCGACCCCAATCATATGCTTACTCATGATGTCACCTCGCGCCATGCAGTGCCGTAGGCCTGATCGGCAGCTTCCTCACTCACCAGCCCCCTTTGCACGTCGCGTGCAATCGCCTCATCTGCGCGCTCGCTCTGCGCGCCGTATCCACCTCCACCCGGTGTTTCCAAAAGCACGGCTTGCCCCTGACGCAGCTTGATACCCCGCATTTTGGAAGCGAGCGGCGGGTTCTTCCAACCGTCGTCCTGCTCATAGGAAAAGAGGTTCATCGCCCCATCGGCGCCGTTTGCAATGCCCTTTGGCGCGAACCTGCCCCGCTCCCCGAACAGGAACGCCTCGGCCCCGTTTTCCTCAAGCACTTCAATCTCGTAGACAGCACCAACACCGCCGCGATGCGCGCCGTGTCCCGCACTATCGGGCCGCAAGCCCCATGTGCGGAACATGACGGGATAGGCAGCTTCCAAAATCTCCATCGGCGGGATCGTCGCGGTTGAGATCGGCGCATTACCGTGGTTGAGACCATCGGTTTCAACCGATCCACCATGCCCCCCGCCATAAAAGCTGAACATCACCCAAGGTTGTCCGTTGCTCCGCTTGCCCGCAATCGAGAGCGCATTGATGGTGCCATAGGCGTTGGCCACAACCCGCGTCGGCGCGGCCTTGGCAAAGGCGGAGAACACCACGTCGATCATGCGCAAGATCGTTTCGGTATAGCCGCCTGTCGGTGCGGGGAATTGCGCCGACAACATGGAGCCGTCAGGCACGATCACATCAATCGGGCGCATCACACCTGCGTTTGCTGGCAGCGCGGGAAAGATATGTTTGACCGCCACATAGGCCGTTGCCACCGTCGTTGGCAGTGCGATGTTCACGGGGCCTGCGCATTGCGGGGCCGAGCCTGTGAAGTCGAGCGCCATCTTATCGTCCGCAATCTCAAGCGCCACTTTGATCGCCAAAGGCGTATCCGTGATACCGTCGTTATCCAGAAAATCCTCTGCTTCCCAGCGGCCATCGGGCAGTTCTTGCAGCTCTGCTCGCATCAGGGCTTCAGCACGGTGTCCAAGCGCGTCAAGGGCCGCTGCAACCGTGTCAGCGCCATAATCGTCGAGCAACTCGTCCATGCGTTTTATACCCAGATCAAGCGCTCCGAGCTGGCCGTTTAGATCCCCCATCGCCGATTGCGGCAATCGCGTGTTGCGCAGCAGAATGTCGATGATGTCTTGGTTCACCACGCCTGCGCGCGCCAATTTGACAGGGGGCAAAACGAAGGCTTCCTGAAACACATCAGTGGCCGCAGGGTTGTAGTTGCCTGGCACAGCACCGCCCACGTCATGCCAATGCCCCACTGAGGCCAGATAGCAAAACAACTTTCCATCGCGGTAGTATGGACGCACCAGACGCATGTCGCTCAGATGCGTGCCGCCGACATGCGCATCGTTGAAAATATAGATGTCACCGTCGGCAAGATCACCATCCTTGGCGGCCTTCTCAATCACCGCCTGAACGGCAAAGGACATCACGCCCACAAAGATTGGCAGGCCCGATTTGCCCTGCACCAACGTATCACCCGTGCCCGCATGATACAGCCCGTGGCTGGCGTCATGGGCCTCTGCGATGATCGGATTAAAGGCCGCGCGAAACAGCGTGGCGTCCATCTCATCGGCGATCTGCTCCATCCGTCCGGCCAGAACCGATAGGGTAATGGGATCAATATCAGTCATGGTTTAACCCTCATTTCAGCGATGTCATTCCACACGTCTTGCTTGGTAAGCTTGCCGCCTACGACCTCGAAGCGGTCAATAAAGCGGATGCCGTCAAATGGAGTTCCATCGGGCCATTCGCCCGACAATGTCCCGCGGCAATAGACGATGGCAGCATCGCCTGCGCTTTGCAGGGCATCAAAGCCGTCATAGGTTTTGTTCACAAAATTATAGCGCGGTTTCGCCCAATCTATAAGCGCGCCCAGCGATGTCATTGGGCCCGTACCGGGGAAGATCATCGTAAAACCCTCGGACAGAAAGCCCTGCGCTGCCTCCAGATCACGCGACTGCATCGCAGATAAAAACGCCCGCACAATCTGCGCTGGATCAGGTTTTGCAGGCGCAGGCGTGCGCGATGTGCGGCCACGGTAATAGTTCTCGGCGGGCATATCGCTGATCATGATCGTGACAAGATCGGGCGCTGCTGGCACCACCAGACGCACAGCATCTGTTAGCGCTTCGCCAAGGCGTTGCTTGTCGTCTTTTGTGTAGCCTTCTAGAACGTGCAGTTGAACAATTGGCATGCAACCCTCCCAAGTCATCCTGTATTATCTGTAGTACAGATATTGTCCGTTTGTTAAGTCTGTTTTTTCTTGCAAAATGACAAGCAATTGGTTTCTGTGTGGTTTAACTTTTCTGATCGCTCACGTTTTAGAGGAAATTTGACGTTGGAAGCTGCCAATTCAACATCTCTGCCAGAAGGCGCCAAAGCGCGTCGGGTGTACTTGTCGCTGCGCGATCAAATCTCTGACGGGCGGTTGCGTGACGGGGAAGCATTGCCCGGAGAGCAGAAGCTGGCCGAGGTCTACTCTGTCTCGCGTGTCACCGTGCGGCGCGCGCTCGACGGGCTGAGTGCGGCGGGATTGATCGAAAAGCGCGTGGGCAGCGGCACAACAGTGCGCAGCAAATCGCTGGCCGACAAACGGGCTGCGATGAATTTCAACACGCTGATCCCGCAACTCGTAGAGATGGTACAATCCACGACAGCGCGGCTTTTGTCCTTTTCCTACAGCCAGCCACCCGACTATGTCGCCCAAGCGATGGGGTTTGACGCCGAAGAAAAAGTACAGATCGCCACGCGCGTACGTTCGGTGGCGGACGTGCCGTTTTCGCATCTAACCACCTATGTGCCGACGCATATTGCGCGGAATTATTCCGAGAATGATCTGGCAACGACCCCGCTTTTCAAACTGCTGGAGCGCAGCGGTGTACAGATTGATGCCGCCCATCAATCCGTATCGGCAAGTCTTGCAGGCCCCGAAGTGGCCGAAGCACTTGATGTCGCCGAAGGGTCTGCGCTTTTGTCGCTCAAGCGCATCATGCGCGATGTGGACGGCAACGGGGTCGAGTTTCTGTCGGGCCTCTACCGCCCTGACATGTTCAGCCTAGAGATGCCATTGATCCGCACCGGCACGGGCGGCGCGCGCCACTGGGAGCCTGCGATTGGTCAAACCGAACCCGATGCTGCGGAGCAAGGCCAACCATGAGCACGCCGCAAACCCTCCTCGACAAGCTTTGGGCCTCGCATGAGATTCTGCGCCGCGAGGATGGCGTATCGCTCCTGTGGGTGGATCGGCATTTGGTGCATGAGGGATCGCACCACGCATTTGCCAAACTCGCCGCACGCGGCCTGCTTGTCGCGGCGCCGGCCAACACTATTGCAGTGGTTGACCATTATGCACCGACACGCGCACGCAGCACGATTGCAGACCCCAAGATTGCGCGCATGATTGACACGCTGCGCAGGAACGCAAAGATGCATGCGCTGCGCATTTTTGACCTTGATGATGCGGCGCAGGGTATTGTGCATGTGGTCGGACCGGAACAAGGGCTGACCCTGCCGGGTTTGCTCATTAACTGCGGAGACAGCCACACCTCGACGCATGGTGCATTTGGTACTTTGGCTTTTGGCATCGGCGCAACCGAAGTAGCGCATGTTCTCGCGACCCAAACCATCTGGCAGAAAAAGCCCAAGGCGATGCGGATCACGGTCGAGGGTAGGCTTGGCTTAGGCGTGACTGCCAAAGATATTGCCTTGCATTGGATTGCGAAGCTCGGGACAGGTGGCGCGCAGGGGCATGCTATCGAATACGCAGGCAGCACCGTTCGCGATTTGTCGATGGAAGGACGCATGACGCTATGCAATCTCTCAATCGAAGGGGGTGCGCGTTTCGGAATGGTCGCTGCTGATGAGATCACAAAGTCGTACATCAAAGGCCGCCCGTATGCGCCCGTCGGGGATCAGTTGATCGCTGCGGAAGATGCGTGGGACGCACTACATTCAGACGCTTCCGCCCCTTTTGATCGCGAAGTCTACATTGATGCCGCTGACATTGAGCCGACAGTGACTTGGGGGACAAGCCCCGAGCAGGCGTTACCTATAAATGCAGCGCTGCCCGATCCTGCGTCATTGAGCGGGCAAAAGGCCGAATTGGCCTCCGAGGCACTTGAATATATGGGACTGCGCAAGGATCGAAGCATTGCTGGAACGCCTGTTGATCAAGTATTTATTGGGTCTTGCACCAACGGCAGGATCGAAGACCTGCGCGCTGCGGCTGCGGTCCTAGAGGGGCGCCGCGCCAAAGTACCAGGTTTGGTGTCACCAGGCTCACAGCTGATCAAAGCGCAAGCGGAGCGGGAAGGCTTGGATAAGGTTTTCACCGCGGCGGGGTTGGAGTGGGCAGCTTCAGGGTGCTCGATGTGCGTCGGCATGAATGGCGATTTGGTAGACAGTAAAAAACGCTGCGCCTCGTCTACCAACCGCAACTTCAAAGGCCGCCAAGGACGCGGTGCACGCACGCATTTGATGTCCCCCGCCATGGTGGCCGCTGCTGCGGTCACAGGTGAAATCACGGATGTCCGCAAGCTTTTGCAGGATCGGAACATCTGATGGCGGGATGGCAAACACATGACGGCATGGCAGCGGCTTTGCCACTCGCCAATATCGACACGGACCAATTGATCCCCGCGCGGTTCATGTCTGTGCCAAGGTCCGAGGGCTATGGCGATTATCTTTTGCACGACATGCGGCGCGACGCATCAGGGGCTTTGCGCGCGGATTTCCCGCTCAATCGCGAGGTGCAGGCCAGCGTTTTGATTGCGGGTGCAAACTTCGGCAGCGGCTCATCCCGCGAAGCGGCCGTTTATGCGCTGGTTGATGCAGGGTATTGCGCCGTCTTCGCGCCCAGCTTTGGTGACATCTTTGCAAGCAACGCGGTCAACAACGGGCTTTTGCCCGCGCGTATCGAAGTGGAGATCTACGACGCGCTTGTAACCGCTATCGGCGCATCACTTTGCAACGTCCACATTGATTTGAGCAATGGTCATGCCATGTTCAACGACAAACAGGTGGATTTTCAGTTGGATGACACATGGCGCATGAAGCTGCTGAACGGGTGGGACGACATCGATTTGACGCAGCATCACGCAGCAGAAATAGCGCAATTCCAATGGAACTACAATCAAGCAGCACGGTGGGCGATGCCCATGGTGTCTGATTGAAACACGCAGCAATCGCTGCATCAAATGGCATCCGCGAGATGTCAAAAAACAGGCAGACACGTTGTTTGCTTCAACAAATGGGAGAAACGAAATGAAGATGACTTTATGGGGCGGCCTTCTCGCCAGTTCGACTTTGATCGCAGGCGCGGCACAGGCCGAAGAAACGATTTCTGCTGTTCATGCCTTTCCGGAAAGCCTGATCTACACCAAGAGCTTCCTGTCCTTTGTGGACAAGGTAAACGCAGCAGGTGAAGGCGTTGTGCAGATCGAAGTGCGCGGCGGACCCGAGGCCATTGGCATGTTCCAGCAGCCCGATGCAGTGCGCGACGGGATCGTCGATATGGTCTACACGCCAGGATCGTTCTATGGCGGTGCCCTGCCCGAGAAAGATGCCATGGTTGCATCCAACCTCACAGCCGTTGAGACCCGCATGAATGGCGGTATCGAGCTGATCGACCAGATTCATCAGGAAAAGATGGGCTTAAAGTATCTCGGCTGGTTTGACAGTGGCGTATGCTACAACCTTTGGACACGCGACGAGCCAAAGTTTGATGCGGATGGCAACCTTGAAGTCGACGGCCTCAAACTGCGCGGCAACAACGTCTACAACGCCTTCTTCACCAACTATCTGAATGCGCAGGTTATCGATCTGCCAACGGGCGAAGTCTACTCCGCCCTGCAGCGCGGGGTCGTGGATGCGACGGGCTGGACCCAGATCGGCCTGATCGATCTGAAGTGGAACGAGTTCCTGAACTACCGGATCGAGCCGTGCTTCTTCTCCACCGACCTTGGTGTGATCGTGAACAACGAGAAGTGGGATTCTCTCTCCGATGAGGCCCGCAAAATCGTACAGGACGTCGCAATCCAGCACGAGAAAGACAGTGTTGAGGCCCTGCGTGCCAAGCGTGACGAAGATTTCGCCGCACTGGACGCAGCAGGCATGAAAGTTGTGACGCTCGAAGGCGAAGCCAAGGCAAACTACCTTGCTGCTGCCCGTGAAAAGACATGGGAGCGCATGAAGACCGTTATGGCCGAACAGCCGGGTGGCACAGACAACTACGACCGCCTGCTCGAGCTGTTCTACGATCTCGACGCAGCGAAGTAAAAACAAGATGGGCTGGCCTTTGGGGCTGGCCCATTCCTCTTTTCAAATCGGATAGATCATGTCGCTCCCTTCAAAAGCACTCGCGTTCCTTGTGAACTTTTTTGCCTTTATTGCAGGTGCGACTTTGGTGTGGCTCATGGTGTCCGTCATCACATCGGTTCTCATGCGGAACGCTGGATTGCAGCCCTTTGCGTGGCTCTTCACTTCTGCAGAATACGGTCTTCTCTACATGACAATGCTCGGCGCGCCGTGGCTTGTGCGCGAAAAAGGGCATGTGCATATCGAATTGCTTACCGCCGCCCTGCCCGACGGCGCACGGCGCGTCGTCAGCCGGATCGTTGCCGTCGCCTGCGTGCTGGTCTGTGTGATCCTCGCATGGAAAGGCGTGGAGCTATTCCTCAAGAATATCGAGCGCGGAGACTTTGACACGCGAGCCTATTACTACCCCCGCTGGTTGCTCACGATTGCCTTTCCCATAAGCTTTGGTTTGATGGCGATCGAGTTTTCGCGGTTCATCTTCGGTGACAATCTGATGCACTCTGGCGAAGCAGGAATTCACGAATAATGGAATGGTATGAAGCGCTAGGGCTGCTGGTCGGCTCGATTATCTTCCTCATGGCGCTGGGCATTCCTGTCGCTCTGGCCTTTTTGGCGGCCAACATCCTTGGGGCGTTTATCTTTATGGGCGGTGAGCGCGGCGTGGGCCAGTTGCTCAACAACGGTCTGGGATCGCTGACAAAATACGCGCTGGTCCCGATCCCCCTGTTCTTGTTGATGGGCGAGATTTTCTTTCACACAGGTCTGGGCGGGCGGATGTTCACCGCCATCGACAAACTGTTGGGCCGTCTTCCCGGGCGGCTAAGCTATGTCACGGTTCTGGGCGGCACGGCCTTCTCCACGCTCTCTGGCTCTTCGATGGGATCTACTGCCTTGCTGGGCTCACTGATGGTGCCCGAGATGGGGCGGCGTGGGTATAAGCCGCACATGAGCATCGGTCCGATCCTTGGCACAGGCGGCCTTGCAATCATTATCCCACCCTCTGCGCTGGCTGTGCTTCTTGCCACACTCGCCCAGATTGACGTTGCTGCATTGCTCATCGCGGGGGTCATTCCGGGGCTGATCCTTGCGACATTCTACATCGCGACCATCTGGATCCAGACCAAGATCGACCCCTCAGCAGCACCCGCATATGACGTAGAGCCGATGACATTAGGCCAAAAGATCGCGACGCTGTGCACCGAAGTCGTGCCAATGGTGGGCGTCATGGTGGTTATCATCGTGCTGATGATCAAAGGCTTCGTGACACCATCCGAGGCTGCCGCCTTTGGCGCACTAGGGGTCCTCATCCTTGCTGCGGCATTCAGGTGCCTCACCATAGAGGCGATGCGCAAATCCATTACAGGCGCACTGCGGGTTACGCTAATGGCCTATCTCATCGTGTTCGGATCGGCGACATTCAGTCAACTTCTGGCCTTCTCGGGTGCATCCAGAGGGTTGGTGAATTGGGCCACATCATTTGACCTCGCCCCCTTGGCAATGCTGTTGGTCATGTTTGCCGTGCTGCTTTTGCTCGGGATGTTCATGGAGCAAATCTCCATGATGTTGCTGACCGTACCCATCTTCTTTCCCTTGGCTCTTTCTTTGGGGTTTGACCCCATCTGGTTCGGCCTGATCATGCTGCTTGCGCTTGAAATTAGCTTTACGACACCGCCTTTCGGGCTGCTTTTATTCGTGATGAAAGGCGTGGCACCAAAAGGCACAACCATGAAAACGATCTATACCTCGGCCTTTCCCTTTATCGGATGCTCATTGCTCTTGGTCGCCCTGCTCATTGCTTTCCCGCAGCTCGCACTGTGGCTTCCCTCACTGTAGAGATACCTCGATCCCGCGCATTTTGCGGATCATTCCATGCGCACAGCACGCGCGCGCAGTTCGTTCGGATATCTCTTTCCAAAGTTCTTCTTTTCCCTAACCCAGTATTCTTGCTTCTCGGTCTCTGGCAAACAAGGGGCGTCCCAAGCCAACTGAAATTGACGCGGACGGCGCATAGCGGTCACTCATCTTGGCTTCGAGATGCAGTGTTTGCCCCTTGTTTCTGGACATTCGTAGCGAAAGCAAATTTGCAAACCGAAGACCGGCGAGCTAGCTTTCAACGGACTGAGTTGCCGCAATTTAGCTAAACAGAAAAGTCATCCACTATTGGATTATTTTTCAGGCACCAAAAGCACTTGTCTATTCCGTATGCAGTCAGCTTCTGCATAACGTAGCTAATCGAGCTTGGACTTGATTGATTTTCAGGGCGGCTTTTCGCTCTTCTAGTGCACGGTTGGCATCGCTAACCCGTTGCTCGCACTGACGTTCCCGAGACATCTCATTTGCCTCAAGCTCGCTTTCAATTCGGTTGGGCGCTTCGGAACGCGCGGCCTGTTCTACACGCAGTGCCGCCAGTTGTCATTCGTACTTAAGCATATTCCAACGACCACCCCTGCATTCCAAATAAATTTAAGGACTGTGTAAGGACGCACACTGAGTCTACGAAGTAAGCTCTTGTAAAAAAATTTAGTGAAAATTTGGTGCGGTCGGAGAGACTCGAACTCTCACGGGTGTTACCCCACAGCGACCTCAACGCTGCGCGTCTACCATTCCGCCACGACCGCACGCCATGGATGGTGGGCACCCAATAGCGCGGGCGGCTACATACCTCAAGAGGCAAATTCGTACAAAATCATCCATGCGATCATTGAGCCCGAGCACCGCAGAGCCGAGAGCCGCCAGAACTTCTTGATCGTATGGCTTGTATTCGAGAGGCAAAGCCGCGATTTATGTGAGCACAACGCATGTCAGGAGATATCATGGCGCAGTCCGACACCCCGCAAGAGCCTATCCAGATTGACATCGTTTCCGATGTAATGTGCCCTTGGTGTATTGTCGGGTTCCGCCAGTTGGAACAAGCACTCGCCGCGACAGGATCAGGAGCGTATATCCGCTGGCATCCGTTCGAGCTGAACCCCAACATGCCCCCCGAGGGCCAGAACCTCCGCGAGCACATTACAGAGAAATACGGCGCGTCACCTGAACAAAGCGCTCAAAACCGCGCCCATTTGGAGGGGATCGGCAAAGACCTTGGCATCGCCTTTTCCTTCTCGGACGAAAGCCGAATTGTGAATACATTTGCCGCGCATCAACTGCTCGATTGGGCGCAGGAACATCACAAGCAGCATCCATTGAAATTGGCTCTGTTTGATGCGCATTTCAGGGACGGGCTTGATGTTTCCTTACCCGAAGTGCTGGTAGATATTGCACAAACTGTCGGGCTGGACAAAACGGAGGCGGAACGCGTGCTCACCACCGCATCGCACGCCGATGATACCCGGGCACGTCAGCAATTCTGGACCGAGCGCGGCATTTCAGGCGTCCCGGCGATGGTGTTTGAGAGCAAGTATCTGTTGACGGGCGCGCAAGGAGCGCAAACATATGCGCAAATGCTCCATAAGGTTCTGCAAGAGCGGTCCCAGACAGTGCAGGCATAAAGTGCGCTTTGTATGATTGAGTGGATAACCTCAGACGGGCTGACAGGATTTTGCGACGCCGAAATCTGGATGGAAGCGCGCGTTGCAGCGATTGCAGAGGGCACCGCGTCGGAGTGTATCTGGCTTGTGGAGCATCCGCCGCTCTATACCGCTGGCACCTCGGCCAAGATCGAGGATTTGACCGACCCCGACAGGTTTGACGTGTTTCCCACCAAACGCGGCGGGCAATATACCTATCACGGACCTGGACAACGTGTGGCCTATGTAATGCTGGATGTGGGCAAACGCGGGCATGACGTGCGCGCCTTTGTCGAACAACTGGAGGCGTGGATCATCGCGACTTTGGCAAGGTTCAATGTGGTTGGTGAAATGCGCGAAGGTCGCGTGGGCGTCTGGGTGACGCGGCCAGACAAGGCGCAGACGGTTTCAGGGCAACCTGCGGAAGACAAAATCGCGGCAATCGGTATACGGCTGCGCAAATGGATCAGCTTTCACGGCATTTCCCTCAATCTGGAGCCCGATTTGACCCATTTCGACGGAATTGTCCCATGCGGCATTACCGATCACGGCGTCACCAGTCTGGTCGATCTGGGACTGCCCGTCACGATGAATGATGTTGATACCGCCCTTTTCCAGAGCTTTTCAGAAGTCTTTGGCGAGACACCACGGATGCCGTGACACCATGCTATGCCGCTGATCTGCCCGCTTCGCGCATGCGCTGAAAATCCTCAATCAGCTCCAACAGCTTTTCAAGGCGCAGCGGCTTGTCGCAGAAACTATGGACATTCGGGTCAGCCTCGGCGCGGATATGGTCCGCCCGTAACAGTGAGGTAGAGAGCATCACAATAATCAGCTGTGCGTCAGGATCAATGTTGAGACCTGCATAATGCTCCAGAAACTCGAACCCGCCCATTCCAGGCATGTTTATATCGAGAAGGATCAGCTCTGGTAAGGGACGCCCCACCGCGATGTCTGCGTGCAAGATATCAAGCGCCTCTTGTCCGTCTGTTGCCACGTCGATTGCACGCGCGCGGTTTGAGCGCTCGATCACGCGGCGGTGCATCATGTTGGTCACGCTATCATCATCCACCAACAGTATTCTTTCTAGCGGCTTCATAGCGGCACCTCAGGATTTGGGAATTTCAATCTGAACTCTGCCCCGACACCACGCTGGCCCGTGACCGAGATTTCACCACCCCGCCTGCTCATCATACGCTTGGCGCAATAAAGCGAAATACCACTGCCCGCAGGGTATTTGTGGGCGCGCTGGAACAGGCCGAACACCTTTTTCGTATCGTATACCGGGTCCAACCCTGTCCCATTATCTTCGACAAAAAGGACGGGCGCGCCTTCCTCCGCGGTTGCGCGAAACGTGATTCTCAAAGGTCGGTCATGTGCAGCATACTTGATCGCGTGATCTATGAGCGTTTCCAGAATACCGCCCAATTCGTACTTTGCGAACGCGACGTGCATGTCATCGGGAATATCCAAAGACACCGATAGCGCTGTTTGGTCAACCGATGTTGTACTTCCCTCCAGCGCTTTGAGAACGGCGGCCCGAAGGTTAAGTGACTTGTCAGGGAGGCGTTCGCTCAGCCGAATTTGCGCTACCAGCACAAGACCTTGAATCTTGGCGCTTAGCTGGTCAGCGCAATCCTTGATCCACCCGACTTTCTCTGCCTGTACATCGCCCATCTGGTCCTGCAATTCTTGCAGCAGCAGACTGAGTCGGCACAGGTTGTTCACAGGAACCTTGAGATCATGTGTGGCGATGTAGGTAAGCTGCCCCAGCTCGTCGACGGCATCTTGCAACTCCTGTGTGCGCACGGTGATGCGGCTTTCCAATTCTTCGTTGAGCGCAGAAAGCTCTTGTGTGCGCAAAGCGACCTTCTCCTCAAACTTTGCGTTGACTTCAGACAGCCGCAAAACCGCCTGTTTTTGTACCGTAACGTCGCTTGCGCAGCCGACATGGCGCACAACCGTCCCATCAGGCGCACGGTCAAAAACCGCATCAACAGACCGCAGCCAGCGCGTGTCTCGGTCTTTGGTGATCACACGGTATTCAAGCGTTGCAACTTCGTCATCTCGCAACCGCGAGATACAGCCCATGTGCGCGTCAACTGCAGCATGATCGCGCGGATCGATCACGTGCAGCATCATCTGATCCCCAAGCTCCTGAATCTCATCGGGGCAATACCCCAGATGCGAGGCAACCGATTTATTGGTGTAGTCGTTGGAATAGGTGGCATGGTTAAACAAATAGACAAAACCAGGCATTAGGCTCGTTATCCGCTCAACAGACGGCGTTATGCGGTCATGTTCGATCGGGCCAAGAGTATTATTATCGGCCGCAGGGACCTCAAAGTAATCTTGATGAGCTGGGCCAGTTTTCGAAAGGGGGACGGAAGAGGTCACATGGAATTCTGCTATGTCTGCTCACCCGATCTTTCGCCAAGAGGGTTTCAAGCAGGTTAAATTCGCAAAATTCTATATGATCCCGCCGATTCAAATACGCACTATTCTGCCCAATACCCAAAAGTATCAGAATGATTAGGGAAATTCTGCACCCCAACCTTGAAAATACTTCACACTGCGACCATCGCGCCCATTGCTCTGACGCCAAGATACTTTTAGAAGCGGGTACATCCGCAGTGCGTTTAGCCAACAGGCGCATCTGCATTTTAATACCAAGCCAAGGAGGCACCGCATGGCAGACGCAGCCATTAACGGTCATGACCACGAAGACGAGCGCGGATTTTTTACGCGGTGGTTCATGTCTACAAACCATAAAGACATCGGTATTCTGTATTTGATCGTATCCGCATTTGTCGGATTCATCTCGGTCGCATTCACGATCTACATGCGCCTCGAACTGATGAACCCCGGCGTTCAATACATGTGCATGGAAGGCGCGCGCTTCGTCGCTGATTCTGCCGCAACCTGTACGCCTAACGGGCACCTTTGGAATGTTCTGATCACGGGTCACGGCATTCTCATGATGTTCTTCGTCGTGATCCCCGCCCTGTTCGGCGGTTTCGGCAACTACTTCATGCCGCTTCAGATCGGCGCGCCTGACATGGCGTTCCCGCGCATGAACAACTTGTCCTTCTGGCTCTATGTAGCTGGTACGACACTGGCTGTTTGCTCGGTTCTGTTGCCTGGTGGCAATGGACAGGCAGGCTCTGGCGTAGGTTGGGTTCTGTATCCGCCGCTGTCGGTGAAAGAGGGCGGCATGTCCATGGACTTTGCGATCTTCGCGGTTCACGTCTCTGGTGCCTCCTCCATCCTCGGTGCGATCAACATGATCACGACCTTCCTGAACATGCGTGCCCCTGGCATGACACTGTTCAAAGTGCCGCTGTTTGCATGGTCGATCTTTGTAACTTCATGGCTGATCCTGCTCGCCCTGCCCGTTCTGGCTGGCGCGATCACGATGCTGCTGATGGACCGCAACTTTGGCTTTGCCTTCTTTGACCCCGCGGGCGGTGGTGATCCAGTCTTGTACCAGCACATCCTGTGGTTCTTTGGTCACCCAGAGGTCTACATCATCATCCTTCCGGGCTTCGGCATCATCTCTCACGTAATTGCGACCTTCGCGCGCAAGCCAATCTTTGGCTACCTGCCGATGGTCTGGGCGATCATCGCGATTGGTGCCTTGGGCTTTGTCGTGTGGGCGCACCACATGTACACAGTCGGCATGAGCCTTAACCAGCAGGCCTACTTCATGCTGGCAACCATGGTGATTGCGGTGCCGACAGGCGTGAAAGTCTTCTCTTGGATTGCGACCATGTGGGGTGGCTCTGTCACCTTCGAGACACCGATGCTCTGGGCGTTCGGCTTCCTGTTCCTGTTCACCGTTGGTGGCGTTACGGGCATCGTGCTGTCGCAGGCCGCAGTGGACCGTTACTACCACGACACCTACTATGTTGTGGCGCACTTCCACTACGTGATGTCACTTGGTGCGGTGTTCACCATCTTTGCGGGTATCTACTTTTACCTGCCCAAGATGTCAGGCCGCATGTACCCTGAGTGGGCGGGTAAAACACACTTCTGGGCGATGTTCATCGGTTCCAACCTTACATTCTTCCCACAGCACTTCCTGGGTCGTCAGGGTATGCCACGTCGCTACATCGACTATCCCGAGGCATTCGCCTACTGGAACTGGTGGTCCTCACTGGGTGCATTCCTGTCCTTCGGTTCCTTCGTGTTCTTCTTCGGAGTGATGGCTTGGACACTGACACGCGGCAAGCGCGTCACAGCGAACAACCCGTGGAACCAATATGCCGACACGCTGGAGTGGACGCTTCCTTCACCTCCACCAGAGCACACATTCGAGCAACTGCCGGTGCAGTCGGACTGGGACAAATCCCACCGCTACCCAGACAGCTTTGATGAATGGGCCGGCAAAGAGCATCCCCGCGATGCTCAGTACGAGCCAAACAAAAGCTAAGGCGCGACCATAACAAATGATAAGGGCTCCAACGGCGGTTGGGGCCCTTTTTTGTGAAACACCTGAACACCGGGGCGGAGAGTGCTGTGATCCTTCATTTGGGTTTGATTATCACCATGCTGGGGCCACAGCTTTGGGCAGCGCTCAAAGGGTTCAGCCCTGCCGCACACCTCAGCCTGCTCATGCTCAGCCTGATTGGGATCACCTGCGCAGTAGTCTTCTTCGGCCTACACCTCATCCCTGCCCCACAAGGGCAAACTAGCACGCTCAAGCTCAGCTATATCGGATATTCGGCCATGGGTCTGGCGGGGTTGATCCCACTCTTTTGGGCGCTTCAGAAAATGTTCCCCAACTATGGCTTTGCAGTCGTCACGGTACTGGCGCAATCGCTTGGCTTGGCGTTTACCACCATGCTCCTCACACTTGCAGCAGGCAGTGCTGTGCCATCGGTTTTGGAATGGGGCACACTCATGCTTGTGGTGGCGCTCTATAGCGCTGGCCTTCACGTGGTGCATTATGGAACACTTGAATAGGTTGCCTCGCCTGCGGTAAATCCAATCTGTCGCATTGATCCCCTGCCCCATCACGGTACATTCCCCGCATGCCTTACGAATGGACATCTCACCCCCACAGCACGCCCCAGACCATGCGGCTCTGGCCGCATAACTCATTGCCTGCGAAGGGAATGGCTGCGTTTGTGCTGTCTACGTTCACACTGATCTCGCTGCCTGTGCTGGGGCTGCTCGGCTCTCCGATCTTGTGGGGCATACTGCCCTTCACGCTGGGGGCGGTCTGGGCCATCTATTACGCCCTGCAAAAGAACTTCAAATCCCGCCAGATCAATGAAGAGCTGTTGCTGGACGAGACGATGGCGATCCTCACCCGCACCAATCCGCAGGGCGACGTGCAGGAATGGGAGTGTGACCGATATTGGACCCAAGTGACCAAATACGAGGACGAAGGCCCCGTCCCCCATTACATCACCCTGCGCGGCAAAGGCCGCGAAGTCGAGATAGGTGCATTTCTGAGCGAGGAAGAGCGGATCGGTCTTTACGACGACCTGCGCCGCGCACTCCAGCGATAAGGGCTAGTTCGACAAACGGTCCTTGAGGATTGGACCCACGCGGCCAAAATCCATCTGGCCTGTATATTTCGCCTTGAGCAGGCCCATGACCTTGCCCATGTCACGAATGGAAGATGCGCCTGTCTCGGCCAAAGCCGCATCAATGGCGGCGGCAGCTTCCTCTTCACTCAGCTGGCGCGGCAGGAATTCTTCGATCACGACAATCTCGGCCTGCTCACGCTCTGCCAGATCAAGGCGGCCGCCCTCTTCATAGGCGCGTGCTGATTCCATCCGCTGCTTGGCCATCTTGCCAAGAATCGCCAGCACATCAGCATTGCTCACGCCCTCTTCGCTGCCCTCGGCGCGCGCATCGATGTCTTTGTCCTTGATCGCCGCATTGACCAGCCGCAGCGTGGACAAACGGTCTGCAGCTTTGTCTTTCATCGCCTGTTTCAGCGCGGTTTTGATACGGGTACGAAGGTCCATGTGCAGCCTCTGCGAATACTCATTGCAAGAGTGCGGACACTACCCAATCACCGCTTTGGTTGCAATGCAGATCACGTTAAGGCAAGCGCCTGTAATCGCATGTTTATTCATTTAACAGCCAATCTTGACCCTGCCCATGCACCGCTATAGTTTGCCCTCGTTTGCCAAATGAGATGCGCTGCATCTTGTCCACGTTCTGGGCTGCTGCCGCGCCCCCTATTCCCGAGGATACGACCATGGCCCCTACTGCTCCAACGAAACCTACTGCCTGCCTCGCTCTTGCCGATGGCTCCGTTTTCTACGGCATGGGCTTTGGTGCGACGGGCCAGACGGTGGCCGAGATGTGCTTTAACACCGCCATGACGGGCTATCAGGAAATCATGACCGATCCCTCCTATGCATGGCAGATCGTGACATTTACCTTTCCGCATGTAGGCAACACAGGCACCAATCCAGAGGATGACGAGACTGGTGATCCCGTCGCCGCTGGCATGGTGGTCAAATGGATGCCGACAGACCCCAGCAACTGGCGCACGACCCTGCATTTGTCCGACTGGCTTGCCGCACGTGGGCGTATCGCCATTGGCGGCATCGACACGCGCCGCCTGACCCGTGCCATCCGGCAACAAGGCGCGCCTCATGCCGCCCTCGCCCATGACCCAGACGGGAATTTCGATGTGGCAGCGCTTGTGCAGGCTGCACGCGATTTTGCGGGGCTGGAGGGGATGGATCTGGCCAAGGATGTGACCTGTGCGCAATCCTACCACTGGGACGAGATGCGGTGGGCGTGGCCTGGCGGCTATCCTACACAAACCGCGCCCGCGCACAAAGTGGTCGCCATTGATTACGGTGCCAAGCATAACATCCTGCGCTGTCTCGCCTCTGCAGGCTGCGATGTGACCGTACTCCCCGCCACTGCCACCTATGACGACATCATAGCGCATCAGCCTGACGGGGTGTTCCTATCCAACGGTCCGGGTGATCCCGCAGCGACGGGTGAATACGCCGTCCCGATGATCAAGGATGTGCTGAACAAAAGCGAGCTACCGGTCTTTGGCATTTGCCTTGGCCACCAAATGCTGGCCCTCGCCCTTGGCGGCAGCACCGTCAAGATGAGCCACGGCCATCACGGCGCCAACCATCCCGTCAAGGATTTGGAGACAGGCAAGGTCGAGATCACTTCAATGAACCACGGCTTTGCCGTAGACAGCCAATCGCTTCCCGCGGGCGTGCTCGAGACGCACCGCTCCCTGTTTGACGGGTCAAATTGCGGGATCCGCATGGAAGGCCGACCCGTATATTCCGTACAACACCACCCCGAAGCGTCGCCCGGGCCACAAGACAGCTACTACCTGTTTGAAAGGTTCGCCGACGCCATGGCGGAGCGTACAGCGAAAGCATCCACCTAAGGCGCGTCCACTTCAACTTACACCCCGCCATGTAAGCCCAAATTAACAAGCTGTTAAGCCGTTCAGCGGTGACATCCACTATATAGCCATGTTTTATTGACTAATATGGGCTTTGTTGCACAAATCGGCCGATGGGATTCACAGTATGAATCCAGCGTGATAGCTCAAGGCATGAGCAGCTGGGCACCCACGAAATACAAGACCAAGAACTGGTCGTCTT